>JBLRWO010000029.1:0-54322 GCA_047921215.1 Cyclonatronaceae bacterium | reverse complement strand
GCCGCCTCATCGCTTCTTACAGGGGCTGACTTCCATAACGGAGCGTCAGCCCCTTTTTTTTTGCCCCGATTGCCGTGTTTCATCATCTATACGGAAACTATTGAATAAATACCCGTGTTGGTTTTAATCCGGTTGATTATATTATATTTTGTCAATTATCATCAGAAGAACAGTTTTGTCAGAGAAAAAAATACATTTCGAACCGACTTCAAAATCCATGAGCTTTCAGGATTATCTTGATAATTTCAGATCCACACTTGAGTCGGTATTCAGTAGCACCGCCAGTTTAAATACTATCGGTATCCAGCGCGGAATGCCCCCGCTCATCATGAGGGATATTCTCGAATGCCGACCCTTATCTGTCTTCATCCCTGAGGAATACAACGGCCGGGGAGGATATGTAAAAGAGTGCCTTTCCGTTCTTGAGGCTGCATCCTACCGGTCGCTGCCACTTTCGCTGATGATCGGCATCAATGGTGCCCTGTTTCTGCAACCGCTGAGTGTATACGGGCAGGAAACAACAAAGCAACGGGTTTTCGATCGTTTTGTGAACCAGGGTTCCATGGGCGGACTCATGATCACCGAACCTTCGCACGGTTCAGATGCGCTCAAAATGCAGACCTGGTATGAAGAACACGACGGCAAATACCGGATAAAAGGGCTCAAGCACTGGGCCGGTCTTACCAGCTGGGCCGATTTCTGGCTGCTTACCGCCCGGCGTAAAGATTCCAATGGTGACCTTGCAAGGGATATCGATTTTTTCATCCACGACAGCAGCAACAACGGTATCGAAGTTCTCGAAATGTATAAAAACCTTGGTCTGTATATGCTCCCGTATGGCAAGAACAAGATCAATGTTACGGTTGACAGTGACTGCAAGCTTGAACCACGGACTACAGGCGTTACTATGATGCTTGACATTCTGCACCGGAGCAGGCTTCAGTTTCCGGGAATGGGTATGGGCCATTTGAAGCGTATTATGGATGAGGCCGTCGATCATTGCAAAAAACGTTTTGTGGGCGGTACCAGCCTGTTCAGCTACGATCAGGTTAAAAGCCGTCTCTCCAGAATTCAGTCTTCATTTACAGTTTGCAGTGCCATGTGTGCGTATACTTCGGAAAATGCACCGATTGAGGCTGATCTTTCCAGAAGTGATCTGTCTGCCAACGCCATTAAATCAGTGATAACAGACTATATGCAGGAAGCCGGCCAGTCATTGCTGCAGCTGGTCGGGGCCATGGGTTACCGGATGGACCACTATGCCGGCCAGGCAATTGTGGACAGCCGTCCATTCCAGATTTTTGAGGGTTCAAATGATATTCTCTACCAGCAGATCAGTGAGTCTGTACTCAAATCCATGCGCAAGCTTAAGGAGAACAATCTGTATAACTTCCTTCGAAGTAATTCACTCACGGAACAGGCCGCCGGTTATCTTAAAGAGTCAATGAATTTTGAGGTGGATGTGAAAATGGCACAGCGTAAACTCGTTGAGCTCGGAAAAGTACTTGGAAGGGCTGTATCACTGAATATGGTGATCAGGCTCGGTGAAAAAGGATACCGTAGTGACCTCATTCAGGCTGCCATCGATAATCTGTGTGCAGAAATTGAATCCATGCTTTCTGCATACAAATATGAAGCACTGCCGGCCATCGTGGATACCTACGAGGAAGACAGCGACTGGACCCGCTTCGTCTGAAACAATCAAAGGGCGCATACACTGCGCCGGGTAATACAACGACCTTCTGATATGATGGCCGTCAACCTTTTCTGATCGTTTGTTTCATCAGAACATTGCGGTTCATCATCCTGTTAACCGGACATTTGTTGGCTATCTCTCCAATTTTTTTGATCTGGTTTTCATCCAGTTTTCCGTAAACGGTTATGAGTTTTCTGATTGTACGTAACCTGCCTTCAACCACGTAATTGCGTTCTTCCTCGGTAAGATCAGTTTCGGAATCTATCCTTCGCACATCCGTATCGACTTCAATATTTAACCGTTCGAATAGCCAGCCCTTTCTCTCCGTATACATCCTGATTGTCATGGCGATGCAGGCTGATAAGCTGCCGAGTGCCATCATAATCGGATCCGGGCCCTGATTGGTGCCGCCCGATATCTCCGGTTCATCGGAGATTAGAAAATGCTCTCCGGCTCTGATTTCCGTTTTGTAACGATGTTTGCCTTCCAGAATGCCAATAACAGGTTTTGCCATAATGATATTCAGATGATGAGTCAGGGTAATTCCAGCCTAAATATATTCAAATCGGGCAGCATTTTACATAATAATTGGTGAGACAATAATGCCAGTATACACCAAATGACTGATGCGCTTTTCATATACAATTTTGAATATTAATTCAAAAATATTCACACGATGGAGGCATTACATGAAAAGAATAAAGGTATATGATCTTCCGCTCCGGATCTTCCATTTGTTTTTCGCTTTAGCAATGCTGGCTGCGTTTATCATTGCAAAAACGATTGACGACGACAGCCACATTTTTATCTATCACATGATAGCCGGTCTGACGGTCGGTTTTTTACTGCTATTGCGAATAATCTGGGGAATAACAGGTACTAAATACTCACGCTTTTCATCATTCAAACTTGGCCCGAACGGGCTGATGGTTTATCTCAAAGATGTGATGTTCACACATGCAAAAAGGTACCCGGGTCATAACCCGGCCGCAAGCTATGCGGCTGTAATCATGTTTCTGAGTTCTGCAGGTCTGATCATATCCGGCATAATAATGACAGGCGGCAGGGATAGTGATTTTTTCGAAGAGGTTCATGAGTTACTTGCCAATACATTCATTATTGCGGTAATTGCACATCTGGCAGGTGTTGTATTGCATCAGATCAGGCACAGGGATTCCATCTGGCTTACTATGCTCGATGGCAAAAAAGAACTGACACATGAAAGCCAGGGAATTGGTTCTATAAAGCCAGTTACAGGGATACTGTTTTTTTTGTTAACTTTTTTGTGGATCAGTTTCCTGATTACCGGGTATGACAGAAATACCCAAACGATTGATCTCATCGGCTATGAACTTAATCTTGGTGATGCGGAACATACATCCGGATCAACCGATGAAAACGATGATGAAAAGGAAGAAGAAGATGATGATCACTAATGGCAGAGACACCGTAGGATGAATCAGGCTGAACGGTGGTTTATTGCTTTGGTATTGCTGATGATTGCCATATTGTCAAGCATCGATATCTTTAATGACTATCATCAGGGTGTGGCTCTCTGGCATATCTCGATTGAAACGCTGGTTGCCCTACTGGCTTTAACTGGGGTTTACTATGTTCTGAGGGGGCGTTTCAGGCTTCAGCAGACGCTCGTTACCGAGAGGCAATTTTCCAGGGATATTGAGATGCAGGCACAGAAATGGAAACGTGTTTCCAAAACCTATATGGCCGGACTCAGTGCTGAAATTGATAAACAGCTGGACCAGTGGGGACTCACTGAAGCGGAAAAAAATGTCACATTTTTACTGTTAAAAGGCTTCAGTATCAAAGAAATTGCAGCGCTCCGAAAGACAAGTGTAAAAACCGTACGTACTCAAAATAATGCCATATATTCAAAATCGGGTCTATCAGGCAGGACAGAGCTTTCAGCCTTTTTTCTGGAGGACCTTTTGATGCCAAAAGAGCAAACTTCTGCCTGACAGATTTTCTGCTGAACAGTGGTTCCAGATACTCAGTCAATCCTGATGTGTATTGTATCCTGATAGACAATTATATCTGATGGACCGGGTTGACCGGGCAGTTATCTGTTTAATGAGACGGTAACATTAACGTAATGGTAATTGATTAATGGCAATTGTAAGGGCTGAAATCAGATAAAGATCATTTTCGGATTTCTTATACTGCAAATTGTAATTCATATTTTGGTTTTTAGCATCATGAAAAAGAAGATAGCGGTACTCACCGGGGCGGGAATTAGTGCTGAAAGCGGATTGAAAACGTTCCGCGACTCGGGCGGACTCTGGGAGGGGTACGATGTGATGGATGTGGCCTCCATTGAAGGCTGGCACCGGAATAAAGAAAAAGTGCTCGAATTCTACAATCTGAGGCGGAAACAGGCCTGGCAGGCACAACCCAACGCTGGTCACCGTGCCCTGGTGGATCTGGAAAAAGCCTTCGAAGTGGTAGTCATCACACAGAACGTCGATAATCTGCACGAAAAGGCGGGATCATCGCATGTAGTACACCTGCACGGGGAACTCAGCAAGGTGAAAAGCAGCGTGGACGAATCATACGTGGTCGACATTGAGGACGGTGCGATCACATTGGGCGATACTTGTCCCAAAGGCGGACAGCTCAGGCCTGATGTGGTCTGGTTTGGCGAAATGGTGCCCATGATGGAGGTAGCAGCCCGCCACGTTGAAGAGTGCGATATTCTGCTTATTATAGGGACTTCGCTGGTAGTGTATCCGGCCGCAGGTCTTGTACAAATGATCAGGCCGGGAACTCCAATTTATGTGATTGATCCGTCGCGCCCTGAAATTTTCGGTTTATCTGATGTGGAATTCATAACCAAAACTGCCGCGACCGGCACTCCGGCACTCGTAAAACGATTAATGAATATGAAAGCTTAAAATGGCAGATAAGAATAATAATACCGATCTCGAAAAAGAAGCCATCAAAAACTATTTTATCCAGTTTCTGAACCTGGAGAAACGCTACCCGTTGTTGCCAGGTACGCGTAATGAGGCAAATGTGGCAGCGTTTATCGGCCTGGAGCCGGAAGAATTGAAAGATGCCCGCGAAGCTTTTGTAAAAGTGGCCAAGGCAGCAGCCGATGAACTTTTAAGAGAGGAGGAAATTGCACTAAGCCTCGAAAAATTGCCGTTCAAAAAGAATGATCTGATCATGGTGATCGGAGATTCCCTGACCGACGATCTGCAGGGCTGGTTCGAAATACTCCGGCACATGCTTCAGACCGCACTGCCTGATTTTAAGCTGAAGTTTAGTAACGTGGCTGTCTCAAACAATACCACTCATGATATGCTGAAGCGTTTTTACCGGGATGTACTGGCTGAAAAACCCGACTGGCTGATCATCGCAGCCGGCACGTTCGACGCGCAGCGGCTGCATGTGGCCACCGACAGGCCCCATACCTCCCTGGCCGATTTCTGGGAGAACCTGAATTCAATGGAGAACGCGATAAAGACGGTTACCAAAAACCCGGTGATCTGGATTACACCACCGCCGGTTATTACGGAACTGATGGAAAAGGTGCCCTTTTTTGATGGAATAGTTGATGAAGAAGACCTGTCAGCTTACCGGGATGTGATTTCGGGCAAGGCGGGTTATATCATCGATCCGGTTGGTGAACGAATGGGCAGGCCGGGCGATGCGTGGAACTATCTGCCCGACGGGCTGCATCCCTCGCCGGCAGGACATGTTCAGACTGTTAAGTACTTCCTGAAAGCACTCACTTCAAACCGGGAACCGAAAAAGGGAGCTACACTGAGCAGGGATGAATAAAACGGCAGCATTATTCCTGCTGTTTTTCAGTTTTAGAGCAAACAGGCTGATACGGCTGTCAAAAGCGCAGTTGCCAGGAGGCTACGGTTACTATGGCAGAAAGCTGTGAGCGGTTGCCCCTGCCGCTGAGATCGGGAAAACGGCCAATGGCAACATCCCCGAAACCTATGGTTTGCCTGTTATTGACCTGCATCTGTATCATACCACTCTGCCCTGTTGGTGCAGAACTGTAATCTCCAAAATCTTCATAACGGAACTCGGTCGGACCGCGGCTGATTGCAAAAGCGTCGACCAGCCCGAATGCGAAACCGGCCCAGGTACCGGCACCAACCCCGTACTGGAGTCCGTAGATCACCTTTTCATCCATGATGAGGGTAACGGCCATACCCACCAGAGTTCCTGTTACTGCCCCGTAGAACGTGTCCATCAGAATTATCTGTGAGGTATAGTTGGCCTGGTTGAAAACCCCGTCGATGGTGTAAACTCCTCCCTGCGACTGTGAAAAATCGTAAATGCCAAGACCAAGCCCCGCGATAGTACCGAATCCGGCACCAAAACGAAGCGGGCGCCAGTCGTCGCTGTTGGCGAGTGCCATGCTGGCACCGCCGAGCATGGCGCCGTTAAGGGCTCCCATTGCAGTGTTGCTTGCAATAATCCGGAGCCCCTGTGCACCGGCTTTCTGGTAAGGGATCAATGAGCCGATTAAAACTATTGACAATAAGCTGAGGGTCAGTCGCAGTTTCATGGAAATGATTGGTTTATGCCGGTCTCCAAAATCGGATAAAGATTATTCCGCTGATAACCGGTAGTTAAATAGTTCAGATAATAATGCGCTGTCAAGATAGGCAGATCAGTTAAATTTTTTTACCGTTAGTATATATTCGCAGGAAACGGCAGAAGTGTATTCAGCTGCCGGATAAACCATAGCAGTGTACGATCTTGAAGTTTATACTTTCGGAACATAAACCAAAGCATTACACATCTGACGCACTTTCACATGAACGTACACAACTGTTGTACTCACTTAAAACCGGGTGGCAAAGACCATCGATTCAGGAATCAGGGTCGCTGAGCGATACAGGCAGTATTTTTCCATTGAAGAATCTGGAGCCATTTACGGTAAAATCATACAGAAATTCACCCATCTCTCCGGCCGATACGGGGGCTTTAAATCCCGGAAAGGCCTGCGCCAGCATTTCCGTTTGTACCGCACCGAGGCATAAACAGTTTACACGGATATCGCTGGCTGCAAGCTCGGTGGCAAGGCATTCAGCGAGTACGGCCAGAGCTGCTTTGGATGAACTGTAAGCGCTCAGACCGGGGAACTTGGAACTGCCCTGAAACCCTCCCATACTGCCGATCAACACAATGTGTGCGGGACTGTTAAGGGATGCACCCAGTTCACGGATCAGCCTCACACCCGATAGCAGGTTGGCCTCCAGCATATCGTGCCAGTCACGGTCGGTAAGTTCCATAAACGGCTTGTTGATAAGAAGACCGGCATTGTGAACGATAAATTCGATCCGGGTTCCGGCGGCAGATATTTTTTTGCAGAACGTTGCGATCTGCGCAGCATCGGAGAGATCGACGGCTTCAGCAGTAATGCTTTCGCCCCCTTCCTGGCAGAGTGCATCCAGTTTTTCTTTCGAGCGGGCGAGGGCCAGTACCTGATGGCCTTCAGATGCGAATTTCAGGGCCGTCTGATAGCCGATTCCCCGGCTTGCTCCGGTTACAACAACAGTTTTTCGGGTCATAAAAGATTTCAGTAAATAGTTATGTTCAATGCCATTAGTACCATAATAGTAATATTAAAACTCACACAAAATCCCGCAAAACACAATCTGATTCGTCAGCTCCTGATGCAACAATATATCCTGCATCAGGTATGTCTGCTGTCTGCTGATTAACCGGTAAATATATTGATCCCTCTTACAGCATGAAATCGTAACCGGCCGAGATCACATTCTCATACACATCAGAATGGTTTTTGAGCGCCTGAAGTTCCATGTCAAGTTGCTTTTCAAGGTCGGCATCCATCCCGTTTTTGCGGACCATTTCAAGCAGCTCGAGTCGCAGCAGCCACTCATCCTGGTACTCCTCACTCAACAACTGAGAGATCTCCCGGCATGCTGCGGTGCTGACCGAATTCGAATCCCGCATCTCCCTGACCCTGCTGTACAGATTGTACAGGCGCAGTTCTGCGGCCGTGGGCTCATCCTTAATGGTGGTTTTGGTCGATTTCGGGGGATAGACGTTGAATTTCTCCTTGTCGGCACTGCCCGACCAGACCGAAGTAATGCGTTCGCCCACGGCCATATCGTACACTCCCCAATCGGGCTGGAACAGGACCGTACCGTCAGGACCGGTTACCGTGCAGTTCTCGAAAGCCATAAGCAAAAGCTTTCCGTGTCTGCGGGTCAGATTGCGTAACCTGCCGGCCACAACCACGCCCGACTCAAATGCAAGCGTCCCGTCCCGACCGGTAAAAAGTCCGGCATCAGCCAGGTCTTCTTCATTCCACATTTCCAGTGGTTTTGAGTGACCGAGGATACGGCCAACGGGTGAGCTGAACCCGTCTTTGTGGTAATCGGTGCCATGGCCCTCAAGCTCGGTATCCTCATAGGATAGCTGGCTTGGCCCGGATGTACTTACGTAGATTTCGTTTCCTTTGCCGTCGGTGAGCAGATTGTTGAACTGCCCCGACACCTGTAAACCGCTGTTGTAAACCGCTGTACCAACATTCTGGCTGTCGATTACACGTCGTACAGAATCAGCGCCGCCCCTGCGGAAACACATCCCATTGGCATATTCCTCAAGCACATCGATCAGATGCTGAAAGTCTTCGGCAACGAACAGCTGTGGCTGCATTTTGGTGATGTCGTAATTATAGTTGACACAGTCGGTACTGAAGGGGATTTTCTTCACATCGGTACTCAGGCAGGCCTTGCTCTCACCAACAGATGATAGCAAACCGGCCCCGAATAACCTGAAAACATCTACACTGCCGACCAGTCCGTACTCAACAGTCCACCAGTGCATCCGGGAAAGCTCGGCGGCTTCAGAGGGTATGGTGTATGCGGCAAGTTTCTGCTCCAGATCGCGCTCGGCCTCGGTTATCTGCTGGTCGGTCGCATTTGTATACTCTTTGATAATAGACAGGTAGCGGATAGCCTCGTAGATATCATAGTCATCCTTCGAAAAGACCGCCTTGGCCCCGTATTTGCCAAAGCGCTGCAGGTATTCAGAGTAGAGCGGATCGGCAATGATGGGTGCGTGCCCGGCCGCTTCGTGGACAATATCGGGTGCCGGTGTGTAGAGGATGTTGCCGATATTCCTCATTTCTGCAGAGATGACCAGTATTTTATGCTCGGAGTATTCCATGAAAGCCGCGGGAGGCACAAAGCCATCCACCACAACTGCCCTCCATCCGATTTTTCCCAGTTTTTCATTCATATCATCGATATGGGGAATGGTGTCGATCGAGATACCGGTCTTTTCAAGTCCGTCGAGATAGGACGGGTGGGCGTAACGTTTCAGAAAGTTGACATTTCTGCGCATGATATAGCGCCAGGTGGCGTGGTGCTGGGGCGTGTACTCCTCGTAATGTTGCTTGACGACAAACTGCCGCAGATATGACGGGATGGATTGTATGACTTCTTCCTGGGTAAGTTGCATATGTTTGATCAATAGATTAAAAGCGCTTTTCTTACTAATATGATGGAAAATATGGTTGATTTCAAATGTACGGGCAAGTTATGGCCTTTGCCAGAAAATGTTTCGCCCGGGGGGTAAAAAGCTCCCAAGTGCTTTGACTTCACCTTTCGACTTCAGCCTATGGCGTCACTGTGTTGCGCCCTTCGTCTTCGGCCTGCGGCCAGTGCTCAGGATTGTGCTATCAGTAACAAGTTGATGTCACCACAAAAATGGTGTTGCCCGTTTAGGGCAAAATTAGTGGCTACCAGTGATATCTTTCCAGATCACTTCGCTGTTCAATTGTTCGCTTGTTCCGTACTTCCCTGATTCGAGGCGTACTAACAGCACGATTGGTGTCACCTTTATAATAGGGGCGAAATTACTCGCTCAGCATGTCATTGTTTATGACACAAACCGGGGCGTTGGGTGATGTACCTGCAATGGTTAAATTGGTTGCAAAAAAGTAAGCTTATGCTGGTACCTGCTCATATACGAACACTGAAGCCCTACATCGCCGGAAAAACAATAGAGGAGGTGGTCCGGGAATATAACCCGCCTCGTATATCGAAGCTGGCATCCAACGAAAACAGGCTTGGATGCAGTCCGCATGCCAGGGAGGCCGTGATCCGGTCGATGGATCAGATCATGAATTATCCTGATCCGGCGTCGAGGCTGCTGCGGGAGCGACTGGCCCGGCAGTTCGGCATCAAAACGGAGAACGTAATTACAGGAAGCGGATCAGAGGGTGTTATGGCCCTCATCACACGCACCTTTTTCCTGGATACCGAGGAAGCACTTACCGCTGATGCCACGTTCATCGGTTTTGTGGTGCTGGCCAACAGCCGCGGGGTGAAACTGCGCATGGTGCCGCTAACCGCAGATTACAGGTTCGACCTGGATGCGATCGCCGGTGCCATCCGGCCGGAGACAAAGGTGATCTACCTGGCCAATCCGAACAATCCCACCGGCACCTATTTTACACGAGATGAGTTTGAGGCCTTTCATGAAAAAGTACCGGACCATGTGCTGGTGATCATGGATGAAGCCTATTACGAGTACGCACGTGATGTGGAGGATTATCCCGATTCCATGAAATACCGCTTCGACAACGTGATCACGCTTCGGACCTTCTCGAAAGCCTACGGACTTGCTGGCCTGCGAATCGGCTACGGATTTGCCCATGAGGAGATCATATCGAACCTGATGAAGGTGAAGCTGCCCTTTGAACCCTCCATGCCAGCCCAGGCTGCGGCCCTTGCAGCCCTCGATGACTCCGGTTTTCTGGACAGATCAGTAAAAATGGTACACAGCGGCAGACAACGCCTGTACGATTTTCTGTCATCCCGCGATATGCACTTTGTTGAATCGGTATCCAACTCCGTGATGACCGTGTTTGAAAATGAGCAAAAGGCGGAATGGTTTACGGATGCCATGCTCAGAAAAGGGGTAATCCTCAGGCGGCTCCCGGCGTTCGGGCTTCCGAACTGTGTCCGCATTACGATAGGAACCCCGGAAGAGATGGAACACTTTGAATCGGCATTTGACGAGTTACGGCAGCTATAAAACCCGTGAGAACCATCCCCGTAGGCGCCGATGCTCTTACGTAGTAACGCTGTAACACTCCAACTCGAATACTCGAATGCGAACGTGTCCCGGCGCAATGGTTCCACGATTCCCCGGCTCTTTAAATGCCTGAAATCTGATGTCTGAAATCTCAAGTCTGAAATCTGATGTCTGTTTCCTGAACCGTTTCAGGGCAGGTCATTTCCTCTTGGTGTGAACGCCTGTATGCCGGTAATCTCGCGGCCAACGATCAGCCCGTGGATGTCATACGTGCCTTCGTAGGTGTTCACGGATTCGAGGTTCACCATGTGGTGGATCACCCGGTATTCACCGGTGATGCCGTTGCCGCCCAGCATGTCGCGCGCTGTGCGTGCGATGTCGAGGGCGCGGCCGCAGTTGTTGCGCTTGGCCAGAGATACCATGGTGGGATGGAGCTGACCTTTGTCTTTCAGGTCGCCAAGGCGCCATGAAAGCAGCTGCATCTGGGTGATGTCGGTGAGCATGTTGGCCAGCTTGGTCTGGATGAGCTGGTTGGCCGCCAGCGGATATCCGAACTGTTTGCGCTCCATTACATACTGGCGGGCACGGTGATAGCAGTTTTCGGCCGCACCGACTGCTCCCCACACGATGCCGTACCGCGCGCTGTTCAGACAGCTGAAGGGGCCTTTGAGGCCGCGGATGTCGGGAAAGGCCAGATCGTCGGGTACAAACACATCCTCCATGATGATCTCGCCGGTCCAGGATGCGCGCAGCGACATTTTGTTGTGGGTTACCGGTGCTGAGTAGCCCTTCATGTCTTTCTCGAGGATGAAGCCGCGGATAACGCCCTCCTCGCTTTTTTTGTCTTTCGCCTTGGCCCAGACGATGGCAATATCGGAAATGGGGGAGTTGGTGATCCACATTTTGGCGCCGTTCAGGATCCATCCGCCGTCTACCTTGAGCGCGGTGGTAGTCATGCCTCCGGGATCGGAGCCGTGATCGGGCTCGGTGAGGCCGAAGCAGCCGATGAGCTCGCCGGTGGCCAGTTTGGGCAGGTACTTTTGCTTCTGGTCTTCGGTGCCGAAGGTGTTGATGGGATGCATCACCAGCGACGACTGAACCGACATGAACGAGCGGTAGGACGAATCGACGCGTTCGATCTCACGGGCGATCAGTCCGTATGCGGTATGGCTGACGCCGGCCCCGCCGTACTCCGGATCGATGGTGGCGCCGAGCAGGTTCAGCTCACCCATTTCGCGGGGGATGGCCTCATCAAAAATTTCCTCCTGGTTGCCCTTCATGGCGCGCGGTTCAAGCTTGCTCTGGGCATAGTCGCGGGCGGTTTCCAGTACCATTCGGTCTTCTTCGTTCAGCAGGGATTCAAATTGATAGGGGTCGTCTGAGTTAAAATTGATTTTAGCCATTTTCGTGCCTGTTACTAATGTTAATTAATTCTTTATATACTCACCCAACGTCATTCTGAGCACAATCCGAAGAGCGGCAGCGATGAGGATGAAGTCGAAGAACGTGGGGCTTTTCAAAGCCTCCTGAATTGCCCTTCTAAGATACTGCTTTTCCCAGAATGCCCATAAAAAACCCTTACATAAAGAAGAGTTCTACTTATGGTCTCAACTGTCTCAGATCGTCTCAGCATTTGTGCGGTGGGGCGATCATATAAAAATATAAGCAACAAATGTTTGCCCGTCCGCACGAAATGCATGTTATCCGGCGGGCTCCTCGTTCACCGTGGCCCAGAAGTCTAGTTCTCTTACCACGTACTCGGCTACTGCTTCCTCTAGAGACCCATACCGAGTAATCTGACGTGGTTCGATTCTTTCCGACGTCACCGAGCTCAGTTAGGTACCAGCCACCCGTGGTTCGCTTGTCTTGTGAGTAATGTAGCCAATCTCCGAAAAGGTTGGTTGTCGCTGTATCAGTGGGACGAGGGCATCCGGGTCCTGTCAACGGCAGATGGGACCAATTAATCCTGTCCCGGGTCCTCTAACGCCTTCCCCGGTTTGTAACCCATACCATACGCATTATCAGAAAGCGGCTTCTATGGTAAGATTTTTAGGGTGGGAAGTGTTGATTTCTTGTAATAAAAGAGATAACCCAAATAGATATTACACTTATCATAAGTTATAAAAATAGTATTGTATGATCACCAAGGATTATAATTGCAAGATCTTACAAATATTTACTTGTTGGTAAAACCTATTTTAAATATATAGAAATATACAATAATTGTATTTTAATATTGATATTAGATTACGGGGACACTACTCATTTCTTCGATATTCGTTTTAATGATTGTTAGTGCTGCGTATGCCACGGATATACCCTGCACTGCAGGCCTGCCGGAAATTAAATCCGAGAGGATTTTATATACTCTTGACAGTGGACGGCACTCTGCCTCTTCAGGGCAATTGGAAAGAAAATACGAACAAATTATTCACTTTTCTGATGCCTCCTGGCTGCGGTTACATTTTGATGATTATAATCTTGGGGATAGAAGCTACCTCATTATCCGCTCTTTAAAAGACGATGCCTGGCAGAAACTAACAGCCGAATCAATCATGCACTGGAATGGTTCAACGGCATTCTTCAATGGCGTCAGGCTCCATATCCAATTATTTGTGGATGGGGCTGAAAAAAATGAAATTTTTTTCAGCGTTGGTGAAGTCAGCCTGGGCGGATCATCTAAAGAAAGTGCTTCGGAAGAAATTAAAAATATTGAAAATAATGCCCCTCCCGGCATTCTATCCCTTCAATGTAATCCACCCATTACAATTAGTGGATGCCCATATGAACGAATAAGCAGCAATTATCCCTCCGTTTCGAGAACCATTATCGGTAGTTCCCAGGGTGGCCAACCCTATGTGAGCGCAACGGCTTTCCTGGTAGCGAATGGGGGGGCACGTAACTGCCGGTCATGCAATAAGGCATGAAAATAATGGAAGCTATCGGAATGTGATCATGGTCGAGTATAATGTACCCGAAAGCGGCCCGGGCGGCACCCCGGTTTTCTCGCATCCGGATAATCAATACCCTGTGGATCAAAGTAGTTTATTGGGAAACAATATGAATATTGGTGACGACTGGGGCGTATTTCGTACATTCCCAAATTCAAATACCGGGCAAACTGCCGCGCAAGGTCAAGATAGTTTTTTCCGGCTTGACTCGAACCCTGGTCTGTTAAACGGTGATCCAATAATTACAGCAGGATACGGGCGAGATGATGATCCCAATGGCACAGGACCACCAATTCCCCCGGGTCCAGCATGCTATATAAACCCTGACTTGGGATTGGGATGGTGTCACAACAATATGAGCACGACACAACAAAAATCTGTGGGTATACATCTATCAACCGTTTCTGACAATCATACGGCAAGAAGCGAAATCGCAGTCGGCGTCTCCGGCGGTCCAATGATCGCATTTGATAGCGGATTAGTTTATGGAATAGTAACCCATAGAAGCGGTGGCACTTGTACAAAAAGTTGTTTTAATTATGGTCAAAATTTAAGTATTACACCTGTTTATAATGCGATAAATAATTTAGTTGGGATAAATGCACAATATGTAGATCCTGACCATCCTAAATCTGGTGGCGACGGTTCTATATTTCAACCTCATGCAAACATCCAGGATGCTATTGACGCCGCGACATCGGGCGGGTATATCATACTAATGCCCGGAACCCACGCTGTGTCCGGGATCGATCTAAAAAACAAAAACCTGACCTTCTTTTCACCTTTTAAAGAAACGACCGTACTTATTCACGGCGGCAACCTGGTAATTTCTTCTAACAGAACACTTAGATTCGAAGGTAATGCTGCATATCGCTTTCAATCAGGAAGAAGTGTAATTAACAACGGCAACTTACAGATTAACGGCAGTGAAAATAATCAAATAATATTCACGGCAGAAAACGATTATTCCTCCTGGGGAGGTTTTACTTTTAATGCTAATAGCGGAGGGATTGTCCAATACGCTGTTATAGATCGGGTAAGTGGATTTGGAAATGCCGCTGTTTCTATTCAAGGTAACGCCAGTCCGGTTATTCAATATTCAATAATCAAGCCTTTGCCGGGGGGATACACGTTCGGAATTTCCGCCCAGAGTGGTATAGGTTATATGAACCCGAAAATATATAAGAGCTACATCGAGAGCAATTCTGCCCCTGCAATATATGCCGGCGGCAACAATGCATATATTTCGATACACGATAGTGATATTATTCAGCTATCTTCGCACCCTGCCGTTCATGCTGCCGGAAATGCAATTATTGCATCCTGGATAGCAGCAACAATTTATGACGGCAAGAATCGCATATCTGGAGGGCGCCTGTTATCAACCGGGAGTGGCGTGGTTTTGTTTGGGGAACTTAATGCTTCGAAAGCACAAAACCATTTTTGTGATAGCGGCAGCGCGGTTTTGGAGGTCAATTCCTCCGGAACTATTTTTGCTGCGTATAACTACTGGCCAAATGGACTTGCACCTACCCAGATCAATAATGGCGGCGCCATTCACTATAGCAACAACCTTGGCAGCTCGGAATGTGACGCTCCCTACCTGACCATGACGCCTGATCTGTTTTCATATCCAAAGGGCGGGATTAACTCCCCGGCGCTCAAAACAGAACATCAAGCGCCTGAATCATATGGCATTCTGTTTGATGAGATATTAAATAATATCAACAATAATGATATTGATCATGCAATTGAAAAGCTTTTGACAATTGTTAGCGACGATATTTTGCCTTACTCGCTTTCAGCTCTTCAGATTGCGGTCTATTTGAAAAGAACTCGGAATATACCTTTGGATGTCAATATCATATCGGGATCAGCTGCCGGAACAAAACATGAAGACATACGCATAAGCGCTGAATACCTGTTAGCATCCACTGAACTTATGGAAGGCTCGATCGATGCCGCGCTATCCAGATACATACGTTTGTCACAAGAGTTTATCGGGACCGGCACCGCATTTTACGCGAAATTAAACCGGTTTTATGTATATCTCGAATTAGGAAGAATTAATGAGGCGGCAAATATCTATAACGAATTGAAGCAATATGACTATCCTTACGATTGGGTTCAACACGCTGCTCTCAATTTACTGGATTCCCAAAGAAATTATGTGATCACAGAATATTCAAACAAGAATGAACAGGAAACGGCCGATGCCGGCATATCGGTCCTCGTTTATCCAAACCCGTTTAATCCCAATACAACCATCAGGTACACAATACCCGCCGACAACCCGGTGAAGATTCAAATCGTTGACATTTTGGGCCGGGAAGTATATCAGCGGGTTGAACATAACCGGCAGGCCGGCTCCCATGAAGTCGTCTTCGAAGCATCACACCTGGCGAGCGGACTGTACTTTTATATGATATCGTCCGGTTCCCTGCACAAAACCGGGTCTATTCTACTGTTAAAATAAATCAAGAGAAATATCTATGTTGTTGATCAAATTCCATCCCTCATTATATACAGCGTTTCATGCAATCCTTTACAGCCTCATGCTCATGGCATGGCCGCAAAATGCCGCGGCGCAGGACATACCCGAACCGGGATGCGGATGTGAGGTAGCTGTTTTGCTTTACCATTCCGGCAATCAGGGAAATATTATAGAATATGGTATCGCATCTCCTGGTGGGGGCTGGATGCTGGATGATACGCTGAACCTACGACAGGACATCGTATATATATCCGGCCAGTCCCATGCACCGGGGGGGCATGAGTATATAAATTTTTATTATGTGCGGGACGACGGAAATGTCTATGGTTTCGACGTGGATGTGAGGAAACACATCCACATTGCCGAACTGACAGACGATAAAAACAGGTTGTTAACCCTCATCCCGGATCCTGGAATAAAGCGGGAACCCCAATACGGCGATTTGTATTATGCGCTGGAAAGCGACGGGGAAACGCACGTATTAAAACTGAATATGGATACGGGAGTGGTCACACCCATCCTGACAACCCCGCATCCCGTCACCGCCATGGCGATCGATTATCAAAACAAGCGCCTCTTCTATGCAGTGGCTACGCAAGGCTTGTTTACCTGGAACATGGCCGGCGGTGAGACCACGCTTTTCCTTGAGATCGAAGCCGAAATCCCGGGTATCGCCATGCACCATTTATCCGAAACCGTTTACTGGACCCAGGCCGACGGATATATCCGGCGTGCATCCTATGACGGACTGGAGGTGAAAATCATTCTGGATAACCTGCATAACCCTTTTGACATACGGATTGACTGGTTCAACAATCACCTATACTGGTCGGAGCCGGAAAATCATCGTATTCGCAGGTCCGGTACAGACGGTGGCTTCATCATTGATTATGACCTGGGTGACGACGAACCGAAACAAATTGTCCTGATATATGCTATGCAGGTATCCCTGGAAAGCGAATCCGGATATCCCACGTCGGCATACCTCGCCCAGAATTACCCCAACCCCTTCAACCCTATTACGGTAATCAGCTACGAAATCGCCGAAGAGGCGGAGATCAGCCTGTCGGTTTACGACATGACGGGCAGGAAGGTGACCGAACTGGTCAACGCCCGAAAACAACCGGGACGCTACAACTCAACATTCGACGCGTTTGATCTGGCAAGCGGCGTGTACCTGGCCAGGCTAACCGTAGCCGATGCCGTACTGACCAGGAAGATGATACTGGTGAAATAGAAATGCGCTCCGGTTATATTAATATAGTTATTTAACATTAGCTCATTTTTATGAAAGCACCACTCATCCCGATTCTCGCTATAATGCTTTACAGCCTCATATTCATGGCCTGGCGCAAAATGCCGCGGCCCAGAACATACCCGAACCCCAAATTGAAGCAGTGTACTTTTATTAACAGACAGGGAATCCTGGGAGCATTAATTCCTATGATCTCCATGATGATGGGGACTGCTTTCTGTATAAGCATCCTACTAACCACGTCTTTGCTGGTAGAGTAATTTCGATGTAATTTTTGGATAAAAATCCATGAACACAGAAAAAGCACAACGTAAGTTCGTCTTGATCGATCAATGGCGGGCCAGTGGTCAACGACGTGGTGAGCCGGAAGGTGGGTACCGGAACAATGCGCGCGCCGAGCCCGGCCGCACCTTATCGATTTCGGACGTAAGGGTGCCGGAAACGGTAATGTCCAGATCCGCCGATGTGTACACGGCCGCATCCATCCTCCAGCACCATCCTCACTTGCATCATGTTCTCTCGAACCAATCTCCTCTCGATCAAGTCCTCACTTGATCACATGCTTGCCAATCACCATCCGCTGTACCTCGCTGGTTCCCTCGCCGATCTCCAGTAGTTTGGCATCGCGCAGAAACCGCTCCACATGGTACTCTTTGGTGTAGCCGTAGCCGCCGTGTATCTGAATGGCATCAAGGCATGCCTGTGTGCACATTTCCGAGGCAAACAGTTTGGCCATGGAGGCTTCTTTTGTGTAGGGTTTGCCCTGGTCGCGAAGGGCGGCAGCGCGTTGCACCATCAGCCGGGAGGCGTCGATTCGGGTGGCCATATCTACAATCTTCCAGGAAACAGCCTGAAACTGTGCGATGGGTTTGCCGAACTGCTCGCGCTCTTTGGCATATTTCACAGACTCCTCAAGTGCGCCACGGGCCACACCCACAGCGATGGCCCCGATACCGACGCGGCCGCCATCAAGTACTTTCATGGTGTCGATGAAGCCATGATTCAGCTCACCGAGCAGATTCTCGGCAGGCAGCTCAACGTTATCGAGATGGATTTCGCAAGTGTCGGAGCTGTTCATTCCCAGCTTTTTGAGTTTTGGCCCGTGCGAAAAGCCTTTTGTTCCTTTTTCGACAATAAAACCGCTTACGCCCTTTGCACCTTTACTGCGGTCGGTTACCGCCAGCACGACGAAAATCTCGCCTACAGAGCCCTGGGTGATGAATATCTTGGACCCGTTAAGTACCCATTTGTCGCCTTTCTTCACGGCGGTGGTCTTCATGTTGGAGGCATCACTGCCCGATCCGGGCTCGGTAAGGGCCCATCCGCCGAGCGACTTGCCGGAGGTGAGCCGGGTCATATACATCATTTTCTGCTCCTCATTACCGGCAACGGCGATGTGAGAGGTGCAAAGCGAGGTATGGGAGGCTACGGTAAGGGCAAGGGAAGCATCCCACCGGGCGATCTCCTCGAGTGCGAGGGTGAAGCTGAGGGTGTCGGTGCCGCCACCGCCGTACTTCTCCGGGTGATAAATGCCCATCATCCCCATTTCACCAAGTTCAGCTATAATTTCGTGCGGGAAAGTGCATGACTCGTCACGCTCCATCACGGTCGGGGCCACACGTTGTTCAACAAAATCGCGCACACTTTCTCGGATGAGCAGATGGTCTTCCGACAGATCAAAAGACGGTGTAGTTGCAGGTGTTACCTCGGTTGGCATAGCAGATCAGATTTTATGTGGATGAATGTTTGGAAACGCTTTTCCATTAATATAAGGAATATAGGGGCTCTATGGTTTGTGTGTCCGCGACCACTTTCGTTTATTAATACCCGGTAACGCTCATACCTTTTTCCGCATTCCATTCTTTCCGGGATTTCAGGTTGGATGAGCCTTAATTGAATGATACAGGTAAAAACCCGGGAAATCGGATGAAAAAAAAGTTGACAATCCTGGAAAATTATGCGAATATGTGAATATGCGAACAACAATAGAATTACCCGATCACATCATGAAAAAGGCCAAACTCAAAGCCGTTGAGGAGGGCATTACCCTCAAAGAGTTTTTCATACGCAGCCTGGAGAAAGAGCTGCACGGGGGTGGTACGCCCGGTACGGGTCCCGGCAAGGCTCCCTGGAAACAGCTGCTCGGGCAGGGCTCGGCAGAGGGGCTTTTGCCCGAAGAGTCGGGTTTTGAGGGGTATTCCGGTCCCGACTGGCATTCCGGCATCCATACCAATGAGCCCGATTAACCGTGGTGCTGCTCGACACGCATATCTGGCTGTGGTGGCTGCTGGGCGATGAGCGCCTGCGACCCGGTGAACGGTCGGCCATAGACGAGATGGCGGCATCCGGTGGCATCGCCGTTTCGTGGGTAAGCATCTGGGAGACGGAAATGCTGGAGCGGAAAGGCCGCATCAGGCTGCTCCCGGACCTGAAGGGTTGGCTGGAACTGGCCGTAAGGCCCGAAGTTTGTACGGTTTTGGCTGTTGACGTGGATGTGGTGCTGGCCCAGCGCCGGTTGCCGGAAGCGTTTCATCCGGACCCCGCCGACCGCCTGATCGTTGCAACTGCCCTGCTCAGCGGGTATCCGCTGGCCACGCGCGACAGCCGGATCATAGAAGCCGGTGTATGCCGGATTTTCTGAGACACTTAGTCCATCATATGTATTCAACCAGTGATCTGTATTATCTAAAAAAGTTGTACTCCCTGATGCGACTGGATCATCAGGGAATTGAATTCTCCTACGGGGTTCCTTTTCTGTGGCAACCTGTGCTTGGAATGGAACGGAGACAGGGTTAACCTTTTACGTGACTGCGCTCTTTGCAGATTGATAACTGATTAAATAATAATTGATGAGCCCGATCTTATCGTTCCCTTGTTTCGCGGATGTACCGGATAATCTCGTCACGGGTCATATTTACGTCGATTCCTTCCACATCCAGCGGGGATTCCCGGATTTGAGCAGGGCGGATGGAGTACATGCGGCCGTCCCGCCGTTTGATCAACACTTCACCCTCGTTACCGGCCCGTTCGAGGACCTCTGCAAACTGCTGCCTTGCCTGGGAATAGGTGTATATTTTCATGAATTATTCTCCAGTATGTCAATATTGTTCAATCTGGCAACCCGATTCATCTGTTCATCCAGCGATAGCAGCAAGCTGCCTGTATTTAGTGCGCACCAGAGCATATAAGCATCATATGCATAAATCTTATGTTCAGAAACGATTTCAAGTACGGGTTTCATTTCTATTGGGATCATTCGTATCGGAATCTGTCGAAAAATGTTATGTGCGTTAAGTGCACTATCAAATGTTATTCTTTCACGTCGGATCATAGCTGACAGGGCATTGCCCAATTCATGTATCATAGATTCCGGTGCTATCAATTCTTTGCCCTTCGTTAAAGAGATTAATTCATCTTTGTGTTGTTCATTAAAGATGATCGCAATAATTACGGAAGTGTCTACGGTTACCAACATAAATGTACATGTACAATTGTACAAGTATATTAATTAATATTTGACTCATAATCCAGATCATTTTGCATGGTGTGGTCCTTCGACTTCAGCCCACTTGCGCGGGCTTGCTCCCTGTCTGACGATGGAGTCCTTCGACTTCAACCAGTCGCTGCGCACTTCGACTCCGCTCAAGCCATGCTCCTCCTTGCGCTACCGGTGACATCCTCCCAAATCACTTCGCTGTTCTATTGTTCACATGTTCTACTGTTCCCTAATTCGAAGCATACTAACAGCACCATCGTTGTCACCTTCCAATTTATGTAGTCCCGGCAAAATTAGGGGTTCAGGATCACAGAAGGCTGAGGTTTTCGAAGAACTTGAGGAGTTCCGGGTTTTTCATCGCGTCGCGGCTGGCGGCTTCTCCGGCCGGTGTGCCCGTGAGGATGCGCAGCACGGGTTGCTCCATTTTTTTTCCACTCAACGTGTAGGGGATGCCGGGTACGGCGATAACATCATCAGGCACGAACCTCGGTGATATGCGTTCACGGATAAGGGCGGCAATTCGCTGTTGCAGATCCAAGGTGACTTCTCCGCCATCTTTTAGCACCACAAAAAGCGGCATGTACCATGAACCGTCGGCCCGCTCGTAGCAGACCACGAGGCTGTCGGCAACGGAGGGTTCCATCTCGACGGCCCGGTAGATCTCGCTGGTGCCGATACGGACGCCCTGCTTGTTAAGGGTGGCGTCGGACCGCCCGTAGATGATACAGGTGCCGCGAGAGGTGATCTTGATCCAGTCGCCGTGGCGCCAGACGCCGGGGTAGTGTTCGAAGTAGCTCTCCCGGTAGCGGCTGCCGTCTTCATCGCCCCAGAAGGAGATGGGCATGCAGGGCATTGGCTGGGTGATTACCATTTCGCCGACTTCGTCGAGCACCGCTTTGCCCTGTTCGTTGCGGGCCTCGACGGCTGAGCCGAGCAGACGGCACTGGATCTCGCCGGCATGCACGGGCAGCAGGGGGTTGCCCCCGACGAAGCTGCTGCAGATGTCGGTACCGCCGCTGGTAGAGTTGAGCATTACGTCGGCCTTCACGTGGTCGTAGACCCAGGCGTAATCCTCGGGCGGCAAGGGCGATCCGGTAGATCCGACCATCCGCAGCCGCTCCAGATCGAAGGTGCTGCCGGGATCGAGGCCGGCTTTCATGCATAAGGTGATGTAGGCCGCACTCGCCCCGAAATGGGTGATGCGGGCATCCCCGGCGAACTGCCAGAGTGCATTCAGATCGGGATGGCCCGGGCTGCCGTCGTAGACCACGGCCGTGGCGCCCCTCAGCAGAGCGGCCAGAACCACGTTCCACATCATCCAGCCGGTGGTGCTGTACCAGAAGAAGCGGTCGCCGGCACGCACATCCGCATGGAACTCCATGTATTTGAGGTGTTCTAGCAACATGCCCCCGTGGCCGTGTACGATGGGCTTGGGCAGTCCGGTCGTACCCGACGAGTAGAGGATCCACAGCGGATGACCGAAGGGTACCGGTGTGAAGGTGAGTTCGACCCGGCCGGGAGGGAGATCGTGCCAGTTTACGGTTTTTTTCGCACCAGGCAGGGAGGTGATGTCGGGCTCATCCACCAGGTACGGCAGCAGGATGGTGTGCCTGAGGGTGGGCAGTGCCCGCTGTAGCCGGCCTACGCGGTCCATACAGTCGAAGGCCTTGCCACCGTACCGGTAGCCGTCGACAGCGATGAGCAGTACCGGTTCGATCTGGCTGAAGCGGTCGGTAACGCTGCCGGTGCCGAAATCGGGCGAGCAGGCCGACCAGATTGCGCCAAGCGAGGCGGTCGCAGCAAAGGCGATGAAGGTCTCCGGGATATTGGGCAGGTAGGCGGCCACACGGTCGCCGGGCTTCACGCCGAGGTTACGCATGGACAGGGCCAGCCGTGCGGTCTGGTGGCGGAACTCTTCCCAGCTGACCTCCCTGAGCGGCTCGGTCTCCGACCGGAAGATAATGGCCGGTTCGTGTTCAACAGCCTCGCGGAACAGGTGCCCGGCAAAGTTGAGTTCAGATCCCGCAAACCAGCGGGCGCCGGGCATAACACGTTCATTCAGAACCGATATGTAGCGCTTATGGGCCCGGATATCAAAATAGTGCCACAGGCTCTCCCAGAAGGCCTCGGGCTCGGCGACCGACCACTTCCAGAGCTGGTGGTAATCGCTGAAGGTGAGCCGGCGGTCGCGTTCCAGCCACAGCATATACCGCTTCAGATTGGCCTGTTCGGCCATCTGCGGGGTTGGCTGCCAGAGCAGCTCGCCTTCATGTATGCGATGGTTTGCCTGCATATTTTAGACCACTATCGAGACGTAACAGGAAATATGCAACAAGATGAGGAACGGGGGGGAGGGATGCAAGAGGAGTAGTGAGTTTACACGCCAGCAACGGGTGAATTTTAATCCTGAACATGCAATGGCATGATTAACCGGAGCGGCTGATCAGGTTCATGTAGGAAGGAGGCAACAGCAAGAAGAGATAACTGTGACCGGGCGTTTTAAACAGCGTGCCGGGAGATCTCTGCCCGCTTCATCAGCCACTCTGCCGTAAAGTTATAAGCCACGTGCACGGTGATAGCCAGTCCGAGTCCGCCGCTGATTACCACCAGCGCATGGAGTCCCAGCGCGAAGACCCCGCTCACCAGGGCGCCCTTGAGGCCCTGGGCATAGTGGCCGAGCCCGAATACGAAGGATGCCACGATCGCGGCCATCCACCAGTCATCAAAGAATTGGGCGAGCAGGAGAAAGAGCACGCCCCGGTAGATAAACTCCTCGCAGGCAGATGAAAGGGTGACCGTACCCACCCAGGCCACCTGCTCGCCGGATGTTTTCGGGAATAGAAAGCGCCAGGCCACCGAATCTTCGGGCGGGTAGATTTTGTAGAGCACAAACAGTACCAGGATGCCGGCCGCGTAAAGTCCGGCTGACATCAGCAGCGTTATGCCGCTCAGAGTGGCCAGAAACGGGATGTAGAGGTCGTTGGTGGATGCCGCCCAGTAAGCGATGCCGGCAATTACAAGCTGCACAACCACCAGCTGGGCATAAATGGGGTATCGGCTTTCGGGAAACTCGTGCCCGTCCTCAAATTGCCGGTGGCTCGCTATGGCCAGCCATGGCATTACAATGAGTACAAGAAGTAGAAAAAGGAAGGTGATGATCATAGCGCGCTAAAATAGAGCGAAAAATGGTGTAATTGAATAAGCGGTTGAAAAACGGATGCGAATGTTTTTTTAATCAAATGAGATAGATGATATTATCCGATAATTACTGAGTTATTGGGAATGGAAAAATATTTGGCCTAATGGGACCCGTATATTAAATCCGGAAAAGCGTATGAAACATACTATCAAACAGGAAGAACATACCACTAAAGGTGCCTTCTACATCGATAAGGATGGTCACCGTGCGGCAGAAATGACCTATTCCCGCGCCGGCGACACCCTGATTATCATCGACCACACCGAGGTTTTGGAACAACTGAAGGGCACAGGTGCCGGCAAAGCCCTGGTGAATGCCGCCGTCGGGATGGCCCGGGAGAAAGGGATAAAAATCATACCGCTTTGTCCGTTTGCCGCCGCGATGTTCAGGAAGATGCCGGAATGGGGGGATGTGCTGCAGTAGGAAAAGTGTGTGTGGGTGATTTTGGGATATCGCTTTATGGAACACCGTTGGGGAGGCTTGAAAGCCTCCCACGGGCTTCGACTGCGTCCTTCGCGTTGCTCCGGACTGCGCTCAGCCTGACGTTCTGCCTGCACTTGCCGGCAGACTTGATATTTTCAGGGTTTCAGAAACCTGTCGAGCCAACCGTAAAATTCCCGGTGCCAGAGCAGGCTGTTATGGGGTGTTAGAATCCAGTGGTTCTCGCCGGGGAACAGGAGAAGGCGGCTTTCTATTCCGAGCCTTTGGGCAACGGTGAACGCCTGCATGCTTTCCGATACAGGCACCCGGTAATCGCGCTCGCCGTGGATGATGAGGATGGGGGTATCCCAGTTGCTCACATACAGGTGGGGTGAGTGCTGGTTGTAGCTCACGGGGCGCGGCTCCTCCCAGTACGCGCCGTCGAGATCGAAGTTGACGAAGAACATCTCTTCGGTCGATCCGTACATAGCTTCGAGATGGAACACACCGGCATGCGAGATGAATGCACTGAACCGCCCGTCGTGGTTGCCGGCCAGCCAGAATACGGAGTATCCGCCAAAGCTCGCCCCGATGGCCCCGAGCCGTGATTCATCCACAAAGGGTTCGGTTTTGACATCGTCGATGGCGCTTAGAAGGTCCTGCATGGCCTGGCCGCCCCAGTCGCCGCTGATCTGCCGGTTCCACTCCTCGCCGAACGAGGGCAGTCCGCGGCGGTTCGGCGCCACAACCACATAGCCGGCATTGGCCATCACCTGGAAGTTCCAGCGGTAGGAGAAGAACTGGCTCACCGTGCCCTGCGGGCCGCCCTGCGCGTACAGCAGCGCAGGGTAGCTCTGGCCGGGATCAAAACCGGGCGGGTAGATCACCCACACCAGCATCTGCTTGCCATCGGTGGTTTCGACCCAACGCTGCTCGACGCGCCCCATGGTCACATCCGCCAGCACCTCGCGGTTGATGTGGGTGAGCGGTGTCATTTCGCCATTGTCCGGCTTGATGCGGAACAGCTCGTTTGGCGCCGACATCGACATCCTCGAACCGATAAGGGTGGTGGTGTTGCCCCGGCGTGCGGACGCAAAACCCGTGAAATCGTGGATGCCCTCAGTGATCTGCCTCACCGGCGGAACGGCCGATCGGGCCATCATATTCAGTTCGAACAGCTGCACGGTGGCTTCGGTACCACTGAGGAAGTATATCCGGCTGCCGTCATGGTTCCAGGCAGCGCTGTTCATGTTGCCGTCGAAGCCCCGGCTCAGTTCGCGCATGTCGCCGGTGTCGAGTGTGAGCTGCATCAGGCGGTACCGGTCGGCTTCGTACTGCGGGGTTACCATCCGGTTCCAGATCATGGTGGCCCCGTCGGGGCTGAAGGCCGGGTACATGTCGTAGCCGGGGTTCGGGGCGGTCAGGTTACGGGTGGAGCCGTCGGCCAGGTCGAACAGGTAAATATCTGAATTGGTGCTGTAGGCCGCTTCAGTCCGTCCCATTTTCTTCGAGGTATAGGCGATCATGGTGCCGCCCGGGTGCCAGGCGATCTGAGATGATCCTCCGAAGGGCTTCAGGGGGGTGTCATAGGGCTCATCCGCCAGCAGGTCGATCGGCTCGCCGGTCAGTTTGCCGTCGGCATAGGGCGCAACGAACAGGTGGCTGTAGGTGCCGTCGTGCCAGGTATCCCAGTGCCGGTACAACAGCTCGTCGATGATGCGGGCATCCGCCTTAGGGTATTCGGGATAGAGGTCGGCCGCGGTCTTGCCCACCTTTACATGGCGTGTGAAGGATATGTGCCGGCCATCGGGGCTGTACTGCAGGTTTCCGATTCCGCTGCTGAATTCCGTGATCTGACCCGCACCGGATCCGTCGGGGTTCATCTCCCAGAACTGGCCGCCGCGCAGGAAACCGATCCGCTGCCCGTCGGGCCGCCAGACCGGCGAGGAGGCCGATTGCCCTTCGGTGAGCTGTACCGGATCACCGCCCGTTACTGGGATGGTGTAGATATGGGTGGTTCCGCTGTTCTCCTCTACCGACATGCGGGTGACGGTAAACAGTACGGTGGCTCCGTCGGGTGAGACTACGGCCGAGCCGACGCGGCCGATTTCGAGCATTTTCTCGGGGCTCAGGCCGCTTTGTGCGAACAGAGTTGCTGTGCTTATCAACAGCAGAGCGATCATCATTGAGATGCTCCCTGTAACAGATAGGGCTGATGGTTTGAGGATATGGTCAGATTTTTTCATCATAGTAAATAATATGAGATGTGGGCCTGATCAGAACAGGCTTTTTGATACATGACTGAGATGTCATTGCATTAAATGGTATCATGTAGAATAGTAACAAAATACATCAGTGTGTGCAACGCTTTGACGCGTAAAGGGTGATGAAATCCGTTACGGCAGTTTGCGCTAGAGAATAAGCGACGAGGTTCCGGGACGAATGCTTTGCTGTCAGGGTTTACATTTATACAGGATGCAGGCAAGTCAGGACTTCATCCATTGGACAAACGATCGGATTTTAAATTACCCGGAATGGAAAGCCATTGTACCGGGTTTGTTGTATATGAGTAACAGTGTGTGATAGTATCAGTGAATGGCAGGAGAAGTATTCACTGCTGTTCAATTTTTCCCATGATACCCTGAATCCCCTGCTTCCATGATATTCTCTGCATTCCTGAATTTTTCTGCATCCCCAATATTCCATACATTCCCTTCAATATGATGGTCATATATTCCATGATAATTCTTCCTTTTCTGATGATGAATCTGAACGCCGGCGTTACTGCCGGAGCCGAAAATCCCGGCCTGGTACTGGTCCGATTCAACGATCCGGGCGCACGTGCCTGGAGAGTTGTGAACGACGATGTGATGGGGGGTATATCAACAAGCCAATTCAGGATGAGCGGGGATGGCACAGCTGTTTTCACCGGTCGCGTTTCGCTTGAGAACAACGGCGGATTCGCATCAGCGAGAACCCGGATGCAGGCGGATCTTGATGGTCACGATGGGATCGTAATCCGGGTGAAGGGCGATGGGAAAACGTATGGCTTCAGGCTCAGATCCGCCATCAGGGGCCGGGTTACACCCTATTCCTGGGAAGCCATGTTCACTACGCCAGCGGGCGAATGGTCAGAAATCAAACTCCCTTTCAGCAGTTTCAGGCCTGTGTTCCGGGGTCGGCAGCTTGTGAACGTCCCGGAACTGGATCTGCGGAATATCGCCGAGGCGGGCCTGATGGTTAGCAATGGGCAGTCGGGCCCGTTCAGGCTGGAACTCGACTGGGTAGCGGCGGGTCAGAGCGTAAAATGAGCCTGACTCTTAACCAGGATTCGTTAGTATTGCTCCCGTTAATTATAACGCTATCGCTTCCCGTTCCCTGAACCATTTATTATCTGCACCCAGGGCGGATTGCTTTCCAGAACCCGCTTGTAAACCGGACATTTTTCGTGGTGCGCACCCGGCAGGTAACCCGTGCTCATCAGAAATTCGCCGGTGATCTCCCCGCCCGTGAACCGGAACGTTTTTTTGAACAGTATAACCCACTCCGGTTTGGTGAGGGGATGGTGATGGTCGAGCCATCCGGAAAACGAGCCATATGTTTCTCTCAGTTTCACGATTGTCCGGGCATTGTGAATGGCGGCATCCACCTTCAGGCGGTTCCGGATGATGCCCGCATCGGAGAGCAGCCGCTGCCGGTCCTCCTCGCCGAATCCGGCCACGGTATCCACATTAAAATTGGCGTAGGCACGCCGGAAGTTGTCCTTTTTCTTCAGGATGGTGAGCCATGAAAGTCCCGCCTGGTTCATCTCGAGGATGAGCCTTCCGAACAGTTCGTGGTCTTCTCTTAACGGAAACCCGTACTCAAGGTCGTGATAGGGACCGTGGAATTCGTGCCCGGGGGCAAAATCGCAATAGGTCATGCCGTTTTTACCCGAAATTCCACTTTACCCCGCGCCCGTTTTCCGGATCGGGATAGTGCCAGGTAACCGCATTCTGGTCGCAGGCGTACATGCACGTACCGCATTCGATGCAGTCTTCGAACTGGAAATGGACCTTGCCGGCCTCATCGATGGTGTAGCAGTTGGCCGGGCACACATAAGTAGTGGCCTTGTGCGGGCAGGTGTGGTTGCAGATGTCGGTGTCGACCAGGATGTGGGGTTTGGCTTCCGATTTGCCCTGGTTCACGTAACTGACGGTGCCGAGCCGTTCGGCGATGCTCATTTTTTTCATTTCTGTAGTGCCTCCGCTATCATTGTTTAAATCCGTGCCTGTTGTACCATGCCTGTCAGGATCGGTAATTTGAAGCATTGTCGTTTAGCTATCGCGATTGTTGTGCACATGTTGATGTGAGCTTTTGTCTATAATGATCTCGCTCCTTTGATGCCCAGTTTGAGCAGCTCTGTATAGCTGCTGTGACGTTTTACCGCATTTGAAAGCATTTTTCCGGTTTTCGGGGTGGGCTTGTTTTCGATGGTAAAGAACTGGCGTCCGAAGTCGCAGACCAGGTTCGGAACCATGCCAAAGAGCTGCTCGCTGTGCAGGAAATGGACCGCCTTCTGGAAGTTCCTCATGTCTTTCATCACGAAACTCTCCTCAAGCGCTTCGCGGTATTGTTTCAGGGATGATGCACTGAAATCGCCCTTCTTTTTGGCATCCACAACCGCTTCGGCAGCCAGTACCCCGGAGTGAAGCGCGTAATCCATACCCTGGATGGCCTTGCCTGAATTCATCAGCAGGTTGGCGGCCTCCCCGGCAATCAGTACACCGTCGGCGTAGACCTCTTTGGGCATTACCCGCATGTCGCCGGTGGAGACGGCATGACCGGAATATTCGACCACCTCGCCGCCGCGGATCATGTCTTTTACGGCGGGATGCTGCTTGAAATGGGTAAGGATGTCGTAGATCTTTTTGTCGTTGGGTTTTATCTTTTCCCGCATGCTTTTCATGCCCAGTACCAGACCCAGGGAGACGGAGTCGCGGTTGGTGTAGAGAAATCCGCCGCCCTCGATGCCGTCGGTGGCGAAACCAAGGAATTCATTGCTCAGGCCGCTGAGCCCGTCGAGCTGGAAACGGTCTTCAAGTACTTTCTGATCGAAGCGGATGATCTCCTTCACGCCGGTGGCCAGGTAATCGGCCGGCACGTACTGGTCCTGCAGGCCCACCTGACGTGTGAGAAGGTTGTTCACGCCCTCGGCAAGGATCACGCAGTCGGTGTGGAATTTCTCCTCACCGGCCCTGATACCTGCGGCGCGGCCATTTTCCATGAGCACCTCCTCGACCAGGATGCTGGTGGCGATGAAGCTGTCTTCGGCATAGTCGCTGGCATCGATGGCCTCCTGCACCTTTCCGGCCAGCCAGTTGTCGAACTTTGCCCGGAGTACAATAACGCCTTTATAGGGTTTTTCCCCGAAATGATCGCTCTTGAAGTCGATGCTGAATGCCGACTGCCCGTCCATGAAGGTGAGCCTGCGGTGGTTGATGAACCGCTCCCATCCGCCATCCTCCTCCTCCCAATAGTCGGGTACGAGTGTTGCCAGTCCGTCGCCCCAGAGCACCCCTCCACTCACGTTTTTCGAGCCGCTGAACTCGCCACGCTCAATGAGCAGGAATTTCATGTTGTTTCGGGCCAGGGTCATGGCGGCACTCAGGCCGGCCACGCCACCGCCGATCACGATACAGTCGAATTTTTCGTCCATGCAGGATAATTAGCTCTGAAGCTGCTGAACTCTTAAGCTCCAGTGATTTGTTGGTTATTTAGTAGCAGGCCCGTCAGGAATTTGCTTTGGCCGCTTTCAGTTGTTCAATAAGTGGCGGCAGAATTTTATACAGGTCACCGACCAGCCCGTAGGTGGCATACTGGAAAATGGGTGCGTCTTCATCCTTGTTGATGGCCACGATCACCTTGCTGTTTACCATGCCCGCAACGTGCTGGATGGCACCGGAGATGCCGATGGCGAAGTAGAGCTCGGGCGAAACCACCTTGCCGGTCTGGCCGATCTGCGTGCTGGGATCGAACATGCCGGTTTCGACCACCGAGCGCGATGCACCGATCGCCCCGTTGAAGAGGGATGCCAGCTCCTCGATCAGTTTCCTGCCCTCATCATCCTTAACGCCGCGCCCGGCGGCAACCACTACCCGGGCCTCGTTCAGGTCTACCTTGTCGCCGGAGGCTTTGATCACTTCTTTGAGGATGGTTTTGAGTCCGCCCTCATCAAACTCGTAGGGCACGGCCGTAACTTCGGGGGTCACCGCCGATTCGGATGCGTCATAGGAGCCAGACCGTACCGATACGAAAACCATCTCGCCTTTGGCTTCAGTTTTCGCCAGTATTTTGGATGCCATCACCGGACGCATCGCCTCAACGCCACCACCGGTTACCCGGAAGGAGGCCACGTCGGGTACGGCCGCCGCGTCAAAACGGGTGGCCAGGGCCCCCATTACATCCTTCACCGCTTCGGTGGAGGCAAACGCCACGACCGCGGGTTTCACCTTTTCGATGACCGCAGCCAGCGCCTCGGTTACCGGGGTATTCAGATGGTTTTTGAAGACGGGATTTTTAACCGTATAAACTGTGGATGCACCATATTTTCCGAGTGTTTCGGTATAGGATTCCGGGGCCGGATCCAGTACCACGGCCGCAAGGGTGTGTCCGTTCTTCTTCGCCTCTTCGCGGCAATGGCTCAGTACTTCCAGTGATGAGCGTTTGATTTTGCCGTCGGAGGTTGCAATATGGGTCAGGATAAGTGACATGTGTGGAAGCTGTTAAACCCGGAGTACTCAGACTGGCTGCCTGATTACCCTGAGTTGTTTAAAGTTCAGTTAATAAAAATGATTTTATGCGTTAACAAAAAAATAGTTGTCAGTTAGTAAATCGTTGCCAGTTCGTGAGTGTCTGGAATTTGACAGCTGCAGTTGGCCTCGGGCAGCAGGTCGCAGGTTGCAGACAACAAGCAAATGGTAACAGGTCACATACTGCAGGCAACATGTAAATGGCAATATCTGTACTGCAGACCTGCCGATTACGTTCTTATATGACTTTTGCCTCATTTTCCAGGAGATTTACCAGTTGTGTTGCCAGCTCTCCGGCCTCGCCCTCGAGTTTTTTGCCGGGTTCGCGGGCGGGCAGGTTTTCGTATCCGGTAACGGTTGTGCCACCGCCGAGCCTGTCGCGGCTCAGGCTCAGGTCATCAAGGCTCACCACATCCACCTGCTTTTTCTTGCTCATCATGATACCTTTAAGGCCGGGGATGCGGGGATCGTTCATATCGTTTGAGCAGGTGACCAGGCAGGGCGTTTTTACCTCGATCACCTCCTGGCCGGTGTCGCCCTGGCGTTTGACGATCATGGCCGAAGCAGCCGGATCATAATCCAGCCCGACGGCATTCGCCGAGTAGGGGAGGCCGAGTCTGGCCGCAAGCATACCACCGGTAAGACCGGCATCGGTATCCTGGCTCTGCTTGCCGGTGAGGATGGCATCATATTGCTGATTGCCAAACCATGCGGCGAGGATGGTTGCATAGGCTCCGGAATCGAGTCCGGAGATATCGTCCAGCAGAATGTGTACGCCCGATTCGGCACCCATGGCAATGGCTTTCCGGATGGTCTCCCGGGCTTTCTCCGGCCCGACGAGTACAACCTGCACTTCGCCGCCGTGTTTTTCGGCCATCACAAGGGCCTGCTCAACGGCTGATGCGGAGTAGGCATCGAGCACCATGCGGTCGGTGTCCTGGGTGAGTGTTCCGTCTTTTACCTGGATCGGTGCCGAAATGTCGGGCACCTGCTTGATACATACACAAATTTTCATAGAATATCGTGTCAAAATAGTTTGTGAAACCGCTTTTTCAATTCCGGCTGAAAGATAATGAAAATTGGGGGAAGCAAAAGGCAAAATGCTGGAGCATAAGGCAAAATGCAAACGGCAAAAGCGGGCTGGGCAGTGCACTCCCCCCATCAATCGTCCTTCAAGAGTTCGGAGCATAGCCTGAGCGCAGCGGAGCGGAGTCGATGGGCGGAGCGGAGGACCTTGAAGAGTCGATTGCGTTGAACTTTATTAAGCGGTTAATTCGGAAAGCTAAAACGAGACTCTCAGAACGCCACTGACTGTGGTTCGGGTGTTGCCGGTGGTCTGATCATGGCCGGAGCCGATCACGGGACGGTCGTCGAAGCGGGTAACGGCGATGCGCGCCCATAGTTCGATGAATTTCGCGGGACGCATGCGCGCGAGAAGATAGGAGCGGGAACCGTTGCCATATAGTGCAGGCAGCGACATGCTGTAGAGCACATCCTGCTCGAAAAAGTAGAGCCGGGACGAAAAACCGTCGGTTTCGAACAGGGTGATGCGGGCATCAAGCCGCAGCCACCGCGCCGGCGCCCAGCGGACATCCTGCATCAGGGCAAATCCACTTTCGCGCTCTCCGGCCGCGTTCCGGGTGTGCACCCACTCCAGGCGCGTCCGGTACCTGATGATGTCGCCGGTTCCGTTGACCGCAATGTAGTAGCGGGCCCGGCTTTGAGTGGATGTGACGCGGATGTCGCGGCCGTAAACATCTTGCAGACCGACCCCATTTTCACGCTCACGGTATTGTGCAGCGGTGGATAGTAGCCAGTTCGGGCCGACCGGGGCCTGCAACCCGATTTGGCGTTCATGGCCCGATGATGGGCTGCTGATGCCGAACCGCGGCCCGGGATGCCTGTGAAAATCCATAAAACCGTCGATCAGCAGCAACCCGGCCAGCCGTCCGCCGGCTCCGGCGAAGAAACCCTCCTCGTTGCGGGGACGCCCCGATGTCGCACTGACGGACCTGCCGTAGTAACTCTGAAAATTTTCTCCATAATTCCGGTAGAGCAGGCGGATGTACCCGTCGTTTCCCTGGCGGAACTGAAATCCGCCCAGAACGGCCTTTCCGCCGTTTCTGCTCATACCTCCCTCGGTAAACAGGGTAATTCCGTTCATCCGGAAGGTGATATCGGCCCCGCCGGCGGCGTTCGATGTCCCCGAAAAATCGTACCGGTTGTGCAGCCCGCTTCCCGGAATCACCTCCCTGTCGAAACGGTGTTCATACCAGACGGCCCCAATCGTTACCGGACCGGCTTGTACACCTGCGCGCACACCGCGCAGCCGCTCAACCACGTTCTGCTGCCGGGAACGTTCAAGTTCGGTACGGGAAGTAAGACCTCGTTGAGGGAAACGGATGTAATCCGGTCTTTGACCGGCATTTTGATCCGGGTTATGATCTGTTTCAGGATCAATTGTGCCCGTGTCCGTGTCCTGATCATCGGGATCTCCGGTCATGGCCTCCGCGGCGCTCAGTTCGTTCTTTGCGGTGAACAGTGTAATATTGAAACGGTGGCCTATGCTCACGGCCGTTCCCCGCTGCACAGGCTGATAGCGGCCGGTACGATGCAAAATCAAATTGTTGCGAGCGGGCGCCATCGCGGAATTTGCCGGTACCCGTCCCATCCCGGCACCGGATGCGAAGATGAGTCCGTACCCGGATGCGATCCGGTAATCGCCGGCCACAAGCATGCGCAGAGGTCCGGCATCCCGGATGGCCGCGTGGGCGGTTAGATAGGTCAGACCCTCTTCGCCGGGGTCTTTAATCTGCGTCCGGTTCAGTGAAACTGCCCTGCTTGAATAGGAGATCCGCTGGGTAAAGTGGACGGGTGATCCCAGGAAGTGCGGCGGAATCGAATCGTGCGGGGGGATGTATCCGGCAGCGGTTTCACGGTTTTGCCGGGCACGGCTGTACGATTCAAACCGCCCGTTGTGCACCCACCAGTTCGGGTTGGTCAGGTTCCGGCGTAACCGGCCGGTGTAGCCACCAACGGTAATGAAGGGCATCATCTGTTCAAGGGAGGCCGGACCAATGCCGCGAACCTTGAGCAGGTCCTGTTCGGAGTCGAAGCTTCCGTTGCCGGTCCGGTAGGCCACCAGCGCCTCCGCCTGCTGAGGCCGCATGCCCGGGATCATCATCAGCTGGTCGATGGAAGCGGTATTCACATTCACCGGATTGGTTAGCAGTTCCTCAAGATAATCGACGAGCGCGGCGGTATCTTCCTCATCATCCAGTGAACCCGTCATATTCAGGACCACATCCGGCAGGTCCTGTGCACGGGCCGGCTGGGCGCATCCGCCAAGTATCAGCAACAAAGAGGCCAGCAGTAGTGTGATGGAAATCAGGAGGGATTTTGTTACTACTGATATCCCGCTAACACTTAGAACCTCAGTAACCTCTGCAACCCCGATAACATATGTAACTTCAACAACCCCTGTAGCCTCAGTAACCTCTGCAACCCTGGTAGCCTCTCTAAAACCGTATATATTTCTTACATCCTTTTTCATGGCAGTTCCTCTCACAGCATCACCGACAGCTCGACCGAGGGTGTCCAACCGAGGTCGGTGTGGTTCATGACCGAGACGGAGGTTATTACCGGATGCAGCCTGATGCCGATTCCCATGTTGAATTGCTCCGGTCCGGTCATGGCCCCGGCGCGCAGGTCCAGAAAGGGAACGGGAGTGTATTCGGCCCCCATCCTCCAGGAGACGGGGAAACGGTTGTCTTTGACGGCGGCGCCTGCAAGGCTAAGCTGGCTGAGTACCCTCCAGGCGATCCCCACCGACGAAACCACTGGCAGGGGTTCACGGCTTTCACCAATTGCGGATGCGGTGGCATTGCCCACCACTCCCGCTATGCTGATGCCGCCTCCCGGTTGCAGTATCAGTCCGGCATCCAGCAGCAGGGCGGATGCGCTGGCGTAGTTTTCGATGGATATGTGCCGCCATTCGGCTGCAATGCCGGCCCGCAGAGCTGCATCCTGCAGGGTGAACGGTATCCTGACCCCCATCCGGAATCCCGATTCCCGGTATTTGTCGAAGCCGTAGGTGAACACACCAATGCCGGAACGGATTTTGAAAATGCCGGCCGATGCTGAGACGGCTGTTTCGGTAAGCTCGCTGAACCCGAAGTATTGTGTGCCGAAAAAAGAAACCGCGATGCCGTTGTCGGGCAGGGCTGCGGGATTGTTGAAAACGGCCCAGCTGTCGTGGGCGGAGAGGAAGCCTGTTCCCCCCATGGCCATCGAACGGGCCCCGAACCCGGTTTGCGCATCGGCCGGCGGGGAAATCATGAACAGCAGTACCGGCATGACACGGAGCACCGGAAAGTATGCTGCAGTAAACATCCGCAGAAAAGATGAAGCTGAGCAAAAAAATTGGTACGTTTCGGACGATAATTTCGTTTTCAGTCTGTACCCATGAAAAAAATGCATCCCATACATAGCGTTTCCCTGTTTTTTATCTCTCTGGTGATGCTCGCCGGTGCGCCTCGCGTGAGCGCCCAGGAGCTGAACGTAACGGTCGATGTTAATAAGAGCCAGATAAGCAGCTCGGCTTACGACTATCTTGATGAATTGGCACCGGTAATCAGCAGATATCTGAATGATTACAAATGGACCGACGACACGTACCAGGAAGAAGAGCGCATCAATGTGAATGTGCAGATTGTACTGACCAATGTTGACAACAACGCGAATTTCGATGCCAACCTGATCATAACCAGTTACCGGCCGATCTACAATTCACGGGCGCAGACTCCTCTGATGATTATCAGCGACAATGCCTGGCGGTTCAACTACACGCGCAACCGGAATATCGTGCGCGACCAGATGCAGTTCGATGACATCGCATCGGTACTTGATTTCTATGCCTACATGATTCTGGGCTACGATTACGATTCATTTTCGGAGATGGGTGGAACTCCGCAGTTCCGGAATGCCCAGCAGATTGTGGAGATCGCCCAGAATGCGGCCAGTACGGGCTGGGCCAGTTCGGGCAGCCGGAGAAACCGCTATCAGCTGATCACGCAGATGATGGCCCCGAGCTATGAGGGATTCAGGAAAGCCTTCTATCAGTACCACAGGCTGGGGCTTGATCAGTTCCTGAACAATCAGGACGAGGCCCGGGCGCAGATTCTCGAAGCGCTGACCGTAATGAGGGCAACCCAGCGCCAGAATACGGAAAACTACCTGTTCGATCTGATGTTCAGCACCAAATACCGGGAGATGACCGCCATTTTCCTGGATGCAGAAACCAGCCAGAAGCTGGATGCCTACAATCTGCTGGTTGAGCTGGACCAAAGCCACATGACCGAGTATGAGAAGCTGCAGTAGGTGATGGGAGTAGTGCGTATTGAGTAGTGAGACGGGAGACGTGAGACATCAGACAACGTCTGCGCTCAGTATGACGGCCGGACTGGCGAAATCACAGATTTGTTACTGAATTGCACATTCCTTATGCTATCGCGATCCTGATTTCCGGAATCACCGCGATCCTGAATCCTAAAGCCGATTTTTGTGAGTGACGTTCAAAACGAAAAAGACAAAACCACCCTGGCGGAGGTGCCGCTGATCTGTGTGAAGGGTTTTTGTATGGGCTCGGCCGATGTTGTGCCCGGTGTGAGCGGCGGTACCATGGCGCTGATACTTGGAATCTACGACAGGCTGATCAATGCGATTAAAAGTTTTGACTACCCGGCACTGAAAGCGCTGTTCCGGTTCGATCTGAAAGGAGTGCTTGGGGAAGTACACTGGTTCTTCATGGCGGCTCTGCTGGCAGGTATTCTCTCGGCCGTTCTGTTTTTTACCAAAATTGTTCCGCTGCAGGTGCTGATGTATTCGCATCCGGAACTGATCTACGGACTCTTTTTCGGTCTCATCGTCGGATCGGTTTTTCTGCTTTTGTTTTCTTTTCCCGATTTTAACTTCCGCTATTTCCTGCTGCTGCTTGCGGGGTGCGTTGTGGGATACAAGGTGGTGACGCTGGTGCCGACCGACACGCCCGAAAATGCCGTGTTCGTGTTCATCAGCGGGGCGATTGCCATCACGGCGATGATCCTGCCGGGCATATCCGGCTCATTCATACTGCTCATTCTGAGGAAATACGACTATATACTCGGCAGTTTCGGCAAGCTGGGCACATCCGATACCATGGAGGCGTTCGGGGTGCTCATCCCCTTTGGCCTGGGCATGATTACCGGGATTGTGCTCTTCTCGCGGATCCTTTCATGGCTGCTGAAATGGTCGTACTGGGGCACCCTGAGTGTGCTCATCGGGTTCATGGCCGGTTCGCTTTTCGTTATCTGGCCCTACCAGGTGCGGGACTATACCGAATCGGTACGTACCGAGGAGGTAGCCCTCAACGCCGCCATCGTCCGGGATCTGCAACAGGAACCCATGGAGGCCGCTCCCCCCGACTACTACCGGCTGGGTGAGATTGTAAACCCGGAAGCGCCTGAAAGTGAACAGCGCATTATTGTTGAGCATGTCCGGTTCAAACTCATATCGAGTTCGCCATTCATACCCGATTACCGGAATCCTGACAACGACGGCCGCCTGTCGGATGGGCGGAATGCATTTTACGAAGGCATCCTGATGATGTTTGCCGGAATGGTTGCCGTTGGCCTGGTGGGCTGGTTCGGCGGGCGGGTGGTTGGCCGGGAGGGTGAGAGTAGTAGTGAGTAATGGGTATTGAGACATCAGACGTGAGACATCAGACATCAACATTGTCTCACTACTCAATACCCACTACTCAATACTTTTACATTCCCCGAATAAACCTTAATATAACTACAGTAAACGTATTCACTAACGGGTCAAAACCATGTTAAAACTGAAGAAATTATTAGTACCGACCGATTTCTCAAAGGGTGCCAGAAGCGCGTATCCCTATGCCGGGGCCCTTACGAACAGGTTCGGGGGGAAAATCGATTTTATCCACATTATTCCGATGCTCAAGTACCTCAATGAAAGTATTTCCAGGCTCGGGCTGCCCCTCGATATGGACAAGGATGTCTATCCACATATCCAGACCGAGGCCATGGCCCGTCTTAAAGAGGAGCTGAAGGTGAGTGTTCCCGATTCGGCCAGGGGAGAGGCCATTATCAAGGTAGACCGCAAAGCGAGCGATACCATCATCGAATATGCGGCCAAAAAAGAGTACGACCTGATCGTGATGGGTGCAAGAGGATCGCATGAACACGATCTGTTCAAGGGAAGCATCACCGAAAAGGTGATCCGCGGTTCATCGGTACCGGTACTGACCGTGCACAACGGCCTGACCGACCGGGGCATTAACCGCATCCTGGTTCCCACCGATTATTCCGAGCTTTCATTCAAATCGCTCACCTACGCCGTTTCGATGGCGTCGAACCTGGAAGCTGAAATCACCCTGTTCCACGTCGTTGAACTGTACGGATCGGAATCCGAAAACGATTCACGTGACCCCGGCAAGGACGAAATTGAGGCCATCCACGACAATCTTATCAAAAAGGTGAGGAAGCATATTAATGAAAACAAGCTGGGCGATGAGCAATGGTCACTGGTTGAGGAAAGCGGCAAGCTCTATCTGAAGCCGGAGAAGAATGAAAACGGCCGGAAGATTCCATTCAATGTACTGGTGAAAAAAGGGATTGGCGCTCACTACGAAATAGTGGAATTGGCCGATGAGGAGTCAGACCTGGTGGTTATGGCCACCCACGGCCGCAGCGGACTTTCGCACCTGTTCCTTGGATCAACCACCGAGAAAGTGATCATGAGTTCACGGGTACCGGTGCTTACGATACGCCCCGAGAAAAAAGGCAAGTAAGCGACTGCTACTGCACGCCCCGGGTAAGCTGCCGTTCCGTAAAGTACTGATCGGGGATGGGTTCGTTGAAAGTGCGTCCGCTCCATCGAAGCTCCGTTTTACGTCCGGTTTTGAGATCCTCCATGATCATCATTCCGGCTCGCCAGAGGTTTTCGAGCACCTCGCTGTAGTCTGTGGCTGTAAGGCGCTTGACCACTTCACCCGAGCTGTTGAAATATTCTGCCATTTCCAGTTTGTAGTGTTCCGGATGGATGTGGAACAGGATGTGGTCATATTGTGAATCGTTGGTTTTCTTACCCTCAATAACCACGGTATCGCTGCCCCGTTCAATCAGCCTGAAGGTGAAATCGTCCGGATTCTGGTCGCCGAGGTCCTCGTAGGTGAAATCACTGCCCATGAAACGTTCGCCCCGCTGTGATCCCGAAATGACCTGAACACGACCGAGCGCGGGAAGCCATAACCGCTGGGTTTCTGTGCTGCCCTCGCTGATGGTGAGCAGCCCCGTGCCACGAACATCGGCAGGGGCATTGAACACGATCAGGGTTTTGGATACATCACCTTCGGAGAATTCATAGGATGTCATGTTCCTGACCCGAGTACGCCCGCGGTTATCGTATATCGTCATCTCGAGGGTGCTGGTTTCATAGGTGATGGCCCGGCGGCGGCGGTCCAGCTCCTCGAAGATTTCCCGGGCTTCGGGGTCGTCGCGAAGATCCTGAGAGGCGAGCCCGGCGGGAAGGGCAAGTATAAGTGCAAGCAGGAAGCAGACAACTGGCATGCGGTTCTGTAGTGAGATCATAAGGTAAAGTATGTCAGAATGATAATGTGTTTCAGGATCGTAATGTATGTTACATGTGAGGTTGCCCGGATAGATATTTGGAGCGTAACGAAGGCTGATCGGTTATTATTCGATAATTGATTTTACAACTGCTGATTAGTTTGGAACAAATAAGAGTACTTTTATAACACCGTTGTGCCTGTCATGCATTCCAAACATGAAATTTATCTGTCATCAGGCAGGATATTCCCCTGTTTTTGCAAACTTTCACAAAATCCGGCACCCGATATTTTTGAATCCATGGAATTATCCTGTATTGTTGTCCGTTTAATTTCAGGGCTTAAACTGAAATATTCTCACAGGAATGCACAAGGGTAAAATACTCTATCTGGTTGCGGCTGTTATAGTATCTGCCACTGTCAGTACAGGCTGCTCATCAACGGTTCCTGTCACTGATATCAGGCAGCCGCAGCAGGAAATGTCGGACAGGGAGGCTCTCTTCTGGGCAAACCGGGAGAGCTCACGGATGAACTACACCGGGGCCGATGTAGATTTTATGACAAAGATGATCGCGCACCACGCCCAGGCACTGATGATGTCTGCTCTGGCCGAAGAAAATCATGCAGGTACGTCTGTACAGGTGCTGGCGGCCCGTATCATCAACGCACAGCAGGACGAGATTGAAACCATGCAGAAATGGCTGCGCGACCGGGGCCGGCGCGCCCCGCAGGTTCACATCAACGGGCTGGACCTGAGCATCCGTGGATCCGCCCATCAGCATTCAGGCCGGCAGCAGGATATGGATATGCCCGGTATGCTGAGCAGGGAACAACTCGAAGAACTGGCAGCAGCTAAAGGCATCGATTTTGACCGGGCTTACCTCACCTTCATGATTCAGCACCATGAGGGGGCCGTGATTATGGTGCAGGAGCTGTTCAACACCGATGGCGCTGCGAACGATACTGAAATCTTCCGGCTTGCATCCGAGATAAATGCCGAGCAGATCACAGAGATTGAACGGATGAGAAAAATGCTTGAAATGATGACAGACTGATTAACCCCAAATAACAACATGACGAATGAGATATTACGATCACCATAAAAGCACGGTAATGAAAACCGGCAGCCTTTCGGGTCTGCCAATCCTGATGGCTGCTGCTACTCTCTTTTTCCTTTCAGGTTGTGCATCGACCGAACAGGTACAGACTATCGATACACCGGCATTGCCGCCGCTGAGTGAAATCCAGGCACCGAGTCCTGATCCCCGGGTCGGACTGGCACCCGGAGTATTTGACGCAGAAGAAGCCATCTGGAACCTGCGGCTGATTTCCACTACCCCGCCGCCCGACAATTTTGTGGGCTCTACGGCAACCGATCTGGCCTTCAAGGGCAATTATGCCATTCAGGGCGATTATAACGGGTTTATGGTATGGGACATTTCCGATGTTGAAAATCCGGTCCTGGTGGTCGATTTTCTGTGTCCCGCATCACAAAGTGATGTATCCGTATACGGCGATCTCCTGTTTGTTTCCGGAGAGGGGCTGGAAGGCCGCCTTGATTGCGGAGTTGAAGCACCCCGCACCGCAGTCAGCGAAGTTCGACTGCGCGGCATCCGGATATTTGACATCTCGGACATTCGCAATCCCAGGTACATCGCCAATGTGCAGACCTGCAGGGGGTCCCACACCCATTCCGTTCTGGTAGACCCGAACGATGATGAAAACGTATATGTCTACGTTTCAGGTTCGGCACCCGTCCGGCCCGAAGACGAGCTGCCGGGCTGTTCGAGCGCACTTCCTGACGATGATCCTGACAGCGCACTGTTCCGGATCGAGGTGATCAAAGTGCCCCTGGTAAACCCGGAACAGGCTGCCATCGTCAACTCCCCGCGCATATTTGAAGATCTGACAGCACCACCCACACATGGACCTGCACCCGATGATATGGCCGTAATTGAAAGGGCTCGTGCCCGTGGCGCATTTGTTGGCAATTTTAACGGCACACCAAGGTTGCTTAACTCCGGACTGGTGAGAAGATACCTTAATGTGATTGTGGAGGAACGGGGAGGTACCGGCGATCCGACAGCAGCCGACAGTGCGGCACTCAGGGAGCGACTGCCTGAGTTTATCGCTGAAACCATGAGACTGCGCGGTCGCGGACTTTCCGGTCGCGGGCCTAACCAGTGCCACGATATCACACTGTACCCAGAAAAGGGTCTTGCCGGCGGTGCCTGTGAGGGTTACGGATTGCTGCTTGACATTTCGGATCCGGCAAACCCTGTACGGATCGACGCGGTTGCCGATTCGAATTTTGCCTACTGGCACTCGGCAACTTTTAACAACGACGGCACCACGGTCATATTCACGGATGAGTGGGGCGGGGGCACACAACCCAAGTGCCGTGTGAACGATCCCCTCGAGTGGGGAGCAAATGCCATCTATTCCATAAAGGACGGCAAGATGGAATTTCAGAGCTATTTCAAGATGCCAGCCCCTCAGACCACCATGGAGAATTGTGTAGCTCACAACGGATCCCTGATTCCGATACCGGGCCGTGATATCATGGTGCAGTCATGGTACCAGGGTGGCATCAATCTGTTTGATTTTACCGATCCGGCCAACCCTGTTGAGATCGCCTTTCATGACCGGGGCCCCATCAGCCTCGAACGGCTCGAAACCGGTGGCAGCTGGTCGATTTACTGGTACAACGGAGTGCTGGTGAACTCCGAAATCTACCGCGGACTCGATATTTTTGAACTGCTGCCCAGCGATTTCATTACGGAAAACGAGATTGCGGCAGCGAATACGGTTGAGATGAACTATTTCAATCCGCAGGGACAGCCAAAATTTGCCTGGCCGGCATCCTATGCGCTGGTACGGGCCTATGCCGATCAGATGGAACGTAACCGGGAGGCCGACATGGCCACACTTCAGATGATCAGAACAGGGATCATTGAGGCAGAGCGGGCCGGCGGCACCGGAAAAACGGATGTGCTGAGCCGGCTGGCCGCAGAAGTTGAAAACGTAGCCGGGATATCCGGAAACCCGGATAAAATGGCGCGAATCGCGACTGCACTCAAAGAACTTGCGGCGGCATCCTAACTGGCAGCATCCTGCACGGCAGGTATTGATAATCTGATTATAAACCGGCTGATAGTCGTTTCAGGCAGACAATCAGCCGTTTTTTTTTCAGTGATTGGGCTGCATGGCGGCACAGACTTCAGGTATCCATTTTTTGAAGTCCTTATCATTGTAAACACATACGATTTGGCTTATATTTCAAAGCTGATGACTAAACGGGCCTGTAGCTCAGTGGTTAGAGCAGTCGACTCATAATCGATTGGTCGGGGGTTCAAATCCCTCCAGGCCCACATCATATAAACCCTGCTTGCAGTTTAATCTGGAGCAGGGTTTTTTGTTTAAACCGGGTTACTCTCCACAAGTGTTAACATCATTTTCTTCACAGGTGTAAGAATGTTGTTCCCAATATCGTGCAACTATTTGCATCAACCAACCGCCTGAAGTGCCGGATGTCATTGTATGTGATGTATAAAATGTTAATTATTCATGGCAGAACTCGTGAGTAATACTTTCCGGAACCGTTTATTTCTATATGTTGATGGGGTTCAGATAGCTATCCAGGAAGCCGGTTTTGCAAAATTTTGCAAGATGGGTCCAAAAATTGTGGAAATAATTTGCACGATCTGATATTATATCGTATTGTATTGACAGGGTTTTTATTCTGAATCAGCATCTCCTCTCATCCAGCCGGTTCATCGTATTGGCCTGCTTTCGTTCTGCCGGGAATTCCGGAAAATTGTGGAAGCGTTTCCCGGCCAGGTTCAATTTTTTAACTTCAATAATACACTTTATGAAAACAGTTATACTTTTTGCATTTCTGTTATTGAGCCAGACAGCATTTGCTCAGTACAATCTGCCTGTCACATTTAATGACACGGAAGTGACGTATACCGTCACAGACTTCGGGGGTAATGCGTCCCAAATTGTTACCGATCCGACCAACACTGAAAATACCGTTGTTCAGACCGTAAAAACTGCAACTGCTGAATTATGGGCAGGTACAACCATCGGCGCTGGGCCCAGCTTTTTTGATCCGCTGCCGTTCAGTCCTTCGCTTGCCACCATGACCGTCAGAGTCTGGTCGCCCGATGCGGGCATCCCGGTACGCCTGAAGGTGGAAACCGCCGGTGATCCCACCCGCAGTGTTGAAACCGAAGCCACTACTACGGTAGCAGGGGAGTGGGAGGTACTCACCTTTGATTTCCGGAATGAGGCCACCGGAACGGCTGCCATTAATTACAGCTATGTGTATAACACGGCAAGCATATTCTTCAATTTTGGCACCACGGGTGCCATTGCCGGAGAAAAAACCTATTACTGGGACGATGTTACCCTGGGCGAGGCCGATGAACCCGTTTTCGGGGGCATCACGTTTCCTGTAGATTTTGAGGATGAAGAGGTGGACTGGGAAAACGCCTTCACCAATTTTGATGGCGGTAACCTTACCCGCATAGCCAACCCGGATCAGAGCGGCATCAACAACAGTGCCAATGTAGCCCGTATGGTAAAAGGCGCCGGTCAGCCGTGGGGCGGATCCTATTTCACTATGGCCGAGAACATCGATCTGGATGCCGGCACCGATTTCAGCGTGAAGGTGTGGTCGCCGCGCGCCGATGCACAGATGCTGTTTAAAATCGAGAACGAAACTGATGGCGGTCAGAATTACGAGACCGGACAGACCATCGGCGTTGCAGGTGAGTGGACCGAACTTACCTTCGACATGAGCAATGCCAACCCAGCCTTCGAGTACAAAAAAATCGTGATCATTTTCGACCTGGGTACCGTTGGCGATGGCAGCGCAGACTTCACATGGTACCTCGACGACATCGTTCAGACTGAAGGCGGAGGCACGGGCGAACCGGGTACCGTTGGTATATATACCCTGCCTGTAACGTTCGATGATCCGGAAATAGACTATGTGGTCACCGATTTTGGCGGCAATGCATCCACTATTGTGGCTGATCCGACAAATGCCGAAAACACGGTGGTACAGACCGTTAAAACCGCGACCGCCGAACTGTGGGCCGGTACCACCGTCGGTGAGGCAGCCACCTTTACAGAGCCCCTGCCGTTCACACCCGAAATGGCCATGATGAATGTACGCGTGTGGTCGCCCGATGCCGGTATTCCGGTGCGCCTTAAGGTAGAAGATGCCGACGACCCGACCCGCAGTGTGGAAACCGAAGCCACCACCACCGTAGCCGGTGAATGGGAAACCCTGCAATTCAATTTCCAGAACGAGGCAGGAGGCACCGCTGCGATCAATTACGACTATATCTATAACAAGGCATCGATCTTCTTTAACTTTGGTACCACCGGCGCCGTTGCCGGCGAAAAAACCTACTACTGGGACGATGTTTCCCTGGGCGAGGCCGATGAACCCGTTTCCGGGGGTATCACACTGCCCGTTGATTTTGAAAATGAGGATGTGGACTGGGAAAACGCCTTCACAAATTTCGACGGCGGTAACCTTACCCGCATCGCCAACCCCGATCAGAGCGGCATCAACACCAGTGCCAATGTGGCCCGTATGGTAAAAGGCGCCGGCCAGCCATGGGGCGGATCGTTCTTTACCCTCGACGAGGTGATCGACATGGAGCTGGGCACCGCGTTCAGCGTAAAAGTCTGGTCGCCGCGTGCCGATGCACGGATGCTCTTCAAGATCGAAAACGAGACGGTCGGCTCACAGGCCTACGAAGTTGATCAGACCATTGGCGTGGCCAATGAATGGACGGAACTCGTATTCGACATGAGCCCTGCCAATATGGACTACGAATACAAAAAAGTGGTCGTTATATTTGACCTCGGCGTAGTGGGTGACGGCAGCGAGAACTTCACCTTCTACTTCGACGACATCACCCAGCAGGCCGGCTCCGGACTAACTGGTCCGCCGTACACACTTCCGGTCACCTTCGATCAGGAGGATGTGAACTATGTGGTAACCGACTTCGGAGGGAACGCCTCCGAGATCGTAACCGACCCGACCGACCCGGAAAATACCGTGGTTCAAACCACCAAAACCGGATCCGCCGAACTCTGGGCAGGTACCACCATCGGCCAGAACGCCAGCTTCACCGAGCGCCTGCCGTTTACCCAGCAGTCGGCCAAAATGAGTGTTCGCGTATGGTCGCCGGATGCAGGAATCCAGGTCCGCCTCAAGGTGGAGGATGCCAATGACCCGACCATCAGTGTGGAAACCGAAGCAACCACCACTCTGGCCGGCGAATGGGAAGTTCTGGAATTCGACTTCCAGAACGAAGCCACCGGTACGGCTGCTATCAACTACGGATACACCTATAACAAGGCCTCGATTTTCTTCAATTTCGGTGTCACAGGTGCCGATGCCGGAGAAAAAACCTATTACTGGGATGATGTGACGCTCATCGACGGTGAGACGGGCGAAGGTCTGATCGTTTTTCCGGTTACCTTCGAAAATGAGGAAGTGGACTGGAATTCCACCTTTATCAATTTTGACGGCGGCAATCTTTCACGCATCGCCAACCCCGACAAAAGTGGTATCAATCTCAGCGACCATGTGGCCCGGATGATCAAGGGAGCAGGTCAGGTATGGGGCGGAGCCTACTTCTCTATGGATAATGTAATCGATATGGACCTGAGCACCGAGTTCACTGTTAAGGTGTGGTCGCCGCGTGCCGATGCACAGATGCTGTTCAAGATCGAGAATCAGACCAGTGGCGCACAGGCATGGGAAGTAAACCAGACGATAGGCGTGGCCAATGAATGGACAGAGCTCGTTTTCGACATGGGCGGAGCCAACATGGACTTCGAATACCAGAAGGTGGTCATCATCTTTGACCTGGGTACCGCGGGCGACGGCAGCGCGAACTTCACCTGGTACATCGACGATATCGACCAGAAAACCGGAACGAGTATTGGCGGACCATCCTCAGAGCTTCCATCAGAGGTGGCACTGGGCCAGAACTACCCGAACCCGTTCAACCCCACCACACAGATCGCGTTCGATCTGCCCGAATCGTCAGAGATCCGTCTCGACGTGTTTAACGTGATGGGTCAGCGCGTTGCAACCCTGGTCGACGGCAGCATGCCGGCCGGCTCGCATCAGGTTACCTTTAATGCAGCCCACCTGGCGAACGGTGTATACCTCTACCGTCTCCAGACCGGTACGCAGTCGTTTACACGCAAGATGACGCTGCTGAAATAGTACGGCGTCGGTTTACCTGAATATTTAAAAGCCTGCCTCCGGGATGATCCGGGGGCAGGCTTTTTTTTAACCGTCCCAACCCTGTTTTCCAATCAACGGTACGAATTTGAAATCGGAGAAGGAGTCCTCTTCGTACCGGTTTTCGTCAATGCGCGTGATGCGCAGCATGGCCTGTTTGTCGGAGTCGCCCACCGGCACAACAAGCGTTCCGCCGATTTTGAGCTGGCGGGTGAGTTCGTGCGGCACCACGGGCGCCCCGGCGGTAACCACGATCGCGTCGTAAGGGGCATAGGCGCTCCAGCCCAGCGTGCCGTCACCACACTTGAGCCGGGCCCGGTAACCGAGTGCCCTTAGCAGCTCCCGTGAGCGTTCGTACAGCTCCGGATGCCTCTCCACACTGTACACATCCGCGCCCATTTCACATAGGATGGCGGCCTGGTAACCCGAACCGGTGCCGATCTCGAGCACTTTCTCGCCCGACTGTATGCCCAGCAGCTCTGTCTGACGTGCCACTGTGTAGGGCTGCGAGATGGTCTGTCCCATTTCGATCGGCAGGGCGCTGTCTTCATAGGCCCGCTCGCAGAGGGCGGTGTCGATGAATTTGTGGCGGGGCACGCTCAGGAAAGCGTTCAGTACAGCTTCATCCGAAATTCCCTTTTCCCTGAGTTCACTGACCAGGTTTTTACGGCGCTGTTTAAATTTTAATTCGTTCAATGGTACGGTTGTTAGTTTATCCCGGAATATACTCCGACCCGGCTCAAAGCTCAAAAAACCGGGTGAATAATTGTTGGCAAAACGTAAGTTTTAGTACCTTCATGGCTCATCAATTCTTACATCCCATGGAAAAAGTCCTATTACTGCTGTTACCGCTCGTTATAGCGGGTTTTATGCCGGCCGACGATGATGCACGGAACGAACTCCACGCCCTGTTCGCTGATCACTGGGAACACCATCTGCAGCGCAACCCGATGTTCGCAACCAGCTACGGCGATACCCGTTTCAATGATCGACTGGCTGATGAAAGCTTTGAAGCACTCACCCGCGAGAATGAGGTATTCCTGGATTACCTCGACAGGCTGAAGTCCATCGACCGTACGGCCCTGACTGATCAGGACCGGATAAACTACGATATGTTCGAAATGACCCTGCGCATCAGAATCGAGGAGTACGATCTTGGCGCCTGGCGCCTGCCCTTGAACGGATGGTGGGACTGGCACGCTGCGTTTGCCGAAATGCCCAACAGGGTACCTCTCAATACCGTGCAGGACTACGAAAACTACATCGCCCGGCTCCGTGATTTTGCCCGCCATAACGACGATCATATCGACCGTATGCGCATCGGAATCAATGACGGTTGGGTGCGCCCGGCCGTTGTATTCGGTCCCTATGTACCATCCGTTGAGGCCCACATTGTGAGTGATGCAACCGAAAGCCTGCTCTACGCGCCTTTTAAGAAGTTTCCCTCGTCAGTTACGAATGCTGAACAGCATCGGCTGGCCCGAGATGGAGCACAGGCGGTGATGGATGTGGTTGTACCGGCCTACATAAAACTTCGCGATTTCCTGGTCGATGAGTACAACCCCGCGGCCCCGGTTGAACCCGGAATTTCCGGTCTCGAAGGCGGGATGGCATACTACGAGCATCTGGTACGCAGGTATACCACCACCGGAATGACCCCGGATGAGATCCATCAGCGTGGCCTGGATGAGGTGGCCAGGATCCGGGCCGGGATGCAGGAGATCATTGAAGAGGTCGGCTTTGAGGGCAGCTTCAAAGAGTTTGTGCGATTTCTGCGTACCAATCCGCAGTTCTATGCCGAAACGCCGGAAGAGCTGATGAAAACAACGGCCCTGACCCTGAAGAAAATGGACGGAGCCCTGCCGGGTTACTTTAAAACCCTGCCGCGGATGCCCTATGGTATCCGCCCCGTACCCGATTACCTGGCACCCCGCACCACAACGGCCTATTACAACAGTCCGGCCGCCGACGGCACGCGTGCCGGATATTACTACGTGAACACCTACGACCTGAAAAGCCGGCCGCTGTACGAAGTGGAGGCCCTTTCGTTCCATGAGGCCGTACCCGGTCACCATTTGCAGCTCGCCCTGCAGCAGGAGCTTGAAGGGCTGCCCGAATTCCGTCTCTACGGCGGGGTTACCGTCTTCGTGGAGGGCTGGGCGCTTTACTCCGAGCGGCTCGCGCTCGAGATGGGCTTCTATGAAGATCCCTACAGCAATTTCGGCCGCCTTACCTACGAAATGTGGCGGGCGCTGCGCCTGGTAGTCGATACCGGGATTCATGCAAAGAGGTGGAGCCGGCAGCAGGCCATCGATTTTATGGCTGCCAATTCGGCCCTAACCATCCACAATATTACAACCGAGGTCGACCGCTACATATTCTGGCCGGGTCAGGCCCTTGCCTACAAGACGGGCGAGATGAAGATACGTGAACTCCGGCAGCACGCCGAGCAGGCTCTGGGCGACCGGTTCGATCTGCGAGAGTTCCACGATGTGGTACTGCTGAGCGGCAGCATCCCTCTGAACGTGCTGAAAAGCAATGTGGAGCAGTATATCCGCGAAACCATGGCTGAGGATTAATTGCAAAGATATTACCTGACTGCCATTGAACAGCTAATCTTCTTCCTTATTAAAACTGTCAATATTTACAATTGTTTTATAGCCTATATCTGAAGGTCTGAAGGTCTGAAGGTCTGAAGGTCTGAAGGCTGAGGCCTGTGGCCTGAGGTCTAAAGTTTGAGCTCTCAGGTCCGATGACTCAAGTCTGAATGCCGGCAGGGCCCCGGATATCGGTTCACAATCTCAGGCATTATTTCGTGTCTCGCAATACGATAAGAAAGTGTATTTTACAGTATGTCAAAAGAGATCGAATCCTATAAACTCAGAGATATCCGTGTGGTGGTAACCGAAACCGAAAATCCGCAGCGGGTAAACATCCACTGCAGCGACGGCACCTACCAGCATGAATTTACCGCACGAGTATATGAATACGAAAACTACCGCCGACTGATGAACCAGCGCATCGTTGAGCGGTTTGATGCCGCAGCAGACCGGAACAAGTGACATGAGCCGACAGTCTGGTCAGGTTGAGCATATTTTACACCTGATGAGCAGCTATATCCGTCCTGTTTGGCTTCACATTTAACCGGGCAGTATTATCTGTATTGAAAGGCTATGGTACGGAGATGTTATCGTATGGAGATCTGGTCTTAAAAAGGAAAGACGTGCTAGTGACTATATTCACATTTGTGATGATTCAGGTATGCCGCAGGATTTCGGCGAGGAATACCTCCCCGTATTTGTTCAGCTTGGTCGCACCAACACCATGGATGGCTGCCATGGCCTGAAGGTTACGTGGAAGGCGGGTTGTCATTTCGAGCAGAGTTCGATCCGGAAAAATGGCATAGGGCGGGATGCCGCGCTGATCGGCCATTTTCTTCCTGAGCTTCCGCAGTTTTTCGAACAGGACGGGATCATGTCCGGTTTCCGTTTCAGGTTCGTGAATACGGCCGGAATATCGTTCTCTTTTGCTACCCTTTAATCCTCTCCCCGTTGCATATCCGTCATATTCAATCCTGATCGGGGCTTCACCGTATTCCGCCCCGTTCCCGATGTTTCCGGTCACACGAGTGTCGCCTTTGAGAACACCGCGGGCGGCAGCGGTTAGCCTGAGTTGTCCGAATTCAGGATCCTTGTTCAAAAATCCCGACCGGATAAGCAGCCGCGAAAGCTGTATCCACTGCTGCCGGGGCCATTCCCTTCCAATGCCATGGGTGCTGAGGTTGTGATGGCCATTGCTGAGAACTTTTTTCGCTTCCGATCCCCTCAGGATGTCGCTCACGTAAGCGGCACCAAACGTTTCTCCGGTCCTGACCACGCAGGACAGAAATTTCCGTGCCTGTTCGGTTACATCACCGGTCTCATCTTCGCCGCTGAGGCATTTATCGCACATCCCACAGTTTTTCCCGTTGAATTCTTCACCGAAGTAACGCAGTAGGGGTGGTCTGCGGCAGGTACCGCCCTCGATATAATCGATCAGGGCATCGAGATGGCGCTGGGCAACCAGGCGCTCTTTATCCGGTTTCTGATCAATGAAATAGCGGATTTTCTGGGTATCGCCATGACTGTAGAGCATAAGGCAGTGAGCCTTCTCCCCATCGCGACCGGCCCGGCCGATCTGTTGGTAATACGATTCGATATTTTGTGGCAGGTCGTGGTGTATCACATACCGTACATCGGGTTTGTTGATGCCCATTCCGAAGGCGATGGTGGCCACTATGATGTGGGCATCATCGCGGATGAACGCCTCCTGGTTGGCCGTACGTTCTTGTTCACTTAGTCCGGCGTGGTATGGCTTTACAGCGTAACCGTGGCCTGCAAGATCGGCGGTAAGCTCATCGACCTGCCTGCGGGAAAAACAGTAGATGATTCCTGACTGATCTTTTCTCGGCTTGATGAAGTCGAGTATCTGCCACAACGGATTGATTTTCGGGGTGATCTCCAGGAACAGGTTCGCCCGGTCGAATCCGGCCACGTAGACTTCCGATTTTTCCATCTGAAGCGTGGTTCGGATGTCTTCCCGCACCCTCGGTGTGGCTGTTGCGGTGAGGGCAAGGCAAACGGCTTCAGGAAAATTCCGTCGAAAAGCGGCCAGCTGCCGGTATTCCGGCCTGAAATCGTGCCCCCATTCCGAAATGCAATGAGCCTCGTCGATGGTGAAGCAGTCGACCGCCACACCGGCCAGCAGATCACGGGTACGGGCCGTGAGAAGAGTTTCCGGTGCCACATAGAGCATTTTCGCTTCTCCTTTGCGCACCCTTTCGGCGTTTGTCATGTACTGGGCAGGGCTGAGCGTACTGTTCAGAAAAACAGCAGGCACACCGTATTCATCGAGCTGGCCAACCTGGTCTTTCATCAACGAGATCAGGGGAGATACAACGACTGTCAGCCCGTCGAACAGCATGGCAGGGATCTGATAGCACAACGATTTACCGCCTCCAGTGGGCATGATCACCAGGGTGTCTTTCCGCTGCAGTACCTGGGAAATAACTTCACTTTGCAACGGGCGGAAACGTTCGTAGCCGAATGTTTTTCTGAGAATGGATTGGGCCTGATCGATCATGAATAGGTTGCGGGTAGCTCCGGTTGATAACCTTAATTGAATACGTAATTATAAAGAGTACAGGATAATATCTTCCTTACAAAGGTAGGCAAAAATATCAGCATGAGTAAATAAAATATACGGCAATATTAATAATTAATGCATTATATTGTTTATGAAATGGTGTGATAACGTTGGTGCCAGGTTACCATGCTGTAATCCTGTTATGCTGTTATCATGATATGCTGTTAACCTGTTAACTTGTTAACATGGAATCATGGAATAATGGAATCATGTAATTCTGTTTCGCAGTTATGTATATATGCTATTATCATATCATGCATTAAGGTTATCAGCAAGCAGGTTGTGATGCTGGCATAACGCCATATTGTCAACAGGCCCCCAATCATATCATATTACCCAAATATATCATATTAATAGTCTTATATGCCCGATAGACTGCGTACTGTTGAACTACAATCCTGTTTTGCCGGGCGTCCGGTATTTACATTGACCGAAATACGGGGGTTCTATACCGAACAGGAGCCGGACCTGAATGAAAACACCCTTCTTTCAAGGGTGCACTACCTCAGAAAAAAGGGGATCATAAGTGCAACCGGCCGGGGGCGATATGCTCTTGGTACCAGAAAACCGTTCATCCTTGAGCCGGATCATGAAGATAGGGTATGGTACGAGCGTATTTCCGGCCAGCTTCCTCACATCCGGTGCTGTGTATGGAGCAGTGCGTCTATCGACCGTTTCCTGGGTACGGATCCGGACGGTGTGTTCATTATTGCAGAGGCCGATCGTGTGGCCGTCGAAACAGTGTTCGACCTGCTTCGGGAATACACCACATCGCTCTTCCTGAACCCCGGCAAAACCATTCTTGAAAGGTACGTACCCATGCATGTAAATCCGGTAATTGTGATACCCCTCATCACCGAGGCGCCGCTCGATGAACAGGGAGGTATTCCGCGCCCATCGCCCGAAAAACTGATTGTAGACCTGCTGGCAGAACCCGACCTGTTACGACGTTACCAGGGCAAAATGATGCGTGAGTTCATCACCCGCATACTGCGTAACCATCAGGTCAATCATGACCGGCTGATGCGTTATGCGGCAAGGCGGAACAAGAGGGGAACCATAGTGAAACTCTTCAGGGAACTGAGCCTGGGCAGTATCACCGTTCCGGCATTAAACTGACCTCAACCGGTTTTGCTTTTTCATGGCAAGGATATCGGCCCGGTTCTGAATCAGTTTTTTCACCTGATCAGGATAGGTCAGGATTTCTTTTTCATAGAACTGCATGGTGTAGAAACCCATATTTCTGAGCTCCATAGTACGCCGGATTGCGTTCATCTGATGCAGGGGATCTCCCCGAACTTCAGGTTCGATATCAACGACCAGCAACAGTGCCTTACATACGAAATGGACGGTATGGCGACCAATACGGCGCATTTTCAGGAAATGGTGCCCGCCCAGGCATCCGTGGTTCAGGACGGAACCCCACGCAGTTGAAATGATTTCGTTTACCACAGCTTCTGACCCGTTCAGTGGCTGCCGCCGAATTGGGTAATGGTGTATATTTTTCATCATCACTAACGATTTAACCCCGTTTACATGTTTAGGACTATTATAGATGCAAATTACCGGCCGCCCTTACACAGGTTTGAATTATTTTATGGGTGCAGTAAGAAATTTGTGCTGGCAAATACTGGCAAATGAGGGCTGGGCCGTCAGAAAGATGTTTTTCAGAGGCTGATTTTTTTAAATATGTATTGATATATGACGGCAACCGTGCGTATATTTGTAGTCTTGCCGGAAGTATCGGCAAACCCTGACGGGTGGTTAGCTCAGCTGGTTCAGAGCACCTGCCTTACAAGCAGGGGGTCGGGGGTTCGAATCCCTCACCACCCACATGTAAAACCCTTGCAAGCCGGTAGCCTGCAAGG
>JBLRWO010000028.1:0-63316 GCA_047921215.1 Cyclonatronaceae bacterium | reverse complement strand
AACTGTTTCGGGATCGGCGAAGATCAGCTATGCGAACAATTCACCCGATACACTCAGGGCCCTGTTCCTCGAACTTTCACAAAATATGCATGCCGAGGGCGCACCCAGGGGCGAACAGGCCGAGTTGACCGGCGGCATCAACCTGGAAAGGGTTTCGGTGCAGGGCCGTTCGATCACAACCGAACCCCCGGGTGCCCGGTATTCGGTAAACGGTACTGTAATGCGGGTGATACCGGTCCGGCCGGTTGCGCCCGGTTCGTCGGCCGAACTGGAGATCGAATGGTCGTTCAGGGTTCCCTCTGCCGGGGCGAGCGGCCGCATGGGCCATGACAGCGATAACCTGTTCTATATCGGTTACTGGTACCCTCAGATGGCGGTATATGACGATGTAAACGGCTGGTTCACCGATCCGTTCCTGGGCCGGGCCGAATTTTATCACGGTTTTGCTGATTACAATCTCACCATAGAGGCACCGGCCGGATGGGCGGTAATGGCCACCGGCGAATTCCTGAACCCACAGGAGGTATTGGCACCCCATGTGCTCGAACGCTACCGGCAGGCTGTTAACAGCGATGAGGTGGTTTCCGTGCTGGGCCGGGAAGATTTTGGAAGGGCAGGTACACGCCCGGGCGCAGACGGCATCCTGACCTGGAAATTCAGGGCTGAAAAGGTACGCGATGTGGCGTTCAGTGCGACCAGTGCCTCATTCTGGGATGCAGCCCGCACCCCCGTCGGCGACGTGAACGGTAATGGCCAGACCGATTATGCCATCATCAATGCGTTTTATCGCGAAACAGCACCGTTGTGGAAAGAATCGGTGCGCTACTCGCAGCATGCCATAACGTTTCTGTCGGATTATACCGGTTTACCGTATCCCTGGCCCCATATGACCGCCGTAGAAGGGGCGGGAATAATCGGGGGAGGAATGGAGTACCCGATGATGACCGTGATCGGCGACTACAACAACAGGGGGGCCGCCGCCCTGTACAGCGTTACAGCCCACGAACTGGCCCATATGTGGTACCCATTGATCGTAAGTACCAACGAACGCCGATATACATGGATTGATGAGGGAACTACCGTTTTTAACACGAATGAGGCCCGAATCGACTTTTTAGAGGATCACTACGCGCATCAGAATACAATGAACGGGTATCTGTTTTTCGCGATGACCAGCATGGAGGGTGAGATGCTGAGGTGGTCCGATTTCCACTATTCGGGGGATGCATTCAGAATGGCATCCTATGGTAAACCGGCAACCGTACTCAATGCCCTGCGCGGTGTGCTGGGTACCGGTGAGTTCGACCGGATCTACCGGAAGTTCACCCGTACCTGGGCATATAAGCATCCCTACCCATGGGATCTGTTCCGTTTCGTGGAGGCCGAGACCGGCAAGGATATGAACTGGTTCTGGCAAAGCTGGTACGGTGAAACCTGGAAATTCGATCAGGGCATTGCCTCTGTGATTCGCGACCAGGATCAGACACGCATTTACATTCGTGATTACGGAAAAATTCCGATGCCCGTTGATCTTACCATTACCCTCGACGATGGTACCGAGATCGAAAGGAGAATACCGGTCGATGTGTGGCTGTCGGGACGGCGCGATGTGTTCATCCCCTTACAGTACACCAGCATCAGAAGCGTCGAAATCGATGCGGCCTATAATTTTCCGGACATCGACCGGTCGAATAATACCTGGTACCGCAACTGAAGTGCCCCCGTCATGGTAAGCGCAGCCCTGGGCGTAACAAAGTGTAGCCAAAGGGCGAAGTCGAACCATGTGGGCATTGCGAAGCATTGCCATGCAGCTTTTATAATTACCCGCGATGAAAAAAAGACTCCTTTACTTTTCAGTTTTCACGATAGTTTGCTGCTTGTCTGAGGTATCCTCTGCGCAGACCCGAAGCAGCGGCGGGCCGCTTTCCCCGATTCAGGAAGCCTTTAATGTACACTATTACGACATTAACCTCCGGATGGCCATGGATCAGCAGTCCATATCGGGCCAGGTTGATCTGTACATCATGCCCGATGCCGACACGCTCACAGTAATCGAGCTCGACCTGGTGGAGGAGTACCGGATTTCCTATATCGAGGCGGGAGGCCGCTTAACCGGATACCAAAGGGCAGGCGATAAACTGTTTGTCAACCTGATCAATCCGCCTGCCGCCGGTGAATCGTTCTGGATTCGCGTGGTCTATTCAGGCAAGCCACCCGTGGCTGTTCGTCCTCCCTGGGACGGTGGCTTTAACTGGTCCAAAACTTCAGATGGCAGCCACTGGGTCGGCGTATCCTGCCAGGGTGAGGGGGCGCAGCTCTGGTACCCGAATGTGGATCATCCCGCGCGCCGGCCCGACAGTGCCAGTATTAACATTACAGTGCCCGAACCCTATGTGGTGGCGTCGAACGGACTGCTTAAAAAGGTTGACAATCACGGTACGGGCTTCCTCACCTACCGCTGGAAAACCAGGTACCCGATTCATACCTACAACATCAACATCAGTATTGCTCCATACGAGACCTATGAAAAACCGATGACCCCCGGCGACGGATCGACCATGCCGGTAGTTTTTTTCGTACTGCCCGATGATATTGACGAAGCAGAGGGGCTTGTGGATATGGCCATCGACATGCTTGCCCGTCTTGGAAAATACTATGGTGAGTATCCGTTCAGCAGCGAGAAATTCGGCATCGTGCAGACCGATTATCTGGGGATGGAGCATCAGACTATTAATGCCTATGGCAACCGGTTCAATTATACCCGCATCAACGGAGAGGAGTTCGACTGGCTGCTGCTGCATGAAATGGGCCATGAATGGTGGGGAAATAAAATTACCGTAACCGACTGGGCAGATTTCTGGATCCATGAGGGCATCACTACCTATACCGACGCACTCTACCTGTGGGACCGTTTCGGACCGGAGGCCTACCATGCCAAATTTGACGACTACCGCCGACGGATCAGCAACCGTCAGCCGGTAGTGCCCGGATCGGATATGACATCAGCGGAAGTTTATAATCTTGATATCTACTATAAAGGGGCCTATTTCATGCACAGCCTCCGGTATTTGCTGGGCGATGAGGTATTTTTTGATACCCTGAAAGCATTTGCCACCGATGAAAGCAGGACTTATTCAAACTACACGTCGACCAGCGATTTCAGAACGTTTTTTGAACAGCATTCAGGAATCGGTCTCGAAGCATTTTTTGAGCTGTATCTCTATACCACCAATTTGCCGCAAATACAGATTGATCATACCGGAGGTGAACAGTACCGGATCAGCATCCCGAATATTACATTCGATATCCCGATGGATGTGGACACCGGAACGGCAGTGCAGCGGATGGTACTGGGTCCTGTGCCGGTTCAGGTCACATCAGCCGGGCAACCGGTAGTCGATCCGCAGAACTGGTATTTGAAAGGCGGAGACTGATCTCAAACAGTTGTGAGTGGTATCTAACGAACCCCTTCAGTAGCGGTGATTAAGCTTCCCCGATCGTAAAAGTTGATTACCTGCAACATTTGACAGCAATGGTTGTTAATACACCGCAACTGTCCCGGTTCTTGTTATGACGCCGTGTTGACAGGTCATGGATATTACGTCGGGGCAAAATTATACTGGATTATTTCCGGTAAATGGTTAGATTTAACACAATTGAAGATTAGCAATCCACTCTCCGGAAACCGAAACGCGTACTGATTCATCGCCTTTGAAGCAACCGCTACAAATACTTTTTGTCCTGGTCGCACTGTCTCTGTCCGCCATGCCGGCTTTGGCGCAACAGGTGGCCCTTGAACCGGCCTGGCCGGATGTCAGGATTTCCGATCCTGTCGACCTGCAGCATGCCGGTGATGGCAGCGGCCGCGTTTTCGTGGTCAGCCAGTCGGGTACCATTTATGTGCTGGGTATGGATGAATCGTTGAACGAAGCCCCCGTTTTTCTGGATATCAGCGACCGTGTAGCTACCGGTGCAGAGATGGGGTTGCTCGGGCTGGCATTTCACCCTCAGTATGTTGAGAATGGTCACTTCTTTGTCAGCTATACTACCGTATCGGAAGGCCTGCGCCGATCTGTTATTTCCCGGTTCAGGGTGAGCAGTCAAAATGCGGACGTTGCCGATCCGGAAAGTGAACTGGTTCTGCTGGAATTTTATCAGCCCTTTTCCAATCATAATGCAGGGCAGCTGGTATTCGGCCCCGATGACGGATATCTGTATGTTGCCTCGGGGGATGGGGGCGGGAACGGAGATCCCGGGAATAATGCCCAAAACAGATCAAATTTGCTGGGTGCAATTCTTCGGATAGACGTCGACAAACCGGGTAAGGATCGTAATTACGGAATTCCGGCCGATAATCCTTTTGCCGGCAACACGTCCGGTTTCAGGGAAGAGATTTTTGCATGGGGTCTCAGAAATCCCCGTAGTATGAGTTTTGATCCCGAAACAGGATGGCTGTGGGCTGCTGATGCGGGGCAGAATTCGACAGAAGAGATCAATCTGATCGTGAATGGCGGCAATTACGGCTGGCGGCTCATGAAAGGGTCTGAATGTTACATCCCTGAAACCAAATGCGACACCGGCAACCTGATCTATCCATTCCATGATTATTCAGGCACCGACGGCGAGCGTTCGATTACCGGCGGATATGTTTACCGGGGTGTGAGCTATCCAAACCTGCATGGAAGGTATATTTTCGGTGACATGAATACAGGTGAGATCAGTGTCCTGGATTTTGATCAGAACAGTCCGCCGGCTCAGTCTGAACTGATTACTGCAGATTTCAGTGTGAGATCAATGGGTACTGATCAGGATGGTGAGCTATATCTGCTTGCCCGCAACCGGGACCGTATATACAGGCTTGTTTCGGAACTGGCGCCGGCATCACTGCTCAGCCCTGCGGAGGCGGCAGAAGTGTACCCCGGCGATATTCTCAGATGGAGTGATCTGCCCGGGGCCCAAAGTTATGAAATCATTATAGCTGCAGACCAGGATCTGCTGAATGTGGTTCACACCGAAAGTGAGATCAAAGATGCCGGATTACCGCTGGAGGCAGATCTTGCAACGGAGAGCCGGTACTTCTGGGCTGTGAGGGCAATCAACAGCCTTGGATATTCGCAATCGGATGTAAAGTCGTTTTATCTGATGAGCCCTGTCATCCCTGAGGAGGAGGAGGAGATTGCCCGGTCAGTGGTTCTGGAGCAGAATTACCCCAATCCATTTAACAGTTCCACGCAAATCCGGTTTTATCTGCCGGAAGCAATGCCCGTGCTGCTGGAAGTGTACAGCATGAACGGCCAGTACATAACAACCCTGGCCGACGGAATGCGCGACGGAGGTGAACATGTGGCCACATTTCACGCGGGTGCCCTTTCTACGGGAATCTATATCAGCAGGCTGCAAACAGGTACAGTAACCCGTGCCCGAAAGATGCTGCTGATCAAGTAGAATTATTTGTCTGCAAAGAATCAATCTTGTTAAGTAGCTATTGCTACATCAAAGGGAGTGGAACAGAATGCATATCAAAGGCTGTTCCTGATCTGCCCGGTTACGCATAAGCCGGTAAGTCTGAATTCACAAATCGTAGGCGTTCAATATATTAGTGAATTCTAATTTTGATATGGGTCCGTGGACCATTAGAATATTTGAGGATATAAATCGGTATCGATCAGGCCGATAAACAGATAGAAGTGAAGGTAACGAAGAGTCCCAAAAAGCATCAACTGTCAATAGGTGTGTCTGCTGGTTGAGCTTTGGTATGTGAATTGGAATGAGATCGGAATGTGTTCTTAATGCTGTAATTAATATTGCAGGGCAAAAACTGCCGGATAGGTTACGATAACAAACACTGAGTAAGATTTGGTTCTGAAATAAGAAGCAGTTTTCTGATTATTAATTTTTTTATCTGTAAACCTGACCCTGGTACGAACTGATCAATTCTAACCTTTTTTGAAAAATCATGATTATTCTGAGTATAAAAAGCCGGGTGATGCTGATAGTATTCGTTCTTGCAGCTATTACAACGTCATATTCCCAAAACGGAGAGTGGCTTGTTTACACATCACTCAATTCCGGATTGCCAAATGATGGCATAACTACCATAACCATTGACCAAAACGGCAAAAAATGGATCGGGAATCAGGATGGACTGGTGACCTTTGACGGAACGGACTGGGTTATTTATGATGAGGATAATTCCGGTTTGCGTGTAACGCCAGGCGGCAACAGATACGCGGTTTCGGTCATCACCATAGACGAAGATGATACCAAGTGGATCGGGTCTCGTGGTGGTCTTACAAAATATGACGGAACAGACTGGACTGTTTATGACAACTCGAATTCGGGAATTTACAGCGAAGATGTCGCTGCAATCGCTATAGATGAGAACGGAGTCAAATGGATCGGAACAGCCGGTGGTCTAGCACGTTTTGATGGCACAGACTGGACATCCTACCGGACAAACAATTCCGATATTCCCCATAATACCGTAAGGGCTATATCAATCGATAAGGATGGTGTACTATGGCTGGCTACTCAAGGCGGTCTGGCTACCTTCGACGGTACAGACTGGGGTGTGTACAATACTGATAATTCGGATCTGCCCACGAACAGCGTTTTTTCGTTAACAATTGATGATGCCGGTAATAAATGGGCCGGTACATTCAGCGGCCTGGCAAAATTCGATGATACAAGCTGGACGATTTTCACCACATCCAATTCCGGGATGCCTGATGACTGGGTGTATGCAGTTGAAGCAACAGGTACGGATATTTGGGTTGGCTTAGATTACGCTGGCATGGCGAAATTTGACGGAACGGACTGGACGACGTATAATACTTCCAATTCGGAGCTGCCAGGCAATTGGGTCTATTCAATCGTGACTGATGGTTTTGGTAACAAATGGATTGGAACAGGCACCGGCCTGGCCGTCTTTAATGAGGATAAAATTGCAGCCTCCGACGGTGAATCCGGCCGGCAAAACATGATCACCTACAGTGTTGAGTTGCAGCAAAATTACCCGAACCCTTTTAACCCTGTTACGGTAATATCCTATGACCTGCCTGCAGAGTCTATGGTCCGGCTGGAAGTTTTTGACCTTTCCGGTAAGCGGGTGTCTGTACTTATTAACGAACGTAAATCAGGAGGTAGCCACGACGTGACATTTGATGCCGGCTTTCTTTCAAGTGGAACCTATCTTTACAGACTAACTGCAGACGGTATTGTCAGGACAAGAAAAATGCTGATGGTTAAATAGTATTAAAAGTGGTCTCACATAGAAACCAGGTACTCAACCAGAATATCCAGGTCCTGACCACTGAAACGGGCGGCAAGCTTAAGGTCACCGCTGATTATCGGTACGGTGCCATAGAACCGGTTTCCCTGCCGGTGCAGTGCCGTCATTTTGTCGTTGTTTACTACGTACACATCGCGGGCTCCGGGTACAACAATATCGAACTGATGCTGGCCCTCATCCAGCAGGTACTGGCGGGGCGATATAAGGTTACCCCGTGAGGTTAGAAAACGCCCGAACTGCCGGGCCAGCATACGGCTGGCAACAGGTGTCTGGGTGTTGTTGATATTATAGATCATGGCCAGCTCGAGCCGGTCGTCGGCCGACTCTTTCTCTCTCGCATAGACCTCCAGCGTGTATGTGCCGCGCAGATTCAGACTCATGTCGATCTGGGCATCCGATCCGCCGTAATTGATGATGTGGTTGCCGTGTACAGGGTTACCGTCAAATTTCAAGGCGGCCGATATGATCACATCCCCCGGTACCCCCAGCCGTATCTGCAGCTCACCGTATGAGGTGATCTCCGCTTCCCTGTGCGATATAACCGACAACCGGTGCCTGAAAAACGGAACCCGAACCCATACATGCTCCCGGTACTGTTTCATGCTTACCGGATTTACGAGCAGCTGCCAGTCGGGATCTTCGGGTAGATGGGTGTAGATGATCTTGACCGGGTCGGCCATAAAGTAAAAATCGTTGAAGGACGGGATGAAAAATCCGGCAGGTGTGACGTAGCCGGCTCCCCAGGTTGCGTCGAACAGGGCCCAGTGGCCGTCTACCTTTACCGCGTTCCATACGTGGTTCGATGTAAAATCAGATGTGGCTGCATTGAGTGTACCCAATCCCTTTGAGTGACCTACAATCAGTTCGGTCTCCAGGCCGGCAATGCGGCTCATTTCATCAAACAGTACGGCATAACCGGTGCAGATAGCTTTCCGGCGGTACAGAACCTCGTCGGGCGAGGGCCAGGTGTCGGGCGGATTGTTAAGGGCGTGGATGTCATAGGCGATCCGGTCGGCAATCCAGCGATAGATGGCCCGTACCTTGTTCCGATCTTCGTAGACATTTTCGGTGAGGTAATCGACCAGGAGTACAAGGTTCTCTTCCGCTTCGGGCGGCGTATTGATCGCACGCTGGTCAATATTCCGGAAATCGTGACGGATTTGTGCGCAGACTGTTCCTGTGACGGGCTGCAGGGCAATCACCAGAAGAGTGATCAGAATTATGGAGCGCAGGGCTGTGGTTCTCATTTTTGTAATATAGTAATCATCCGGAATAACACTGAACGCAGTAAATTGTTGCAGTTCCGGACTATCCTGGTAATCAGACTGGCTTCCGGAAATTACCGGATTGCCGGAACTATTCGTAATAATGGCACAACCGGTGTTTTTTCAGCTTTCATTCTGTGTACAAATCGTTCCGGCAACCCGTCAATACAGATTAGCGGATGCGGCCGCGTATTACTAATTTAGACCACCTCACGTGTAAAAGTTCCGCAACATTGAAAACGGCCAAACATATTTCCGACCGAATCCGCCTGATGATTGTTACCAAACAGTTTCAGGTGGGCGAGGTACTGCCATCAACCCGGGTTCTGGGCAAGCAGCTCAGCTCCAGTTTCCATACCGTTCGGAAGGCCTATCAGCAACTCGAGGAGGAAGGACTGCTGCGCAGTGAAAAAGGGCGCGGATTTATCGTGAACCGGCAGAATACCGTTCTCGACAAAACCGAAAGACTGGAAAAGGGGGCCGAAAAATTCCGCCAGCTGCTCGAAGAACTGATCGGTTACGGCCTCGATGAAGATGAGGTGGACGAGCTTTTCCAGGAACAGCTATCCTATATGGACTGGCCCAGCCGGATCAATACCTGTGCCAGTGTGGGCAAATCGAAAGAAGTGGCCATAATGCTGGGAGAGGCAATCCGCAAACAGATCGGGGTTAAGAGCAGCGTGATCACAACAGAAGAGATCGGGCAGTCGGTAAACTATGACGCCCTGTTCGTGCCACTGCAGCACTTCAGGCTATTCCGCAGTGAAAGCGAGAACGCCGTACTGCTGCCCATACAGTATTTTCTGAGTCCGGACCTGATTTTTGGTGTGTCGGAGCGATCGGCCATAGAATCGATAGGGCTGGTAACGCGCGATGAGGAGAGCATCCCCGAACTGCTCGAAGAACTGAAGCTGAACCTGCGCTTTCAGGGCTCCATCCTGGCAGGCAGTATTTACGGCCGGTCGCTGCCCCTGTTCGTGCACGATGTTGACCTGGTGATCTACACAAAGCCTTGTTCGGCCATTGTAGAAAAACTGCTTCCTGAGAAAAAACGGGCTGTCCTGGAATTTGAAGTATCGGCAAAAAGTGTCGAGATCATCCGTTCCGAGCTGTGGGACCAATACTGACAATAAATCCCTCAAATATATTGTTGTAGTTCAGTAAGAGATGTGTGGGTCAGCATTGGAAATCAAAAGGATATACAACGCATTAGCTGCGAAATAATATCGACTTTCTGCTGTAATCTTACGAAATTATGATGTGGCCTGTTCATTATTATAACGTGTTAGCCTTCCGGAGACTCCGTAGGGACTCTGGCGTTATTTTCCCGTTATATTCCCATTCTTCAGGGTTCATTTGAAATTGCACTATTAAAACCAGAGATTCATCATGAAAACTGCACTTAAAGTAGTTGGCATCATTTTTGCCCTTTTCATCATCCTGATAATCGGGCTGAACCTTTACCTCACCGACGACCGGATCAAAGACCTCATCCTCCCGCAAGTCAATGAAAGCATTGGCAGGGAAGTGGAGGTTGATCGTATGTCGTTTACCCTTTTCCGCACCTTTCCCAATGCCGGGGTGAGCATTACCAATCTGCGTGTACCCGGAGAGACCGACCAGGATACCCTGGCCTCGTTCAGCGAGCTGCTGGTTGCCGTAAAACTGCTGCCCCTGCTTTCCGACGAAGTTCAGGTGAGCCGGCTGGATATCGACCGGCTCGATTTTACCTATATCGTGTTTGCGGATGGTACAACCAACATCGATTTTCTCACCGCGGATGCTGCCGTTGAGCCCGAATCCGCCGAAGATGCGATGGCCATCGACCTTAACCGGGTGCGGATTACCAATACCCGAATAGCCTACGAAGACCGTTCAACTGAAACCTATATGCTGCTCGACGGGCTGAACCTGGTCACATCCCTTCGTTTATCGGATGTGATCGAGTCGGACATTGAAGCCGACCTGCGGGGTCTTACTGTACGTATGGAAGGCCAGACCTATCTCAGTGCGCTCCCCCTGAAGCTGGTGCAGCAGTCAGTGATCGACACCGGTAATGAAACGCTTGAGCTGAAAGAGGGCAGTATATCGATCAGGGGGCTGGATCTTGCCATGACCGGTTCAATCAGCAACTGGAGTGATGAGGCGATGCTTGTGGATCTGTCGTTCAATTCCGCCTCCGACAATTTCGGCACCATTCTCGGGCTCATCCCCGATGCCTACCGTGAATATGTTGAAGGCTACGATGCAAGGGGCAGCCTCGATTTGCGGGGTACCGTTAGCGGAAAGGTGGGCGGCGAACAGATTCCGGCATTCAGTGCGATTGTGGCCGTAACCGACGGGTATCTGAAGCACCCCGATGTTAACGAACCAATCAGGGAGATACAGCTTTCAATAGACGCCAGCAATGAACGTGTTCAGATTGAGCGGTTCACGGCCGAAGCAGGTGTGAACCGGATAAGTGCAAACGGATTCATCAACAAACCCCTTGATGATGATGCCGATTTTGACATGAACATCGACATGAATATGGATCTGGGCACCATCAGGGATTTTTATCCCCTTTCGGATCACGGCCTGGAACTGAGGGGGGGCATGGTGCTCAGGGCGGTTGCCTCCGGGGTTATGTCGGTACCGGATAGCATCCGATTTGATGCAGATATTGATGTGAAAAACGGATATCTGAAGTATGATGAAGTTGACAAGCCTGTGGAGGATATCCATTTCCGGGTGAATGCCACCCAAAGCCGGGTCACCATCGAATCGCTCAGGGCGAAAGCATCTGTGAACGAGCTGAACATGACCGGGGTAATCAACGAACCGATGAACGAAGACCGGTCATCGTTCGACCTGACGGCTGCGTTCAACCTCGACCTGTCGACCATCGGCGATTTCTACCCCATCAGTAGCGATACACTGGAGATGCGGGGCAAGCTAAATTTTGACGGAAAAGCGGCGGGCCGTACGGCCGATGCCGAAAACGCGACCGTAAACGGCAGCCTGACACTGCGAGACGGGTACATACGCTACCATGAATTCCCGCAACCGATCGAGGATATCGTGTTTGAATCGCAGATCAGGGGCAATAGTATTAACATCACCAACTCCTCGCTGCGCAGCGGCAGTAACCGCATGGCGATTACGGGCAGCGTAACTGACTATATGGCCGACAGCCCCGCGCTGAACCTGCAGCTGAACGGAACGGCCGATTTAGCTGAAATCACGGATTTCTACGCCCTGGAAGAGCATGTGACCCATATCGCCGGCAAAGCGGAGATGAACCTGAGGGTTACCGGGCGTACCGGCGATGTTGAAAATCTGACTTTCAACGGTTCATTTAACCTGAGCGATGGTGCCATCAGTACCGATTCGCTGCCACAGCCCATTACCGGACTGAATACCGCGCTCAGTTTTTCCAACAAGGATGTGCGCGTTTCCTCCTTTGTGATGAACATGGGGTCGTCCGATTTCAGTTTCAGCGGCACACTCAGTAATTATATGGCCCTGGCGGCAGAGAATACCACTTCGCCAGCCACACTCACGGCAACATACCGCAGCCGGCTGCTGAATGTGGATGAACTCTACGACTGGGATGCCGAGGCACCTGATGATGAAGAATTCCCGATTGAACTGCCCAACCTCAAATCGGTACTGCAGGCTGAAATTGACGAGATGATTATGCTCGGTGTCAGTATTACCAATATTAAAGGCCAGGTGGAAACCGATCCGGTAAAAGTGTCTTTCAGAAATACAGTTGCCGATTTGTTCGATGGTAAGATATCCGGTGAAATGGCCTGGAATGTACCGCAGCCCGAAAGGACCGAGGTTGTTTTTAACGGGAAAATGGATGATGTGCGTGTTGAGGCGTTCTTTGAGGAGTTCAGCCCGATGGGCAAGAGCAATGTCCACAAATACCTCGAAGGTGGTTTCAACATGGAAACCGCCTACAGCACCTGGCTTGATATCCACCTTGATCCCGAAATTCCCACTACAAAATCCGACGGGATATTTCTCATGAAAAGGGGAACACTGAAAAATCATCCGATGCAGGTAAGGCTGGCCGCGTTGCTGAAAATTGATGAACTGACAGAGCTTGGCATCGACGATATTGATTCGAAATACAAAATTGTGAACGGTGTACTCACATTCGAACATTTTAACCTGACAAGCCGCGACATGGGTATGCAGCTCGACGGAACGCAGAACCTGATGAACGATCAGATCAACTATCGTCTGTCGCTGATCCTGCCTGGACGCTTTGCGGAATTTCTTCGACCGGTGATTACCGCGCAGGGGGTTGAGGCCATTACCCGGGAAGACGGCAAGATGGTTCTTCCTGTTACCGCAACGGGTACTGCGGAGAATCCGAATATCGGGATCGATACAGCCAAACTGGAAGAGGTGATCAAAAACAGGCTTTCCGAAGAGGCAAGCGATAGGGTTAAGGATGCACTGCGGGGAATTCTGAGGCGAAATTGACGAAAATCAGGGCAAATAAACAGGTAAGAACCCTGCTCAATGCCTGTCTTGAAGCGCTGGATGCCGAAATTGAAACGGTCAGAAAGCGCCCGTCGGAGGATGTATTGTATGGCGGGCAGAAGGAACAGGGAGCTGGTGAACATTATCGCTACCGGTTTGCCTCGACCAACAACTCCCTGAAATATGCCGAAGATATTACAGCCGAAATGGGCGGCGCAGTTTACACGGGAATTTTGCTTGAATTCGACGAAAAAGAGGTGACACTCGGTTTTGATCACAATTTCGGACCATCGGTATCGGAGATGAACATCCGCTGGGAAAATGATTTTGTGCTGCGCAGGCTTCAGGAAAAACTTCACCGCATCAGCAGTAACGAAGAGGATTACCGTGAGGCCATTCTGAGACTGCTGAATCCGGTACCGGGAGAGGAAGCAGCTGCAGGTAAACACAGGAAATCGATTCCGGATGTGATCTTTGGGGGTGATGATATAGAGGATGATAAAACCGTGGCCGGAACGGCCGGAACCACGTTATACCCGGGTGATCTGAGAAGCAGGGGACTCAATGACAGACAGGCAACGGCCGTGAATATGGCGGTGAGCCAGCCGGCCACCTTCATTTGGGGGCCACCGGGTACCGGTAAAACCTCCACGCTGGGCTACATTATGGCCAGCCTGATGGAACACGGGCAGAGGGTGCTGTTCGTATCCAATACCAACCGTGCAGTGGATGTGGGGATGCTCAGTTTGCTGGATGCGCTCGGCAACACTGGACACAGTGGTGAGTCGGAGCACATCACCCGTTTTGGTGAACTGGTTCTGGAAAACAGTTCCCTCCATGCCATTGCCTTCGAACAGCAGCTTGAAAAAGTGTTTGAAGCCTCCCGCGACCGGAAGGTAGAGATTCTTCCTGCCGAAGAAGAGTACCACCGGCTGATCCGGGAAACCGAGCAGCTCATGATCGACGGCGAGGCCGTTCCGAGGGTGCTGCGGTTACGGATCAGGCAACTCAGGCAAGAGCTGGATGAGGCCGGATCGGAGATGCAGACAGCCCATGAGGGCAGCCCGTCTCGTGAAATGATAATGATCAACCTGCTGGGCGGAATGAAACTGATCGGCACAACTCTTGCCAGGGTATGCACGTCCGATCTGATCGACATGCAGCAGTTCGATGCGGTGGTGATCGATGAAGCTTCGATGGCCGGTCTGCCCTACGCCCTGGTAATGGCAGCCAAAGCAAAAAGCCACATAGTGGTTACCGGCGATCCCATGCAACTGCCGCCGATCGCCCTCACCGACGACTACCGGTACAAAGAGCTGCTCGAACAGGATATTTTTACCAGGGTATCAGGAGCCGTCGAACCGGGTGACCTGTTCCGATGGCATGACGAAAACCCGGAGTTCACCTGCTTTTTCGATACGCAATACCGGCTGAACAGCGACCTTGCGGCCATCATCAGTGATGTGTTTTACGAAGGGCGTCTCAAAACCGGGAAATTGCCCAAAAAAGGCAGGAGGAAAGGCAGCTCGGTCAGAATTATCAACACGGAGCATCAGAACCCGTTTATAACCAGTCAGGGCGAAAAAGGCTTTCGGCCGCTGAACGAACTGCATCTTCAGATTGTGGTGGATGAGGTGCACCGTCTGGTGGTGGCCGAAGGGGTCGCACCCGTAGAAATCGGGGTGATTGTGCCGTTCCGCAGTGCGGTCTGGGACTACCGCCGGCAGCTCAATGCCAGGAATATGGCGGATGTTGAGGTGGGTACCATCCACACATTTCAGGGCCGTGAAAAGCAGGTAATTATCTTCGATACCGTGATGAGCGGCCAGTCGCAGTTCGGAAAAATGCGTCATTTCAGTGTCCGACCGTTCGATGAAGATAAAAACGGTCTGAGCGTGCCGCGACTGCTGAATGTGGCCTTTTCGCGCAGCAAAGATCAGTTGATCCTGGTTGCCGATTTCGCCCACATGCGCAAGATCTACCGGAATAAATTCCTCGGCCGCCTGATAGGAAAGCTGGTGGGTAAGTAACTTCGGAGCTAAACAATTATGGAGGTGACATCGATAGTGCTGATAGTTTGCATTGAATCGGGGAACAAGCGAACATTTGGACATGTGAACGGCGAAGTATTTTGGAAGGATGTTACCTGCCAAACAGTCTTGCCCTCTTTTTGGCAAAAATGCCGGATCAGCATAACTTAGTCTGATGTCTGATGTCTGATGTCTGATGTCTGATGTCTCAAATTTATCCGCGGGAATTTGTAATATACCGGCATGGAAACTACTTCAGCCTATAATACACCAGCTCAAACCGACGGGGCATTCAGCCGGTTTGCAGCTCTGATTTTTTTTCTGGCCCTGCCGCAGGCAGCCGGATTTCTGGGGTCTTTCTTTACCCGGCCCGCGATTCAGGGCTGGTATCTCAGCCTCGATAAACCCTGGTTTACACCGCCTGAAATTGTATTTCCCATTGTTTGGCCCGCCCTGTTTCTGCTTATGGGGATTGCATCATACCTGGTCTGGAAGGAGCGTAACCATGTTCCGGCTGCCCGTCAGGGTTTATACCTGTATGCCACGCAGCTTTCACTGAATGTGGCCTGGTCCATCCTGTTTTTCAGCATTAAAAGTCCGGAAGCGGCTTTCTATGAAATCATAGTGTTAATTCTGGCCGTTCTGGCTACAACTATTGCATTTTTCCGGTCACGCATTCTGGCCGGATGGCTGATGGTACCCTACATCATCTGGTTACTGTATGCCGCCATGCTGAACTATTCGATCTGGATACGAAATCCGTTCTGATCATGCAGGTCCGGTTACATGCGAAGATGCTGTTGCATGCAGACCTATGAAATCATTCTGTTTAAATTACTTATCCGGTTTGGATATTGCGAACAACAACTCACCTCAGGCGTGTGTGGCGATCGATTGTGACTGCGTTAACCGGAAGATTTCTGCGAAACGGGACGCATTTTCGGGGCCAAAGACAAGGCGGGTGTATATATGCAGATCGAATGGTTTCAGGCTCTTTTTTCTTTTACAGGTTTCCAGTGATGTGTACTTTGATAGCAATTATTTCGGGCAGATGGTTCCCTTGATATGCTCAGACATCTGACGTTCTGGTAAGGATACAAAGCCCTTTATCTGAGGGGATAAATTCGATTACAAATTCGGGATATTCCGTAATCCAGCGTCTCACAATTTCGGTTTCCTGCTCCCTGGAAGCATCATCGAGTATAATTACTGCATTTTTGGCGAGTTTGCTCATCAACAGGGGCAGTGCCGGAAACCGTGCGTGCAATTGGGTTTTGTGCGGTGGCCCGTCTACAACGAGCATATCAATTACGGGTATATCATCTAAAACCTTCAGATCGTACCACAGATGACTGCTGCCGTTTATTGTGCATTCCTTTAACGGTGCATGACGTACTTCAACGTAAGAATCAAGTGCATGGTTATTGATATGTTTTCTGGTGAAGGCCGCGTAATCGATGTCATGATCAAGCGAGATCAGTCTTCCGCTGCCCAGATGCTCACAAAAATAACCGCCGCATATCGAGGAAGCCCCGCTTCCCAGTTCCAGGATTACGCCCGGCCGGTAAAGTTTCATCAGGTGAAAAATCCTGGTGATCAGTTCAGGAGAAGCCGTCCAGTTATCGAGAGAAGGCAGGGGCAGTCGAAAATCAATTCGATGGTGCAGGTCAATAAGAGCCTGAATGTTGCGCTGCTGATGGTCCATGTCGACGCAGGTTTTCCGGTACAAATGAATCTGACCGGCCAGAATAATCAGCAGCAATAAACCAAGCAGAACGGGGGTGGCGGCGCTTCCTGCCAGGAACCAGACCGGCAGGGAGATAACGAGATAAATCGCAACGGGTACGTAAAGAAGACGGTGATCAGCATATTTGATCTGAAGTTCATTGAGAAGTTTTATCATAGTAGAAGAAGTGGCTCAGCACCACCCGTGGGTAAAAATAGGTTGATGGTATAAATCGCTACTGAATATGTACATACCCGATATGCAATGATCAAAGATAAGGTTAGATGAGTCATGATGAAAACAACTTGTGTGGTCTGTACACGTGGCATGATACCTCGTGGAGTCCCGTATTTTGAACGAAATGGTCAATAATTGAGAATACATTATTCAATGAGATTAAATAATGGTGACATTTTCGGAAGAAATTTTTTCAGCCCTGAATTAAGGAATCAAGTTGTTATCTTGGTGGCATATTCGTCTTCGGTACCGAAGCGCTCAAAATCCGGAAAATCCGGAATGCATCTTGTACACCTTACTAATCCGTCATATCTCGACCCATATTATGTTGCTTCGATCGGCACTGTTAGCAGGTATTCTTGTTTTTTGTTTTCTGTTGCACAACTCCAGTGCCAGGCAGGTGCATCTGGAAGCGGCTATGTACACGACCGGTTCCACATCCGACCGGCTTCCATTCTGGACCGGGGCCCATCGCGACGGGCTGTTTAACGAGAAACACCCATGGTCAGGTCTCATCTCGCTGGACGGAGAAATGCCGTTCACGTACGGGGCATTCAATTTTGAAGCGGGTGCCCAGATTTTTATGCGGCAGGGCAAGGATACAAAAGCTTCGTTCAATCAGTTTTATATTACTGCAGCATACCATTCATTACTTTTTTATGCAGGCCGCAGAGCAGTGACATACGGGTCGCAGCATCCAACCCTTAGTACCGGAAGTATGATGTGGAGCCGAAACGCCACCCCGCTTCCGAAAATCTATATCGGGTTCCCCGATTATGTGGATGTGCCATTTACCGGCGGTTTTGTGGAGGTTCAGGGGCAGCTGGCGCATGGCTGGTTCGATGATCCACGGTATACATCCAACCCGCAGCTGCATGAGAAATCGATGTTTATACGCCTTGGCGGCGATCTGCCGGTACGGGCCTACGGCGGGCTCATCCACTATGCCCTGTTCGGTGGCACAACGCCCGGGTTGGGCAGGAATCCCAGAGGGTTTTCCGACTATCTGACCGTGTTCTTTTTCGGGGCAGGCGGTGATGATTCTGTGATCTACGAGCAGGAATTTGCTCTCGGCGATCATTTAGGAGCCTGGGATTTTGGCCTTGATTTTGATATATCCGGAAACCGGTTATGGCTGTACAAGCAGTCTGTGATCGAAACCAAGAAAAGCCTGCTTTTCAATGCGGCCGAAGACGGACTGTACGGTATCGCATACTTCAGGGAAAACCCGGATCACTGGTGGTCGTCGCTGCTCTGGGAAGTTGTTTACACCAAAAACCAGAACGGACCCTGGTGGGCAGAAGACCCTGACAGGCCTCCTGGAAAAAGCGGGCAGATGAATTATTACAATCATTATCTGTACCGGACCGGATGGACCTACCACGGGCGCACAATCGGCTCGCCGTTGCTTTATCCTCGGCTGGAGGGGGGTATTAAAGACCAGAACCGGATCGCCAACAACAGGATTTTGGCACACCATCTGGGAATAGAGGGCCGGCCGGCTGATAATCTGTACTATAAGGCCGTGTTCACATACAGCAGAAATTATGGAACATACAGGGAAAGGGATCTTGCCGAAGAGAGGGGAGAGGAGTATTTCTTTACAGGCGGACCAGAGCAGGTATCAGTGATGCTGGAGGGAGCATATCGCTTGCCCGGACGCCATAACCTGGAACTGATGACCTCGCTGGCGCTCGACGTGGGCAGTGTGTTTCCCGACAGGGGCGGGGTACTGGTGGGTTTACGCTGGACTCCCCGGTAACTATTCCCCACTGGTCACGTAGTGGCAGATCCGGTTCAGGAACGTGATACATTGTTACCTGTATGTTACACTTTTCAGCACCGGATATTATGGCAGTATAGTTATTTTGGATGCCATGTATCATCATTATTAATGCCGGTTTCTGATCCCGGTTCATGCACTGCACAACAATGGATAACAGCCGCAAGAAAAAAATTCGCAACGGGTTCTTTTTTTTCTTTTCCTATCTGATTTTTCAATATCTGATGGTAGGTGTAATAGGGGTTATCCACTCAGAGCCATGGCCGGCATTTACACTGCCCGGGTTTAAGAATGTTTTCGATACGGGTGAATTTATTGAACATAAGGTGCCGGTATTTGTTGTAACCGGGCCGGCTGGTGATGAACACATGCTTCGACCCGGGCAGATATTCAGAGATATACCGGTCTCCCATCACAACGGGATCATGCGTCATCAGTTTAAGCCGGGCGGGAGAAGCGTAAAAGACCGGGTTAAGTTAATGACTCCTGAAGGTTATGACTGGCTCATGGCACGAATTGAAAAAGAATCCGGATCTGCCGCGTCAGACAGCTTACTGGTAATTTGGTCAGATCACTTCTTCCGCATCCGGGGCGAAGAGATGCACCATGTTTCTTCTGTACCGGCCGATACACTGATAATAGTGAGGGCCAGACCATGATGAGGGAACGCATTGACAGGTGGATTTTTGACACCTTTGGATTCAGTGCCGAAGGCCTGGCATTATACCGGGTATTCTACGTGCTTTTTGTGCTGTTTATCATATCACCCGGACACAAGCCTTTCATCTACTATTCAGTGTACGGTACACTGCCATCCGATTTGTTTTTCCCGCCCCCAGGACCCATGATGCTGTTTTCTGATTTTGCCCCACTTTTTTTTCTGAAGGGTTTGGAAGTTGTGCTGGTAATAACGCTGGGCTGTTTGCTGCTGGGCTGGAAAACCCGGTTCATGAGTATTGCAACCGGACTGCTGATCCTGACCGGTAACGGATTCGCCTACAGCATGGGCAAGATAAATCATGATCTGCTTCTGGCCGCCATCCCGATTGTGATGGCATTCAGCAACTGGGGCAGCGCGTGGTCGCTGGATGCGGTTTCCGGGAAAAAAAGGAACGCGGAAGCCTGGCCGGTAGCCCTGTTGGCCCTGATGCTGGGATTCATGATGTTTACGGCCGGTTTCCCGAAACTGATAGGCGGTTGGCTCGATATACATACCCATGCAACGTACGGACATTTCATCAAACACCATTTTGTTAACGAGAGGCAGGATCTGTTGTCCGACCTTTTCCTGGATATCGGTAACCGGTTTTTCTGGGAATCGCTCGACTGGTTAACCGTTTTTTTCGAGATAGGATTTTTGTTTGCCATTCTAAAAGCCCCGGTATTAAGATTCTGGTGTGCACTGGCAATTGTGTTCCATTTTATGGTGATGATGATGCTGAACATCTCATTCATCAGTAATCTGCCTGCTTATTCCATATTTTTGATCAACTGGGATGTACTGGCCGCCAGGCTACCGGGAGTGGGTAAGATTATTATGAACAGATACAGAATTGCAACCCCGCTTGTATTGGGTATCGCAATGTTGCTGTACGTTTTTGGCACCCCGTTATTCTATCTGGATACCCTGTTCAGACTCGAATCTGACCTGATGGCACTGGAATTACTGGTTCTTATGGCGTTTCTTCCGCTGGCCATCTACAGACTTGCAACCGGAGTTGTCGATCTGTTTTCGCGGTCAGCCGGTAACCGTGTCTAGGGTGTCCTGCCTGTTTTTGTCGCCGGTATTTAACTGGCGGGCCACACCTGTCGGAACGTATTTCCGGAACATCTTTTTATGGTCATCCCAGTTTTCAAGTATGGATTTAGCCCGCCCATTGCCGCCCCGCCCGGTATATTCCTGAAGTAAGGTTTTAAGGGTGTCGTAATCGTCGGGAGTGAGGGGCGTGCTGGTTATATATTCGTGGTTGATCTGACGGTCCTGGTCTCCGTATAAATAGATGGTACCTCCGGTCATGCCGGCGCCCATATTTTTGGAAACAGCGCCCAGTATCACTACGGTTCCATTGGTCATATACTCGCAGGCATGCAGTCCGGCCCCTTCAACTACTGCGGTAGCCCCGCTGTTTCGAACGGCGAAACGGTCGCCGGCGAAACCGTTTACGAACAGTTTGCCACCCGTTGCACCATACAGGGCACAGTTGCCGATAATGGTATTCTCTTCCGGTTTGTAAGGAGCGTTTTCGGGCGGCGAAATACTTACCGTGCCCCCCGACATCGACTTGCACACTGAATCGTTGGCTTCGCCACGCAGATCCACATCCAGGCCGTGAGTCAGAAAGACACCAAATCCCTGGCCTGCACTCCCCCTGAACTGAATTTCAATTTTCCCGTTGTAGGGAAACTCACCTGTACTGTCTTCGCCGCTGGCAATGGCCTTCATGCGCTTCCTGTTGCAGATCCTTGCAAGCTCCCCACTCAGTGTAGCCAGTGCAGCCCTGTCGTTTGTAGTAATACCATAGCTGAGGGAGATGTCTGTTTCGCCGGCCAGGGTATCGGCGGTATCATCCAGTATGCGCTGGTTCAGGTCACTGACGAATTCTGCCGGTTTCGGGTAAATTTTGTCGCCGGTTTCACAGATATCGGTAAGGAAAAAGGAGAGGTCCAGCTTTTTCTTTTTTATGAGCGGGATAAATGCCGGATTGATATCAAGCAGGTCGATACGTCCTTTGAGTTCGCCGAGATTGTGTATTCCAAGTGCAGCCATGTTACGGCTTACATCTTCGGCCAGATAGTTCATAATTCGCACCACATCTTCTTTGGTGCCCTTGTACTTGGCCTTGAATTTTGGGTCGTGTGTGGCGATACCTGTGGGGCAGGTGTTTTTTTCGCAAATTCTGGCCATAACGCAGCCCTGTGCAACCAAAAGCAGCTTGCCGAATTCAAATTCATCGGCCCCGAATATGGCGGCCATCACAATATCTTTTCCGGTGTGCAACCCGCCGTCGGTTCTCAGTTTTACGAAATGACGAAGGTTGTGCATAACCAGAGACCGGTGTACCTCGAGCAAGCCGATTTCCCAGGGCAGTCCGGCATGTTTCATGGAGCTCAGCGAAGCGGCACCTGTTCCGCCATCACCGCCGCTGATGTGGATTACATCGGCACCGGCCTTGGCCACACCTGCTGCAATTGTACCTATATTAAACCCGGCAACCAGTTTCACATTTACACTTGCTTCGGGCTTGAGCTGTTTCAGCTCGTAGATCAGTTCCTTGAGATCCTCGATGCTGTAAATATCGTGCAGCGGCGGCGGGCTGATCAGATCCACACCGGGGTTGGCATGGCGTGCCCTTGCAATATCCGCATCCACTTTTACACCCATTAGCTGGCCGCCCTCGCCGGGCTTGGCCCCCTGGGCAATCTTGATCTGAATCTCATCACCAACGATGAGGTATTCGGCGGTTACACCAAACCGGCCGGATGCGACCTGCTTGGCAGTTGCGGTGATGCCGTCGGTAAAATAATAGGGGTTTTCGCCACCCTCGCCACTGTTACAACGCCCGCCAATCTCACGCATTGCCATAAAAATATCGCGTTGCGACTCGGCGCTGATTGCTCCGAAACTCATGGCGCCCGAACCGAAGGTCTTCATGATGTCGGCACCGGATTGTACGGTTGACGGATCAAGTGGGGTGTCCGCTTTTTTCAGCCTGAAGATATGTCGGAGGTTAACCGGTTCGGTCTGCTCACCGTTTTCAAGGTAGGCTTCGTAGAGTTTCCAGTCGGCGAGTCCGTGTCCACTGCTGCGTACCAGATCGTGGATCAGCTTCGACCTCGTGTTGGTCATCGAGTGCTTTTCGCCCTCGGTCCCTTTGTTATGTTCCTTGTAGAGATAGGTTTTAAGCGCTTTACCTGTCTCCTCGACAGATGCGGAAGTTTCTGTGTGTGTAATGATATCGTCGACAAGCTCCTGTATCCCGATACCGCCAATCGGGCTGTAGAGGCCAGGGAAAAAGAGTTCTTTCAGTTCTTTACCAATGCCGAGTGCAGTAAATAGCTTTGAGCTTTGGTAGCTGCGAACCACCGATATCCCGGATTTGGCCATGACCTTGAGCAGACCGTGGTTATAGGCCCTGATCAGGTTTTTTTCCCGTTCGTCGGGGGTAATATCGCGCAGCTTGCGGCTGTCGGACTGTCGGGCAATACTGAGTGCCATATACGGGCAGACTGCTGAAGCACCAAACCCGACCAGGGCAGCCACGTGGTGGGTGGAAATCACTTCGCCTGAATGTACAAGGATGGTTGCCCTCAGTCGCAAACCTGATTCGTTGAGTTCGTTAACCAGTGCCCTGAGTACAATCAGACTGGGTATGGGCAGAAGTTCATCGTTTGCATCGCGGTCGGATAATATAAGCACGCTGCATCCCCGGTTTATTGCTTCGATCGCATCATCAGTGATCTTTTTGATGGCCGATCTGAACCCGACGGTACCTTCGGTTTTACGGAATATCATATCCAGTACGGAGGCTTTGATGCGTGTTCTGCCGTCGTTTTTTCCTCCGAGACCGAGCAGGTATCGCATGGTTCCCATATCCACAATGGGTGATTTCAGCTCATAGGCGACTGTTGGCGGAATAAGCTCCTTTGGGGCGAATATGTTGGGTTTCCGTCCAAGATAAGTATGCAGATCGGTCACCATCTCCTCACGCAGATAGTCGAGAGGCGGATTGGTAACCTGGGCAAAGTTCTGGTAGAAATAGTCGAAGAACGAACGCGGCTGATCCGAGAAAATGGCCGGTCGGGCCGTATCGCCCATAGAACCGATCGGCTCTTTACCTTCGGCGGCCATGGGGATGAGCAGACGGTCGAGGTCCTCGTCGGTGTATCGGAACAGATACTTCTTTTTGAGAACAACCGAATCATCATCGGCCGGCAGGTTGTCGATGGGTTCGAGGCGGGGATCAAACTGGAAATCGAAATTTTCGCGGGAGTGACTGGGATCACGGAAATGAACCTCGCCGGTATCCATGTCGACCTTTACCCCGGTACCTGCCTGGAGACTGCCTTTTTTAATGATGGCGGTTTCATCAATATCAAATGAACCGGCCTCGGAACTCAGGTAGAAATGGTCATCTGTAAGCACCCACCGGCAAGGGCGGAAACCGTTCCGGTCGAGGCGGGCCCCGATAGAATGGCCGTCGCTGTAGGTTATAAATGCGGGTCCGTCCCAAGGCTCCATGGCCCTGCTCCAGAATTTGTAGAAAGGGTTGTTTTGCGCAGCCGGCGGCATCATTATGGCCAGAATATCCTCAACATGGGGTATACTGCTCCGGTATTTGAGCGCCTCGACCATCTCATTCAGACTTCCGGAATCGCTGATGCCTTCATGGGTCAGCAGCTCATCGACCGGCAGCCCCAGATACTTTTCCCGGGAAAGGGCCCAGGAGCGGTTTCCTGCAATAGTATTGATCTCGCCGTTGTGTCCGATCAGGCGGAAAGGCTGCACCTTGTCCCACGAGCTTTTGGTGTTTGTGCTGAAACGCCGGTGAAAAAGTGCAAACCGTGTCTTGAATGCCGGATTGGTCAGGTCCTTGTAGAAACGTCCCAGATCGGCGGAGCGGGTCAGAGCTTTATAGACAATGGTTTTTGAGGAAAGGGAAGTGAAGTAGAATTCTTTCACAATACCGTGGGCCTTTTCCTTGGTACGGGTAAGCTGCTTGGCCGTATGCAGAAGTTTGTCGAAAGAGAAGTCTGTACGGCAGTGTTCAGGCCTTTTTATAAAGGCATGCTTTATGGCGGGCAATGACTTGCGGGCATCCTCTCCAATAATACTGAGGTCTGTAGGCACATCCCTGTACTCGATCACTTCCAAACCCAGATAGCCGAAGGTTTCCTCGAATACCTGCAGAGCGATACGCTGACGTTCAGGATTCACAGGCATGAACAGGGTGGCAACGGCCACACTACCCTCCTCGTATCCAAACAGTTCGAAGGGGATGTCGGTCATGATACCGGCACCGTCGCCGGTAATCTGATCGGCACTGCAGGCACCACGGTGCTCTACACAGCTGAGCGCGTGTATTGCGGCCTGCAGATGGCTGTGGGAATAGTGATTGCTGCGGCTGGCGATAAAACCGACACCGCAGGCAGATTTTTCAATATCAGAGACGTTATTGAACATAGGTAGTAATCGTGATCAGAAGGATGATTGCTTGGGAATGGGCGTCTCCGGAGGCTGATACAGTATGAACATTTTTTTTCGCTTTGTCAAGCTAAGCATCCGTTTTTGCTTTACTTAATGAGGTTCAGTATCGTTGAAAACCTAATCTTCTTTTTAAAAAAGCGCTTTTATCCTAATAAATTTTTTTTGTATTTGTATACCAGAACGGTAGTAAATGAAGATATATCGCTTTATTCCCATACTTTATTCCCATATATGTACTCCGGGCAGATGCGAGGAATCAGGCTTTCATTTACGAATTACCTGATACTTGCACGTGTATGTGATTTTTGAGGAAATCAGAAGCAAAGACTCGCTGCACTTGCTATCTTGGAGATAGTGTGCGGGGGCAGCAGGTGGCAGACGCCCGGTAATTTTCTGCCGTAAGATTACCCGGATGATGCTGCCAGTGGCCTGCATTGAATTGGCTGGAATTGAATGGAACCCTGGAATTTTAAATACAGAATAATTGAACCGGATGTATACAGAAGATATTGACCTGGTAAAAGACATCATTACAAAAGCCGGAGACCTTGTGCGCGAATATGCAGCAAAGCGGTCCGGTCTTACTGTTGAACTGAAAGGCAAGAACGACCTGGTGACCACGGCTGACCTTGAAGTGGAAAAACAGATCATCGGAAATCTCAAGAAGCACCGGCCCGAAGATCTGATTCTCGCCGAAGAGTCATCACAGCGTTCTGTAATGCCGGACCAGCGCACCTGGGTTATTGACCCGATCGACGGGACAACGAACTTCGCACATGGATTTCCAGTATACTGCGTATCGATGGGGCTTTGGGAAAAGGGTGAGCCGGTACTCGGTGCTGTACTGGAAGTGAACAGAAACGAGCTGTTTCTTGCCGCAAGGGGGCAGGGGGCAACCATGAATGGTCAGCCGATCCGGGTTACATCTGCAACCGATCCTGCCGAAACACTACTGGCGACCGGATTTCCGTACCGGAACCTGGATCTGCTCGACGAGTATCTCGAACTGTTCCGTACGTTCATGCATGAAACCCTCGGGGTTCGCCGGCCGGGCAGTGCCTGTTACGACCTCTGCTGTGTGGCTGCAGGACGATTCGACGGTTTTTACGAATACGGACTTGAACCCTGGGATGTTGGTGCCGGAAGTCTGATCATAACCGAAGCTGGTGGAATTGTTTCGGACTGGAACGGGGGCCGCGACTGGATGTTCGGTCAGCGCATCATCGCCGGCAACCCCGCAATTCATGCCTATCTGCTCCGCCGGGTAAAAGATCACATCCCGACCGAAAAAAGAGTAAAGTAATTTTTTTTCCAATGGATTAAGGTGACATTCATACAATCTGGATAGTACACCCGCCATGGGGATACGGCCGTATCCCCATGCGATCAGCTCTTCAGGGAACTGCACTTTGCCCTTTGCTCTGCTCAGGGCTGCGTTCCGCTCTCCTGAAGGATGATCACATCGCGCCCTACCTTTTGGGGCGGGAATTGAGTAACAGGTCGAAATTCGAAAAGGGGAGGGGGGCGTTGTAATAGAGAAAGGGTTCGCCGTATTCTGCACCGATCATGTGTCCGTAATGCCGGGCGCGGCCTTTGAGCATTTCAAAGAAGCGGTTGCCGGATATGTAGGTCTGTGGTTCGGGATCATCTTCAGCAACATTAAACTGTGACCTGAAAGCAAGGATAGCTTTCTCTTTGAGATGCATCGTTTCAGAGATGTCAAATACAAGAGAAGGTTCAAAGGTTTTGTCCTGCATGTAATGGAGGATGTGATGTGGCCGCCAGGGCTCCTGTTCCGTTCCATCGTCGCCGGTGGTTACAATTTTTTTCAGACCGCTGTAAAACAGGGCATCAATGGTAAGTCTGCTGGCGTTCCGGTGATCAGGATGCCGGTCGTCGGGGGAGTTAATCAGGCAGATATCAGGCCGCCAGGTACGTATTGCACGGATTATCACTTCCCGGTTTTCAAATGTATTGTCGAGTCGTGTATCGGGCAGACCCAGGTTGATCCTCATGGTCAGACCCAGTATCCGGGCTGCTTCGGCCGCTTCATCCACCCTTGTTTCCGGGGTTCCACGCGTGCCCATCTCACCTTTGGTCAGGTCAGCCACACCCGTTTTACGTCCCTGCATGGCAAGTGCAGCAAGGGTTCCCGAGCAGCAGAGCTCGGTATCATCGGGATGGGCAGCAATCGCGAGAACGTCAAGTTTTTGCATAATGGGTTATTGAGTACGGAGTAGTGAGTATTGTGTAGTGAGTATTGTGTAGTGAGTAGTGAGTAGTGATTTTTGAGAAACCGGATCCGACCTGAAAAGTGATAACATAGTTAAAATAAATCGTCTGATGTCTCGGTACTCAGTACCCAATACTCATTACCCGTGCCTGATGTCTAAAATAACGAGTATATCATACATTCCCGTAATAATATCAAATGACCTTTTATTCCCCCTTACATATTGACGGCGAATGATTATTTTAGAGAAAACAAGATAAGGAGCATTCTATGAGCCAGATCACCGATAAAATTGATGAACTTGGAAAAAAAGGCGCAGAACTTCTTCAGGATGAGGAACTGAGGGCACGGCTTAAAGAGCTTAAGGATGATGTGGAGGGTAACATTCGCAGGCATCCGGTTGCGAGCATACTGGCTGCCGTTGCCACAGGCTACATCCTCGGTAAACTGTTCGGAGGCCGGTAAAAGATCATGAAAGTTCAGGACGAAACCACCCGAGAACAGCTCAGGAAGATTCCCTCCGACCTGAAACAGCTGCTCGACAAAAAAATTGAACTCATTGAACTGCAGCTTACGGAACGGGCAGCCCTGGTTGCAGGCAAATTATTGTACAAGGTTATCGGGGCATCTTTTCTGTTCCTTGGGCTGATTCTGCTTCTGTGGGCAGGTGGCTATTTTCTTGGTCAGATCCTGGATAACCTGAGTGCCGGTTTTGCCATTCTGGCCCTTATAATGATCATTATTGGCACCGGCCTGTCCAGGTTCCATACACGCGGAATGGTCCGGTCGGCCAAAAACCGGATTATCAGGGCCATACTTGAGGCAGAAGATGATGGAAATATCCCTGCAAACCAAAACAGGAAGAGCGATTAATCATGGCGGATATGTCGAGAGAAACCGAAGATCTGAGGATCAGAAAAGAGAAGCTTGAGTCGGAACTGCAACACATACAGTCCCAGCTTGAAAGCACACTCGAAGACATCCGCGATGATGTTACAGCCCGTGTAAACCCGGTCTACTGGATAAAAAAATATCCCTTCAGAGCGGCCGGCCTGGCCGTGGCCACAGGGTTTCTGCTTGCCAGGAAAGGCAGAGGGCCCGGTAATTCAGAATCATTTGCGGGACTGCTGGCATCGGAACTGAAGCGTGTCGCTACCCGTAAGGCGGTCGATTTTCTTGTGAATTCGATCGAGAACCAGCTGGAGCGTGAAAAATAACAACCGGAAGTTGATAAAAGAAGTAAAACGTTGTGATTCATGAAGACGCTGACGAACGCTTGAAGTAATTTTAACGTCTATGAAGACGTTCGTAGTAGCCATATTTACAGATTCGGCTTTAACGAAGACCCCGGTTTTTTGCCAGGGCCTGATCCTTCTGAAAATTTACCGCAACCATTTCCAGTGTTATCCGTCAAATGAAACCAATAAATTTTTTTATCCACTCTAACAGAATAGCATCCATGCGTAAACTGATTCTGGTCCTTTGCCTTTCATTAACTACAGCTGCTTTTGCTTCTGCCCAGGATGTAGAAGTTATATCACTCGAAGACGCCATTCAGATCGCACTCGACAACAATATTAACCTGTTGCAGGCAAGCAACAGCCTGCAGCGGAACGATGCCGAAGTGCTACGTGCAACCGGCGATTTTCTGCCCAATGTGAACCTGTCGGGTGGTGCTTCACGAACCGTTGGTCGCCAGTTCAACCAGGCTACCATTTCTTTTCAGGAATTTACCAACAACTCCATCAATGCGAACCTGAGTGCCGGCCTGATCCTGTTTAACGGGCTTCAGAATATTAATAACCTCAGGGCAGCGCGTTCCGGGCGGCAGTCGGCGCAGGACGAATACCAGCGTATCCGTGAAAATGTGATTTTCAACACCGCATCGGCCTATCTTCAGGTGCTTCTCGACAAGGAACTTATAAAGATTGCCCGGGAAAACCTGGAGGCATCAACCCGGCAGCTGGAGCAGATTACGGCTCAGGTTGAGGTGGGTATGCGGCCTATTGTGGATCAGTTCAACCAGGAGGCTATCGTAGCTAACAATGAACTGGATGTGATCACGCGAGAAAACAACCTGAACCTTAACATGACCAGGCTAATCTCCATACTTCAGATCGATCCGCTGAAAGATTATGATCTGGTGGTGCCTGATGTATCACAGTATGATCTGGATCCGAATGTGTATAATCTGAATGAGCTGATTCAGACAGCCCTTGCCAACCGCAGAGATTTATCCGGCCAGGAGTTCCGTATTATGTCTGCACGGTATGCACTGAGCTCGGCACGTGGCAATTACCTGCCCACAATCAGCATGAATGCGTCAATATCGACCCGGTATTTCGATACCTACCGTGAACCGGAGGTCGGCCCGGACGGGCTTCCGACCGGTCAGCGTATCACCGTCGGGTTCGGTGATCAGTTTTTTGACCGGGGTATTAACCGGCAGGTTGGTCTGAGTCTCAACTTTCCCCTGTTCACCCGCTTCCAGAACCGTACGTTTGAACAGCAACGACGCATTGACCTGAAGAGTGCCGAATTGCAGCTGGAAAGTCTTCAGAGTGATGTGTTCCTTGAGGTACGTCAGGCCTATAATGATTATTCGGCCATCAGCCAGCAGCTTCAGGCCACACAGAAAGCCCTTATCGCTGCCGAAAAAGCCTATGAAACCGAACAGGAAAGGTACCGCGTGGGATCAAGTACGCTGATTGAACTGACTCAGGCCAATTCCGAGTTTGTGAATGCCGCCTCCAATCGTGTACAGACCGTTTTCCGGTTTATTTTTCAGGAGAAACTGCTGGATTTCTACCTGGGCCAGATAAGCGAGGATGTCAGATTATAATATTCATCACAGCAGATCAGAACTATGAATAACAGTCCGATTATTGAGATCAGGGATCTCCATAAGGAATATGTAATGGGAACCCAGGTGGTACGGGCCCTGCGAGGGGTCAGCTTCAACCTGATGCGGAACGAGTATGTGGCAATAATGGGTCCCTCGGGGTCTGGTAAATCGACCCTGATGAACATGATTGGCTGCCTGGATACTCCATCCAGGGGTGATTACATCCTGAACGGCAAGAACGTGAGCGAACTGTCTGATAACGAACTGGCGGCCGTTCGCAACAAGGAAATCGGGTTCGTTTTCCAGACGTTTAACCTGCTGCCCCGTTCCAACTGCCTGTCGAATGTGGAACTCCCGCTCATCTATTCCGGTATGCGCTCTTCGGAGCGGAAAAAACGTGCCCTTGATGTGCTTGAAAAAGTCGGCCTCTCCGATCGTGTAGACCACAAGCCCAACGAACTGTCGGGCGGCCAGCGGCAGCGTGTTGCGGTGGCCCGTGCCCTGGTGAACAATCCGTCGATCCTGCTGGCCGATGAACCCACCGGTAACCTCGACTCGAAAACAGGCGAGGAGATCATGCAGCTGTTCGAGGACCTTTACAGGCAGGGCAACACCATCATTGTGGTGACACACGAAGAGGATATTGCCGCTCACGCACGGCGTGTAATCAGGCTGCGAGATGGTTTGCTTGAGAGCGATACGCGGGTCGTAAATCCGGTTCTGGCGGCAGAAGTGGTATAGTACCGAAACCCGCCGGCTTATGAAAATCATTATAATCGGTGGAGGCTTTGGCGGACTGACCACGGCGAAAGCATTGGCTGGAACCGTTGCAGATATAACGTTGATCGACCGGACAAACCATCACCTGTTTCAGCCACTGCTTTACCAGGTAGCTACTGCGGCCCTGGCACCGGGCGATATTGCCGTGCCCATACGCTCGGTTTTATCCGGGCAAAAAAACGTGAATGTACTGATGGGAGAAGTAACCGGTATCGACCGGCAGGGTAAAAAGGTGATGATGTCTGACGGGCGCATGCTGGCATACGATACACTGGTGATGGCTCCGGGTGCGCGCCACTCGTACTTCGGCAATGATGACTGGGAACACCACGCACCGGGACTCAAGACACTTGCCAATGCCCTCGAATTGCGTGAACGACTTCTTAAAGCCTATGAAACCGCTGAAAATATGGGTATGGATCCTGTTTATAATGACGATGAAGGGTCCGGATTCGGGGAAGAAACCAATGCAGCATTCCATCCCGATACTGCTGACCCGGCTCCGTGGCTCACGTTTGTGGTAATTGGCGGCGGACCAACCGGTGTGGAGCTGGCGGGAGCAATAGCAGAGATATCCAAAAAGACCATGATGAAGGATTTCCGCCGTATTACTCCTGGCATGACGCGGATCATCCTTGTGGAGGGTCAAAGCCGTATCCTGACAAGTTATGCTCCACCACTTTCAGAAAAAGCGAAACAATCACTGAAACGACTGGGGGTGGAGGTCCTTACCGAAGACATGGTGAACCAGGTGGACGATGGCGGAGTTACAACAACCAGTGGGTTCATACCATCGAAGACCGTGATTTGGGCAGCCGGTAATCAGGGATCACCCCTGCTGAAATCCCTGAACACAGACCTGGACCGGGCAGGACGTGTGTGGGTTACAGAAAATCTCAGTCTGCCTGATGATCCTGATGTATTTGTGATTGGTGATGCCGCGGCTTTCAAAAACGGTGAAGGCATTTTACCGGGTATTGCTCCGGTGGCCTTGCAGCAGGCACGGTTTGTTGCCGGCGTGATCCGGGCTAAACTAAAAGGGGCAGATCCGCCAAACCGGTTCCGCTATAAAGATAAGGGCTCCATGGCCACCATCGGCAGGGGCAAGGCGATCGCCGAATTCGGACGTGTCAGGCTAAGTGGTGCCCCTGCCTGGTTGATGTGGTCGTTTGTGCACATCTTTTTCCTCATCGGTTTCCGCAACAGGTTCCGAGTAATGCTCGAGTGGATATGGTACTATATCACTTTCAGGGGCGGGTTCAGGCTGATCACAGGTGTTAGCAGAAATCATCAGGATTGACAGGTAAACAGGAACACAAGCCTGTGATTAGTGACTGGTCACAAAATCCGGGAATGTGTGTTTTATCGCTCTGCTGCTTATGTTCAACTGCAACGTAAACGCACAGAATCCGGTTCTGAGCGAAGATCTGGAATCCATGATTGCCGGAATTGAAGCACAGGTCATCGAGTGGCGGCGCGACATCCACCAGCATCCGGAGTGGGGTAACCGCGAATTTCGTAAGGCTGCCCTGGTGGCAGAACATTTACGGTCGTTGGGAATAGAGGTTGAGACGGAAGTGGCCCATACCGACCGGCTCAAACTGCATGCAAGTGTGCGGAGGATTGCTGAAAATACCGCACGCAGCTTTGGCGCTGCCGCAGAGGTGACCATCCCGGTAACCACAGCATATCCGGTTTTTATACAACACTGGGCGGACGTCCATCTGATGTGGCCGAAAAGGATGCCACCGATCACCATACGCCCGATTTCTACATCGACGACAGCGGTCTGGTATTGGGTGTCAGGGCGATGACAGCCATGGCCCTCCATTACATGCACTCAAATCCATGAACATCCTGAGGCAGAACACGTGGGTTTTCTGCCGGGATATTGGCTGCTATCTCCTGTTTATCCTGGCATAGGAAACCCGGTGAGGGGCTTCCGGTAAATCTGTGTAAGAGTTACGGCTGTGAAAGCCTGCCTCTGACTAATCCATTACACGGCAGGCTGACCGGTCAGATTATAAAGTTATCAGCTTTGATAAAAAATACCTCAGTATTTGGCGGGTGTACCTGCCGGGAGGATGGCATTCCGTATGAATTCGCGTATGTGCTCGTTTGATGTGGCCAGGTCCTCCTGCCTGAGGTACATCATGTGACCACTGCGGTAACCTTCGAACCGGAACCGGTCGCGCATTTTGCCACTTGGATCAATGTGCCACATCGTGTATTTGGCATTGAAATAATCGGTGCCCCCGTCAAAATATCCAGATTGAACCATTACATGCATGAAAGGGTTTTGTGCCATGGCCTGGCGGAGATCTTCGCCGGTAGAGTCGCCGCTGCGGTCCCAGGGGTGAACCGGGCCGAAAATGTTGTATTTAAGATCCGTTTTGTATTCAAGCACTTCGCGAAGGTAGTAGTTGATGGCCGGGGTAAAAGAGTGGTTCCAGGAGGTGAGCGCGGGGTCGTAATCGTAGCGTTCGCCGGCATCGGAACCGTCGATGCCGCGGTAGCGGGAGTCGAGCCGGCCTATGGTTATGCCTTCATCGCGGAGCAGTTCTTTCCAGAAATAGCTGGTGGGGAAAGCCAGGTTATGGTTCAATACATTCTGTACAGAGATACCGGAATAGTACGACACCTTTTCGGCGATCTGCTGGCGGTGGTCATCCTCGAGAAAACCACCTTTGGCCAGGGCCGGCAGGTACTCGTTGATGGTGAACTCCTCCACCTCCGGCATGAAATCGTAAAGATCCTTCTGCTGAAGGTCGTTCTTCAGGGCATCATGGTACCAGGCGGTGGCGGCGTAGTAGGGCAGGTAGAGCGCCCGGGCAACCGGGCCCTGACGGTTGATGCCCAGCCCGGTCGGCGACACCAGGATCACACCGTTGATGTACATCCAGTGGGCGTTCTGAAGCTGACGCGCCAGACCGGCCACACGGGTGGTACCATAGCTTTCCCCCTTCAGGAATTTCGGTGAGGGCCAGCGGTTGTAACGGGATACAAATGTGTTCATCCACTCCGCCAGATAGGCAATATCGGCATTCACCCCGAAAAAGGTCTCACGTTTGGCATCATCATCCAGGATGCGCGAAAAGCCGGTGTTTACCGGATCAATGTATACGATATCGGCTACATCCAGTATGGAATGCGGGTTCTCGACCACACCGTATGGCTGTATGGGAAAGCCCTCATCATCTATCCTGAGAAATCTCGGACCGGTATAGCCGATGTGCATCCAGACCGATGCAGAACCCGGCCCGCCGTTGAACGAAAAAACCAGAGGCCGGCTGGTCCTGTCCCGAATGTCAGAACGTTCGTAGAATACATAGAAAAGAGATGCGATTACATCGCCATTGTCGTTCCAGACCGGCATGGTGCCGGTGGTGGCCCGGTAAGGTATCCGTTCACCTTTAACCGTAACCGTGCCTTCTGTAACGACGGCCGATTCGGCCTCAAGTTTGCGTTCCTGTGCCACTGTAGTGGCAGTTAATACAGTGAGCACAATCAGGAAAGCCAGTGCCAGCCGATTTGTGGAATGAATCAGGTCTTGTGTGATGAAAAACATTTGAAGTGCCCTTATCGGTATGATAAATATGGTATTACATAATAAGCCGGTGTGCGAACGGCGCATAATATTACATAACCATCAAAGTGGCAATTGCCGGAAACACAGATCAATGACTTATTACCAATTTTAACTTTTCCATGCAGCCGGGAAGAAACGCAATTCTATTAAGCAGAAGTTCCACCGTAAGGTAATCTCTGCCCGGATATGCCGCATGTTCAATTCTCCCGTAAAATTGAATTATCGCGACTAAAAGCCCTGATCCACAGTAAGATCATAGATTTTCAATAACCCATTCTCCACGCCCCATGACCCATTCCCCATGTCTGATGTCTCTACACTCAGTACTCAATACTCAGTACTTGCACAAATCTGGCATCCAGCATCTAACGATTCACAATTTATGCAGAAAAAAAACAGGATCTAAAACGGCAGCTCATCGTCGTCGACCGACGAAATATCTATTGCGGGGTTTGACTGATCGGCCGGGTGGGGTACACCGGTGCTTCCGGAGGGGGATCCGCTGCCGGCACCGTCAAGCTTTGTTACCCTCCACACTTTCACGTCGGTGTACCAGCGCCCGTTGTACTCGCGGCTCTCAATATCGAAAGCGGCGCGGACCTTGTCGCCCTCACTGATGTTGAACTGTTCAATTTTTTCGCCCCACATCGTCATGCAGACTTTTTTGGGGTACTGGGTTTCCGTTTCCAGTACAAAGTCCTGTTTCTTCCATTCGTTACCGGCTTTGCTTGTTCCCGATTGCAGGGGGAGAATACTGAAAATGCGACCTTCGATTTCGAGATTGTTTGGTTCCATGCTAAATGTATTTACTGACGTATTTGTTTGCCTGTTAAGGTATCATGATCGTTGAAAAAAGCCAACTTAAATGAGGGGTTTAAATCCGGCAACAATCGGGTTGGAAGAGCTGGATTATACCAGGTGCCGCAGGGAGGGCAATGAAGGAGTGACATGATCTTCTTTGCAGCAAAAAACCGCTTTTTTATGCAAATAACTTTCGGAATTTCACGCTAAATAATTAATATTTGTATTATATTATAACTATGAGATTATAGTTGACAAACAACTAATTTTATTGTTATTTATGTTAAGTATAAAACTTTGCACAGATCCAGCTAACCATGAAAAAGGCTAATGCAAGCGCCGGTAAAAATGGGAGTACTAAAAAGGACGTTACAATGAAGAAAGTTGATGCCCGCCCGCCTGATAATGTCCTGACCGAACCCCCCCGAACACAAATGCTTAACAGATTGTGGGATTTCCAGCTCTCGAAAGGGTTTATCTCGGATGCCGATATTTCCACCCTGGCCCGGGAGTATGACCTGTCAGTTATTGAAGTGGAAGGAGTTGTTTCATTTTACCATTTCTTCCATCGTTCGCCGGCAGGAAAATTCACCATCTATCTGAATAACAGCATGACTTCGGAACTGAAAGGGTTCAGTCGCATGCTTGAAGCGTTTGAGCGTGAAACCGGTGCAATGGTTGGATCGGTCGACCCGACCGGTACATTCGGCCTGTTTCTGACCCCTTGTATAGGTCTTTGCGATCAGGAACCGGCTGCTCTGATAAATTTTCACCCGTTCACCAATCTGAATACGCTCAAGATCAGAAGTATAATCACCAAACTTAAGAAGGGAATCCCGGTTTCAACAATTTGTGATCAACCCGATTCCCACATCCGCTATACCACATCAAAAGATGAGGGAATTTTCTTCAGGGAGTTCAACCCCGGTGATGCCCTGATAAAGATGAGCCGGTTGGGACCCGAGGGCATCATCGAAGTAATCCGCGACAGCAAACTGGCGGGAAGGGGTGGTGCTTTTTATCCGACATGGATGAAATGGCAGGCGGCAGCCGAAGAGGAAAACAAGCCGAAAATCGTAATCTGTAATGCGGATGAGGGTGAACCAGGTACGTTCAAGGACAGGGTTCTGATGCATGAAGTGCCCGAGACAATGATAGAAGGTATGATTGCATGCGGTTATACCATCGGAGCCGAATACGGATTTATCTATCTCAGAGGCGAGTACCGCTGGCTTAAAGATAAGATTGAGAATACGCTTGAACACTACCGGAAAAAAGGATTCCTGGGACGTCACTGTGGCGGCATCTCCGGTTTTCATTTCGATATCCGCGTGCAGATGGGGGCCGGTTCCTACGTATGCGGCGAAGAAACCGCACTGATCGAATCGCTGGAAGGCAACCGGGGTGAGCCCCGAACCAAATGGTTCTTCCCGGTTCAGAAAGGGTACCTGCAATTACCAACCGTGGTTAATAATGTGGAAACATACTGCGCCGCGGCACGGGTCATACAAGTGGGTGTTAAGGAGTATATCAGATATGGTTTGCCGAAATCGCCCGGAACCAAACTGATCAGCGTATCCGGCGACTGCAAGCTGCCGGGACTTTACGAAATTGAATGGGGTATGACCCTGAAAGAACTGCTCGATCTGTGTGAAGCCGATGACCCCTGGTATATACAGGAGAGCGGGCCATCGGGCACCGTGCTCGGTCTTGAAGACATGAACAGGCCAATTGCCATGTTCGGCGATATGTTCACCCAGCACATCCGCTGTGGAGGAGCCATCACCATTTTCAACAAGCGCCGCGATATCATCCAGATACTGATGAACTACGCCAATTTTTATAAAAGTGAATCCTGCGGCATCTGTACACCATGCAGGGCCGGAAATTTCATCATCCAGCGCAAGCTTGAACACCTGCAAAACGGCCTGGCCGATCAGGACGATCTGGAAGATCTGAAAAAATGGAGCCTGCTTATCCGGACTACCAGCAGATGCGGCCTGGGCAAGACGGCCACGAACAGCATGGTCAATGCTCTTGATAAATTCGGAGATTTTTTCAAAGACCATATCGCTCCATCCGACAAGGCACAGAACCGCAAGTTCGACCTGGAATCGGCCACCCATGAATATGAATCTTACAAGGACTAACGCTATGGCCAAGCATGTCAATATTACGATCGATGGCAGGTCTTTTCTGGTTGAAGAGGGCAAGAACCTGGTAAAAGTGGCACAGGAAAACGGCATTTTCATACCCTCGCTGTGTTATTTCGATCACATCGAACCTCCACTGGGAACATGCCGTACCTGTACATGTAAAATCAACGGTAAATTTGGCCCGGCCTGTACCGAGAAAGTAACCGAGGGCCTCACTGTAGAGGTGAACACCGAGGAACTCAAAGACACCCGCAAAGCCCTGGTTGAAATGATGTTCGCCGAGGGAAACCACATCTGCCCGTCGTGCGAAAAGAGCGGAAACTGCGATTTGCAGCACATGGGCTATGAACTCGGTATCTCCCACAGTCGCTTTCCACACCTGTTCAAAGACAGGGTGATCGATTACAACGCCAAGCGCATGGTGATGGAGCACAACCGCTGCATCAAATGCCTGCGTTGTGTGGTGGAGGTATTTACTGACGACGGCAAACGGGTATTCAACTATCAGAACCGCGGTAATGAAACCTGTGTGGGTGTTGACTATGAACAGGAAGCCAAACTGACACATGAGCAGACCGTAAACGCCATGAATATCTGCCCGACAGGAGCTATCATTGTGCGGGGCGAAAGTGTGGCCAAGCCGTTCGGCGACCGGAAATTTGACCAGACCTCCCGCAGGGAAGATTTCGATGAAAAACCGAAATCGATCCGGAAACCGGGCAAGAAGACTCCGAAAGTTGTGGGCACCGTATCGCTGGCAGGCTGCTTTGGCTGCCACATGTCGCTGCTCGACATCGATACCGAGCTACTCGATATTGTGCAGCTGGTATCGTTCAACAAGTCTCCGCTTACCGATTTCAAGGAGTTTACCAAACGGTGTGATATCGGAATCATAGAGGGAGGATGCTGCAACGACGAAAATGTGGAAACACTCCGAAAATTCCGCGAAAACTGTGATGTTCTGGTTTCAGTTGGTGAATGCGCAATTTGGGGCGGTCTGCCTTCACTCAGAAACATGGTTCCGCTTGGCGAATGCCTTGAAGAAGCATTTCTTAACTGCGTTACCAATGAAGTTGGCAGCAATGTGGTACCCTACGACGAGGACCTGCCCAAACTGCTCGACAGGGTATATGCCTGCAGCGAGATTGTAAAAATCGATTACAATATTCCGGGATGTCCGCCTGATGCGCAGCATATCTGGAAAGCAATAAAAAATATTCTCTGGGGCGAGGAGTACTCGGTTCTCTATTCAGAATTTAAATACGACTAAAAAAGTGGTGTAAGTATGAGCAGGAAAATAACCATTGATCCGGTAACCAGGGTTGAAGGCCATGGAAGGGTTACCATCCACCTCGACGAAAAAGGCAGGGTGGAAGACACCTTCTTCCATATTGTGGAATTCCGGGGCTTTGAGCGGTTTATTCAGGGTCATCCCTACTGGCAGGTCCCTGTGCTGGTGCAACGCCTGTGCGGTATCTGTCCGGTAAGCCATCACCTGGCCGCAGCCAAAGCGGTCGACCAGATCGCGGGTCTTGATCCCGAGGATCTGTCCCCATCAGCCACAAAACTCAGAAAACTGCTGCACTACGGGCAGATTTTCCAGTCGCACGCGCTCCACTTTTTTTACCTGGCATCACCCGATCTGCTGTTTGGCGCAGACGCTCCGCCCGAAAAACGCAATGTGGTGGCGGTTGCCGTCGAGAACAAGGATCTGGCCGTTAAGGGCATAACAATGCGCAAGTTCGGGCAGGAAATCATCAAAGCCCTTTCAGGGAAAAAGATTCATGGTACCCTGGCGGTTCCCGGCGGTGTTTACAAAGCACTGACAGCCGATCAGCGCGACTATTTTATGAACGGTAAAGACATCCCCAATATTGATACCATGGTTGAATGGTCTAAGGGGATGGTGGACTTTATTCACAATTACCACGACAACAACCGGTTTTATCTCGATTCATTTGCCGCTTTCCCGTCGGGGCATCTTGGTATGGTCGGGCCGAACGGGGCCATGGAACTTTATGAGGGCCGTCTTCGTGCTATTGACGCCACCGGTAATATCACACTGAATGACATCAAATACGATGACTATGCCGACTACTTCTCGGAAGCGGTGGCACGCTGGTCGTATATGAAGTTTCCCTATCTGAAACAGGTGGGCCGGGAAAAAGGATGGAACCGGGTCGGTCCACTGGCCAGGGTCAATGTGTGTGAATCCATCCCTACACCACTTGCCGAGAAAGCGCGCCAGGAGTTTTTCGCGTTCAGCGGAAACGGGGTCAACAACAGCACGATGTACTCGCACTGGGCACGGCTTATCGAAACCCTGCACTGTGCCGAGGTGATGCGCGATCTGCTCAACGATCCCGACATTCTGTCGGAAGATGACCTCGTTCGCGAGGGCAAACCCAGGTTGAAAGGGGTGGGTGTTATTGAAGCACCTCGTGGCACCCTTACCCACGACTATGAAGTAGACGAGAAGGGGATGATCACCCGGTGTAATCTCATCGTATCGACCACGCATAACAACGACGCAATGAACCACGCGGTGCGCTGGGTGGCCGATCATGTACTCAGCGAACAGGGCAAGATCACCGAGGGCATGCTCAACCAGGTGGAGGTGGCTATACGCAGTTACGACCCGTGCCTGAGCTGTGCTACACAGGCCCTCGGCAAAATGCCCCTGCAACTCGAATTATATGACCATACAGGTTCGAAAATAGATGAAGTCAGAAAAAACTGATAGCTTCAGCACTCCGGAAACCGGCAGTGACGTCTGGCTGCTGATCGGGATAGGAAATTCCGGCAGGGGCGACGACGGCCTGGGATGGGCATTTCTGGACCGGATAAGAGCGCTTTATCCGGATGGGATTGTTACATCACCTGACGGGAATGATCCGGTAAGAATCGAAATGGAATACCGCTATCAGCTACAGGTCGAAGATGCCGAGCTGGTCTGCCGGTACCGGAATGTTGTCTTTATTGATGCAACCGAAGAGGCACACGAAGAGGGCTTTGCCATCAGGAAATGTGAGTCGTCCGGTACGTATCACTTCTCGTCACATATCCAGGGTCCTGAATCCATTCTCTATCTGGCGGATGTTCTCTTTGGCAGGAATCCTGACGCCCTCATCGTATCCATTTCCGGATATGAATGGGACCTTGGCAGCAAAATGGAAGGCAGGGCGGCTGAAAACCTTGAAAAAGCGTTCAATACCTTTAATAACCGGCATCTCATACCGGCCAACAGTTTGGAACAGTTTAATACCGGCACCTCATACCGGTCCGCACTAAGAAACAGTTAAAAAAAACGTAGATATGATTAAAAAATATATACTTATCGTACTATCGGCAATCCTGGTGATCCTGGCATCCGCAGCAGAGGTACTGGCACATCCCGGCCACGGAAGCACGGAGGGAAACTCCCTGGTACATTTTATCACCGAGCCGGTTCACATCCTCAGCTTTGTGGCCACGGTAGCGGTTGGCATTGTCATTACACTGTGGTACAGGGCCAGGAAAAAAAAGTTGGTCAGAGTGGATGCATGAGCTCTCAATTGTACTGAATATTATTGATATTGCGGAGAGTGAAGCCCAAAAAGCCGGAGCAGCCGCGGTAAAACGTATTGAGCTTGATATCGGTAAACTGAGTACCGTGGAACCGATGGCTTTTGATTTTGCATGGAAACAGGCAGTCCGCAATACCATGCTCGAACATGCCGAACGCGTTATCAATTATGTGGCCGGCAAGGGCCGGTGCACGGAATGCGGAACCGAATTTGACATGAACGAACTGTTTGACCCGTGTCCGGCCTGCGGAAGTTACCTTTCGGAGGTGATCCGGGGACATGAACTACAGGTAAGGTCCATTAACATTAATTCTGAAACAGTAACCTGAAAAAGGATGAAATCATGTGTGTAACATGTGGATGCGGTAATTCGGAAGAGCCTGGCAAAGGCCGCAGTCATAGTCATCACGGGCACCATGCTCACAGCCACGGCCACGATCATGAAGATGACCATGTTCGCGGCCACGGCCACGATCATGAAGATGACCATGCTCGCGGCCACGGCTACGATCATGACCATCGTCACGGGCATCATCTGCCTCATGAAGGTGATCAGGACCACACCCACGATCTCAATCACGATCATGATCATGCCCATAACCACAGTCACAGCCACACGCATGATCACAATCTTGACCACGCCCACACCCATGGTCACCACCACCACGAAGAAGCCCCGCCGGTGCAGGACCGCATGGTGACCCTGGAGAGGGATATACTCCATGAGAACAATCTGCTGGCCCAGCGTAACCGGGGGTATTTTGATGCCCTGAATATTTTTGCCGTTAACCTGGTTAGTTCTCCGGGAGCGGGCAAGACCACGCTTCTGGAGCAGACCATCGCAGGGCTCAAAGATCAGCTCGATTTTTATGTGATCGAGGGGGATCAGTACACCAGCCGGGATTCCGACCGTATCAGGGCCGCAGGTTCGAAAGCGGTGCAGATCAACACCGGCAAAGGATGCCACCTTGATGCCCATATGGTACTGCACGCGCTTCAGGAACTCAAACCTGCGGGAAACAGTGCCCTTTTCATCGAAAATGTTGGTAATCTCGTCTGCCCTGCCATGTTCGACCTGGGTGAAACCGGCCGCGTGGTCATCTTCAGTGTTACTGAGGGCGACGACAAGCCCCTGAAGTACCCCGATATGTTCCATACCTCACAGATCTGTGTGATAAGCAAAACCGATCTGCTGCCCTATGTGAATTTCGACCTTGACCGGGCAATGGAGAATGCCCGGAAAATCAACCCGTCTCTCACTTTCTTCCCGCTCAGCTGCACTTCCGGTGAGGGGATGGAGCCCTGGTTCGACTGGCTGAAAAGCCGGGTTACAGCACCGCAGGAGACCTGAGTTCACCGCACTATGGCCACCTATCATATACATACCACCGGAAGGGTACAGGGCGTCGGATTCCGTCCGATGGTATGTGATGCGGCACGCCGCCGTGGCCTGAAGGGATGGGTTCGAAACAGTTCCGCCGGACTGGAGGTGCGGGTCAATGCATCGGCGAGCGAAGCGGCTGCTTTTCATGATGAGATCGTGCAGGATGCCCCGCTACATGCCATCATTTCGGGCAGCACTATCCGCAGGGTTCACAATGAGGTTTTTTCATCATTTGAGATTCGCCACAGTGCCGGTGAGCGGAACCCGGAAGTATTGATGCCACCGGATGTGGCCCTTTGCGGGTTCTGCAGGGCCGATATGGAGGAATCCGGCAACCGCCGGTACCGGTATCCGTTTACTACCTGCCTGCACTGCGGTCCGCGATACTCCATCATCCGCAGCCTGCCTTACGACCGTGCCGGAACTACCATGGACGAGCTTGATACCTGCCCTGACTGCGAGGATGAATATAACCGGCCGGGCGACCGCCGGCAGCACAGCCAGACCAACTCCTGCAATAATTGCGCAATCCCAATGCATGCGTATGGCCGGGAGGGTTTGATGCCTGGCGTGAATAGTGATCAGATGATTGGCCTGATGGCCGAAACAATTGAACAGGGTGAAATCATCGCCCTGAAAGGTATCGGCGGCTACCTTTTGCTGGCCGATGCCACAAACAGGGATGCCATCAGTACCCTGCGGAACCGTAAAAAACGTCCGTTCAAGCCATTTGCCCTGATGTACCCTGATATCGCGACGGCCCGCCTCGATGCCCGGATCGGGCCGCAGGAAGAGCAGGCCCTGCTTGGCGCTGAAGCACCGGTGGTGCTCTGCCGGACCGGAGAAACAATGGCTACGGGTATCCATCCTGACCTGATTGCCCCGGGTCTCGATACCCTCGGCATCCTTATGCCATACAGTCCGCTTTTCTATCTACTGATGAAAGAGGCGGGTAAACCACTGATCGCGACCAGTGCGAACATCACCGGATCACCCATCATCTACCGTGACGAAGATGCGGTACGGAATCTGAAAAACCTGGCCGGCCTTATCGTCACGTACGACAGGGAAATCACCGCCCCGCAGGATGACAGTGTGGTACGCTTCAGCCCTAGCGGGCAGCGGATCATACTGAGAAGGAGCCGGGGGATGGCTCCCGGTTATTTTCCCAATCCTTTTCTGATTGATCCGGACAGAGACGGTGAGTGTGTAAAGGGGGTAAACGGAGTGAATGAAGTATTATCCGATTTCGAACCGGCTTTCACTCAAGGTCCGGAATCCGGTGATCTGCTGGCCACGGGTGCCGACCTGAAGAGCTCGTTCGCAGTCACATCAGGAAAAAACCTATTCGTGAGCCAGTACCTGGGCAACCAGGAGTTCTACGATTCACAGTGTGCATACCGGCATACGCTGGCCCATATCGGTGAGATATACCATTTCAGGCCGGAGACCATCCTCACGGACGCCCATCCGGGCTATTTTGTGACCTCGCTTGCCGGAGAGATGGCGGCCCGTATGAACATCCGCCCTGAAAAAATCCAGCACCACGAGGCCCATTTCGCCGCCGTTCTGGCCGAGAACGGTCTGCTGATGAGCCATGAACCTGTACTTGGCTTCATCTGGGACGGTACCGGCCTTGGTACCGACGGGCAGATATGGGGAGGTGAGGTAATGCTGAAAACGGCCACCGCATTTGAGCGTATTGCCCATCTCGACTACTTTCCGGTTCTTGCCGGCGACCGGATGAGCAGGGAGCCTCGCCTGTCGGCATTGTCGCTGATGCGGGATTTTCCTGAAGCAAGAAACCGTCTTCGCAGCCTGTTTGACGTGACCGAATGGGAGTACTACAACAGAGTACTGGAAAACATTTCCGATTCGAATGGAAAATCGCCATCAGCAACCGGATCCGGGATTATGACCTCTTCGATGGGACGCCTGTTTGATGGCATCGCTTCATTGCTTGGTATTTGCGATCACAACACATACGAGGGAGAGGCGGCCGGCCGGCTGGAGGCACAGGCCCGGCGGTATGAAAACCGGGATGTTGAATACTACCCGTTCACGGTGAGTGACGGGATCATCCACTGGAAACCGGTTGTAGAATCTATGCTAAGTGACCTTGATGAGGGTGTTGATAAAGCACGGATTGCTTCGAAAATTTTCCGTGGCCTGAGCCGCCTGACGATTGAGTTGAGCCGTCAGACAGGAATACGTAAGTTAGCCTTCAGCGGGGGTGTCTTTCAGAATGCCCTGCTTATCGGCTTTATCCTGGAAGAAAAACCCGGTGAAATTGAATTGTATTTCCACCGGCAGCTCAGTCCGAATGATGAAAATATCGGGTTCGGACAAGTTGCCCATCATAAATTCACACACAGCGTCGTGCCGGATACGGCAGGCGAATCTCATTTTCACTCACAGGGAGTTTACCATGTGCCTTGCGATACCGGGAAAAGTAATTAGTATTTCGAATGAAACCGACGAGACCAGCCGTCCGGGAAAAGTTTCGTTCGGGGGAGTTCTGAAGGAAGTTAACCTCTGTTTCCTTCCCGAAGCCTCGGTTGGCGACTACGTGCTGGTGCATGTGGGTGTTGCCCTTAGTGTGGTCGATGAGGAACTGGCCCACGAAACGCTGAACTATCTGCAGCAGATGGGCGAGCTGGATGAACTGGAGCCGGAATCCGGATCACCGCCCGGGTCTGGCCCCGAACGCGAACCAGAATCTGAAACTGAAAAAAATCCCGGAGAGGGCATTTCACAACCGGTGAAGGGTAAAGGTGGGAATACTGCCACCGGCAATACCTCTGCACGTAACGGCGAATCCTTACTTCATCCAAAATCCGGTAGAAGTTCATGAAACATCTCACCGAATACCGTGATGCGGCCCTTGTGGAGAACCTTCTCAATCAGCTGAAGAAGGTGACCACGAAGCCGTGGAATATTATGGAGGTATGTGGCGGGCAGACCCACGGACTGGTGAAGCACGGCATCCTGGAGATGCTCCCCTATGATATCACCATGATACACGGCCCGGGTTGTCCGGTCTGCGTAACACCGGTCAGCCATATTGACCAGGCCATCGAACTGGCCCTGGAAAAAAATGTGATACTCTGCTCCTACGGGGATATGCTCCGCGTACCCGGATCGGGAATGAGCCTGCTTCAGGCAAGGGCCAAAGGGGCCGATATCAGGATCATGTATTCGCCGCTGGAGGCGGTTACTATTGCCCGGGAAAATCCCGGCAGGGAGGTGGTTTTTTTCGCAGTCGGTTTTGAAACCACGGCACCGGCCAATGCACTGTCGGTAGTTCAGGCGAAGAAAGCGGGTCTGAAAAATTACTCCATCCTCAGCGCCCATGTGCTGGTGCCGCCTGCCATTGAGGCAATCATGACCGATGAGGAAACCCGTGTGAACGGCTTCCTCGCAGCAGGCCACGTCTGTACGGTAATGGGACTGAGCGAATACTATCCGCTGGTCGAAACCTATAAAATACCGGTGGTGGTAACGGGCTTCGAGCCGGTCGACCTGCTCGAGGGCATCCTGATGGTGGTGAAACAGCTCGAAGCGGGTGAGTACCGGCTTGAAAACCAGTATAAACGGGTGGTCTGGCCCGACGGGAACCGGCAGGCCATAGACCTCATCCATTCGGTGTTTGAACACCGCGACCGAGAGTGGCGGGGTATCGGCAGCGTACCGGCAAGTGGCCTGTTTCTAAAGGATGAATACCGTGATTATGACGCCCATGTCCGTTTTGGACCGGCATTGGCTTCACCGGCAAGGTCGGCCTCGACTGTTGAAGCAGTGGAATGCCTTTCGGGGGATGTGATGAAGGGCAAGATCAAACCATTTCAATGTCCGCATTTCGGTACAACCTGCACGCCGGAGCATCCGGTTGGCGCACCCATGGTAAGCAGTGAAGGCGCCTGTGCCGCCTACTATCACTTCAGCTCACAACATCATTATGAGGAGCCGGAATGACCATCAATAAACCGGCAATGCGTTTTACCTGTCCGATGCCGCAAACCGATTTCGATACTATCACTATTGGCCACGGGAGCGGCGGGAAACTGACCCGCCGGCTTCTGGATACCATGGTGTTCCCCCTGCTCAACAACGAATGGCTGGCCGGTCAGGGTGATGGCGCTGTATTGGACCTCCAGGGGAAAATGGCTGTTTCAACCGACAGCTTTGTGGTTTCGCCGGTGTTCTTTCCCGGCGGCGACATTGGCGATCTGGCCATCAATGGAACCGTTAACGACCTTGCCATGTGCGGCGCACAGCCCGATTTCATATCCCTGTCGTTTATTCTGGAAGAGGGCCTGCCCATCGCTGAATTCTGGGAAATTCTGCTGTCGATACGAAACGCCTGTGATGCGGCCGGTGTGCGGGTAATTACCGGCGATACGAAAGTGGTGGAGCGGGGAAAGGGCGACAAAATCTTCATCAATACAACGGGCATCGGGCGGGTTCATCACGGTGCAAAACTGGGAGAGGTGATGGTGAGGCCAGGCGACAAAGTGATTGTTAGCGGTCCGCTGGCACGCCATGGTATCGCCATTATGAGCATCCGGAAGGGGCTGGAGTTCGAGACGCAGATACTCAGCGACACGCGACCGCTGCACGAAATCTGCAGGTCGTTGCTTTACGGATATGGTGCCGGAATCCGGATGTTCCGCGATCCGACGAGGGGCGGTGTTGCCACGGTGCTGCACGAAATAGCCGACAAGGCCGGTTTCGGCATCGACCTCGATGAAAAGGATATACCGGTAGAAGAAGAGGTGGAGGGTGCCTGCGAAATGCTGGGTCTCGATCCTTTGTATGTTGCGAATGAAGGCCTGTTCATTGCCATTGTTGACGGCGGGTTATCAGACGGGATCCTGGCCGATCTGAAACGGTGGACACACGGCAGCCAGGCTTCGGTGATCGGTACAATTACTGAAAACCATCCCGGTATGGTAGTACTGAACAGCACGATCGGCGGGCGCCGGGTACTCCCCCTGATTACCGGCGAACAATTACCCCGTATTTGCTGAGGCTGTTATCAGCGTTTGCCGAGCCGGCCGAGTTTTGAGTCGATTTTGGCAACCAGTTTGTCGAGTGCAGTGGATACCGCAACTTCGTGCTTGTTGGCATGTGAGGTTACAACAATGGGTTGCAGACCCTCGAGCCGGGCTTCCATGAGGCACCGTTTATCGTCATCGCCCTCCTTGCGCCCGTTTACGTCGGAAAGATGCACCTCAACCCGTGTAATACGGTCGCTGAACCTGCTGAGGTCGTCGGAGATTAATGTTGACAAAAATGTGGTCAGTCTTTCGCCACCCGGTATGTTTTTGTCGGTATTTACCTGGATTTTCATGGTTATACTTTATCGATTAATAGCGAATGGTGGTTAATAGCGAATAATGGTTAGCCGGACCCTGTACTCGGAGCCGGTAATCAAAAGTTTGAATCGTCTGTTTCATGTGATTTTTTGCAGAGATTACTTTTTTTGGCGTGATTTGTTACGGTTATGCCGGTCTGTTATCTCTTCAAACAAGGCATATCTTGTCTCTTTCATACCCAGGGCTGTATAGGTTTCCTGTGCGTTCCGGTTTTCTTTTTCGACATAAAGCCTGAATCCGCAGTGGTCGGGTGTGCCGGCTGCCAGCTCCCGCAGTGTTTCATACATCGAGCGATATACTCCTTTACGGCGGAATTCGGGGATAACGTACACACTCTGAATCCACCAGAAAAGGCCGTTTCGCCAGTCGCTCCACTCGTAGGTAACCATGAGGCACCCCACAACACGATCGCCAGCAACCGCCGCCAGATAGAAACCATATTCCGGTTTCCTGAACAGGGCATTAACGCCGGGCCGGATTTTATCTTCTGGCAGTACTTTTTGCTCGGTCTCACGGGCCATGGCTATGTTGAACCGGATAATGGCCTCCGCGTCGGCCTCAACAGCCCTGCGGATGATCAGAGATGACTTCACTGATAGTTTGATGGATTAGGTTACGCGTTTCGTCGTTCTGTATAGTGGTAATATAACCAATTGCTGTTAACTGACGGTTGATGAATAAAAATTGTTCACCCGGTTCACTGCCGTTCTGCAGCCGGACCGCAGACTATGCCTGCCGCAGTACAGAAATGTTGCTAATTAACGGCAAGGGGATGGGCCTGTACATTATCATATTTAAACATCCGGATTTGATTATATTGTACTATCACATTCAAAGCTTCGGACCAATGAACAGCAAAGGAAACAGTGTCCACTACTGCAGGTTTATGGCCATCATTATTCTGGCTTTGATAACCGGATGTGCCACCCAGCGTGAACCGTACAGGATCATTGAAAAAACTGCACTTCCGGTTTACAGGGGGGATCCGATAGACACGGAGCTCAATATGCGTGTATTTTTCCACATCCGTGAAGACGGCTATGTGGATGATGTGCGAATACACAACAAAACCCGCGACAGTGAATGGGATCGCGCAGCTGCCGATTCGATGAAAAAATGGCGGTTTTCCACCGAGTATCCCGACAGCAGCTTCTGGCTGGCAGTCAATGTAAAAGTTCTGATTGTACAGGCGGAACTGATGAACCTGGGTGAGCTTATCGCAGCCGACCGTGATAGCGCATACGAACTGTACACCAGGTTGAGATCGGGGGTGAGTTTTCATCAGCTGGTTGACGCGGCCCGGGCGGGCAAATTGCCCGGCGTTACAGGACGGTATACACAGGATGTGAACGTTGATGAACTACCGCCATTTGTCCGGTCGGTGCTTAAAGAACTTCAATCCGGCTCATTTACCCGGCCCGTCGGGATCGGCAGGGAGTACATCATCTATCTGAAACTTGATGACGATATGCCAAATCTGAACCTTCTGTTATGATGTTGTGTTTGCCGCTACGGGGAATGCGGATATGTTGGAAATGTTAGAATGGATTTAAACCAGAAGAACGTGAAGCTGAAATGGAAGAACATAAAAAAGATGGCTGGCTTAACGGGCAGAATCTGAATTATCCGGTGAGTAAACTGAATAGTTAATCATAAGTCCGGTTTTAGAAGAGGTTTTATCACATTAAAAATCATAAATTGCAGTGCTTTTCCCCTCCACGACATGTCGTTGAACGATCCGATTATATAGGAATCGGTTTTCGGATGGTAAAACATATAGGCCCCGGTTACGCCCACACATCCCCAGCAGTTGAATTTTTCGGGCAGCAGCAGCGGAAAGGTTTTGAATTTCCAGATGGAGTAACCGTAATGGATGCCTGGCGATTTCAATCCGATCGGCCGGTCGTCGGCCAGCATCCGGTCGAGGGTTTCTTTTTTTACGAGTTTATTCCCCACAAGTGCTTTCATAAACAGCAGGAATTCTTCAAGGGGTGCTACCACGCCACCACCGGCATAATCGATCCGTGATGCATTTTCGATAGTGGTCACGTCTGTTTTGTTCAGGTAGAGTTTCGCCATCGGGTATTCCGAAGGGACCGACGGTTTTGAATACCCGAACATAAAAGCATGTTTCATGCCGAGAGGATCAAACAGGAATTGGTGTACCACCTCATGATGGGGTTTACCGGTGATCTTTTCGATGATAAGCCCGAGCAGGTAGTAATTGGTATCGGTATAGAAATGGTTGCCACCAGGCCTGGAAACGGGCTTCAGATGTTCTTTTGCATAGAAAACGGCTTCCCTCGGTGATATCAGGAGCCCGGGATTTTTTACCAGTTTGTCCCACAGGATGTAGAACACATCATTCAGGCCCGACGTCTGATTCAGCAGGTGGCAGATCTTTATATCGCCGGAATAGTCCCTGCCTTTGTAAACATGCAAATTGTTCATCAGCTCATGGTCGAGGTGCCTGGCGATGGGGTCATCAAACGACAATTTTCCCTGATCATGAAGCATACCGATAATGGTGGCCGTGAACAGTTTCCCCACACTTGCCAGGTGGTTGGGCTGCAGCGGATGTGCGTCAAAATCACCTGTTTTACCTTCGGCGATATTCAGGTGGATGTTCTTTTTTTCGCAATCGACCAGCAGGTATGCATTTCTGACTTTTCGGTCTTTCCGGGTCTTCTTCCTGAAACTGTTTTCGATGTCGGTCAGAATGGAGTCTGTCATGGCATTTTTTTTTTCAGTAACTATTAAGTGATGTGACGCAATAAGTTACCAAATTCTCATATTCCGATCCCAAAAAGAGGGCATCAGGAACTGCCGGTGCATCACCAGGGGGGATGATTGCAAAAAGAATTGCCAGGGAATAGGGGCTTAATTATTGTGAGAAAGCGCTGAAGGAGTTAGACAACCCACAATGGCCGGAGCTTCCTGAATGAGGTTGTCATACTCCGGTGCATCAACCATGAAAAGTGCGAAGTCGATGCGGCGGGTTTTATTGCTGGCAAGCACAGGATCACCGACATGTCGGCTCCAGACCGGTAATCCCTGGCTATCACCTTCCTCAAGATCACTGCCGCCGAAGTTGCTCTGCCCGGGCCTTACGGTTTTGCAGGGTACGCAGGTAGCGCAGTGCGTTTTTGTCGCCATAATCTTCGTATGCGATGCCGGCCCAATCGATAGCCATATCCAGTTCGCCGTTAATCTCATTGATGATGGCCATGTTGTAGTGGGCTCGGCCGGCAATTTTGGCTTTACGATTGTCGGTTTCCCTGAGCCAAAGCTCGGCTGCCCCATCCCAGTTACCAGTCTGGGCCCGGCGTTTGGCGGTTTTGAAGCTGTCGTTGCCACGCACGTAATAATCGCGGCTAACACGTGTCCAGTAGGGGAGGATGCTGCGCCCGTAAAAGGTACCCATATTACCACTTTCGGTCTGAACGGCCTCCGTACGGCCGCTAATCGCTTTTGCGGCTTCGGCCGGGTTGATGCCTCTGCCGGAAGTCACCACCGTCTCTGAGCTCACAAATTCGTCAATGATATTCCTGCTCGTATGGTCGTAGATCCTCCAGCCGGTTTTTACAGTTGTTCGGACCTCGGCGATGTGTTCCAGACCGGGGATCTCCACACCGAGCGGCCCTTTCAGCGTAACCTGTTGTGTAGAATAGCTGATCTGGCTGTCGGTATCGTAAAATTCGAGGGAGAACAGGCCGTCGAGGTCGTGTTCACGGCATATTTCGTCAATGGAATCCCAGGCTATGGGAGCCGGGAATACGCCGGATGACGGTGACGACTGCCGGGGTGCATCAGTCCTGGTTACCGATATGAAACGCTCGTTTTTCCGAAGCTCTTCGGTGAGTCCGGTCAGGGCGGCACTCGCACCATTTTTGTCCAGTTCGGGGCTTTTCAGTGAGAAAACCTGGTCAAGGCTTTCGCGGATACCGGTCTCACTCCGGGTAAGACTGCGGTCGATAATGCCTATCTTTTCCATATCGGGGGGGATGGTAACCACGGCGGGCTCCTGCACGCTCATGGTCACTTTGTTGGTGGAACTGCAGGCGATAGTGAACAATAGTGCAGCGATCGGGATAAGTGCTGTACGTTTCATAAACGGGAATTTGGATGTAAGGAATAATGCCTTCAGGATTATCGGTATCCCGATCCCTGCTGATGCGTTCGGGAAACAGGAAGTTTCACCTCGCCAGGTCGGCAGGTGATCGTGATATCATGCCTGAGTTATACCCTGTTCTTCATCTGATGTTCTGGTCGGCAGCCACAGATGCTCCTTCGCGTGAATTAATCGTAAACATAAAAATCCATTCACACCCTTAGCGATCCGCGGAACCCCCGTGCCGCATAATACGATTGTGCACCGTTGTGATATACAAAAACATGCCCGTAGCGGCGATCACAGAACAGGTCTCCGCCGGCTTTCCTGATGTCGGCGGGTGTATTTACTCAGCTCGAAGTTTTTATGCAAAAATTTTTAACTTGTTGCAGATCAATGTATTGAACCTCTGTTAAAAGTTTAATCCCCATTTCGGCGGCCATATCCACAGCGTTGTTTATTGGTTTATGTTCTTTTCTTGATTCCAGCCCTTCCCGGTCGTAACAAACACTTCTGCGGCCAGCAAAAACCGGTTAAGGCAACGATGCTGAATCGTGCTTTCATGGATGCTGGTCAGATTTACCTTCAGATTTCCGGCAAACATTCTTCAGTTTGTTCATCGTATTGTGTTTGCAGATTGAGTAAACCATCCAGGGTTATTGATTCCCGGACGGTCACGAATGAAAGTTGGTACTTCACGAATAGACAGCTACACCCAGAAAAATCAGAATAACTGAAAAAATGATGACACCGGTGTTTATGATCATCATTTTCCTTTTGTCGTCAAGTGCGGTTTTAACAAACATCCTGAATGAGTCGTAATTGAACATCAGCTGACTCACCTTGATCAGTGTAATACTCAGTAATGCGGCCAGAATCCAGCCATATTCCATATCATCTGTCCACACCCTGTACCATGAGTAGGTTACGAACAACACCGAAAAACCGGCCACGACATAGATCCAGGCCGGTTTTTCCTGTGTGTAGGCACGGTCAAGTTCCCACTGGTTCCATTTTTCCTTAAGGATTACCATTAAAAACCGGGTGAAAATGGCAAATGCCGCATAAGCGAAACAGGTTAGATTATAGAAGTTCAAGTCCATGGCTACTATCTGAATTACCGGCACAGTTGATGGTGAAATCGTGTTTTTTTAGGTTATCAGACCACATCAGCCGCGCCGGTAGTATAAAGTCTAATTATTCGCCAGAACGAGTACAAAGCTGGTATTGTCGATCGCTTTTAACGAATGGACGGCGTTGGCATCCATGTAGATAAATGTACCTGCCGACATCACAATATCTCTTCCCTCCAGATTGAACAGACCGTTGCCCTCAATCACGTAAACAAACCCTGCTTTGGTGGAGGTATGCCCCGATATCTCTGTGCCGGCGGCCATGCTGAACAAGGTGATGTTCATCTTTTCGTTCTTGATGATGACCTTGCTCAGGATTCCGGATTCCGAATAGCTGATGAGATCGCTGAAGTTTTTATCCATTAAATCGGGGGTTTGAAGTGACAATTTCAAGTCTTTACATACCGGATTTCTCACACGTCAGTGGTGCGGTTTAGAATAAACAGGTATGTTGATCCGAATAAATTAGTAAAATGTCCCGGAATATCTTCTGAAATATTCTTGTTATGTGATAGTTTCGGTCCGGAATTGATATTACCGAAAAATTCTCATGTCATAACATATCTTGTATCGCCTTTTGTCTCTGAAGTCGGCCTGCAAGGGTATGCGTTTAAGAAAACGCTGGTACCAATGCTACATTCGGTCCCGGGCTGCTTCGTCGTAGCTGATGTGAACATTCAGATAGGATTTGTCAACATAGTTAGCGACGTCATGCCGCCTTGCGGAATCCAGACTTCTTTTTCCCGGGGCCAGACGATGTAATAAAGCGGATATGTTTTAGCCCAACCCTCCCGGAGCAGGACTTCGGTTGTCAGATCACTGATTGCCCGGTGGTCGGGATGCCCCGTATCACCGTCCGGTCCGAACGTCAGAATGGCATCAGGCTTTAGTTCACCGATAATGCGTTTGATGTCTTCTTTCATCTGTGATGTTTGCCTGAAATACTCATCCAGCCCGCCATGAGCATGAAACCGTCGTGATAGCCCAGGAAAACAGGAGGTTCAAGGCCCAGGATTTCACTGGCGCATACAGATTCATCCGAACGAACGGCAGCCAATGAGTCTCCCGGCTCAATCCCGGCATGTTCCTCAACACCATACCTGCCATCAGCAGCTAATACCAGGTAAACCCTATTCCCGTCAGCGGCGTACTTAGCGAGGACGTGGCCAAAGGCTGATTCATTATCAGGATGTGCCAGAAGTGCCATGATGGTTAACGGTTCATCAGCGGATTCCGGATCTGTCTGATCCGTGCAGGATATAAATACGATGATAAGCGTCATATGTGAGATTCTCACTAATAGTGACATGCAGACTCCTGTTTTTATTTAAGTTTACCTTTCAGGACATGGACAAAGGTGCTGCCAGCCGGTGGCTATCACAGCTCTGTCATCCTGTGTTTCAGAGATTATCTTTTTTTATGAGTTATGATTTCCCGTACTTCGATTCCAGATGTTCAATCGATGTTCTCATCAGCTCTGCAAGTACATCTGTATTGATGTCGGAAAGCTTTTTGATATAAATGCAGGCCTTCCCCATTTTAAACCTTCCCAGATCGTTCAGCAGAAGGTCCTGTCCTGCACACCCTGTGTACACATAGAGCGATATGGCCGTTTTTCTTAGTGAAAACCCTATGAGAAACCAATCCCCCTGCTGCGTGCTTCTTTCCGATTTATAGTGATAGCTGCCGAATCCGATTATGGATGAACCCCACATTTTTGGTTCATAACCTGACACATCCTGCATCAGTTTAAGGATTCCGAAACTGTCCTGGCGTTTCTGTTAGGTGTCGGCAAACGTGTTGATGAACTCACATACATCAGCCTCTGTCTGCTTTGTTTTCAGTTCGGCCATACGTATAAATGATTTATGGTTTCTGTTTCCAGATTTTGTCAGATGCAGGCAAATATTCGGGCAAGGCCGCAGAACCGTACCAGTTAAAAAACTCCGCAACAAGCAGACCGCTTTTAATGGCAGGGTCGGTTTGCATCAATTCAGCCGCTTCTTCAATCGATTCCACATTGTTCAGGATGAAAATCCCCCGGTACTGGTGTTCATTAGCACCTAATGGAACCGCTACAATCAATTTACCCTCTTCCACTAACCGATTGATGTTGTCGAGGTGCCCACGGAAACTAGCGCTGATCAGTTCCCGATCGGTTGAGGTATTTGGTCCTGTTTTGAGTATGACGAGGATGTAACTTTTCATTCCGTAATCGTCGCCGCCCAGTTTTTCGGCCAATACACTATCGTAATTCGGATTGGAAACCGTACTGTCAGAAGCAGCAGGTTCTGCATTCTGCCTGACCATCTTGTAAGCAAAACCTTTCATGGAATGATCGCCGAGTTTGTCCCAGCGCTCGTAAACTTCAGCATTTTCCATTTTCCAGGTACCCTCAAGGAAAGCTGGAACATCCGGCTGTGCAAGGGCAGTGGTTGAAAGCAGCAGTACAATGATGGCCGGTAAATATTATATGGTCTCTGAGTTTTAGTTTGCATTATGTATATCACGAAATAAGGCAAAATATAAAGACTATGCAGACGAGCATTTTATTTAATTGTAATTATTGCACCTGACTCGATTTGAATTCACAAAAACCTCGGATAAAGTACAAAGACAGGTTTTATTAACACAGTTTTTGTTGGCTAAATCTGACGCGGTTTGCAGGTTGTTCAGAAAATTCAGAACAGGATTACTTATGGCTCCTAATACCGGGAAAATTTACCTTATTTCACATCACATTACTGTAAAAAAAAGCCGTTTTCATGTACCTTGGTTCCCAACGGTCCTTTTTCATGTAATTGCATAATCTGTCAACTTTGACAGGGTATGTACTGATTGCTCGTCATTGAACCGGGCCCGTATGATCCGAACATCACTGAACGGTACAGAGAAATTATTTGAACGCAAAGGTATATTTAACTGCCACGGATAACGCTGCACAAAATATTGCCCGTCAAAAAACCTCAATCGGGATTTCTCTGGTGTCATATTGTGCGCGAGTGGTGCTGATAATGATCTGCCTGTTGATGATTTCGCCTGATATGAACGGTGTAATAGCCCGGCAGGCAGACGGAAATGTTGGCGGTAATGAATCTTCTGAAACCGGCAGAATCAGAGCGTACAGGTTAACTGCTGCCGAGCAGATCGTTCCCGACGGCAGGCTGGATGAACCTGTATGGGAGCGGATCCCGGCCGTCAGCGGTTTTAGGCAGCAATTTCCTGTTGAAGGGGCACTGCCAACGCAGCCAACGGAGATCCGCATCGCCTACGACAGCCAGAACCTGTACATCGGTGTTTGGCTGTACGACGACCCCTCCGGGATCAGGGCCTACCAGAAACGCCGGAATCAGGGGCTGGGTGCCGACGACCGGTTCATGTGGATTCTAGACACCTTTAACGACGGCCGGAACGCCTATTTTTTTGAAATCAACCCGGCTGGCCTGATGGGTGACGGGTTGCTGACCATTGGGCAGGGTACTAATCTGAACAAGGCCTGGAACGGCATTTGGGATGCAGCAGTGCGTATTACAGATGATGGATGGATGGCTGAAATCCGCATTCCATTCAGAACCCTTGATTTCAATCCGGAACAAACCGATTGGGGGATCAACTTCCAGCGTACCATCCGGCGTAAAAATGAGGAGCTGGTCTGGACGGGATGGAGGCAGAACCAGGGCTTGTTCAGGCCGCAAAATGCAGGCCTGCTTGTGGGTCTGGAGGGTCTTACGCAGGGACTCGCTCTTGAAGTGAAACCCTACCTGAGTGCAAAACCGGCCCGGCAGTGGACTATGGCAGGAGGCCGGGTTGAACAGTTCGAGAGCAACGCGGGGTTCGACATAACCTACAGTATTACACCAGGGCTGAGAACATCATTGACCGCGAACACAGACTTTGCCGAGGTGGAGGTGGATCAGCGACGGGTTAATCTGACCCGTTTTCCACTCTTTTTCCCCGAGCAGAGAGATTTTTTTCTGGAGGGCAGCAGTCTGTTCAGTTTTGCATCCGCCAGCGGGATTTACCCGTTTTTTTCACGCCGTATAGGGCTTGTAAGAGGATCTCCGGTTCCCATACTGATCGGGGCACGAGCCATTGGGCGAGTCGGTGATACAGGCATCGGCTTTTATCAGATCCGGACCGGCAAGGGCGAGTTGAACGAAGAAGATTTTACGGTTGCGAGGGTGGTACAGAATGTGGGGCAGGAGAGCCGCATCGGGGTTATTTATACACGCCGGTCGACATTCGGTGACGATGCTCCGCCGGTGCGACAAACGCTGGGAGTTGATCTCGACTTATCTACCTCCAGGTTCATGGAAAGGAAAAATCTTCAGTTTCAGGCTTTTTTTGTGGCACACAGCGAAAACCAGCCCGATGAGACTACGAGGCTGATTGATCGCAGCACACGAGGTTTTCGCGTGGCCTATCCAAACATCCCGTTTTATGCGCATGCATCATACCGTGAATTTGGTTCAGGTTACAATCCGGCGGTCGGTTTTGCCAGCCGGAATGGTTTCAGGCGCTTTCAGCCCTCGGTCGGCTATACACTGTTAACACCCGGAGTAAGCTGGCTTCGGGCGCTGAATACCGAACTGTATTTCGAATATCTGATGGACATGGATTTCCGGCCCGAGACGGTCAATGTCTGGTTGGAACCCGTGAATCTGACTTTTGAGTCGGGGGCGTCTACCGAACTCAGGCTGCAGAGACAGTACGAGCGCATCGGTTTCCCTTTCGATATCCGCAGGGATGGCAGCATCATCATACCCGCAGGCGAGTACCGGAACTCGAGGATCACATTCGAGGTAGATTCGCCACCGGCGCGAAGAATCTACCTGGTTGCGGAGGCCGGGTATCAGGGGTTCTGGACAGGAACCCGCACGGATGTTGAAGGCAGTGTAACCGTGAGGCCCTATCCGGGCATCAATATTACAGGCGACTGGCAGAGGTCGATGGTGAATCTGGCCGAGGGTTCATTTTCGACCGACCTGTTCCGTTTCAGGGGGAATCTTGACCTTTCCCCGACTGTATCCTTCACTTCCATCGTACAATACGATAACCTGAGTGAACTTGTCGGCTTTTACCAGCGCATGCGATGGATTATCAGACCCGGGGCTGATCTTTTTCTGGTGTACTCGATGAACTGGCTCAACGACGAAGAGCGGTTGCGGCCGCTCGAGACGAGCGGAGGAATCAAACTCACCTATACCTTCCGGTTCTGATGGCTGTGTGAGAACTTCTGCGGGGGATATTTAATAGCAGTTACATCTTTGAAGCCCTATAACAGGGAGCCCAATCCCGGGGAAATTGCAGTGATTACCCTTTACATAATGTTAGCCTATTCAGCGTACTGTAACAGAAAGCAGCCTGTATAGTTCTTCGGACATGCACATGTCAGCTTACATCAACATACGCCGGCTCCTGAATTGTGGTTGCGGGAGTTACGGTGCCGAATATATCATGATGCACCGCGTTTTTCCATGTCAGGTTCTTCGTATAACGGTGTGACACCTTTCCATTATCATCCATTGCCCACAGATGAAGCCAGCCATTATCGCAAAGATCGCGTATGGAATCGTGCTTCTCAATTATGTCATTCATAGCGGATGTGGGGGCTTCAATGATCACATTTAATTTGACCGGGTCATGTTGGAATTTTTCTCCGTCATGAACTGATTGCCATGGTAAGCCGACCCGTAAATCCCCGGAATATCCCTCTATAATGCCCACACCGGCCGTACGTTATGCAAAACCTTGTTACCTGAACCAAGGCTGGTGTTATCGACCGTCGAGCCGTAGTATTGCAGGCTGATCCAGCTGGCCACTACCATGGGCGCGGTCATGATCAGTTCAAGTACAGCGAATTCCTTGTCTTCAATCCAGTCATAAGAATGCAGAAATGCCCGCCCTTCTAAGTCAATATTCCTTGTTCGTTCCCTGGGGGCCACTACAAATGCGGTACACCCGGCGAGACCCCATTCAGGCCTGGTCTGTGACCAGTCTTTACTTCTGTACCTGATAGCCTTGTCAACAATGGCGCTCTTTTCGGGAAGCATTCTTAAGGATCTTTCCAGCCGGGTGGCCTCTTCGGCCCTGGCCAGTATTTGCTTCAGTTCATCACGTTCGCCAGACCGGCTTTCGGGTATGTCATATTCATTGAATATGGAAAGCTCATCCGTTGTGGTATCGTGCAGACAGGCCAGGGAGATGGTTTCTTCCGGTATAATGATGCCGCTTTGCTGCAGTTGATTTCGAACATCTGGATCGTTCAGAACCGCAGCGGCAATTTTTGCATTGGGCTCGCCACTTCGTCCGCCGCATGCACCGCAGTCGAGCCCGCTGGCATGGGGGTTGTTTACCGTGGTTGATCCATGTCCCGCAATCATAACAAGGGGTGCGAAACCATGGGTGAGCGACATTGCTTTCAGGGCGTTTTTGGCAAGTTGAACTCTTTGCTCAGCGGGAATCCCGAAGGTGCCCTGACCACGTGGCGGCACCCAGTATATCCTCGGTACGGCCCGAGGCGGGTGAACCTGATAATCCGATACAAGGGTTGAGGGTGGTTAAATACCACCGTACATGCATTCGGATGCTGGTTTGTAAATGACTGGATGAGGTTTTTCAAAGGCACCATGCGAAATGACTTTTTATCAGCGGTTTTATAATTCACGTATTTTTTCAGTTAAACCAGAATAATTAACAGAAATGCTGGTTTTTCCAATCGTTTACTCACCCACACGACATGAGCGTTTTGCGTGTTTGTACGTCGTTATTTAACAATTTCAACTACAATCTTTCCCAAATGCCTGCCCTCACCGAAATATTGAATCTGCTCCGGGATTTCATCAAATCCGTAGGGGCCATCAACAACAGGTTTTATTTGTCCCATTTCCACAAGTTTGGATATCTGTTCTAACCCTTTATTTGGCTTGTGAATGAGTACGCTCAGCTTTTTACCGGTAAAAAGTGATATCAGTGAACCGAATATTACTATTTCCAATAATCTGACCATCGATCCTCCTACGGTGATATAGGTGCCATTTTTTTTGAGGGATCGTGCATATTTAAATACGGATCTGTTTGATTTTGTATCCAGGATGAGATCATACTTTTCTCCGGTTTCGGTGAAGTCCGTTTTTTTTAATCCATCACGATGTCAAATCCCGGCGATTTCATCAGATCACGTTTTTCGTCACTGTCAACGCCGGTTACCTTTACCCCGTACGGTTTCAGGATTTGAATTCCCAGGGTACCGACACCGCCTCCGGCACCATTGATCAGGATACGCTGTCCGGATTTCACCTTTCCCTTCTCCACAAGTCCCTGCAGAGCGAGTAATCCGGCATGTGGCAGAGTACAGGTATCATTATGACTGATAGTGGAAGGTTTCCTGGACAACATATTTTCCGGTACGCAAACGTATTCGGCAAATCCGCCACATCCACATTCCGACAGATCGCAGTATATCTCATCACCGATGGTAAAGGAACGCACGTTACCGCCCACCGCTTCGATCTTTCCGGCAATGTCTACCCCGGGAATCTTTATAGTTGGCTTTTTCAGGCCGAAAAACAGAAGAATCACAAATGGTTTGCCCCTGACCAGCCACCAGTCCCAGTCATTGATGGATGCTGAGTGAATTCTCACCAGTACTTCCTTGTCATTCGGTATCGGTTTTGCAACTTCCCCAATTTCAAGAAGATTCGGCAATCCGTATTCCTTTAGTAGTATCGCTTTCATTAGATTTGATTATTCGGACATAACGTTCACGGGCTTTCTTCTGTGTGGCTTCACTACCTTGTATTAAAAGCGATACTGTTTTAGTCCCCTATTTTCTTGTCTACTAAGCCAAACCGCATTGCAGAAAGCCCGTGTTATAAGCAAGTTGCTCTTTTTTATTCAATCCATATGCAGCCATAGTCTGGATATTTCAACATTTCATTTATCTCTTTCTTGTCAAAATAGTCTGGGTCAAATTCCTCACCGATCCACTCCATTGTTTCTTCGAATTGTTTATGTTTGGGATTTGACAATATTGTTTTAATCTCCTCGTAACCCCAGATTCCGCCACAATCTTCAGGAGGGCAGTTCCCTTTTCCGTCTACACAACTTGGAATTTGCATTGTCTTGTCGACTGGTAGTACCTTTTCGAGTATTATGTCATGCAGCCAGCCGTCACCGAAGTCATACTCGTATTTTATTTTATCTTTTTCTTTTTTTAATAACGAATTCAATTTTACTTTTCTTGAGTTTTTGGTGTCTTCAACCTCAAATTCTATTGGAGAATAACTGTCATGTCCTTTTTGAAACTGATGAAGGTGCGAATTTGTCCATCCCATTACAGTCTGAATAATTCTGTGAAAGTCAACAAGAGTGATGTCAGGCTTAATTAACATTCGTCTCCAAATATTTGGTTTGGATCCTTGAAGTGAAATGTGAATTTGGTAAATCTGTCTTGTCATAATTTGTAAAATTTTAGTTTCTGTTTTTTTTTTCTGCAATTGCTTGAACGGTCTGCATATAACAAGAATTGGGCATTTCAAAGCGATTCCTTTGTCAAGGTACAGGCCCGTTTATGCAAATGTAAAAAATTTTGAAAACCACGTCACTGCCCAATTATTGTTATACGCTGTTATGCACTGGCGGTTTTTAATTCTTGGCACAAATCAAAACGTCATTAATTTTTTATTCGATTTCAGAATTTTTGTGAGCGGTTCGCCCATGTATTTTACATCAATTCCTAACGATTTTAATTTGTCGGAAACACCATAGCTGTCGGCACAGGCTTTGCAGGCTTCGATTTTGATGCCGTTTTTCTGCATTTTTCCTATATAGTCCTGAATATCTTTGTTTTCGGAAGTAAGTTTTGAAGAAGGTCCCCAAATTATCAGCTCTACTTCATCGAACCACTTATTTTGTTTGGCTGCGTTGGCATACATGAATACCATTTTAATTGCCACATCGGGGTCGCCGCTTGTCCATAAAATACAAAGCGTATCGGATTGATTGTCTGATTTTTCGTTTTGTGCCATAGTGTTTGTAGTTAACAAGTTAATGGAAAAAATGCTGAGTGTGAGGAATAGTATTTTTTTCATATCTGATACTTTTTATTGATGAATTATTTTTTCCATTCGTAAGGCTTTGAAATTTCGTCTAATGGGGTATCGGCTATATGGTTTACATAATTGCTGATGGTTTTTTGTGCTATCATTAAAACCAATTCCATAATTTGTTTTTTTGAATATCCGGCGGAAATAAAATTGTTTAATTCTTCTTCCGACACCCAACCCCTTTTATCAACCATTGAAACCGTAAATTGTCGTAAAGTTTCAAGTTTTGGGTCGTTTATCGGTTCGTTTTCCCTTAATGCCTTTACAATATTTTCAGGTACTTTTTGCATATTGGCAACCAAAGTATGTATTGCCATGCAGTAATGACAATTGTTAGTGTAATTGATTGTCAGCCAGATAACATTTTTCTCTACGCTGTTAAACGAAGTTTGATTGATGATTTGCCCCAATTGAAGATATGATTTCAAAACTTCGGATGCTTCTGCCATTACGGCATATAAATTATGCACCATTCCGTTTTGTTTTTGTAATTGTTCCAAAAGTTCTTTTGAGCCTTCGGGAGCTGTTTCAATGGTGTGTGAATCGAAATTTATCATTTTGTCATCTCCTGTTTAATAATTCATTTTTGTTTTCAATTTACTTTATCGCTGTCTCTTTCCGCTTGTAGTACAGCACGAACCCGCCGCGCTGCCAGTGCAGCAGTTTGATCAGGGTGCGGCGCCGGTTCAAAAACACAAATACCTCACCGCTGGCCGGCTCGCGGCCCAGTTCACTGCGCACGACCCCGCACAGCCCGTCGAAGGATTTGTGCATGTCGCACACCCCGCGGTACAAGTGATAGCTCAGCGTATTACCCAGGGCGAACATCGCCTACCACAAATGAATGAGCCGGGCGATGCCCGCCATATCGGAAGCGCTCACGCTGATGCGCACCCCGTTGGGGTAAGTGATTTCCGCCTGGCCTGACCGAGCATGGGTCAGCTCCAGGAAACCACCGGGTGATCCTTGTTCAGATTTGCGGTACTTGCCAATCCAGTATTGGAAGGTGCTCAGTTTGACGTTATGTTCCTGGCAGAACTCTTTTTGGCCTGAAGTGCCGGCATTCCATTGTTCAACAAGGGCAAACATGCGATCGCGTTTTGGTGTGTTCATCGTTTTTATACAAAACTACACCCCTTTAATAGCTCAGCTCAAGATGTACTTACCCGCATGGATACGATACCCCGACCAAAAACGTCCCCACCTGGGCGCGGGGC
>JBLRWO010000027.1:0-63354 GCA_047921215.1 Cyclonatronaceae bacterium | reverse complement strand
GTACGTACGGTGGTGTGAGAGGACAGATAAAAGTATCCCTGGATACTTTTATCTTCCTACTCGATCTTAAAAGTCAGATGGGCTGTAAAGTGAGATGACTGTGATGTAGGGCAGCACGAACACGAATATGCTCTCTCATTTCCGTATGAACATCCCGGGAAAAATTACCCGAGCGCCTGTTCCAGATCTTCGATGATGTCGTCGGGATGTTCCAGCCCCACACTCAGCCGGATCAGATTCTTTGGAGTAACCGAACCTTCCCCTTCGCTGCTCTGACGGTGTTCCCAGGTACTTTCCACGCCACCGAGGCTTGTGGCCCTTTTTATGAGCTTCGCACGCCCGACAATCCGGATCGACTCCTGCTGGTCTCCGTCAACGATAAAGGAAATCATGCCTCCATAGCCTGTCATCTGTTTTCGTGCTATTTCATGACCGGGATGTGACTCGAGACCCGGATAGTACACATCGGCCACCTTTTTGTGGGCAGTTAGCCATGCAACCACTTTTTCAGCATGTTCGTTATGGCCCCGCATCCGGTAGGCCAGGGTCCGGGTACTTCTGCCCAGCAGCCAGCAGTCAGACGGTGACGGTACAGCCCCGCCCATCTGCTGTATAAGCCGGATGCGTCCGAAAAAATCATCCTCTTCACGGGCCACAATGGCTCCTCCCAGTATGTCGCTGTGCCCTCCGAAATACTTGGAGGTGGAGTGCAGCACGATGTCGGCACCGAGTTCAAGCGGCAACTGGTTGACTGGCGTGGGCCAGGTATTGTCGACCAGGGTTCTGATTCCTCTCTCACGGGCCATGCCGGAAACGGATGCAATGTCGGTTATGCGCATAAGCGGATTGGAGGGGGTCTCAATCCAGACAAGCCTGGTATTTGGCTTTATATGTGCCTCAATCGCTCCGGGTATAGTCATATTGATAAAATCAGCTTTCAAGCCCCAGCGCTTCATGATGCTTTTTACCATCTTCCGGTTGCCGGCATATACATCTTCGGGAATGATGATGTGGTCGCCCGGATCAAGCGATTGAAGTACTGCCGCTGCCGCCGCAATTCCCGACGCGAATGCCGCCGCTGCGCCGCCACCCTCAAGGGTTTTTATCAGGTGCTCAAACTGCAGGCGGTTCGGGTTGCCCAGCCTTGTATAGTGAAGATCCTTCTCGTTGCGCCCATCGGCATCAATCTCAAAAATGGTGCTGGGTGAGATAGGAGGGATGATCGACTTTGATGGATTGCCGATTTCCAGTCCCGCGTGAATGGCTTTGGTTTCAAATCGCATGATTTGTACAGGTAGGTTAGGTGCAGAATTTCGTTAGTGGGCTCGTTCCGGCATCAGGCAGCAGGTTTCAGCCGGCAAGCAGGGGAACAATATAACAGGAACACAGCAGCCTGTTGCAATAGTGACTGAAAAACGGCGGGTATTAACCAGGTACACGACTCATCCGGCAATCCGGCAATAGATAACCATTGCAGCCTGATGGTGCAGAAACTTCCGTTTCTGGTTTATGCTCTTGAACAGCCCGGTCTCAGGGCCGCAAACCGGTTCAGACCCGGTATTGGGTTCTGCATCAGACTCTGAAAAAGATCCGGGTTCATGCCCGGTATTGGGTTGAGCAAGGGGCCGGGGCTGTAATTCGGTCCAGGACTCGTACTCAGGTTCAGGCGTTCACCTCAATCTGAACCGTAGGTTCGAAAACGATCTCTGATTTTATCGAACGTGATATCAGGCAGATTTCCTCGGCTTTCTCGAGCAGGCGATACGCTTTAGCCTCATATTTTTCGTCCGCAATGGTCAAAACCGGCCTCATGGTTACCCGGCTCATTACAAACTTGCCGTCTACTTTGCTCATGGTACCGAAACTGTCCACTTTCAAACTGGTAAACCCGAATTTTGAATATTCGGCAACAGCCGTAAAAGAGGTCATCAGGCAGCTGCTTACGGCAGCAACAAACAGGTGTTCGGGCGACCAGATGCCTTCCACACCTCCAGGGAATTCAGGCGGAGTGGCAACCTGAAAGGATTGCTCCAGTTTGTCGGAACGCAACGTGCCTATACGACCTTCGTTCCACTCCAGGCTCACATCGTATATATGTTCGTCAGGCTGATTCATACTCACCGATTTTTTGATCAATGATGGTTTTCAGCTGCGAAGCCCGCATAACCCCGGCCTGTTGCCACAGTATGTTGCCTTCTTTAAACAGGATCAGAGTGGGAATGCCGCGAACCTGGTATTTAATGGCCGCATCCGGATTCCGGTCCGTATCAATTTTTACAATGTTCAGGGAATCGCCCATCATCGTTTTTAATTCCTGCAGTATGGGTGCCATCATTTTGCACGGTGCACACCAGTCCGCATAAAAATCGACCAGTACGGGCGTTTTACCTTTAATGATTTCTGAAAATGTCTGTTGTTTAACTTCGCTGTTCATAGTTATGGTCTGTTTTTGATTTCTTCAAATTGGATGTCATCTGTGGATTGTTCACCGGTGCCGGCTGTTGTGGGTGCGCATTGCCCGGCCAGGCAACCTGTATTGGTAATGGCCTGAAAAAGGAAGAAAAGGGACATGAATCCAAGCAGTGGAGAGCCTTCTGCCAGCCAGTTATATCCAAGAAAAAGACCGACTGCAAGCGCGACCCATCTCATGGGGTGCCAGTTGGTAAAAAATTGTCGTTTGATGGCCGTTATCATGTGTGTTCCATTAATGTGTTCGGATGTTCCGGAGCCGTCCGGTGGTTTTACTGAAATTCGTCCCGATTTCGCCAATATACGCAAATCCTGTCGGTATCCGCCGTGTAGTCGCCACCGGAATTAGGTTCAGTGTCTGTAAATGTAACTACAAGTCATATCATGTTCAGTTACTTTTGTTACAGAAGGGTGATCTGGTTCCTGCCCAGTTCGATAAGCCCGTCATTTTCCATCTGCTTCAGTAGTCTGGATACTACAACTCTGGCCGTTCCCAGCTCATTGGAAAGTTCTTCATGCGTAATCCTGATGACCGGGCTGCGTCCTATTTCGGTTTTTCGCTGTATAAAGTTCAACAGCCTTTCATCCATCTTTTTAAATGCAACGGCATTCACCAGGTCGAGCAATTCCTGAAACCTCTGATGGTACACACGGAAAATATAATTGATCCACTCGGGATGCTCTTTTGCGAGGTACCCCAGTTTGTCGACCGGCACAAGCAACACCTCGCTGTCTTCGTTGGCTACCGCTTTCACCTTGCTCATTTCCCGGTACATAGCCCCGAAAACCGACATGATACAGGTTTCACCCGCCTTAAGATAATACAGCAGCATCTCGCGCATATCATCGCCGGTCTGATACACCCCGATGCTTCCCTGCAGAATGATTGGTATGCTGCTAATGAAGGCATGTTCCTGAAGCAGGATGTCGCCCTGTTTCATTTTTTTGATTGTACCGTGTTTTTTCAGTTCCGTGACGATAGCCCCGGAGGTTCCGAATTCCGTGATCTGTTTTAACTCATCCATATGCTGTATATAATGAAATTTTCAGCCTGATGTTCAGGTCAATTCCCGCCTGCACATTGGCGGGATTATCGTATCTTTCCCAATATAAATAAACGGTGCCGGTACGTCATTTTCGCTCGTTCATCAAAGGTACCTGATTAATACAGGACATGGCATACGGCTTTCGTTTAATTTCTTTTTCAACCGTTTTTTTGAACCAGGTATTTGTATCACCAAAATAACAGATCCTCAAAATGTTTCAGGTCGGCGACGTATTGATATCGGATGATGTGGCCAAAGCCCGGTTTGCCTGTGATCTTGGCCGCTGTAAGGGAGCCTGTTGCGTACTTGGCGCAGCCGGTGCCCCGCTTAAGCGGTCAGAAATCCCGGTTGTGAACAAGGCCTGGAAAACACTGCGTGCCGAAGTCAGTGAACGTGCCCGCGAGGTGGCAGCCGATGAAGGCCTCATCCGCAATATTGAATATGCACCCGAACTGAACTTTACTGACGGTGCCGATTGCATATTTGTTGTTTACGAGGGTGATGTGGCCCTCTGCTCGATTCAGAAGGCATTTGATGAGGGCCGGTTCAACTGGCCGAAACCGTTCAGCTGCCATCTGTATCCGCTCAGAATTACGGATATGGGATCGGTGAAAATGATAAATTATGAGTATATCCCGTCGATGTGCGGCCCCGCGTGTGAACGAGGTGAAAAGGAAAGGGTTTATCTCTCAGATTTTCTGAAAGATGCGCTCATCAGGGAATTTGGTCCGGAATGGTATGAGGAATTCCGGGTCACATGCAGAAAAATCCGCGAAGGCGTTACCCTAGAGTTATGATCGGATCGAAACAGCATCTTTCCCAGAAACAGGCCCTTCAGCAACGGCTGTCGCCGCAGCAGATTCAGTATATCAAGTTGTTGCAGCTGCCGGCACTGGCTATGGAGATGAGGGTCAAGGAAGAGCTCGAATTGAACCCCGTGTTGGAAGAAGTCGACGCCGAAGATGAGCGAATTTCTGAAGAGGAACGCCAGAATCGTGACGATTCCGAAGTTAAAGACAGCTACACAACCGATCCGGTTGATGAAAACAGGGAAATCGACTGGGAATCGATCCTGCATGATCAGGATAACGAGGGCTTTCAGCCGCTCTGGACACCCGGCTCCGACGACTGGACCGACCTGCCCAGGCCGTATTATCAGAATCTGACAGAACAACTGGAACAACAGGTGGCCCTGCTCCCGCTAAATGATAAAGAGAAACTTATCGCCGACGAAATAATTGGTTCAATCGACGAGGATGGATATTTCCGGCGCGAAATTGCCTCTGTTGTTGACGGCATCACCTTTCATAAAGGCATCCGGATTACTGCTGATGAAGTGGAAAGGGTACTCAGGCGGATTCAGCAGCTCGATCCGCCCGGTATAGGAGCCCGCGACCTGCGTGAATGCCTGCTGGTACAACTGGAGCAGCTGGATGATTCCAGTCCGGTAACCATGGCCGCCCGGAGGATGCTTTCCGATGCCTGGAGTGACTTCGAGCGGAAACATTTTAACCGGATCATGAAAAAGGTGCGCATCGATGAAGAAACACTCCGTAAAGTATTTGAACTGGTTCAAGGTCTGAACCCCAAACCTGGTATGGTAAGTGAACCTGAAGACAGCAATGATTACATTGTTCCTGACTTCAGTGTCTGGTTCAGGCCCTCTTCCGACCAGGAGGATGAGGGGGAATTCGTCATACAGCTCAACCGCCGGAATGTTCCACGCCTGCGCATTTCGCCGGGGTACAGGGATATGTGGGATAACCTCAAAACACAGACAGCTTCAGGTGAGGAAACCGATAAAACGAGGCAGTTTATCCGGGAAAAAATCGACTCGGCCAAATGGTTTATCGACAGTATCAGACAGCGCTATGATACCCTTCAGAATGTGATGCAGACACTGGTGGAGCTGCAGCAGGATTTCTTCAAATACGGAAGCGGGCTTAAGCCCATGATTCTGAAAGATATTGCAGACCGCGTTAATATGGATATCTCAACCATTTCCCGTATAGTCAATGGCAAGTATGTTCAGACTCCTTTCGGGGTTTTTGAATTGAAATATTTCTTCACAGAGGGGGTTGAGAACGAAGAGGGCGAGGATGTATCCAATCTTGAGATCAAAAAAATACTTTCGGAACTGATCGGAAGTGAAGACAAGCGCAAACCGCACAGTGACCAGGAACTAACAGATTTATTAAGGGATAAAGGCTTTCCCCTTGCACGACGAACCGTTACCAAATACCGGGAACAGCTAAATATCCCGGTGGCACGACTCAGGAAGGGATTTTAGTAAAGAGTGATGTCTGCCGGCTAAACAAAAGCGGCCAGCCTTATTATATCAAGCAGCCCGGCGTAGATAAAAATCCACCAGATGGTTATGCATAATACGATAATCTGCAGCACCCAGCTCAGCCCGTCGTACAAGCTTGTTTTCTCAACATGCTGCCGAACATTATAGGCTGTAATATAAAAGGAAGAGAGCCAGATCACCAGGAAAAGGATTGCCAACAGATTAAAGATAAAAGCTGGTCCGCCAGCAGCGTGAACGGTCATCATCAGGGTTATTACAGCAAGCAAAAGGTGTTGCGGCCAAATGTATGTTACCGCCGCAGGATTCAGCCATTCAGTGTCGAGCGACGGGGCAAAAACCCAAAGAGTCATCAACGTACTGAATGTCAGCTTGAACAGAAAACCGGTTGTGAAAATCAACAGTCCGGGATGTGTCGAGTCGGGTAAGAGACGGTAGAATTTCAGCACTTCAAGGCCAGAATCGGAGAGATAGAAGGAATAGAGGGTATAAAAGAACAGCCCGGATATAGCTGCTGTTTGCAGATTCAGAAAAAACGGGGTTGCAGTAAACCGGATGCGCTTCTCGAATAAGTCTTCAGTGAAAAAGGTGTGATTGCTGAAATAGCGGAAAAGCGATTTGTTGTAGTTCGGAAAAAAAGCATAGTGTATTGCAAAACTGATCCATACCACAATCAGTAAAATAATATGCCAGTTGGCCGCCGGACTTTGAGTGGCCCGACGGGGGTTGGGCAAAGCGGCATCTGCATCACCTGCATAACTAATTAATACCTCATCAAGTCCGCCATCCAGATGACTTTCGACCCAGCCGGAGTGCAGAAAAACCGGAACATCAACAGCCTGCCTTGTGTAGCGCAGCATTTCCTGAAAGCGCCGTAAATCAAAGCCGTCGTCGGGGTGCCAGATAAAACCTTGTATGGGTATGGTATTAGAGGAAGTATCAATACTGCTTGTTTTCATAGCGGCACTATCCAGACGCCGGATGAGGCCGTCCGGTCGCTCAATGTCTGCGAACGCATGTCTGGTGTCGCGGTGTATGTGCATCAGCGGACGGTCTGTGGCAATGCGCGCCTCCTGAATGACGGGGGTTATGAGGCGGGTAAACCGTCTGTTGTTAACCTGGCTGTCGCTGAACAGGATGAAACTGCTTACGAAATCGAAATTCCGGTAATAGTCGAGATGCAGAATAACGAGATCAAGAGCAGCTGAATGCCGTCTGTTGAGTTCGGTGGCCGTCAGAAAGGACTGCGGGATGCGAACAATAACATCAAAGTCAAAGCCGTGCAATACATCGAGCATCCCGATCTCATGAATCCCGTCGATAATAAGGGTCTGAATGCCCAGCTGTTGATAGCTGAACAATTCCCTGGCTGCATCCCGCTCCGTTTCCGGTGGTTCCCAGATGACGCCGAAATGCCGCTGCGCCTGTAATGGTAACACCATCAGCCCCAGCAACAGCAGGGTTATGAACCAGGTCCGGCGGCTCGTACGGTTCACTTTCTCGCGTCTCCGACAGGAAGTTCGCGGGTTTCCTTAAAGGTGCTTAGCACAATGTTTGAACGGGTTTTCTTGACACCGGGAAATGACTGTACCATCGAGAGCAACTGTTCGAGCGAGGTGGTATTCCTTGTCCGGATTTTAAGAAAATGGGAGCCATCGCCGGTTATGGAGTGACACTCCAGAATTTCCGGTTCGTTAATGGCACGCTCAACAAAGGATGAATAGTTGTCGGAGCCGTCCACCTCCACAAAAATGAAAGCAGTAATGTCATATCCGAAACTTTTGGGATTGAGCACGGAATAGTAACCCTCAATGAGGTTTTTTTCTTCGAGCTTCCGCATACGCTCCGATACCGAGGGTACAGAAAGGCTGACTTCCTCGGCAAGCTGGTTTCTTCGAACCCGCCCGTTACGTTGCAGTTGTTTCAGAATGGTAATGTCGATATCGTCTAACTGAATGGTCATAAGAATATTAGTTTCATAGCCCGCATAGTAATTTTTTAAGATGGATTATTAAGAATGAACATCCATCAGGACCCGCTTAATTTATTGAGTTTTAAACCTATAAAAAACTGAAAAATTAAGGCAGCTTGCGGCCAGTTGCAGGTGAAAGTTAACGGTGCATTTCCCTGTAAAATGGCCTTATCTTATACTTCTAATGCCTGCAGAATAACCACCCGCTTGTTTCAGGATAGAGGGTGGCTGTTAACAGGTCCTGCCGTGCTGTTTATAAAGCATACTTCCGTAATCTGCCAACGTAAATCCAACAATTATTTACCCGAATGCTCGACATAAATTATATCAGAGAATATACTGACACTGTTAAAAAAGCGATTATTGATAAAGGTGAAAAGGATACGGCTGTAGTGGATAATGTGCTGGAAACAGATGCCAGATGGAGAGCACTCGTCCACAAAACCGACACATTGCGCAGTGAAAGCAATTCAAGAGCAAAGGATATCGGAAAGCTGATAGGCCAGGGGAAAAAAGATGAGGCCCGGGACCTGATCAGACAGACAGGTGAAATGAAGGAAGAACTGAAATTACTGGAGGATCAGATCAGGGAGCTTGCCGAAAAGAGAAACAGCCTGCTGCTTCGCATCCCGAATGTTCCCCATCCTTCCGTACCGGTTGGGATGACCGAGCAGGACAACAAGGTAGATAGAACCTGGGGGAATCCGGCGAAAGACACCTGGCGTAAACCCCACTGGGACCTGACCGAGGAATACGGATGGATCGATTTTAAGCGCGGTGTGAAAGTTGCCGGTGCGGGGTTCCCGTTCTACATTGGCCCCGCCGCCCGACTTCAGAGGGCTCTGATCAATTTTTTCCTGGACAGGGCTGCAGAGAAAGGCTATATCGAAATGCAGGCACCCTTCTTCGTTAATGAGGACTCTGCGCGCGGAACCGGGCAGATACCCGACAAGGAAGACATGATGTACGTAATTCCACGCGACGAATTTTTTGCCATACCCACCGCCGAGGTTCCGGTAACCAATTTTCACCGCGACGAAATTCTTGAACCGGCACAGTTACCTGTAAAATATTGCTGCTACACACCCTGTTGGAGAAGAGAGGCCGGTTCATACGGCAAAGATGTGCGGGGACTGAACCGGCTGCACCAGTTCGATAAGGTGGAACTGGTGAAATTCGTGTACCCGGATACCTCGTACGATGAACTCGAAGGCCTGCGCAGGGATGCCGAGGAGCTGCTGGAGGCACTGGAACTACCCTATCGAACCCTGTTGATGTGTACCGGAGATATGGGCTTCACCCAAAGCAAAAAATACGATCTTGAGGTCTGGAGCCCCGGTCAGCAGAGATGGCTTGAAGTCAGTTCCTGTTCCAATTTCGAAAGTTTTCAGGCCCGGAGAATGATGGTTCGCTGCCGTGATGACAATGGTAAACCTCATATATTACATACACTTAACGGATCGGGACTCGCGCTGCCGAGAGTTATGTCGGCCGTTCTGGAGACGTATCAGGAGGAGAGCGGAAAAATCAGGGTACCGTTGGTACTGAAAACCTATCTGGGGCAGGATTACCTGGGCTGATCTATCCGGTCTGTCCGGAATTGAGAGGTAGTCTCTGGCTCGGGTCAGCTGTGTGAGTACTGATCACTGTACCTATTGCTGATTCATATATAGTTGCATCAACTGAAAAGATTCCCTGATTTAATACTGATTAATCAGGTCGGGATCTAATATAACACAACTGCAAACTCCTTGCCGGAAGCCTGTTAAACTGCGACCGGGAAATACCGGGATTCATCGAAATTGAGAAGGGCTTCGATAATCGGTTCCATTTCGCTGTGCTGCATCAGCTCCATACGCAGGTGCTTGCCATTCCGGATGCCCTTCAGATAGTTGCCGTAGTGTTTTTTCATCATCACTACACCATACCGCTCTCCATGATGCCTTACACTGGCCCTCAATTGCTCGGCACAGATCTCCATTTTGTCGGTGATGGATGGTTCCGGCAGTATTTCTCCGGTTTGTAGAAAGTGCTTTGTCTGCTCAAAGATCCAGGGGTTCCCGATGGCTCCCCGGCCGATCATTACCCCGTCGACCCCTGTCTCATCGAACATGCGTTTCGCATCATGAGGTGTGGTGATATCTCCGTTTCCGAATACGGGTATGTGCAGGCCAGGTGTCTTTTTCAGCAGTTTCAGGAATTCCCAGCGTGCCTCGCCCTTGTAGCCCTGCTGCCTGGTGCGTGCATGTACCGTGAGCGCCCTGACGCCCACACGTTGAAGCATCAGGGCAACCTCCTGAATGCGGATGGTGTGTTCGTCCCATCCAAGGCGGGTTTTTACAGTAACCGGTAGAGACGTAGCCTCAACAACGGTGGCGGCCATACGTTCCATCACTGACAGATCACGCAGGCAAGCCGACCCGGCATTTTTGCTCACCACCTTGTAGACGGGACACCCGAAATTGATGTCAATCAGATCCGGATTGCTGGCCTCGGCAATCTTTGCCGCTCCATGCATGGCCTCTTCCCGGCCACCGAAAATCTGAATACCAAATGGCCGCTCAGTTTCATCAAAAACCATTTTATGCAGGCTTTTGTCAGATTCCCTGATGATGGCTTCCGAACTGATGAACTCGGTGTACACTATGTCGGCTCCCTTCAGCTTGCAGATCTGACGAAACGGAGAATCACTGACATCCTCCATCGGGGCGAGCAGGACGGCTTTTTCGGGCAGTGTTATGTTTCCGATTTGTATCATAATTAGATCAATCCTAAAGATACGGAAAAGTTGTTAAAACAGTTTTGGCACCTGCATAAGTCGCTGCCGGCGGGTTTAAATTTATATGGACTATCGGCTGGGTACAGAAATAATCTAACCTGAAGGTTTTATTTTTGGGCAGAAAAGCCCTTTTTTGACTTGAAATTACAGACAGCCCCGAAACCGCATGAATATTCTTCAAAAAAGGCTGTAAATCTGTTATATTCAATCATCTTATTTTTAAATTTTTAGGAGGAAAAAAATGGCTTTAGCTATATCCAGTATTGAAGAACTTCTGGGTGAGGACACAGAACTACTGCTGAACCACACCTGTACTACTATTCCGAAGGAAAATCTGCACCTGCCGTCGCCGAACTACATCGAAAATGTATGGTATCACTCTGACAGGTCCCCACGTGTATTGCGCAACCTGCAGTCCATCATCGACAACGGCCGTCTCGGGAAGACCGGTTTTGTATCCATACTTCCGGTTGACCAGGGTATTGAACACTCTGCCGGTGCATCATTTGCCAAAAACCCGCTCTATTTTGATCCCGAAAACATCGTCAAACTGGCGATTGAAGGTGGGTGTAATGCTGTGGCTTCCACTTTTGGTGTTCTTGGCTCGGTTGCGAGAAAATATGCCCACAGAATTCCTTTTATTGTGAAGATAAACCACAATGAACTGATGACCTACCCGAACAAATTCGATCAGATCATGTTCGGAACCATCGACCAGGCATACGATATGGGTGCTGCCGCAGTCGGGGCTACCGTCTATTTCGGGTCGGAAGAATCGTCACGTCAGATCATCGAAGTGGCCCAGGCATTTGCCTATGCTCACGAACTGGGAATGGCTACCATACTGTGGTGCTATACCCGCAATAATGCATTTAAAGTGGACGGCAAGGATTATCACACCGCCGCCGACCTTACGGGGCAGGCCAACCACCTTGGTGTTACAATAGAAGCCGACATCATCAAGCAAAAACTTCCCGATATTAACGGCGGTTTCAAAGCCCTGAATACGGGTAGTTCATCCTACGGAAAGCTCGATGAACGTATCTATACCAAACTGACCACCGATCACCCGATCGACCTGACCCGCTATCAGATTGCAAACTGTTATATGGGCCGTGCAGGTCTTATCAATTCGGGTGGGGCTTCTGGTTCCAATGACTTTGCCGATGCCGTAAAAACCGCAGTAATCAATAAGCGGGCTGGTGGTATGGGTCTTATCAGTGGCCGGAAAGCGTTTCAGCGCCCGATGGACGAAGGTGTTAAGCTGCTCAACTTCATTCAGGATGTGTACCTGGAAGATGAGATCACGGTTGCCTGACAAATTCTGACGACCTTAAACAAAAAAAGGCTGCCATGTGCAGCCTTTTTTTTTGTGATAATTTTTACTCGCCCTGAAACACGGTAATTGCAGTTGCCTGTCTCACCCGGCTCTCAGTAACTTTAAAATAGGGATCGGTTCTATCCAGTGCAGTGTGCTAAGGTATCCGGGATGCAGACTTTAAAGAACCGGAACGGATGAGTTGACTTTCCTGTCCGTTGAAATCAATGATATCTGGTGGTAAACGACGTTCCTATTGTTTCGGTCTTACGATTACCAGATCCTGTACATCATCAGCTACCTCTACGTACAGAATGTCGTTCTCCAGATTGTTAAAATCCCAGTTCGAGATATTCACTTCCACTTCCGAGATGATTTGTTCAACCACATCCAGTCTTACATCAGTAAATTCTGATTCAAGACCAGAGATAAACTGAGGAGTGAGTTCAACCTTCTTGTGATTGATCATGGCCCATACAGCAACCTGTATCTCTGTCCATTTCAGGGTTGAGTCAGCAGCCATAAATTCCTCGGCATTGTTAACAAGATAAACAACATTCTTCCAGTAACCTTCGCCGGCTATGTCGTATACCTTTGCAGCCTGATAAACCGCATTGTTGGATGCAATACTTATATCCCACTGTGTACACCATGCCTTGTATGCACCAGCCAGTCCAACGGCTTCTGCATCGAGATCAGCAAGCATGATGTTATAGTAGGCATCCGTGTTATTCCGGTTTACAGTTATGGTTACATTTTCAGCACCATCAATCAGAGACATTCCCGGAATCTGATCGATAATATCATCAATAGGTGAAACGGTATCAGCCGGATTGCAGGCACTGATTACGAAAACGGCCAGCAGGGCTGCCAGGGCAGGATTGATGAATTTGTAGTTTTTTAGCTTTCCCATATAGAATAGACAGTTTAATTATAAGTAATGAATAGCCTGATTGAATGATTGATCTTTATCCATAATCGGTAATCACTCAAATCGGTAATCACTCATTTTGAGTTCCATTTCTGATGTATATAATGATCAAAATGGATAAGTGTTTCGTTAGGATATATTAATGGTTTTCAAATAAATATGCCGGGGGCATTATCGTGCCTTTTAAAAGGTATTGACAGATATCATATTTTCCGTTGCACAATTATTTAATACTTTTACTAATCTTACGTAAATATTCAAATATGAAACTGCCGTCTGGTGGTTTATGATCAGTTGAAGCAGATCCACTGAAGGGCACTGCAACGGTTTGTAAAGGTATTTGCTTTCTGATGTGGCCTGAAAAACCACCGTAATCTGCTGTATGAATGTTGAAAATCGGATTCCCGGACTGCGGGAAATTGTATCCGGTTGTAATGTTCAGTCGATATTTGGTATGAAACACAAATCATGGAATTGTACATAATGAACCGAATCTGTAAACTTTTTGGAACCCGTTACCCAATCGTGCAGGCCGGAATGGTCTGGTGTTCTGGATGGAAGCTGGCTTCTGCTGTATCCAGTAAAGGGGGTTTGGGCCTGATTGGATCGGGATCGATGTACCCGGATGTTCTCGAGGAACACATAAGGAAGTGCAAAGCGGCAACAGATAAGCCCTTTGGTGTAAATGTGCCCCTTATCTATCCGGATACTGACAGGCACATGGAAATAATAATCCGGGAGAAAGTGCCCATTGTTTTTACTTCTGCCGGCAATCCGGCTGCCTGGACAGGAAATCTGAAAGAACATGGCATTACCGTTGTGCATGTGGTGCCAAATGTAAAGCTGGCAGTGAAGTGTGAGCAAAACGGGGTGGATGCCGTTGTGTGCGAGGGCTTTGAGGCTGGCGGACACAACGGGCGGGATGAAATTACCACGATGTGCCTCGTACCACAGGTGGCTGATGCCGTTAACGTACCTGTTATTGCTGCCGGTGGTATTGGCGACGGACGGGCTGTCGCCGCAGCTATGGCTCTCGGGGCCGATGGAGTGCAGATAGGCAGCCGGTTTGCTGTAACACTTGAAAGTTCGGCGCATGAAAAATTCAAGAAAATTGTTACGGAAGCCGACGACGCGGCTACTATGCTCGCCATGAAACAGGTAATGCCGGTTCGATTGTTGCGCAATAAATTCTTTGATGAAATCCGAGGAATGGAGGTGCGATGTGTGGCCGTTGAGGAGTTGAGAAACCATCTTGGAAAGGGCAGGGCCAAAATGGGAATATTTGAGGGAGATCTTGATGACGGTGAACTTGAGATTGGACAGGTGTCGGGCCTTATAGGCGACATTCCCCCGGTCAGTACTCTTTTCGACAGAATACTACGTGAATATGGCCAAACAGTAACCCGTATCACCCAAAATGCATTTTTCAAATCTGATGAAGTACTCTGAAAAAAAGAGTATTTTAAAGCCCTTTACAGAAACCGGAATAGATTGATAATCAGATTTGTGCCAAATACTGAATTTCAGGCAATCAGAATGATCAGAAATTAAGAATTTAAGCTGTCACGGCCTGATGAGATGTGGCATATAACCTTAAATGATACCATGCGAATATCCAGTCAGATTTATTTGATGTCCGGTTTTTTACGGTTATGGCATTATCACGGGTTGGTGCATCCGGTTAATCATCATCCGAACTGAGATGCAACCAACCAATAACAGCATCAGGGCGGGAGACCACAGGAGCTATTTTTCCTATAAATACCTTTTTATATCCCTGTTGCTGAGTATTTCGAGCCTTGCATTAGTATTGTATCTCACCTACACTCCCGACGGGTTTCAGCATTTGAAACTCAAGCGTTTGCCGGGTCTGTTCATTGCTTTTTTTGTGGCCGTTCTTAAGGTTTGGTTCAGTGCTGCCAAGATCAGGTTCCTGGCCGACAAGCAGATTGGATGGTGGGCATCTGTGCGGGTTGTACTCGCCTGGGACTTTGCATCCGCCATAACACCATCGACGATTGGTGGTGCACCACTGGGAACCTATGTGATGACGAGGGAAAACATTACCCTGGGTAAATCCAGCGCCATCGTTCTGTATGGTCTGCTACTCGATCAGTTCTTTTATATGATTGCTATTCCGGTGTTACTGATATCGGCTATCTATATCGATGTGGTGCCGGAAAATGTGGGATGGGTTGGTGAGGGCGTAATGCTGGTGATTTATGCCCTGCTTATGGGTTATGGATTACTTTTAGGCTACGGTCTTCTTCGTGATCCGGGTTCGCTCAAAAAAGTACTGCGCTACCTTTTTACGCTGCCGGTACTAAACAGGATGAAAGTCAAAATCGAGCCGGAACTCGACAACCTTGTAAATAAGTCGGAGGAACTCCGAAAGAAACCGCCATCGTTTCTGATCAAGGGTTTTATGCTTTCGAATATGGTCTGGCTTTGCAAAATATGGCTGCCCACGATCGTTGTTCTCAGTTTTCTGCCGGCCGATGAACTGCTCTCCTTCATGCGCAGCCTTGCGATGATGCTGGCCAGTCTTTTCATGCCAACACCCGGCGGCAGTGGCGGTGTTGAGGGCTTGTTTGCAATATTTCAGGGACCACTAATGGAACGTCAGGTATTTCTGGGCATCGCAATTTTCATGTGGCGGCTCATAACATACTACCTGAGCATTCCCGTCGGTATGTTTGTGATGTCGTGGTATGTGAACAAATCGGTTATCGACAGTTATTCCACACTTGCTGGACGTGAAAAAGCCCAGGCCGCAGAAACGGACGATGATGAACTCACAAATGTCTCCGAAGATGGCTAAAGCTAAAATTAAATTCGTATGCAGTAATTGCGGCTACACTTCCACGAGATGGCTGGGTAATTGCCCGTCCTGCAAAGAATGGAACAGCTTTACCGAAGAGATTGAGCAGCCGAACACCGGCAAAACGGAACACCGGGCTAAACTCGATCCTGGTCATAAGGTCAGCTCAAAACCGTTGCACCTGAGCGAAATATCTGCTGAAGAGGGCATCCGCTTTCATTCCGGTTCATCAGAACTCGACAGGGTACTCGGAGGTGGTTTTCTTCCGGGTTCGTTTGTACTGCTCGGGGGGAGCCCCGGCGTCGGAAAAAGTACACTCATGCTGCAGGTAGCTGCACAGATTAATGATCGTAATCTGCTGTACTGCTCAGGTGAGGAATCGGCAGCACAGATCCGGCAAAGAGCGGCAAGACTGGGCCTTGCCAATGAGCGCCTTCGTGTATTCGCAGAAACGGATATGTCGCTTATTCTGTCTCAGATCGAACAGCAGAAGCCGGACATGCTAATCATCGACTCCATTCAGACGGTTTACCGACCCGAAATTCAGAGTATGCCCGGATCGGTAAACCAGATACGCGAATGTGCAACACTGCTCATGCAGCTGGCCAAGCAGTCTGGTATAACGGTACTCACCATCGGGCATGTGACCAAAGATGGTGATCTGGCCGGGCCGAGACTGCTGGAGCACATGGTGGATACGGTTCTGCAGTTCGAGGGCGACGACGGGATGCACTACCGGCTGCTCAGGGGATTGAAAAACCGTTTCGGAGCCACTAATGAAATCGGTGTGTTTGAAATGACCGAAAAGGGACTTGCCGATGTTGGAAATCCGTCCGGTCTGTTTCTATCGGAATACGATCCTCACACAAGTGGCAACGCTATTGTTTGTTCGATAGAAGGTTCGCGCCCTTTTATGATCGAGGTTCAGGCCCTGGTTACCCCCACCAATTATGGAAACCCGCAGCGTACAGCCCATGGTTTCGATCAGCGCCGTTTGTCGCTGCTTTTGGCAGTGCTTGAAAAAAGATGTGGATTCCGTTTTTCAACACAGGATGTATTTCTGAATGTAGCCGGAGGACTCAGGCTAACGGAAGCCGCCTGTGACCTTGGCGTTGTGGCGGCACTGGTTTCCGGTTATACAGATAAACCGCTTAAAGAAAGTATGGTACTGGTTGGGGAAGTGGGCCTGGGTGGCGAAGTAAGAGCTGTTATGAATATCAGCCGGCGGGTCGGCGAGGCAAAAAAAATGGGGTATCACCATGTGGTAATACCCCAATCAAACGAAACGGAGAAAAACGATACGTCAATACAGATCAGCCGTGTCCGAACACTTCACGATGTGCTCGGGATCGTGCTGTAATGGCGCGGATCAGTAGTTGTCGCGCTGCCGGCGGCGTTCATCGCGGACACTCTTTTTCATGTCCTCACGTTTCTGCTCTGATGGCTTGATGAACTGCTGGCGCTCTTTGTATTCCATGAGCACCCGCGAGCGGGTCATCATTTTCTTAAAGCGGTTGATCGCCCTGTCGATACTTTCGTTATCTTTAACTTTTACACCAATCATAAATAATCAGAATTTTTGTTGAATTTCGGCTGATATGTTGACAATCTCAAATATAACATATTTTGTAACAAATAATTGCCTTTTGTCAGATTTAAATTTCCAGGTCTACAAGGGCGACAGGATCGGTTTGGTCGGGCCCAATGGTGCCGGCAAGACCACCCTCCTTAAGATGATTGCCGGACGAATACAGCCTGACGAGGGCCAGATCAGTATGCAATCCGGCACCACAATCGGTTTTCTGGAGCAGGAAGTTCTGGAAGTGAATCCGCGGCTATCTGTTAAAGCCGTTGCAATGGAAGCGTTCGATGAACTGAACCGCATCGAAGAGGAACTCAACAGGATTGGTCATGAACTGGCGGAAATGGAAGACTACCATTCCGACACGTACCACAAGCTCCTTGAAAAGATGGAAAAACTGCAGACCCGGTTCGATTTCATGGAAGGGGCAGGGAGGGAGTCAAAAGCTGAAGCCGTTCTGGAGGGCCTGGGATTTAAAACACATGAACTCGACCAGCCCCTTGAAAGATTCAGCGGAGGCTGGAGAATGCGCGTTCTGCTCGCTCGGTTACTTCTTCAGAAACCCGATCTGCTGTTGCTTGATGAGCCGACCAACCATCTTGACATCGACTCGATTGAGTGGCTCGAACAATACCTCACATCTTATCAGGGGGCGGTTATTCTGGTGAGCCACGACCGTTACTTCCTGAACCGCATGGTGAACCAGATAGCGGAAATCAGGAGCCGGAGAATCTATCCGTACAAGGGAGATTATGATCACTACGAAGTTCAGAAGGCAGAACTTGAAGATCAGCAGATCCGTGATTATGAATCCCAGCAGCGCGAGATTGCCGAGAAGGAACGGTTCATCGAACGGTTCCGGGCAAAGGCCACAAAAGCACGTCAGGTGCAGAGCCGGGTAAAAGCCCTCGAAAAACTCGACCGTGTTGACGCACCCGATGCTGATGCCTCATCCATCCGTTTCCGTTTTCCCGAACCACCCCGGAGCGGCAAGGTCATAATCGGTATAAAGAATCTTAAAAAGACCTATCATACCGCAGACAAACCCGAAGTCAGGGTATTTACTGATGGTCAGGATCTGGAGATTGAACGTGGCGATAAAATCGCTCTGATCGGTGTAAACGGTGCCGGCAAATCGACGCTTGCACGGATTCTGTATGGTAATGAACCCTTCGATGGAAACCGGATTCCGGGCCATAATGTAATTACGACCTTTTTCGCCCAGCATCTTGCCGATGTACTTGTATCAGACCGTACGGTTCTGGAAGAAATGGAGTCCGGTGCCACTACAACAGAAGCAAGAGGCAGGGTTCGGGGAATACTCGGCAGTTTTCTTTTCTCGGGTAGTGATGTAGACAAAAGGGTATCAGTTCTGAGCGGTGGAGAGCGAAGCCGCCTGGCCCTGGCCAAAACCCTTCTTCAGCCAGCCAACTTCCTGATACTGGATGAGCCAACTAACCATCTCGACATGACCTCCAAGAACGTACTTCTGCAGGCACTGGCAGAGTATAAGGGTACAATTCTTGCGGTCAGTCACGACCGCCATTTCCTTTCAGGTTTTGCCACCAAAGTATGGAGAACGGAAAACGGTCGTGTTGAAATATATGAGGGTGGATACGATTACTACGAATGGAAAAGGAAAAGCAAATCATCCGGTACGGTATCAGACCGGAATAACGGCACCGGAAAAAATACATCAAAACAGCCCGGTAATATTGATTCGTCCGATCAGAATACATCCGGACCAAAATCGAAAGAACAGCGACGTCTGGAAGCGGAACTCCGCAACCGTATGAGCCGGGAAACATCGGCACTGCGTAAGGAGATTCGTAACTGTGAAACTGAAATGGCCGCTCTCGAACAGAAAAAAGCGGATCTGGAACTCAAACTGGCAGATCCGACCGTGTATGAAAGCGGCGAAGCCCCGAAACTGCTGGATGAATTCCGCCTGGTCGGTGAAAAACTTGATGTACTGCTGGAAAGATGGACAACAGCCAGTGAAAAGCTGGAAAATAAAGAGGCGGAGTTTAGATAATGCATGGCAGTGGTTCTTTTTATGATGCGGTTGTGGTGGGTTCAGGGCCGAACGGACTGGCCGCTGCCATCAGGCTTGCACTCGAAGGCCTGTCGGTTCGGGTAGTTGAGGCCGAAGAGACCATCGGCGGTGGTACGCGCACTAAAGAACTCATTAAACCGGGTTACTTTCACGATGTCTGTTCAGCGATCCACCCCATGGCCATATCCTCACCATTTCTGCGGAAACTGCCTCTCGAAAACTTCGGGCTGAACTGGATTCAGCCTGAATATCCGCTGGCACACCCGCTCGATGATGGCCGCGCCGTAATTATGCACAGAAGCATTGATGAAACCGCTGCATCGCTGGGTTCGGATAAACAGGTGTACCGGCGTCTGCTGCAACCTCTGATAAGTAACTGGGACGAACTTGCGAAAGATCTCCTTGCCCCGCTTCAAATTCCCTCCAATCCAATCAGGATGGCCCGTTTCGGACTCAAGGCGCTGCAACCGGCCGGCAGATTGGTGCGGAAATTTGGCACAGAAGAGGCGAAGGCACTTTTTGGCGGGATTGCAGCTCACAGCATAATGGACCTGGATAAACCGGTAACCTCAGCAATAGGAATTGTACTCGGTGCGGCAGGGCATGCTGCAGGCTGGCCGCTGCCTGAGGGTGGTTCATACATGATCACCCGTTCGATGGCCTCATACTTCAGGTCGCTTGGCGGTGAAATCGAAACGGGATTCCGGGTTAAACATATTGACCAGCTGAACCCATCAAAAGCCGTACTGTTCGATCTTACACCAAAACAGGTACTGTCAATAGCCGGCGACCGCTTGCCACCCGGCTATCGAAAGCTGCTCGAAAAATTCAGATACGGAGCCGGTGTGTTTAAAATTGACTACATCCTGAAAGCTCCGGTACCCTGGGCCGATCCGCGCTGTGGCAAGGCCGGTACCGTACATCTCGGTGGAACCTACGGCGAAATTGCAGCAGCTGAAAAGGAGATGAGCCGCGGCGGGCATCCCGCCAGACCGTATGTTCTGTTAGCCCAACAGAGTATGTTTGATCCCACCAGAACACCCGATATGAAACATACCCTGTGGGCATATTGCCATGTTCCAAATGGTTCAACCCGCGATATGACTGCAGAAATCGAAAATCAGATCGAGCGTTTTGCCCCTGGTTTCAGGGATGTGGTGGAAGCCAGGTTAACCATGAATGCTCCGCAATTCGAAGACTATAATGCCAATTACATCGGGGGCGACATCAATGGCGGAGTTCAGGATATCTGGCAGCTTTTTTCCCGTCCGGTATCCCTGCGCAGTTCACCGTTCCGTATAAAATCTCTGCTGACGCCGTATACAACACCAGCCACCGGTATCTATTTCTGTTCATCATCAACTCCACCGGGCGGGGGCGTACACGGAATGTGCGGTTATCATGCAGCCGAAGCGGTACTGAGCCGTGAATTTGGTATATCTGCCAAAAGCCGCCGGTTCAGTCTTTCTCCTGCATAGCCATCCCTATATTCGGATAGTCGTTCATACGGTAAGTGACCTGTGCATTTTTTTTGATATCAGTCACTTTCATGATGACCTTTTCATCGCTTTCAGGATCTACACTGATCATCTCCATCATCATTCCGTAGGGATAGTCGTCAGGGATTTTTCCCCTCATCTGCTTGCTGTTGGCATTGGCCTGGAACATGGTTTCCATGCCATAAGCTGCCTCCCTGGTCACCCAGATTTCAGTGACTGTATTGTCGGCAGTGCTGCGGTAACCGTCGCAACGATAACCCATTATGTCTTTTTGACCGATCTTTTCGTACCCCTGAAACTCAGTATCGCCGGTATCGGTCCCGGAATCTTCATCCGGATCACCTGCCTTTTCCATTTCTTCAATCATGGCCTCGGTCTTAGCCCAGTCATAGGCAAATGAGAATTTGCCGTCTTCGCTGCTCATGAGCATGATCATGGCCGAATTTTTGAGGTCATAAATCAAAAACACGTCACCGTCATCCGAATTTACTGATTCGCCGAGGTAGCGGGTACCGGTGTACATTTCATTTTCATTGAAATGCATCTGCATAAGCACAGGCGGCTCTTTTTTGCCATCCGATTCAGTTTCGATCTCCATAGTGGTCACGATGTCGAAATGATAGGCATCTTCTGTTGGGACGTTGCTGTTCAGCGTAAACGGGATGGATCTCCTGCCGTCCTTGTCATTTTCTGCTGCCTCGCCAAAAATGGAATCCCAGGCATTATCGACCATGCGGTCGGCGGTCTGATTAAGTTTGTTATCGATTTTTTCCTCCACTTTGCGTTCAACCCGATCCTGTGCGCGCTGTTTGAGCCGGTTCAGAATTTGAGCTTCAACACTGGATGTGAAGATGATCAGAATGAGAATAGTGAGTGGTAGTCTTCCCGTTAAGTTCATTTTTCTGACATTAAGTTCATATTTACCCTCGTGGCCTGTTCAGCCATCGTACGCATTAAATTGGTGATATCTGAACTGAATATCAAAAAAAAGCGGCACGAAGTCCGCGAGGAACTGAGTGCCGTTCTGATTTTGTTTTATCGATGTTCATCGATGGATCTTCTGACTATACAGGCTGTAAGCCACCGAAGACGCCACCGGCCATTTGGTTAAATATGGATAGAAATTGAAATCAGCCGTTAAAGCACAGCTGACCAGGTATCGGGCAAAAGTCGTGTAATAACTGTTAATTTAACCTTTAGACCCGATCTTGCTGTCAATGGAATATTTGCCGCTGTCGAAGATAAACAGAGCAAGAGAGGTGAGCAGCAGCAGTATATCAAGGCGCATTGAGCCAAATCCTGAATCCAGCTTGACAAAGATAATGGCACCAATCATAATAATGGCCAGTAACACAGCAGGCAGTCTGATATAGGTTCCGGTCAGAACCATAATTCCTCCCACAAATTCTATGATTGCCACAACCCAGGCCATAATTCCGGGAAGAGGTACTCCGGAACTGGCGAAAAAGCCCTGGGCCCCTTCGATGCCCGTCAGTTTGCCCCAGCCCGCCACTATAAAGATTATTCCGACTCCGATCCTTAGCAGTAGAATTGCCAGATCATGATATTTTTCAGTTGAAGAATTTGACATGATATAACTCCCTGTTTTATTGTATGATTGGTTAACGTGCTGATTATTATCAACAGGAATTTGCATGAACATTCTTCTGCATGCAAGTTTTTTTTACATAATTTTTCAGTTTATTCAGAAGTTGCAGACATTTTCGTCGCTGCATTATAACGTTTGTCGGGGTACTCATTAGTCACTTCCGGCTGCGACAGGTTTAAACACGGAAGAATAAATTGCATCAGGAAATAAAATCTGAAAAGATGCTGTTTTCCGTCCTATTTTCTGCTGTTTAGGCTATTTATACCAGGCATTGACGACAAACTCTGGCGGGACCGATTCCTCGCTGATGCCAACCCCGAAAAGTGAGTAATCATAACGAGCGGGATCTGCAGGATCGAGCTGTCTCAGACGGGTGGTAAGTTCATTAACGGCCATCCAGTCGTTTGTCTGTCTTTGAAGTAAACCCAGCCTCCGGGCATGCCTTGCTACGTGAACATCCAGGGGGATCATCAGATCAGATGGAGAAATGAAGTTCATGGTGCCAGGATCAACCACCGAATTTTTCCGGATACACCACCGGAGATAGAGCCAGATACGTTTGCATGAGCTCATTTTTTCGCCGGTGGAAATATGCTTGCGTACGCGATGTGGCCCTGCGAAGTCCTCGCCAAAGAATCGATTATGGAAGGCCGTAATCATTTCCGGCCCTGCATTCCCGGCAGCATTGCGGGCATCCAGCCACACGCCTTCGACGCTGCCGTAACGGTGCAGTATATCACGCATACAAAGTATCAGCCAGTGTACATCTGTACCGGTAAAGGTCCTGTGCCTGAAATCACTGAACCGGCCGGAATCTGCTTCTGTGTAGTTGCTGGTAAATGCGGCAGGCTGATAGTCCATGCGGGTCAGCAGTTCATCCACCTTGCGGATCACAATATCGCGCCGGCCCCAGGCCATGATGGCAGCCAGGAAACCGGCAATTTCCCGGTCATTCTTATCCTGAAAAGCGTGCATGAAACAGACCGGATCTTTATCAATATAGGCGGGCTGTTCGATCCTTTCGGCAAGGTCATCGAGCCATGGCTTCAGTGTTAACAGCCTCTTTCCGCTGATGGTTTTTAAGACTCGCCTTCGGGGAGCCATCAGTAATCTGTGCCCTCCATCAGGGCATGGGTTAATCTTCTGTTAGCTTTGGGAAACGGGTATCCGGCCAGCTGATGCCGGTGCACCCACTGCAGTTGTCTGCTGGCTGCCGGTTTTGGATCACCGTGCAAAATTTCACAAAAATAGGCATGCAGCGTTATTTTGAAGTGGGAGTAGGCATGGTTCAGTTTCAGGAAGAAACCGGTTACTGCCACATCGACATCAAGCTCTTCCTTCAGCTCACGCCTAACGGTTTCTTCCAGGGATTCACCGTTCTTGTTTTTGCCTCCCGGAAATTCCCATAATCCGCCAAGCATCACATCGTCGGGTCGCAGGGCAATAAGCAGTTGTCCCCCGGAATTTTGAATAATTCCCACGGCTATATCGTAATGGGGTATCTTTTTTTTGGGAGATTTGTAGGGGATGGTGCCGGTTCTGGATGTGTTACAGGCTATACAGCCGGTCTGGAGCGGGCATGATACACAATCGGGGGTGTGTGGCGTACAAATGATAGCCCCCAGTTCCATCAGCGCCTGGTTGTAATCGCCTGGTTTTTGACGGTGCAACAGCTCGTGGGCAAGGGTGTCAAGTTCATTTTTTACGGCCGTTGTTCGCACATCTCCATCGGTTCCGGAATATCGGGTCAAAACCCGTATCACATTGCCGTCGACTACCGCATGGGGCAGGCCAAAAGCAATGCTGGAAACTGCAGCTGCTGTGTAGGGGCCGACGCCCGGCAGTTCCAGAATCGAATCATAGTTATCAGGGACACGGCCGCCATACCGTTCTTTCATCATTTTTGCGGCTCTGTGCATATTGCGGGCGCGGGAGTAGTAACCAAGTCCCTCCCAGAGCATCATAACGTTATGCTGCGGGGCATCGGCAAGATCACAGACCGTGGGGAAAGCCTCGACAAAACGTTCAAAATAGGGTTTGGCCTGCTCAACGCGCGTCTGTTGCAACATAATTTCCGACAGCCAGATATGATAGGGATCCCGGCTATTTCTCCAGGGCAGATCACGCTTGCTGATGTAGTACCAGTCAAGAAGTTCACTCCTGAATTCTTGCACGCTTAACAAGATTCAGCCCTGCAAATCATTTCTGTTGAACCCGCCAGCCGGATCGCCCTGCTCTTCCTGGTCAAACTGTTCATTCTCATCATTTTGTTCTTCAGAATCACCCCCCATGGTAATTACCCTGATCGTGATGGTTTGGGAGGCTGCAGCTCCAAACTGATCAGTGGCAACAACTTGCAGTTCATGGGTTCCTTCCTGCCGGCGGCTGGGAATCCAGCTGATTACACCAGTATTTTCGTTCAGGGAAGCGCCGTCGGGCAGATCAACCCCCAGGTACCTGATCAGATCCGGATTGCTGCCGTCGGGATCAACAGCATTTACCGGCATGGTGAATGGTTCACCAACAGGTATTGAAATTGGTCTTACAGGAGAGAATCTTGGGGGTGCATTAAATGTACGGACTTCCACAGTAAAGGAGGTGCTGTCGGTACGCCCGTCTGAAGTTGTACCGGTAATGGTAAAATTGTTCACCCCTATGTGCCGGTTTGAGGGCTGCCAGTGAAAACCATTCCCCCGGATGTTAGCATTCTCCACCCCGGACCGGTATCGGAATGTGACATCCGCAGCCGGCAGGTCGCCCTCGTAATCAAGAGTGAGTAGCACAGGGCGGGGGTACGGGATGATCAGGTTATCAACAGGTCTGATTCTGAACCCGGTTCGTGCGGTCACAGTAGAACCATCCTCTGTTCGGAGTTTGGAAAGCTGGTTCATCTCGCTCATCCAGATCTGCCCCTTTGTTACCGTGAAAAAATTACCGCTGCGGCCCGAGTCACGAAACAGGTCCGGATCACTGTTGCCGTATCGTGTCCAGACTTTGCCGGAGGCACCCCTTATGAGCGTTAAACGGCCGATCTGCTCGATTTTATCTACCGGCTCACCAATACCAAAATCCCGGATGGCTCTGCCCGACTCACCAAGCCGGTAAATAGTGCCAAAGTCATCACTTAGTACCACATCGGTTCCGGCAATAAAAACACGGTTTGCATCCTGACCGAGATCATAGGTACGCGTAAGACGGAGGGTATCCTGGGTGGTTTCAAAGTGAAACAGACGCTGGTTTGAACCAAGGGCGAATAATTGGTCAGCATAACCGTCCAGATCGATTATCCGGATCCCGGTCATATCCCGTGTTTTGATATAAACAGGCTCCCTGTCAACGGTTTCAGGGGTTTCAAGCGATAACCTGCCCATTCCAAGATCATCCATGGCCAGATAGATATGGTTGCCTATACGGCGAACCTGCCGCGGTATACGCCTGAGTTCCGTTGACGAATACACCCCGAGCACAGAGGTAGGCTCAACTACAGTGAGCCGGCTGCCGTCGCCATAAAGATATGCGAATCTCAGGTCCGACGACATACTGTTGCCTCGCCGTTGCATGCCCTCGGAAGTGAACAGCCACTGAAGGCTGTCCTGGTACACCCTGAAAACAGCCAGTCCATCCTGTTCACTCAGAACATAGAGATGAGTGGTACTGCTTTCCACTGCTTTGATGCCGGGTATATTCAAAAGACTCTGGTAGTCGCTGACGAGCTGAACCTGACTTACGGATGCAGATGGCATCAGCAGAAATAGTATTAAAATGAACAACAGTGGGTGAATTGATTTCATAGTAGGTGTTAAATCCAGTTGTGCTTGCGGTACCAGCTGATGGTGTTATGGATGCCTTCCCGAAGTGAAACCTGCTGGCGGTAACCGAGTTCATCACGCGCCTTGTCTACCGAGCAAGTCCATTCCAGTACCAGTTCGTTGGCTTTTTCCCGGTTTATAACGGGATAGTGTCCGAAAAATGATGCTGCAGACTCAATCATACCGGCAATTTTTTTTACCATATCGGGAGAGACGTGTACGGTATACAATTTCCGGCCCAGAGCCTCGCTGGTCGCGTCACGTATCTGATGCCAGGTATAGGTTTCTTCGCTGGAGATAAAATACGTATTTACTCCCGGATTTTGATACGCGGCTGCGAGCATCATACCATGAACTACATCCCTTACATGTACAAGCGAAATCCGGGTACTATGGCCATCGCCAATAATGGTGCACAGGCCGCGCGCAGCCGTTTTAAAGAAGGTGTAGATCTGTTCCTCGCGGGGGCCATAGACCGCGGGTGGCCGGATGATGGTAACCGATATTCTGTCGCCTGCCAGTTTGTTCACCAGCAACTCCATCTCCTTTTTTGATTCTCCGTACATGCTCACCGGCATAAGAGGGTCGGTTTCGGTTACCGGGCGGTTAAAACTCGGGCCGGTGGCGGCCAGTGAAGAAAGTATAATTACTTTGGGAACCCGGGCTTTCATGGCCAGGCGAAGCACGTTTTCGGTTGCCTCCACATTGGAGTAGGTAAATTCCGACTGCTTATTGGCCGAAACCACAGCTGCCAGATGAAAGATCACATCCACTCCATCCATGCCCTGCCCGAGGGCAACCAGATCATGTAAATCCCCGCGTATTCTGGTATAATCAAGGCCCTGGAGCCATTTTTCGTTTTTTCTGACCAGGCAACGAACTTCATGCCCGTCGCCGGCAAGGGTGTCTGCCAGATGGCTTCCGATAAATCCGGTGCCACCAGTGATAAAGGCTTTCATGTTTTTTTGTATTTTAATCCGATCCCTGATTCGGGGATTATTGCAGGGCTTAAACTGGCCTAAATATATCGCATTACTATATGCTTAAAAACTGTTAGAATACCCCGGCTGGATTCATGAAAAATCTGCGTGTAGCAATTTTTACCGGTAATTACGCTCATATCAGGGACGGTGTATCGCTTACACTGAACCGTTTGGTGGCTCATCTTGAGAGCCAGAATATCCCGGTGTTGATTTTCGGACCGTCCTGCGATTATCCGGCACTAAGGCCGAAGGGTGAATTCCTTGAAATACCTTCGGTAGCCCTGCCCCTCAGAACCGAGTATCGGATAAGCCTCTATATGCCATCAACGTATGAAGACCGGCTCAAGGAGTTTGACCCGACCATTATCCATATTGCCTCTCCCGATTTTTTGGGGATGTGGGCGTTGAGATATGCAAAAAAACATGATATCAGGGTTGTTTCTTCCTATCATACGCATTTCCCGAATTATCTGAAGTACTACAAACTGAATGCTTTTGAGCCCCTGGTATGGAAATACCTGAAATGGTTCTATGGCAGCTGCGACAGGTTGTTTGTTCCCTCACAGTCGATGCTTGAAACGCTCAGGAAGAATGACTTAAAACATGGCCTTGAAATCTGGTCAAGGGGGGTCGATACAGAGCGGTTTAACCCCGGGCACCGTTCCGATGACTGGAGAAAAACTTTCGGTATTCGTAAAGAGGATGTAGTGGTTCTGTTTCTTTCCAGGCTGGTCTGGGAGAAAGATCTTGGAACAGTTATTGAAGTGGGGAATCACCTGTTACGGAAATATGACCATGTCAGGATTTTAATAGGAGGGGAAGGGCCGGCACGCCGGGAGATGCAACGTCGACTTCCCGGAGCTATATTCACCGGTTTTGTAGGTGGCATTGATCTGTACAGGGTGTACGCCAATTCAGATCTTTTTTTCTTCCCCTCCGAAACCGAAACATTTGGTAACGTAACACTCGAGGCCCTTTCAAGCGGGGTTCCTGCCGTTGTTGCCAAAGCTGTTGGCAGCAGTTCTATTGTAAAAGATGGCGAAAATGGATTTCTTGTAGAACCAGGAGATGTAGCAGGATTTGAAACCTGCCTGACCAAATTAATAACAGACGGCGAACGAAGGCAAAAAATGGCAGAAAGTGCCCGTAACTGGGCAATGAAATTCAAGTGGGAAAAAGTGATGGATAAACTTGTAGGCGATTACCAGACCCTGCTTGACAATTGGGAGTAACCGGCAGAAATTGAAAATCAACGTTTTATATATATCACATCTGCATCCCCCCGAAAACGAACTCACAAGAAACATCGGTGGAATGCAGCGGGTAAGTTTACAACTGGCAGATGAGCTGGAGCGTAATGGTGGGGTGAACCTGATCAGGCTGACCAATGAAACCAGTTGGAATCTCATAGCGCTTAAATCATTTTACTTTCTTATTAAAACCTTTCTCACTTTACCACGCCTGGTAAAAGAACAGAAAATCGACGTGGTATTGTTTTCTTCTATGGTTACCGGTTCACTTGCATGGTTTATCAGGAAACGTGTTAAGGTACCAATGGTTACAATCACACATGGCCACGATGTTACCTTTTCGCCGGCCATATACCAGTGGCTTGTTAGAAAAGTATTTGGTGCATTAGATGGAGTGATTTCAGTAAGCAGCGCCACAAAAGAACAGTGCCTGGCAAGAGGGCTTGACCCGCAAAAGAGCGTAGTACTGCCAAACGGGTTTGTACCCGAACAGATCGAAAATGAATATGACCCCGCAGAGTCGCGAAAATATCTGAATGAGCATTTTGGTCTGCAACTGAATGGTGTACACCTGTTACTGACGGTAGGACGGCTGATCAAACGCAAGGGCCACAGCTGGTTTATCAGTGAGGTACTGCCCCGGATTGAATCTCCGGTGGTCTATATAATCATTGGTGACGGCCCCCAGGGGAATACCATAAAGTCTCTGATAAGCAAGTCGGTATCGGGCGTTCAAATACTTAATCTCGGCCGCCAGCCCGACGAGGTGCTTAAACGGGCATATTCGGCCGCCAGTTTGTTCATAATGCCCAATATCAGGGTACCTGGCGATATGGAGGGTTTTGGTGTGGTGCTGCTTGAGGCAAACGTTGCTAATACACCGGCCGTGGCATCAGATATTGAGGGAATCCGTGATGTGATCAAAAATGGGGCAAATGGTTACAAATTACCTGCTCTTGAAGCAGACGTTTTTGCAAAAAAAATTGATGACGTACTTCAAAATGAGCTGGATTCGTTATCTGCCAGTTCCCGTAAGTACGTTTATGAAACCTTCAGATGGGATGTAGTCGCGCAAAGATATGTGAAGTATCTGCAGGATGTTATAGACGCTAAACGTCTGTAATCAGCATTGCTGTACTGTTTTTAGCGTTCCGACTGAATTTGATTGAATCGATATACTGCCTATATTTGCTGGAAGATTCAAAATTGATAAGCCTAAGGATTTCAGGGATGTCCAATACCAAAACAGAGACGAAAGCTGCAGATATTTTTTCGAAGGCATTTGATTTCAAAAAAGCTGATGAAGTTAAAGCCCTGGGTCTCTTCCCGTATTTTAAACCGCTGACTGAAACAGACGGTACGGTGGTCGTTATCGACGGGCGCCAGGTCATAATGGCAGGGTCCAACAACTATCTGGGTTTGACCAATGACCCCCGGCTCATTGAAGCCGCTCAAAAAGCCATAACCAAGTATGGTACCGGTTGTACCGGGTCACGCTATCTGAACGGAACCCTTGATATACACCTCAAGCTCGAAGAGGAACTGGCCACTTTCATGAATAAAGAGGCTTGCGTGCTCTTCAGTACCGGTTACCAGACCAATGAAGGTTCGATACAGACTATTGCTGGTCGCAATGACCTTATTTTTTCCGATAAAGATAACCATGCCTGTATCGTTGTCGGAACAATGTGTTCAAATGCCAAAACTATTCGATTTAATCACAATGATATGTTCCACCTGCGGAAATTGCTCGAAAGAGCAGATCCGTCGGCTGGTAAAATCATTATCAGCGATGGTGTTTTTTCCATGTCGGGCCAGCTGGCAAATGTTCCGGAGCTGGTATCATTGTCTAAGGAATTCAAAGCCCGGCTGTACCTCGACGATGCGCATGCCATAGGAGTTATCGGCGATGCGGGCCGGGGTTCTGCATCAGAGTTCGGTTTGCTCGATCAGGTTGATCTTGTAAGCGGTACCTTTTCCAAATCATTTGCCTCACTGGGCGGGTTTATCGTAGGTGAACGACCGGTCATAGAATACATCAGGCACTCATCGCCGGCCCACATTTTTAGTGCTTCGATGCCACCCGCAAACGTGGCTACTGTTCTCAAGGCACTTGAAGTGCTTCAGGAAGAAACCTGGAGACTCGACCGTCTTAAGGAAATTTCAGATTATATGAGAATTGGCCTGAAAAATCTGGGCTTTAACGTGTGGACCAGTCAAACTCCTATCATACCGGTTGTGATTGGTGAAATGATGAACTGCTTCAAATTCTGGCGAGACCTTTTCGAGGGCGGTGTTTACGTAAATGCCGTGGTGCCTCCCGCTGTACCCCGGGGGCAGTCGCTTGTGAGAACCAGTTACAGTGCAACCCATACCAACGATCAACTCGACGCAATTCTCGATGCTTTCAGAAAAGTCGGTATAAAGCACGGTATAATTGACAAAAATGGCCATTCACTTATCGATGTCTAATAAGCTGTGAGTAGTGTCACCATGAATGGTGTTACCCTGGTTACCACTAAAAAGGAGCTGAAGAGTTTTATTCAGTTCCCCTACGATCACTATAAAAAAGACGCCTACTGGGTTCCGCCACTGTATATCATGCAGAACGATCTGGTTGATGTTAAGAAAAACCCGTTTTACAAGAGGGCAAAGGCCGCCTTTTTTATTGCCGAAACCAATGGCCGCATTTCGGGTCGTATTGCAGCAATCCGCAACCAGGCCTATATCGATCATTCAGGAGAGAATACAGGTTTTTTTGGTTTTTTCGAGTGTACAGAAAGTCAGCCTGTCGCAAATCTGCTTATTAAGGTAGCTCTCGACTGGCTTCGCGATTCAGGCGTATCCAGGGTTATTGGTCCGGCCAGTCCGTCAATGATGGATGAGATTGGAGTTCTGGTTGAAGGCTTTGAGTCCTACCCGTCTGTAATGATGCCCTATTCAAAACCCTATTACGATACCCTTCTGAAAAAGGCCGGCCTCGAAAAGGTGATGGATATGTACGCTTACCGTGTACATAAGGATATGGTACCTTTCGACCGGGTCGAAAAGGCTGAGAAAATCGTTCGGCAGAGAACTCCCGGAATCCATATCAGGCGGGTTAATCTGAAAAAAATAGATGAAGAATCTGAACTGATCAGACAGATTTTTAATGCCGCCTGGGAAAAGAACTGGGGATTTACTCCTATTTCCAAAGATGAGATGGAACACCTTGCACAGGGTCTCAAACTCATTATTGATACCGATTTTGCTCACGTGGCTGAAATCAATGGTGAGCCTGTTGGTTTTTCCATAGCGCTGCCCGACATAAATCAGGTACTGGCACGTATGAATGGTAAACTTTTCCCTACGGGTATTTTTAAGCTGCTTTGGTACAAGCGAAAAATTAACCGGGTACGCACAGCGCTGATGGGAGTTGTGCCGGAACATCAGCACAAGGGTATTGACATGCTGATGCACCGTGAAGCAATCATTAACGGCCCCAAACGCGATATCAACGAGTCGGAACTGAGCTGGTTACTGGAAACAAACAACGAAATGATCAGGGTTGCCGAAAGGCTGGGTGCTGTCAGAGAAAAAGTGTACCGTATGTACGGTACCACGCTTCACCAGGGGAAACAGCCTGTTCCGCCTGAACGTGCAGAATCAGCATTATCTTAATTAATTTAAATACTTTGGGATATTTGCACGCGGAGTGCACTTCCCGGTTTGTATCTGTACTAAAATTGGTAAAGAACACCTCAATACCGTATTTTAGCACCGGATAAAGAAGTTTGCAATTAACTTAAAACGTTATTAAATGTCTGTAAGCACCTTGAGCAAAGTAGAGCCATTGGTGCCCTCCGATTCTGAATACAAAGTACGGTCGGCTTCAATCAAGAAATTCAAGAAAGACGAGCTCCTTGAAGTCTATCGCCTGATGCATACATCACGCAGGCTGGATGACAAAATGCTCACACTGCTGAAACAGGGACGTGGATTTTTCCACATCGGTTGTTCGGGCCACGAGGCCATACAGCTGGCCGCTACCCGTGCAATGACCCCGAAAAAAGACTGGGGGATGCTCTACTATCGCGACATGGCCTATTCGCTTGGTGTGGGGATGACCTCCAGGGATCTGCTTTCAGCTCATCTTTCAAAGGTAACCGATACCTCTTACGGCAAGCAGATGCCCTCACATTTTAATCATAAAGAGCTTAGAATTGTGTCTGTGCCCAGCGCTATCGGTGCACAGTTCCTGCCGGGCCTGGGAGTGGCACAAGCGTCAAAATTTCTCGGAACTGATGAGGTCGTTTATATTTCCAGCGGCGACGGTGGCACTTCCCAGGGTTCTTTCTTTGAACTGCTGAACTGGGCAACCCGGGATAAAGTGCCTGCAGTGATTGTAGTGCAGGATAATAAGTATGCCATAAGTGTACCCGTTTCCCAACAGACCAGCAATAACAGTATATCCAAAACCGTAAGCGGCTTCGAAAACCTGGAAATTTTGGAGGTTGACGGCACCGATTTCTTCAACAGCTACGCCGCAATGGAGAAAGCCGTAAAAAGGGCCAGGGAGGGGAAGGGACCTTCCCTTGTTCATGCCCATGTGGTAAGGCTGCTTCCACACTCCTCATCCGACGATCAGAGGAAATACCGTACCGAGGAAGAACTTGAAAGAGACCGGCATTTCGATTGTATAAAAATTCTCGGAGATCAGCTGGTTGAGGCAGGTCTGGCTACAGATGAGCAACTTGGCCTGATAAAGGATGAGGTAAAGCAGCAAATCGATGAAGATACCAAATGGTGTTTGCAACAGGAAGATCCGAAGCCGGAGGACGGACTAAGGTTTGTCTATTCCGAGAAAGATCCGGGTCTTGAGTACGAAAAAAATAATCCGGCCGGCGATCCCATCGTAATGGTCGATGCGATCAACCACGCGTTAAAAGAAGAGATGGAACGCGATGAAAAGGTTATCGTATTCGGCGAGGATGTAGCGGATGGCAAAGGCGGGGTTTTTACGGCTACCCGTGGCCTGACCGAAAAATTTGGATCCACCCGATGCTATAACTCTCCGCTTGCAGAAGCTTCCATCGTAGGAACCGCCTGCGGATTGAGTGTTCAGGGCTTTAAACCGGTTATAGAAATTCAGTTCGGCGATTATATCTGGCCGGCTATGCAACAGTTGCGTAACCAGGTGCCCGTACTACGCTATCGCTCCCATAATGCATGGGGTGCACCCATGGTTATCAGGGTTCCCATAGGCGGCTTTATTCACGGCGGACTTTGTCACAGCCAGAATATCGAATCCATTTTTGCCCATCTGCCGGGTTACAAAATTGTGATGCCCAGCAATTCGGCAGATGCCAAAGGATTGCTTAAAACGGCTATCCGCTCCGACGATCCGGTAATGTTTCTGGAACATAAAGCACTTTACCGGCAGGGCTTTGCCAGGACCCCCGAACCCGACAGCGAATACCTTGTGGAGATTGGCAAGGGCCGTGTGGTACGTGAGGGCAGAGATATGACCATTGTCACCTATGGGGCGATGGTTCAGAAGGCCATTAATGCAGCCAAGGAACATGCGAAGAACGGAACCGAAATTGAGGTAATCGACATCCGGTCGATAGTGCCTCTCGATTCAGAACTGATCCTGGAGTCGGTCAGAAAAACCAACAGGGTTCTTGTTCTGCACGAAGATCTTGAGTTCATCGGTTTCGGAGCCGAGATCGCTGCACAGATCGCTGATCATGCCTTCGAACACCTGGATGCACCTGTGCACCGGGTGGCAGCAAAATATGCGCCAATCGCGTTTGCCGCACCTATGGAAGATTATATTTTACCTAACGATAACGACATCCGGAAAGGTATCATCAAGGTAATGAACTTTTGATGACGGATATGTAAAATGCGCATCCGGAGTTGGTTGCTTGAAGTATTGAGTATTGAGACGACAGACATCAGACATCAGATTTAAAACAGTTATCCGGTATTCATTACTGAATACTTTAATCACATAATAATTACAACACTTAAAGCGGGTTCCGGTCACTTGAGGGGCTTTACATTACAGGCAGATAGAAACGGGACGTGAATGTTTCGCAGGCGACTTTCTATATGATAAATTAAATGGCTCTCTTGGCCGCAATCCCTGTCTCAATACTCAGTACCGGGTACCCGGTATCCGGTACTTATATCATCCACTACTATAAACATTATTACCATGAGCGACTACAGAATAGAAAAAGATTCGATGGGCGAGGTTAAAGTACCTGTAAACGCCTACTATAAAGCACAAACACAGCGTGCAGCCGATAATTTTCCGATAAGCGGTATTACTTTCAACAGGGATTTTATCAAAGCACTCGGCTATATCAAAAAAGCGGCTGCGCTGGTAAATGCGGATCTGGGCCTTGTTGACCGGGATATCTGCAGCTACATTGCTAAAGCTTCTGATGAAATCATCGAGGGTAAATTTGATGACCAGTTTCCCATTGACATTTTCCAGACAGGATCCGGCACCTCCACAAATATGAACGCCAATGAAGTTATCGCTACCCGCGCTAATGAACTGGCAGATGCTGAAGGTGAGAAGGAACTGAAAGTTCATCCTAATGATCATGTCAACTTCGGGCAGAGCTCCAACGACGTGATTCCCACGGCTATACGCATCGCTGCCATGCTTGCCGTAGATGAAAAACTTATTCCCGCACTTAAGACGTTAAAAAAAGCATTTGATGACAAGGGAAGGGAATACGCGGATGTGGTTAAAACCGGCCGTACCCACCTTATGGATGCCATGCCGGTCACCATTCAGCAGGAATTCGGTGGCTATGCAAGGCAAATTTCTCTGGGAATCGACCGGCTCGATGCATCCAGAATCCGCTTGACGGAACTACCCCAGGGGGGGACGGCCGTCGGTACCGGCATCAATACCCATCCCGAGTTTGGCAAACGATTTGCGGCGAAAGTTTCAGAACTTACCGGAGAAAATTTTCGCGAAGCGGCAGACCATTTTGAAGCCCAGGCAACCGTCGATGCACCCGTTGAAATGAGCGGACAGCTGAAAACCATCGCAACCGGACTGCTCAAGATTGCAAATGATCTTCGCTGGATGAACTCAGGACCAAACAGTGGTATCGGCGAGATTCAGCTTGCCGCATTGCAGCCGGGTTCGTCAATCATGCCAGGTAAAGTAAACCCTGTAATAGAAGAGTCTGTTGCCATGGTGGCCGCACATGTTATTGGAAATGATGCGGCGGTAACCATTGGCGGGCTGTCGGGAAATTTTGAACTCAATGTGATGCTGCCCATGGTCGCACACAATCTGCTGGAATCGGTGAATCTGCTGGCCAATGCCTGCAATAATTTCGCTGAACGATCAGTGTCTAAAATCGTTGTTCGTAAAGATGAGATTTCCGGTAAACTGGAGAAAAACCCCATCCTGGTTACCGCTCTGAATCCGGTGATTGGCTACGATCTGGCCGCTAAAATCGCAAAAAAAGCCTACGCTGAAAACAGGTCACTCATAGATGTAGCCATGGAAATGACCGATCTTGGTGAGGAGGAACTCCGCAAAGCCCTTGATCCGATCAAGATGACATACGGTGGTTTTACCGAGTAGTCGTGCCGAATGAACTGTTGATCAGGTTCGGATTCACTCTGCGCACGTCCTGGCCCAGCATATCAGGTGTTATGAGAGTGATCCGGCCCGGGCTTACATAATAACGTTCAGAATCATTGAGTGGAACCGAACCGATCACAGTGCCATTGGGTATGACCGTCCTTTTATCTATGATGGCTCTGTCTATTCGGCAATGTTGTCCGATCACAACACCGGGTAAAAGCACGGAGCGCGTGATATGAGAGTAGTCGTTTACCCGCACGTTGGTCGAAAGAAGCGAATTCTCGACAAGAGACCCCGATATAATGCTCCCGTGGGCTACAAGCGAGTCAACAGCCATACCCCTGCGCCCTTCGTCGTTGAATACGAATTTGGCAGGTGGAACCTGAATTACCCGGCTGTAGATGGGCCATCTTTTGTCGTAAAGGTTCAAATCGGGTATTACTGATACCAGATCCATGGATGCGGCCCAGTACGAGTCGACGGTACCTACATCCCTCCAATACATGGCCTTGCCGTGTGAATCCCTGAAAGGCCATGCGATCACTTTATGCTTTCCGATCATTGCGGGTATAATATCCTTGCCGAAATCATGGCTGGAATCGGGACTTTCTGAATCGCTGATCAGCCATTCATACAGCAGTTTTGTATTAAAAATATAAATCCCCATGCTGGCCATCACATGAGTCGTTCCCGGGTCAGCGTCGAGTTCATCCGGCGTGGGTTTCTCACGGAAAGCGGTAACCCGGTTTTTATCTCCTGTTTTTAAAATACCGTACCTCCCTGCGTCTGCAACCGGAACATCAATGGCGGCGATGGTCAGCTCGGATCCCGTATTGATGTGATAGTGAAGCAACGATGCATAATCCATTTTGTAGATATGGTCGCCGGCAAGAATTATAGTATATTTTGACGGATTGCTCTGCAGTATATCCAGGTTTTGATAAACGGCATTGGCTGTTCCGCTGTACCAGCCTTCCTGATTGCGTTGCTGGGCTGGCAGAATCTCGAGAAATTCATCAAACTCACGGTGGAAAAAATTCCAGCCGAGCGTAAGATGACGAATCAGCGACTGGGATTTGTACTGAGTAAGCACGCCGATGCGACGTAATCCCGAGTTGATACAGTTCGACAGGGCAAAGTCGATGATCCGGTACTGACCGCCAAATGGTACGGCCGGTTTTACCCTCCAGGTGGTCAACCCCATTAATCTTGATCCACGGCCGCCTGCCAGAATAAGGGCGATACTGTGGCGCATCGACATCGATATTGATCGCTTCCTCATGCGACCCCCTTTTTTACCTTGTTTCTGCCCGGGGTTATTCGACAACCGGATCGAAAGACCGGTTATGAACCGGTAAGCTGCACAGTTTTTTGGGTCATAAGCCCAATCAGTCTGGCCGGATTTCAGACCGGAATTCAGGTAAGTACACTGTAGTTATCCGAAAACCAGTATTCACCACAGGATGTTCAGCAAAGAAAACCGATGTCATGGTGTCGATCTCCCCGGAATATTTCAGTAACCTGAAGCAATATACGGATTAAACTGAAGCAGATTCAGTACCGGAGTATCCAGTTTTTTTTAAAAACATCCTCATGTCGTATGGTGCCCTGCTCCGTTAAATAGTCTTCAATCATTGATCGCACAGAACGGTTAATTTCGCGAACAACCCTCCCGGCGGCAAGCATGGAATATCCGCCTCCGCCTTGTGCCCGGTATGAATTTACGGCAAGGGTTAACAACTGGTCATCAGTTACAGGTTCACCATTGATGGTGAGCGATGTAATCCTGTCACCGGCAGGCCGGGTGATGTCTGTTACATAATCGGCCCCGGCAATCATATCAAAATTGTAACCGGGCCAGCCATCGGCAACAGCCGGTTTTCCGTCCTGAACCCCGCTATAGTATCGGCTTGTATACTCGAGATACTCCCGGAGTTGTGCACCGGTAATTTCGAGTACAAAAAGAGTGTTTTCATAAGGATATAGCGATGCGAGATCGCCGCGGGTTATTCCACCCGGCCCGAATGCCACTGATGTATTGAAAGCGGCTGACGACGAGAGCATGGCGCCGGTCTCCCTTAACTGAACATGCTGAATCAGGTCAATTACAGGCGTATCTTCCCGCCGGGCATCGGTTGCCACCCATATATCAGGGGTTTGTGCCACATCGGTGGTTATATGATCTCGTACTGCCTTGTGCTGTTCGCTGATCATATCTTCCAGTTCCTGCTTTACGGGTGTGTTCGCAACGGGAAGGGCTCGAGTGGGCTCAACTTCAGTTCGAAAACCTCCCTCGTCGAGTCTGTAAAAATTGAGCTTTGCCGTACCAAGATGGGATGCCCACCGCCCGGCCTGTATAACACCCGTCTGCCTGCCGTCCGGTCCGGTAATAAACTCCCCCTCACTAACCCTGTGGGTGTGCCCGAGTACCAGCAGATCAATTCCCGGAACCGTTTCGGCTACAACCCGTCCGAAGTTTTCTATTCCAAGACCATCAACCGAGTAGCTCGTGGTGCCGCTGAGCCCGCTGTGAGCGAGCAGTATAACAGCATCGGCACCCGCACTGCGAACTTCCTCCACATAGCGTGCCGCGGCGTCAATTCCGTCTCCAAAGTCAAGGATACCCTCAACATTCATGCGATCCCAGACAGCTGAACCCGGGGTGGTAAGTCCGATAACGGCAACGTTAATCCCGTTAAACTCATGTATAATATAGGGTTCATAAGCCGGCTCCCCGGTACCATGCCGGTAGATGTTCCCGCCCAGAATTGGGGTTTCTGTCATACCTGTCTGCCGGCTGAGATACTCAAGACCGAAGTTAAATTCATGATTACCCAGAACAATAGCATCATACTGCATGGCATCAGCTACACTCAGGAAGGGATAGTGAGCCCCCGTTGTGTCTGTTTTGGCAAAATATTCGGCAAATGGATTACCCTGAAGCCAGTCGCCTGCGTCCAGCAGCAATGTATGGGTATCGCTGCTGCGAATGGAATCAACCAGTGATGCCGCTTTTAACAGGCTGTACTGCGGCTCGGTCGTATCGTTATTGTAATCCCATGGCATAATATATCCATGTACATCTGTGGTGGTCATCACTGTGATCTGAAGGTCGGGAGAGGGTTCATTCGAGCAGAATGTTACCAATAAAGCTGGGAAGATGAGCAATAACGGGAAGAGGATCTGTGTACGGATCATGGTTAAACCGGGTTTGTTTTAGGTGGGAAGAATACGATGTGCGACCAGCCGTGATTGATGCTGGCCAATAGAATCTGAATTTTTATATTATGTCGAGGATATAATTTCTTTGTCAAAAACGGGTGTCAGATGGGTATCTGCACACGTTAACTGAATATAAAACTTATCCATCTATGATATCGGGTAATCATAATCCGGGCAGTTATAAATACATCGACCTGAACCGTCTGCAACACATGACGGGTAACGACAATGAATTGAAACTGATTCTGCTGCAAAAATACATCGTCACAGCAACTCGCTGGGGAACTGATCTGTTTGCCGCCATGAACAAAAGCGATATCGAAGGCATGCGGAGGGTATTGCATCAGATGAAACCCCACCTCACAATGATAGGCTCGGAATACCTGGAAAAAATGATTACGGAACTTCACGAATTGTGTCATGTCGGGGTATCAGAAATGCCGGAAATTCGCAGAATAACCACAGATTTCCGCGATCTTGTTCCTGAAATGACCCGGGAACTGGAACGCGAATATGAAGGAACCGACGGGTAAAACCTCTACTGAAATTTGATTGTGGCAACTTTCGGTGATATCATGTGCGACCCCATAAACAGCCTGCGCTGATCGCCGCCCGCCCCAAACAAAAAAAGCCGTTAAAATGAACGGCTTTTTAAGTTGGAAAAAGTGTAGCCTATTAACTTTTTTTGTTTTGGATATCTACGCGAATATCCTGAGCGAGCTTTTTGATATCCTGAAGCGTTTTGCGGGCTCTTGTGCCGGCAGTTTTGTTGCCTTTGTCGTAGAACTTTTCCATGTCGCCTTCAAGGCTGTCGAATAGAGCTTTGATCTCGCTGAATCGATTCATTTGTGACTCCGTTATTGTGGTTAATTGATTATTGTGAACGCAGAAGAATGTCTTCACACGGAGCGAAGCTAATTATAAGCTGTTGATGAGTCAAGCAAAAATGTCACTTTTAATGAGAATAATCGCATTTTTTTGAAAAAAAACTCTCATCAGTCGCAATTCAGACCTCAGCTATGACTTTCAGCATGCCCGATACATCCGGCAGTGAGGCAAATTGGCGGAGGGAGGTAACCAGGAAATCTGTCCCCGAATCCCTGATCTCCGCAGGAATGAGTGTGGAAATAAGCTCATCATCTGCCCGGAAGATATGGCCGCTGCCACTGTTTTCGTTTTCAATAATCGGGCTTCCGTCTTCTTTCATGGAAAACACAATGAAGTGGTCTGGTTTCAGGGCCACTTGAAGATCAGCAGCCATCCGGGCCGGTTCAGCGAACCCGGTATCCCCGCTGTCCCGGTCAGCTACCATATTCGAAAGGATCACATGTGAATGTGATAAAATCTGAGTCAGATAGCCGGAATCAACCATCAGCGAACCCTCAGAGAGTACAAGACAATCTTTCTGAAACCCGTTCAGTCCCACACATGTGCTGCCTTCTTCGGTAAAGAGTGCAGATAATCGCCGGTTCAGCTCCCGGGTACTTCGGTTCAGGGCCACATCACGCATTATTCCAAGCTGCATAACCCGGTCGGTGTAGTCACTGTCGGAGTGCATGAAAAGTATGCGAACACCTTTCAGACGGCTTACGGCAACCGACAGCGATTTAAGGAAGGGACCATTGTCCAGGTGTTCACGATCGAGGAGGGCAAGTATGAGCATACTCGTTAGCTATTTCTGTTTTTTCTGCCTGAGCCAGGCACTGTTAAAATGATAGGGGAGGAGATGGCTGGTAAAATATTCGCTTGAAGAGCCATCGTTGTAGTAGAGTAAGACCGGATGGTGGGGCATGTGCTCGAGCAGTACCTGCCGGCAGGCACCGCAGGGGCTAAGGAAATCAGCCCTGGGTGCATATATGTGTACCGCTGCAAAAGTGGTTTCGCCCGATGCAATAGCCTTGCCAAGGGCAACCCTTTCTGCACACAAGCCGTTCACCCATGCCTCGGTTTCGATATTCGCACCGGCAATGTAGCCGCTTTCCGTTTCAATGAGCGCCGAAACACGGAAATCTGAGTTGGGGACCCGGGCATGTTGTGCAACTTCTTTCAATATTGTGAAGGGATGTGTGTCCTCCATCGGTATTACCGGATTGAACAATTCGTCTTCAGGCGGATTTCCTGTGGTGCAGTTTATCCCGAATTCCAGGCACCAGCCTTCAGCCAGGCGATCCGGTTTACCCGGCATGAACAGTTGCGCAGGGATATCGCCCTCGCTTATACATGAACAAAATGCCACTGCAACAGCATCCATTGTAAGTGGAAACGACAGGTTTTCGATCCTCACGCCGGGGTAGAGTTTCCCTGATTTCCCCTGCAGAACAGTAATCTGATCAATTTCCGAGTAGGGGTTGTAAATTCTTTTTTCCAGTTTTTTCCAGGTCATCAGGGTGATTTAGTCCTATGTTGGTGATTATCGGTGTATGGATCTATGACTACGTGTGCAATCATAATTGAATGTTTGTTCATTGCTCAAGGTATTTTATCTGTTTCTCTGAATATATCTACCGGTCACATCTTCCCGAACCACTTCGCTGTTCAAATGTTCGCTTGTTACGTACTTCCCAAATTCGAAGTATGCTATCAGCACCATTCCTATCACCTCCATAATAGTGTAGTCCCGAAGGGGCAAAATTACTTGCTCAACATGTCTGCTGACTGAACAGTACATTACAGTTCAGGATTCAGTGTCTGTACTCTGTAGGGAACCCCATCAGAACTTTCACCAGTAAAATAGACCCGTTTATACGCCCCCTGCAGCCATAGTTCAATCTGGTCGTCGAAATGATGGCTCAGCTGCCAGCCCGACTGACCCGGAGGGAGTACAGAATCGTAATAGCCGGGCCATGAAAAATCGGCAATAAATCTGTACGAGGGGCCCGCATGCATGTTGAAAGGATCGCTTCCCCTGTAAGAACCGTTGTTCACACTCATTCCGTGACCGGGAGCAGGGTAGGGGCCGCGGCTCATGGTATTTCTCACAATGAGCCTGCGGGTACGTCCGGCATCTTCCATTTCGGCGGCTTCCCTGAACAGGAGCGGGCTGAAGGTCACCTTATGGGGATTCAGCCAACGCCACTGCCAGGGTTCCTGCCCGTAGCGATCGCGCAGCATGTTGATGCCCTCTTTCATAGCCTGCAGTATCATCTCATCGGAATAGACAGGGCTGGCCAGGGTATCGGCCCTGGATTCTGAAAACCGGACCAGTTGTTCTTCAACCACAAGCTGCGGGAGGTGCATCATGTTCATATAATGGGGATACAGTTCTTCACCGAGTTCATCTGCGGCCAGCATACGGCTGAAAGCAAGTACAAACGCATCAAGGATGGATGCAGCCGTTGAATTGACATCATACTGATAATTCCAGTTCGAAAGATAGGGAAGGATGTTTCTGATAAGGGAATCGCCGGTAGCCTGCTCCAGTACCGGCATGATTGATCCGGTAATGTTTCTGGCGTGATGGCTGAATACATCATTTTGCAAATCCTTCATGGCTGCAGCCTCAAAATCCGTACCATTGCCAAGTACCTCGCGGATACGTTCGTATCTGGAAGGATGTTCCCAGAAGTGACTGATATAATTCGGAATACGGCTGTCGTTGATCCGGTTGTTTGCATTTGCCAGCCATCCCAGTGGTGGATTTATATATGCGGGCATCCTGCTATCCGGTACATAGCCCCTCCAGCTTTGCTCTGGCAGCCAACCCTTGCGGAAAAACAGTGCTGATCCGGTACGTACCGGAATTTTCCCCAGAACAAAATGAGCAATATTCCCCGACTGATCGGCGTAAAGCAGGTTCAGGCCAGGAGCGGTGTGATGTTCCCTGAGTTCAATGATATCCTCATAGTGGTCGCCCCAGTTCAGTGCCAGGCCGGGTCTCATTTCGTTACCGGGATGGTTACCCGTCCAGCTCATCGAGATCAGACGGTCATTCAACAAATCCAGTTCATGTACATCGCTGATCACCGGACCGTTGCGCGTAATTTTTACTTCATGCAGTATCTCATCCCCATCCAGAACACGGATAATCTCCCGTCTGATACGGAACGGGGCGTAGGTGATGTCGGTAGAGGTGGAATCGGTTACATAGCGGCCACGGTCGAGCGGATCAGGCGCTTCCGAGAAGAAATCGAGGGCATCGGCCATCAGGCTGGTGAGAGACCAGGCAAACTGATCGTTTCTGCCAATAAATATTAGCGGGTTGCCTGGCACTGTAACGCCGGCCACATTCCGCCCGTTAAGGTTCAGGCGAGCCTCGTACCAGATTGACGGCACGCCCAGACCAAGATGCGGATCTCCGGCAAGTATGGGCAGGCCGCTGGCCGTTTTCGTGCCGTCAACTACCCATGCATTACTGCCCTGCATCACGGCATCCATACCGGTAATTGCACGTACACGGCTGTCGGTATCCAGTAATGGTATAAGGCTTCCAACCGGTACGGCTTCCGGCACCGTGTCGGCCTGATTTTCCTCAATCTGCTGTATGATTTCCCCGGCCATTGCCGCGGGCAGCAGCCGCCGGATGGTATCCGGTGATTTTGTTTCCGCTATTTGAGCCACAACAACCTTGCTCTTCCAAACCAGGTTCAGATTCCAGGCCATAAGCCTGGGAATGGCTATTGCATCGTTAACTGTGAAGGGAACGGGTTTGATATCGAGTAGTGAAAACTCAAGAGGCAACTCCCCGGTGTGCTCCGATACATAATCGTTGATGCCGTTGGTGTATGCCTGAAGGATGGCTGTCTCCTCATTGTTGTAGAGCGGCCGGTTTTCGCTGGCAGTGTGGGCAAGCCCCAGTGTACGCAGAAATCGGTCGGTTTCAATGAAATCCTCCCCCAGAAATTCAGCAAATCGCCCCTGAATAGTTAGCTGATGCAAGGTGATCTGCCAGAGGCGGTCACGCGCATGTATATACCCGAGAGCATAGTACAGGTCAGCCTGATTCTCGGCATAAATATGGGGTACTCCGGCCTCATCCCACTCTATGGTTACCGGCTCCGTAAGACCGGGTAAAGTGGCCGAACCGCCGTAACCGGGCATTGGCCTGTAGAGCGACCAATACACTGTAAGAGCAAGAACCGCAGTAAACAGGAGAGCTGTAACCAGTAATGCTTTTAAAAAGGTCTTCATGTAACTTGGATTTGGCCTGTTTTTTACCTCAGATTGTGTATTTTTGGGGCGCTTGTGCCCGGAACAACCAAACGGGTTGTTGTCCGGTAATATAACGGAACTGAAATGTTGTTTTGACCGCTTTTAACAAAATATTTGATACAGCCCGCCTGAACCGTATTGCCGGAAACTTCGGTACCCCACTGTATGTGTATGATGAATCGGTAATCCGGAATCAGTGCCGGTACCTGAAAAGTGCTTTTGACGGGATGCCGGTGCGGTTCCTCTATGCCGTGAAGGCCAACGATAACCCGCATATCCTTCAGATTATGCATGAGGAGGGAATGGGTTATGATACCGTGAGCTATGAAGAGGTGCTGCTCTGCCGGCAGATCAAGTCGGATCCGATGGAGATTTTCTACACCGAAAATAACATGACCGATCAGGAGATGGACGCTGCTGTCCGTTCAGGGGTGATCCTGAATATCGGATCGCTGTCGAGGCTGAAGAGCTTTCTTGATCATCCCGTAAGCCGGGAATGCAGTATCCGGCTGAATCCCGGAATAGGTGATGGCCATCACTACAAGGTCGATACCGGTAACCGCGACAGCAAGTTTGGTATCCGCAAGGACCTGATCCCGGAGTGTGCCGCACTTGCAGCGTCCCGTAATAAAAAGATCACCGGTTTGCACCTGCACATAGGCAGCGGAATCAGGAAGCCGGAGAATCTCATCTCGGCCATGGGTGTGCTTATAGAGCAAGCCCGGTATCTGCCGGATCTCAGATTTATCAACTTCGGCGGGGGGATGCCGGTCCCGTACCGCGAGGGTGCCGAAGACTTCGATCTACTTACCTTTGCCAGGCTTGCCAGAGAGGTGATTTTGGATGATTACCGGAAGCGTGACACCGGTTTCAGCTACTATTTTGAACCGGGACGATGGTTTATTGCTCAGGCGGGCGCTCTGCTTACCCGTGTGAACACCATTAAGAACCAGGGCAATGTTACCTACCTGGGTACAGATACGGGCCTGCATCATCTTCTCAGACCCGCACTCTATGATGCCTACCATGCGGTAGTGAACCTGAGCAGGTCTGACAGTCAGGGCAATATCCTCTATACCATTGCAGGCAATATCTGCGAAAGTGGTGATATTCTTGCTACAGACCGCAGTCTGCCCGAAACCGCCGAGGGCGATCTTCTGGCGATTTGTGATACGGGTGCCTATGGGATGACCATGGCTTCCCATTACAACCGCCGTGCATTGCCGGCTGAAGTTCTCTTAAGGCAGAATACGGAAGTACTGATCCGTGCCCGGATGTCGGCAGCGGAAACCGTTGACCGCCATCTCAGAGATACCGGGTTTCTATAGAAGCGGTATCATCTCATATTTTATACTACATTGTGAACAGCGACCTGAAGAACCGGCAGGCGAAGAATCGCCCGCGGTTCTTTGAATTAACGGGAGTATCTATGGAAATCAAAAAAACAGTTGTAATTGGTGCCGGTACCATGGGTAATGGAATAACTCATGTGGTGGCACAGTCCGGCTTCAGTGTTACCATGGTGGATGTAAGCCGTGAGGCACTTGACCGCGGCATGGCCATTATTGCAAAAAACCTGGACAGGCTGGTCAGCAAAGAGAAAATCACCGAACAGGTAAAGAAGGAAACTCTCGGCCACATCCATACGGCTACGGATTCAGCCCGGGCCGTGAAAGATGCGGACCTGGTTATTGAGGCTGTAAACGAGAATTTTGAGCTGAAAAAGAAAATTTTTCGACTTGTCGATGAACACGCACCTGCTGGATGTATCCTCGCATCCAACACCTCATCTATCAGCATTACCAAACTGGCAGCGGTAACTGGCAGGGCGGGACGTGTTATCGGGATGCACTTCTTTAACCCGGTTCCGGTAATGAAACTGGTTGAGGTGGTGCGCGGTCTCGATACACTCGACGAAGTAAACGATGCAGTGGTTGATATGGCCGGAAAACTCGGGAAGGAGCCCGTACCTGTAAATGACTTTCCTGGATTTGTCTCCAACAGGGTACTGATGCCCATGATCAATGAAGCCATATTTTGCGTTCATGAAGGCGTAGGTACACCCGAAAATATCGACAGCGTGATGAAGCTGGGCATGGCCCATCCGATGGGACCACTGCGCCTGGCCGATTTCATTGGCCTGGATGTATGCCTCGATATTCTGAATGTGCTCTATGAGGGATTTAAGGATCCGAAATACCGGCCGTGTCCGCTGCTGGTCAAAATGGTGGATGCCGGAAAACTGGGTGATAAAACCGGTCGGGGATTTTATACCAGATCCTGATCACGGGTCTTTCACGGATTGCCGGCGGTAACTGACAGGATTACTTTATACAGTTGACAGGAGACCTGGAAAAAGCATTAAATTTCTAGTTATAAAATATTGAAGCCCAATTAAATAAATATCACTATAAAGAATAAATTTACCTTTTTTTTCAGTCTGAAAAAATTAAATAAAATCAAATGATTGATCTGCGCAGTGATACAGTAACACGGCCTACGCCGGACATGCTCCGGGCTATGACCGAAGCCCCTGTGGGTGACGATGTGTTTGGAGAAGACCCTTCAGTTAACGCACTTGAAGATCGGGTTGCTGCTATGTTCGGCAAAGAGGCCGGTCTTTTCGTTCCGAGCGGCACAATGGGCAATCAGCTCGGTCTGTTTATGCTTACAAACCCGTGCGACGAAATCATTACCGATGAATCGGCCCATATTTTCAATTATGAATCAGGAGGTTGTGCATTTCTGTCGGGTGTACAGCTGCGCCCCCTGTCAGGTAACAACGGGGTCCTTACACCGGAACTGATTGAGCCGGCAATCCGGACACGAAACGACTGGGATCCGCATACCCGGGTCATCGGTCTTGAAAACACGACCAACCGGGGAGGAGGGGCCTGTTATTCTGCCGAAAATCTCACGGCATTAAAGCAGCTCGCATACAGACACGGACTTGCCGTTCACCTCGACGGGGCCCGCATTTGGAACGCCATGATTGCCACCGGTATAAAAGCTGATTTTTTCGGTACCATCGCCGATACCATTTCAGTTTGCTTCAGCAAAGGACTCGGGGCACCGGCTGGATCCATGCTCCTTGGCACAAAGGATCTGATGCGGAAAGCCAGACGTATACGCAAAGTTCTTGGTGGCGGTATGCGGCAGGTCGGACTTCTTGCAGCGGCAGCAGCGTATGCCCTTGATCATCACTTTACCCTTCTCGAAAACGACCACCGCAGGGCATTGTATCTTGCACATGAAATTGCAGGAATGGATGCATTTAATATCCGGCTCGACAGCGTTCAGACAAATATAGTGATCTTCGATACGCTCCGTGAAGACGCTGAAGCCGTTCTGGCAAAACTGAAAAGCGCAGGAATTGCCATGGTGCCCTTTGGCCCGAGACGTATCCGGGCGGTTTTTCATCACCAGATCACCGATCAGGATCTCGGTAAAACCGTTGATATGCTCGGTGAAATCAGCAGAAACAGCTGAAAAGGTATCGAACCATGAAGATAGCTTTGATTCCGGTGGCCCTTTTGCTTACAACAATCTCCATGATAACTGAGATTCCAGTACATATACGTGTACCTGTACTTCTTCCTGTACCTTTACCCACATCATTATATCCCGTTTTGATTAACCCGTTTTATCCGGACCGTGATGCCCTATTGCAGGATGTTCCTTCTACAGACATCTATGTCGCCGACATCCACCTGGTCGACACCATGCATCAGATTTCAAACATCAGGAATCTGACCCGAAGGAACGGTTATGATAATCAGCCATCATTCTCCCGCACCGGTCGGTACCTGATCTACAATTCCATGCGCGACGGGCAGACCGATCTGTTCCGGTACGACTTTACATCCGGCGAAACAGTTCAGTTTACTTCTAGTGCTGAGAGTGAATACTCGCCACAATGGACGCCGGACAATTCCGGATTTTCGTCTGTTGTTGTGGAAGAGGATGGCACACAGCGCCTCTGGTTTTATACCCTCGACGGGCAGCCCGTTCAGCCATTGCTTGAAAGGGTTGAACCGGTTGGTTATTACAGCTGGCTTGATACCACACGCGTTGCCCTTTTTGTACTCGGTGATCCGCCAACACTCAGAATAGCGGATATCAGGACAGGCCTGGTAAGGACAGTGGCTGAAAACATAGGCCGCTCACTGCAGACCATGCCGGGCAGCAATACAGTGGCCTGGCTCGACAAAAATGATCCCCAAAACTGGATGATCAGAATGTATGATGCCGATACCCGTAAAATCTCCAGTTTAATAACAGCGCTGCCTGAATCAGAGGATTTCACCTGGACTGCCTATGGCACACTTATAATGGCACGCCATTCCATCATATTTGAATGGGACCCTCTGGGAACTGCCGGGTGGACAGAAATCGCCGACCTTTCCACATCAGGTATCAGGAACATCACCCGGCTGGCCATATCACCTTCAGGAAACCGCATTGCCATTGTGGCCGGACGCTGATCCTGAAATTTATTATACATCCTGCAACATACTGAACCCGAACCCCATCTCACCCGGAAAAAACGTATGCCCGGCTAAAAAATAATACCGGCGGAGACTACTGATTTATAACACTTATCAGGGTACTCTCAGGGAAAAAGCGCCCGGTATTACGGAGTAGGAGCAGGGTGTGGTTCCAAGCAGTTCACCGTCGGCTTCTATCAGAACCGGGTTAGTGGATGTTGCTTCAAAACGGGCTCCGCGCAGCAGATGAACGGATGGGTGGTTTTCAAGTCCGCCTGTGAACAGTCTGGGGATTTGAGCGGCAACCTGCATAAACGACATGTGGTCGATAACCGTGAAATCGAGCTTTCCGTCGGAGGGATCGGCATTGGGTGCGAGCAGCATTCCGCTGCCTGCATACCGGCAGTTTGCCGAGATGATAACCAGTACTTTTTTCTCTTGTTCAATCCCGTCGACCTGAAAACGGATAACCGGAGCCCTGTACCTCAGCAGCACCCGTATCAGCGCGTTCAGGTACACCAGTTTGTTCTGTCGTTTGAACCGTCCGGAGCGTTCCAGCGTATCGGCGGCGATGGCCATCCCCGACATATTTACAAAGGCCCGCATTGCGGGCTTGCCGTCTTTATGGTACTCAACCAGTCCTGCGTCATGCCTTATAGTTTTGCCGAAACGTAGCAGGGCCGCAGCCCTGGCTATATCGGTGTATATGCCATGGGTCCTGATCCAGTCGTTGCCGCGTCCGCCCGAGATTACGGCAAATTCTGTATCTGAAGGTTTATAATTGCCGGCTTTCAGCACGCCGTTAACCACTTCATTGCAGGTGCCGTCCCCTCCTGCGATGGCAATCTTCCGGCATCCGTTTAACGAAGCGGAGCGAGCAAGCTCAATAGCATGTCCGGGTGCATTTGTGAACCGGAGATCATAGCCGATCCCGAGATTGTACAGTACCCGTTCCAGGGTCTGAATGGTTTGGCTGCCGCGTCCGCCACCGGAAACCGGGTTAGCAATTATGGTCCAGCCAGATTCAGACAACTGCATCATCGTCCTCCGGCCGGGTGCCTGGAACTGTAAGCAACGTGGGTTTTGCCGGTTGTATATTGATCTTAAGTTGCATGTATTGCACTATTGTAACTGTTCTAGCCCGAAAAATCGCAACGAATGTATAGCTGTTTTTCGGTTTTGTATAAATAAGCTACCTTTCCGACAAAAATATACCATCTGATCATGACAAAACATTACGGACGTATTACCGGCTATGGCAAGGCACTGCCCAGGAACATAGTGACCAACGCCGACCTGGAGAAAAAGGTGGATACCAGCGACCAGTGGATCACTGAACGTACCGGTATTCGCCAGCGGCATATTGTAAGCGAAGATGAGCACTGCTCCACGCTGGCTGTTGAAGCGAGCCGTAACGCGCTTGAGGTAGCCGGCATCGAACCCTCCGACCTCGACCTCATTATCGTGGCCACATCCAGCCCCGACTTCCTGACCCCACCTGTATCGAGCCAGATTCAGCATATGCTTGGGGCATCAACCATCGGTGCTTTTACGGTAGTGGTGGGGTGTACCGGCTTTGTGAGTTCACTCATCATAGCCGACCGGTTTATGAGGGCCGGCGGATATCGCCACATTCTTGTAATCGGGGTTGAAATCATCACCCGCATGCTAGATTGGGAAGACCGCAATACCTGTGTACTTTTCGGCGACGGGGCTGCGGCAGTGGTGGTAAGCCGCAGTGATGAACCCGCCGGGGTACTGTCGCACGTAATGGGATCCGACGGTTTCGGTGCACAGCACATCATTCATCCCTCCGGCGGATCGGCCCTGCCACCCAGTCATGAAACCATCGACAACCGTGATGTCTACATCAAGATGAATGGCCGCGAAGTATTCCGATTCGCGGTGCCGGTTATCGGAAACACCCTGCAGAAAATCGTGGCCGATGCCGGACTGACATTCGATGATATCGATCTGCTGATTCCCCATCAGGCCAATGCCCGTATCATTGAGTCGGCTGCGAGGCTCACTTCCTTCCCGGAAGAGCGCATTTTTGTGAACGTTCACAACTATGGCAACACATCGGCCGCCTCGGTACCCATCGCGCTGACCGAGGCTTTTGAGCAGGGTCGGGTAAAAAGTGGAGATACCGTGGCTATGATTGCCTTTGGTGCCGGACTGACCTGGGCCGGGGCGTTGGTGAAGATGTAGCTTATCTTTCCCCAATTTTTTATACTGTTGGTATGTTAATGATCATTTTTAACGAACTCTGAATCCATGTATACCGATTTGGCCGAAGCGGTTGAGGACCTTAAAAAGAAGGGGTATGAGAATCTTTTTGAACCCGATGGCGACGTTTTATACAGTAGTAAACTCGACCTTCGCGTGGAAGTAAAGAATATTGAAATAACCGGAACCTGGCAGTTCGATCAGGGAACCGATCCCGGCGACGAATCAACGCTTTATGCCCTTGAGACCAAAGACGGGGTGAAAGGCTACATTATCACCAGTTTTGGTGCTCATGTTGATCCCAAAAAAGCCCGTCTAATCGATCAGTTGCTGAACAGCCAGAAATAACCGGAAGTAAACAGTCCGGGCAGTCCGGTCGTATTATATATCATGCATCATGCTGCCGGTCGTCCGTCATTCGGCATCGAACAGATTAGTCTGCCGATCCTTTCGGTAAACAGCCGGAATCCTGAACTGCCCGGTTTCTACCGGTACCCGACCGGTGTTCAGGCCCAGCCGGGCCGTATGTATGCGGAACAGGGAGCTGATTTGCTCTGCATAGTTTCCCTCGCCCTTCATCCTGCTGATAAATTCCGACCGGTTTAGCTTTCCACCGCGCATATTTCTGATCCGGTTCAGTATTTTTTCTTTCCGGTCGGGGTAATGTAGATCGAGCCATTCAGTGAAAAGCGGCCGAACAGCCAGTGGAAGCCTCAGTAACGTGTATCCGGCCCTGCTGGCACCGGCATCGCGGGCTGCCCCGAGAAGAGCCGGTATTTCATGATCATTCAGTGCTGGAATGACAGGTGCCGTCATCACCGCCGTGGTTATGCCTGCATTAGTCAGCTGCCTGATTGCGTCGAGCCGCCGCTGCGGCCGTGATGTGCGCGGCTCAAGTATCGCGGTCAGGTCAGGATCAAGGCTGGTAATACTGATGCTCACTCTGACCAGGTTCAGTGCCGCCATTTCGCTGAGGATATCTATATCGCGAGTTACCAGGTGGTTCTTTGTGATGATGGTTACCGGGTTCCTGAAATCCCTTAGCACCTCAAGGCACTGCCGGGTTATCCTGAGCCGTCGTTCGGCCGGCTGATAGCAGTCGGTGTTGCCACTCAGGCAGACTGCCTGGGGCAACCATCCCGGCCGCGTCAGCTCTTTTGCCAGAATTTGGGGAGCATCGGGTTTGACCATAATTTTGGTCTCAAAGTCGAGGCCGGCCGAAAAGCCCAGGTACTCATGCGTGGGGCGGGCATAACAGTAGATACAACCGTGTTCACAGCCGCGGTAGGGATTTATGGAATAATCGAACGGGATGTCGGGACTCTGGTTGTGTGACATGACCGATTGGCTGTGATCCCTGTAAAAACAGGTTTTCGGCCGACTGGCAGGGTGCCGCACATCTCGAGAGCCGGATAATGTTAAAGTACCCTCTCTATTTACGGTTTCTGCCCCATTACCCTTACCCGTACCTGTTGCGTCAATTTCAGAACCACATGTATCCTGAGTATAAGATTCTGTATTTGAAAATCCGGAATCTTCAAAAGCGCTGTTATCAATGTAAATCCGTTCGAAACGATTGGCAGGATTATCGATAGTTCCGCGGCCTTTTATATGCTTTTTCATTCGTCCAATCTACATAAATCACACATATAACAAAACCCCAAAACAGAACTCATAACTGAATTTCGCAATCTGCAGAATATCTAATGCAGTAGTAACTTTGCCCGATAGGGCGGGATGTGGATCGTTGGGCGCTCCCTGAACATCAATCTGTCGGAATAACATACCCGGTTCATCCAAATTTTCAGGAACCTGCAGGTTATTTTTGATGTGTCAGGTATGATAACGACCTTGTGTGCGTTATGCCCGGTAATAAATCATCCACAAAGCAGACTCTTCGAATTATTTTTATATTTTAATGCTTTCTGAAAAGTCCAGCCTAACCTCATCAAACTCCCGATATGCCGTTTAAAGGAATCAGTTTCTTCATTTTATTACTGTTTACCGCAACCGTGGTGGCAGCACAGGACCGCCCGCAAATCGACCGTGTGCCCATGCCGAAACTGGAATTGCCCTACATGAGTCCGATCCAGGATCGTGAACCTCTGAGCAGATATCAGCCGGAAATACCTGTCGATACAGAACCGGTCGACAAAGCCTATCTGAGCAGGGTGATTGATGTGTACCGGACCGGTATTGCTGCAATGGAAGCCCAGGTAAACGATGATCTTCTGGTAGCCGAAGAGCAGATAAATGAAGCCATAATTGCGCTGCAAAATTTAATGGACGAATACCCCTATGCACTTACCGACCGCCGGTTCAATGAAGTATACCGTACCATAATGGCCGAATATCAGGAATTTTATGGCATTTCGGGACCGGTGCTTGAGGCTGAAGGCGACATTTTCGCCATTCAGAGGGAGATGTTTTCAGAGAATGATGAATGGTTCGATGGATCCTACTTCACTTTGCCGAAGGATGTGGCCACAAAAAAGACCGAAGTGCCTCTGATCATCAATCAGCAGGTGAATAACCATATTCAGTATCTGACACAACGACGCCCGGAGATTATGCAGCGATGGCTGGAGCGTTCGAAACACTACTTCCCCATGATGCGCCGAATCTTCAGGGAAGAGGGTGTGCCCGAAGAACTGATCCACCTTTCCATGATTGAAAGCGGACTGGTGCCCACGGCACGCAGCCATGCCAGGGCTGTCGGACTCTGGCAATTTATCCATGCTACTGGATCGGCTTACGGTCTTGAGGTGAACTGGTGGATCGATGAGCGACGTGACCCCGAAAAATCTACACGCGCTGCAGCGAGGCACCTTCGCGATCTGAATGATCGCTGGAACGACTGGCATATGTCGCTTGCTAACTACAATGTAAGTACCAGGGGCATGAGGAGGGCGATATCACGGTCAAACGGCAGTACCGATTACTGGGAAATATACCCGCACCTGCCACGTGAAACACGGGGTTACGTACCCGGTTACATTGCCGCCACTCTGGTTGCCATGAATCCCGGCGAATTTGGTTTTTATGAAATTCCCGAAACCGATCCCTATTCGTATGAAGTGGTCGAAATTCAAGGATCGGTCGATCTGCGGGTACTCGCAGAATTTGCAGGAGTAACCCCCGATGAACTCCGTGCATACAATCCCGAACTGCTTCGATGGGCCACACCGCCGGGGGCCAAATCCTATCCGCTGAAAATTCCGACAGGCCGGCGCACACAATTCCTGGCTGCTTACAGTAATATGCCTGAATCAGCACGGCAGACACTTGTTGTACACACCGTATCGCGCGGTGAAACACTCGGCCGCATTGCCAGTAGCTACAGCACAACAGTTCAGGCACTGTACGCTGCAAATGAACGGCTCTCAACAACAATACATCCGGGTCAGGAGATCATTATTCCGGTTCCCGGCGGTTCTAATGTAGCCATTCAGGCCGATAGTCCGTCGAGAGCCCGGCAGGCGCGTACCATCACGGCTTCAGCAGGTTCTTCTTCGCAACCATCGGCCAGCACACCGGCACCGGCTAACTCTGCCCGCCTCAGCTATACCGTTAAACGGGGAGATACTATCGGTCATATAGCGGAGTGGTACGATACCCAGGCGTGGCAGATCCGGTCATGGAATAATATCGGAAATCTGATCCGTGCCGGTCAGCGGCTTACCATATATGTACCTGCAGCCCGGCAGGCTGAATACGCCGGGATTGATAATATGAATACCGCGGAAAAACGGAACCTGATGGCACAGCGCCGGTCAGGACAGCGCACACCGGCGGTAACCGCATCGGCGACCAGCAGCAGTGTTACCACCTACACCGTGCGCAGAAATGATAACCTGTACGAAATTGCCCGGGCCAATAACACTTCTGTTGCCGAACTGATGCGCATCAATAATCTCAGGAACAACACGATCTATGTCGGTCAGCAGCTGAAAATACCGGCAGGCAACTGACGCCTACACCATGATCAGAAACAAGCGCTTTGTGGCGGCCCTGGTACTCGTTCTTGCGGGGATCACGGGCCTTGGACTCATTTACAGACCTGATCCGCTCTTCCTCATCAAAAAAAACTTCACCATTTTCAGTGAGGTCTACAATGAAGTTTCAGAGGGATATGTGGTAGAAGTCGATCCCGAAAAACTGATGAGACATGGAATCAGATCAATGCTGGAGACCCTCGATCCCTATACGGTACTGATTGAGGAATCACAGATACCCGAAATCGACATCATGTCGCGCGGGGGGTATTCAGGTGTTGGAATTGAAGTCGGCTCCCGCGGCGGGCGGCTGGTGGTGATAGCGCCAGTTGAGGGTTATTCGGCCCACAGAAAGGGGGTCAGAGCCGGTGATGTAATCCTGGAGGTGAACGGTATGACGGCTGAAACACTCTCGGCCGATGAACTCCAGCTCCAGATGAGGGGCGATACGGGTACGACCGTTGAAATTACAATAGAACGCTTTGGTGTTGACACACCACTGATTTTTGAACTGACCCGCGAACGTATCGAGGTACGGAACATAACCAGCTACGGAATTATCGACGAAACCGGGCGTACAGGCTACATTCAGCTATCCCGTTTCGGGCAGAATACGGCCGAAGAGGTTAGAAATGCCATTAATGAGATGCGGTCAGACGGGGGTCTTAACAGCCTGATTCTGGACCTCCGCAACAACCCGGGCGGTCTCCTATTCGAAGCTGTTAAAACCGTGGATAAATTTGTGGGTCCCGGTATTGGCGTCGTCACAACCAGGGGACGTGCAATCGAATCAAGCACGGTATTCAGGACGGAAGAAGCCCCCATGTTTGGTGAGGAGCCCCTCGTAGTTCTCATCAATAACGGCAGTGCCAGCGCATCCGAAATTGTGGCCGGTGCCCTTCAGGATCTCGACCGGGCGGTTATTGTTGGTGAGCGGAGCTTCGGTAAGGGGCTTGTTCAGATTGTAAAACCACTCTCGTTCAACCTTGCACTGAAAATAACCACATCCAAATACTACATACCCAGTGGCCGGTCCATTCAGACGGTGGATTACGGCGGAGCAAATGCTCTGGACGGGGGTGACGACCGGGAGTTTACAACCCGTGCAGGTCGAAGCGTGTACCAGCACAACGGGATCGATCCTGATCTGCACTTGGACGACAGGCAGCAAAGTATGCTCGAAATTGCACTGAGTCAGCAAAATCATTATTTCTTCTTTGCGAACGAGTATGCTGCATCCCGTGATGCATTTGATCCGGAATCTGACGCTGAAGCTGCTTACGATGCGTTCATCACCTACCTGGCAAGAGTCGGTTTTACATGGTCGAACCAGGCTGAGCGCCACTTTGCACAGCTTGAGCAATCCCTTGCAGCCCATCCGGCGGGAATAGAAGAAGACCTTATGGATCGCCTCAGAGACCGTATCGAAACTGCTAAAGTGCAGGAATTGAATGAGTATAGTGACCGCATCAGAAAAGAGCTGATTACCGAGCTGGCCGGGCGCTACGAAGACAGTTCAACCAGGCTGTTTACACTGAAGGCCTATGATGATGGATTGAACCAGGCTCTTCGTATCTTGAGTGATGAGCAGCAATACCGCTCAGTACTCACTCCATAACATGCAAAAAGCCGATCTACATATCCATACAACCGCCTCCGACGGGAAACACGCTCCTGCCGAAGTGGTAAAAAAAGCGGCTTCGCGCGGGTTATCGGTGATTGCCCTGACCGATCATGACACCTATTCCGGTTATTTTGAAGCGAGGGCGGCAGGTGTTGATGCCGGGGTTCACGTAATTGCAGGAGCAGAAATTACCAGCGATTACAAGGGCAGGGAATGCCACTTACTTGCCTATGGCTTTGATGTGGGTAATAAAGAGCTCAAAAAGCTGTTGCTCGATCAGAAATTCCGCCGTATCAACCGTGCGCGAAAAATGGTGGAGAATCTGAGAAAACTGGGGGTCATAATCGAATTTGAAGATGTCGCAAAGATTGCGTTGAACGTGCCGATCAGCCGGAATCATATTGCCGGTTTACTGGTCGAAAAAAAGATCGTGAAAAATGTTAAAGCCGCCTTCGATAAATACCTCAGCAATGAAGCCCCTGCTTATTTTAAATCGGAATATCACAGTATTGAGGATGTGATTTCAATTATCAGCGGGGCCGGTGGCGTTTCAGTACTTGCACATCCCGGTCTGTTGTATGTTGACGACGACCTGATCTATTTCTCAAAAACGGATCTTGACGGTATTGAGACCATACATCCCAGCCACAATTACGATCTCCAGCGAAAATATGAGGAATTTGCTAAAATTAACGGCCTTCTGACTACCGGTGGCAGCGATTATCATGGTTTTAAAGATGCCGATGATCAATATCTGGGCGTGGTCTGTGTCGATGCAAAAAAAGCGGACAGAATCGAATCATTTTGCCGGGAACGCAAAGAAAATATAACCTCCTGAAAACGAATTATTATGCCAGTAAAGAATATTCGGGGAAATTTCTCACCTGTAAAAGCCGGTATCGGTATAGTGGTATCGCGGTGGAATTCCTTTATTACCGAGCGCCTGAAAGAAGGTGCCATTGAAAACCTTCAGGCTCACGGGGTGGATGAAGATACTATCACGGTCGTGTATTGTCCCGGGGCTTATGAAATTCCGCTCACAGCCAAAATGATGCTTGAATCGGGGAAGTACGATGGTATCATTTGTCTTGGCGCGGTAATACGCGGCTCAACCCCCCATTTCGACTACGTTGCCGGAGCCGTTAACAATGGCGTTGCCAGGCTGAATCTGGATTTCGGAAAACCCGTAATTTTCGGTGTTTTAACAACCGATACCATCGAACAGGCCGTTGAGCGGGCGGGAACCAAGGCTGGAAACAAGGGCGAGGAAGCCGCAATGGCTCTTCTTGAGATGTTCTCGGTAACCAGACAGGTAAAAACCGAATAAATTGTTGAATCAGGGCGAATTAAATGATAATTTTGCAAGCTTGAAACAGCACTAAAAGCCATTTTTTTGAAAACTGTATCTCTAAACCGTAAAAAACAGACTGAAAAGGACGCACTGCGCCAGGAAAAGCTGCGGGAAAGTGGCAGAATGCCCAATCATATAGCCATCATTATGGATGGGAACGGACGGTGGGCTAAAGAACGTGGTAATATGAGAGTGTTCGGTCATCAGGCTGGAGTCGATTCCGTACGCGATACTGTAGAGGCCTGCGCCCAGATGGGAATTCCACACCTCACCCTGTTTGCTTTTTCGACCGAAAACTGGATGAGACCGGTTTCTGAAGTGAACGCCCTGATGCAGCTGCTGATTCAAAGTCTGCGCAAAGAAACCAAAAAGCTGGTCGAAAACGACATTAAATTAGTTGCGGTTGGTCAGCTTGAGCGTTTACCCGACAAATGCCATCGCGAACTTCTGGAAGCAATAGAGATCACAAAAAATAATAAACGTCTGCAGGTTTGCCTGGCACTTAGTTACTCGGGCCGATGGGATATTGCACAAGCCACCCGCAGGATCAGTGAGATGGTCAGAAACGGGCAGATCGATCCAGATGATGTGGATGAAAACCTTGTACAGTCGTTACTGACCACCGACTCCATTCCGGATCCTGATCTGCTTATCAGAACCGGTGGTGAATTCCGCCTCAGCAATTTTTTGTTGTGGCAGGCCGCCTACTCAGAACTGTACATCAGTAAAAAATACTGGCCCGATTTTCGCAGAGATGAACTCTACAAGTCTATTGAATCCTATCAGAAGAGAGAACGGCGCTTTGGTAAAATTTCTGAACAACTAGAAAAAAAGGATATGAGGCAAGTTAGTGCGGGTGTTTAACGTTACGCTACCTGATTGTCCAAAACAATTCCTAATCGATTAACCTCATACCAGATTCAAGCGTGTTTTCAATACAAGCAACATTTCGCAATTTATCGCTGTTATTGCTCATTTTTCTGCTTGCAGAACCCGCACAGGCTCAGGTGGTACCGCCTGGTGCAGTGCAGCTCGACCTGTCCAATCCCCTGAATAACAGGCCCCGTCAGTTTACCATTCGCAGTATCAATCTCATTGGAACTGAAAGCTATTCGGTATCCATGATTTCGGGTACTACCGGTTTGCAGGAAGGTGAAAGCGTTACCATTCCTGGCGAAGTTATTGCTACTGCAGTCAGAAGGCTCTACAACACAGGGCTTTTTTCTGATGTCCGGATCGTACACACTGAACTTGGTACCGGCCAGGTACATCTCGATATTTTCGTAACAGAACAACCCCGCCTTGAAGATTATGAACTCAGAGGTATCAAGCGCTCACACCGCAGAGACCTGAGAGAACAGATAACCCTGCTGCCTGGTTTTGCGGTAACGGAGTCATCCAAAATGCAGGCTGTGAATACCATCCATCGGTTCTATCGCGATAAGGGATACTGGTATACGAATGTGGGTGTGATTACCGGTGATGTGGACACCCTGAGAAACAGGATGAAAGTAATCTTCGATATTGATCCGGGTGAACGAATTCAGATCAGAACGGTTGAGATTGAGGGAAATGAAAGCTTTTCCGGCAGAAAGGTCCGTAGTAATATGAAGCCCATTAAACGTACCACTTTCTGGAGGTCGCTTACCAGGCAGACCTATGAGCGCGAAGAGTATATGGAGGGTTTGCAGAACCTGACCAATTTCTACAAGAAAAACGGCTACCTGGATTTCAGGATCAGAGAGGATTCCGTATTTGTGTACGACCATAACCGGCGCCGCCAGGGGGTTGCCATTAATCTGGTCATTGATGAAGGCCCACAGTACCTTGTCCGCAACATCACATGGGAGGGCAACACAGTATATCCTGAAGAGGTGCTTACACAGTCGCTCGGTTTCGAAAAAGGGGATGTTTTTAATCAGGAAAAGTACGAAATGAACCTGAACATTAACAAAGATAACAGCGATGTTACCAGCCTCTACCAGAATATCGGATATCTGTTTATGAGGATCGAGGAGGACATTCGGTTTGTTGAGGGGGACTCCCTGGATCTGCATTTCAATATTATTGAAGATGAAATTGCCAAACTTGTGGAGGTCAGTTTTTCTGGTAACACCAAAACCAATGACGATGTGGTTCGCAGAAATCTGAGAAACATACCGGGCTCCAATTACAGCCGGGCAGCAATTCAGCGGTCTGTTCGTGAACTTGCCACACTCGGATATTTTGTTCCGGAAAATATTATGCCCGATCTCGATTATAATTATGAGGAAAAAACGGTGAATGTAATCTATTCACTCGATGAATCGGCCAGTACAGACAACTTCGAATTTTCGGGCGGTTTCGGCGGAAGGCAGATTGGTGTTATTTTGTCGGCACGGCTTAATTTTAATAATTTTTCAGCACAGAATCTGTTTAATGGCAAGGAGTGGCGCCCGCTACCCAGCGGCGATGGCCAGAAGTTATCTCTTGGCGTGCAGGTAACCGGCCGAGGCTTCCAGAATTACTCAATAGGGTTTCAGGAGCCCTGGATGTTCGGAAGACCAAACTCCTTCGGGTTCAACACCTCCTACAGTTTGTACAAATTCTCGAACCAGCGGTTTGAGCAATTCAGCAGCAGTGTTTCGCTTGGGCGCCGCCTTCAGTGGCCCGATGACTTTTTCCAGCAGATCAATGTTCTTCAGTACCAGATGTTCGATGTGTTCCGTAACGAAGGCCTGCTGGAACCCGGACGTGCAAGCATATTGTCTCTGAAATCGATTATTGAACGAAACTCCCTTGATAACCCGTTGTCGCCCAATAGCGGTTCCAAATTATCAGCTTCACTTGAGGTGGCGCCACCCTTGCCGGGATTCAAACAATTCTATAAGGGTTTGCTCTCATTTCAGAATCACATACCGGTCGTTGGCAAACTGGTTGTGACCAGCGGGGCAGAATTCGGTTATATGGGCTGGCTGGGCAGCAAAGACCGCAGCCAGTTCCAGCGCTTCTACCTCGGTGGTACTCCGCTTCAGCAGCAACAGGTATTCTACCGCGACAACGTTGATCTGAAGGGCTTTCCAGGTGGATTTGGCGGATCCATTTCACCGGCGATTGATGGCGAATTTGTGGGTGGGCGTATTTACAACAAGTATTTTGCAGAACTGAGATATCCTGCCGTATCAAGTGAACAGGTTCAGCTGATACCCTATGTTTTTGCCGAGTCGGGTAATGCCTATCTCGACTTCAATACCTGGGACCCGTTCAATCTGAACAGGGCCGCCGGATTTGGTGTGAGGGTATTCCTGCCTATCCTCGGTCTTATAGACCTGAGCTACGGTTATCGTTTTGATGGCATACCAAATACATCTGTTGCACCCGGTAATTGGGAATTCCTCATAAACATCGGATCACCATTCTGACGGATTTTTATGAAAATCACAAAAAATACACCTACGGCTATACTTGCTGCACTATGGTGCCCTGTATTGGTATTGTTGATATCATCTGTGTCTGTTCAGGCACAGAATCAGAAAATCGGGTACATCGATTCGGAGTACGTACTGTCAAAAATGCCGGAATACACCGGTATAGATCAGCGGCTAAGGCAGATGAGCCAGGAGTGGCAGCAGGAGATTGACCGAATGCAGGCAGAAATCGAGCGTCTTAGGCAGGAGTTTCAGGCCAGGGAGATTCTCTATACCAGTGATCAACGGCAGCAGAAACTCACTGAGATAGACAATAAAATCAGGGAACGGGAACGCTTTCTGCAGAGTAAGTTCGGACCCGAGGGCGATTATTTTAAGCAGCAACAACAATTACTCGAGCCCATACAGCTGAGAATTGTAGAAGCTACCGACAAAGTTGCCGCACGCGACGGATTTGATTTTGTTTTCGACAGGGCCGGTGATTTTCTTTTTCTGTATACCAGACCGCAATGGAACATCAGCAACGACGTTTTACTTGAGATGGGAATACAGGTGGATGAACCTGCAAGATAATTTGACTTTGAACGTTTCATTTTTGTTAACAATAACCTGATCATTTGATAATGATAAAAAAGATAAATCTGATGGTGCTCATCCTGCTGGTTACAGCCGGTTCAGCGTACTCACAACATAAAGTGGGTTATATCAATCCCCAGTCGGTACTGGAAGCTTTGCCGGAACGTGAAGTAATCGAACGCCGTATTTCTCAGCTCATACAGGAAAAAGAACAGGAGTATGAAGTTGAAATCCGGGAGTTTCAGGAAGAACTGGTAGCCTTTCGGGAGGCCAGTGAAAGTATGAACCAGGAAGCCCGCACCGCTGAGGAAGACAGACTGCGGCAGCGTGACCAGCAGCTCACCCAGCGGCTGAATGTTCTGCAGAGAGAAGTGCAGCAGCGCCAGAATGAACTGATGCAGCCGCTGATGATCGAAATTGAGGAAGCGATAGCAGAAATTGCAGCCCAGGAAGGACTTGATTACGTGCTGAACCAGGAAACCGGCAATGCACAGCCTATCATTGTTTTTTCCTCTGCATTAGCAAAAAGCAACCTGGATATAACCCAAAAAGTAATTAACAAATTAACTCAGTAATCTGAACCGGAGCAGCGAAATGAAAAAATTTATACTGATACCTCTCCTTTTAATGGTATTTACCGTTCTGCAGACCGAAAACCTGCAGGCCCAGTCCGAAATGAAAATCGGATACGTTGAACCCATGGTCATCCTTGAACGAATGCCAGAAATGGCTTCCATTGAGCGCCGTCTGCAAAATTTTATGGAACGTAAAAACCGTGAAATTGCAGATAAGGAAATGGAACTGGCACAGCGTCTTGAAGATTTCCAGCGCCGGCGTTCCGTTATCTCTGCAGAAGCCCGTGAAAGGGAAGAAGAGAGCCTGACCCGCCTGCAGGTTGAACTGCAGCAGATGCAGGGAAGTGCCCAGCAGGAACTGCAGCAACAACAGATTGACCTGATCAGCCCGGTTATCGGAAAGATACAGACCGCAATTGATGAAGTGGCCGAAGAGATGGGACTCACCTATGTACTCAATACAATGACCAATAATGGTGATTTTATTATCCTGTATGTCTCCGAGGAAGTTCGCAGAGATTACAATATCACTGAAAGAGTTATGACCAAACTCGATATATAGTATAATTACGCATAGTAATCGAAAGGCCGCTGCCGCATATTGACGGAGCGGCCTTTTTTTATAGTGCGCCCGGCAGGGCGCATTCACTTGGGAGTGCAAGTCTCCTATGCACCCGACAGGGGGAAGCATTAGCCGAACGG
>JBLRWO010000026.1:0-63468 GCA_047921215.1 Cyclonatronaceae bacterium | reverse complement strand
TTGTTTCTCCATTCACTATCTATCTCGCCCTGCCTTCTGCCCATGCCACCAGCCGCCTCACGCCTGCCTTGAGCAATGTAAGTGCCTAAAATAGGTTGACATTTTTTCCCATAAAAAAGGAGCAAAAAATGTCAACCTATTTTAGGCACTTACATCAGACTTGAGGATAACAGATTTAATGAAATCGCGGTGTTTTTGGGGCTTTTTAAAAAGCCCCAAAAAAGCCCCCACGTGCTTCGGCTACAGCTTCATCGCTGCGCCCATCGACTTCGGCATTCGCTTCGCTCAGCCTGCGCTCAGGCCGTGCTCTTCAGATTGCGCTCAGCATAACGTTGTCTCATGTCTTGTGCCTTGTTCCCAAATAACCCCAAAAAAATATTCCCCGCTGTGAAAAAACTAATTAAATCGCTGATTGTACTTGCTCTGCTCATTTTGTTTGCAGAGACATCCACTTCCCAGGTTACGGTGGCCCCGGTACTCATCACCCTTGATGACCAGAACCGTTTTGGCACCTATATGGTTCAGAACCGAACCGACAGTCCGCAGGATGTGACCGTCGATTTCGTTTTCGGTTACCCTTCGTCTGATTCACTGGGCAGCACATATATGGTGTATGACGACTCCGTGAGGGCCGGCAGATTTTCGGCCGCGCCCTGGGTCCGCGCTTTTCCGAGGGTCTTCACGGTTGCACCGGGTCAGCAACAGACCGTCCGGCTTACATCCCGGCCACCAACGGATCTGGAAGACGGTATGTACTGGGCACGCATCAAAACCACCGCCTCGGCCCGCCCCGACGAGGCCGACACACTCGGATCAACCACCATTGGTGCCCGCATCATCTTCCGGTTCGAGCAGATCACCACGGTGATGTTCCGGAAAGGCACCGTTGCCACCGGCATCGAAACCGGTCCGCATACCATTTCTGAAGCTGACAATACCCGTCACCTGCACCTTGCCCTTCGGCAGACAGGCAACGCACCCTTCCTTGGCACCATGCAGGTGAAGGTAAGCGATGCAAACGGCCGGAACGTGTTCGAATACAATGAACCGGTGGCCATCTACTTCGATATACATAAATCAGTTGCCATACCGTCAGATAAACTGGGTCCTGGCAGCTATAACGCGGAAGTGCGGTTCATCACCAGCCGGTCCGACATCCCCGCAGCATCCATCGTTCAGGCTCCGGCCATAACCGATACCTTCTCCTTTACCGTGCAGTGAAATCAGCCGGCCTCATAGTACTGCTGATCATTCTCCGGATACTCACGGCCGGCCAGCTTTCCTATGCGCAAAGTTCACCCGTTATACCTGTTTCAACCCTGTTACATGCGTCCGATTCAGTTTATGATCACGACGAGGCCTTCCTTGAATTCCGGTTCCGGTCAGTCGTTAATACCTTCGTTACCGGATGGTACAAAGACGACACATTCTACCTTCCGCTTTCCGGCCTGTTCAGCTCCCTGCAGATCGACTACCACTGGGATGCATCCGGCCGGCAAATCCACGGCTTTTTCATCGATCCCGACTTGCGCTATACCTTCGACCCCGCCTCGCGGGTCATCACTCTGGGCGACAATGAGTTTCAGCTCTCATCCCGGCAGCTAATTGTGCGCGACGCCGATTTTTACCTCACGCCGGATGTGTTCAGCGAAGTGTTCGGCCTTGATTTCACGGTCAGCTTCCAGCGCATGACTCTCACCCTCACCACCGGCCACATCCTGCCGGTTGAGCAGACCGACCAGCGCCGGCGCTCCCGTGAACGCTCGGGAACCGCCACCATTCTGCAGCCCCATTATGACCTGCGCTTCGGCCGTAAAAAGTCGTCTCTCGATGGCATGTTCCTCGATTACAACCTGGCCTGGAACCAGTCGATGATCAGCGACAACCGTTCCGGCCGCTTCGGTTACGGCGCCGAGCTGCTGGGCGGCGACATTCAGGGCTTTTTCTCCTTCTCCAACAACAACACCGATACCCGGTACGAGAACAGGGACATCCGTTGGCGGTACGCGTTCGACCGCACCGACATCAGCTACCTGGCAACCGGTGAAGTCTATTCACGTGGTCTCGCTTCCAATTCATTCTACGGCATACAAGTGGGCAACGAGCCGATCGAGCCCCGCCGTTATTTCGGCGATTACCAGGTGCAGGGTTTCGCGGGCCAGGATCACGATGTAGAACTGTTCGTGAACGGCCGCCTGGTGAGCTACATGAATGCCGGCGAATCGGGCTATTATAATTTTACGCTTCCGGTTACCTATGGCAGCGCCCTGGTCAACATCCGGAAGTACGGTCCTTCGGGAACCTACAGCGAAACCAGTCGTCGCGTGAACGTTCCGGCAAGCCTGCTGAGGCCCGGCGAGTTCACGTACCATGCGGATGCGGGATGGCTGAGCAGAACACCCGGACGGTCGGGTTTCAACAGCGGCGACTTCATGACACAGACCTCGGCGGGATACGGCCTCAATGAACATCTCACCCTTCGGGCCGGTGTCGAATATTTCGAAAGCTCCGGCAGCCCCGTACTTTTCGGAACGGCTTCGGCCAGGGTATTCGACCAGTACCTGCTTACTTCGGATGCGGTGCCCGGCCACTTTTACCGTTTCAGCGGAAATGTACAGTACCCGGGGTTCACCTCCGTTCAGCTTGCGGCCACATCGTGGGAGACCGGCAGCATTTACAACACCGGCGGGCTCAGGAACGAACTGCAGGGGTCGCTCTTTCTGCCTCTGTTGCGCAACAATCTGCCACTGAGCCTGCGCCTGTCCGGTTCACGTGCCGATTTTGGCACTCAGACGATGTACCAGTACGACTCAGGCCTCATTGCGCGGTACCGGAGGCTGAATATCCAGGCCGGATACCGCGAAACCCTGTTCCAGAACAGCGGCGGAACGATCCGCCAGAACCGGCTGCTCACCGGAAGCCTGTTCTACATGTTCGAAAACCGGCCAACAGTACCCGCCCCGCTCCGCACCCTGATGGTCCGCGCCCAGATGAGGTATATGATTCAACAGGATCGTTTCGAAAGCATCACCCTCACCATCGACCGCCGTCTCGGGAAATTCGGTCGTTTCAGCACAGGCGTGGAGCGAAATTTCGCCCGCCGCGGCGACTTCTTCTTCCTCAGCCTCACCTTCGACATCCCGCAGCTGCGCACATCGGGCAACTACCGGTCGGGACGCAACGACTACCTGATGAACCACCAGGTGCAGGGTTCGGTGGGCTACGACAGCGGCTACAAACGTCTGGTTCTCGACAACCGACAGAATGTGGGTCAGGCCGGTGCGGCCATCCGCATGCTCATCACCGACGGTAACGGCGGCGGCACCGCAGCCACGGGCAGCTCCGTGATCCCGGCCGAGGCCATCCGCTTCCGCCAGACCACCTCATACAGGCTCCACGACGACGGTGTTAGCCGGGTGACCCATCTGATGCCCTACACCCGCTACAGCATCGAAATCATGACCGACCGCATCAAAAACCCGTTACTAATCCCCGAATTCACTGAATTTTCGTTCGTCACCGACCCGAACGGCTTCAAGCAGATCGATATCCCCCTGGTGATGGCTGGTGAAATAGACGGTTCGGTTACCGTGCTGGACCGGAACGGAAATACCTCCGGCGCCAATGGCCTCCGCGTGGTCCTGTTCGAAAAAAACCGCCAGATCCGCGAGGTGCTGCCCGCCTACTCCGACGGCACCTTCTACAAGCTGGGTGTGCGTCCTGGCAGCTACATCATCTACCCAGATTCCATGCAGCTTCAGATGCTGGATCTGACCACCGATCCTCCCTATATCGAATTCGATCTCGAAGCCCTGCCCGATGGCGACTACGCCGAAAACCTCCATTTCAGGCTTATACCGGCCGAAAAAACCACAATTCCTGCCTCTTTTATCGCCGAAACCACTGGCGGAAATACTGAAACCGATATTGTAGCGACTGCGGCTGCCATCGCCGACCCCGACAGAAACTATCGCCTGGTGATGTTCAGGGATGCAGCCACTGTTCCCGATTCAGTTAACCGGATCGCCCAATTGCACAACGCGGCACTTATAAGCGGTAAACCGGGAATGGTGATCGAAGTGTCCGGCGCAGTTTCCGGCCCTGTTGGAACCTCCCTGAACTGGTCGCGTACCCTCCGTGTAGCCACGGCCTACATCGAAAGCGGGCTCGACCCCAGGTACATCCGCCTGAATTACCACCCGGACATTTCCTTTGCAACGCGATCGGAAGAGAACATGACCCGGTACAACAGCGCGGTCGAAACCGAAGACCTGTCGCCGCTGCATCCAGTCATCTTCGGGCTGAACTCCTCGCTGATCGACCCTGAATACGAGGTCCTGCTCGACCAGAATGTGGCTTACCTCGCCGATCATCCAGGCAGTACCGTACTGATCCAGGCCCTGGCCGACAATATCGGCAATCCCGACTATAACCAGTGGCTTACCGCCCGCCGGGCCGCTGCTGTCAGAAACCACTACATCGCCCGCGGTATCGAAACCGGCCGCATCATCATCGAAAGCCTGGGCATTACCGGCAGCCCGTGCGTACTGCAGGATGAACGGCAGGGCTGCAGTGTGAACCGCCGGGCCGATACGCTTCTTTTGGTGGACGAGTGAGTTCCCGGTAAAGCTCGACCAGTTTTTTTTTACATTTAAATATCTTTTATGGTACATACGAAGACCGTATTTCTGATATAAAAATATAAAAGACCCTTTTATCTTAAATAGATTTCCTCTATACTTGGATATACGCGACAGGCACTCGCAAACCATCCATGAAAAACCGCATTTATTCCTTCGTTTTCCTTATCAGCCTGTTCACAGGGCTTCTTCAGCCCGTGTTGCCGCTGCTCGAGTACTACTCGTTCAGGGAACGCATCATCGATCTGTTCTGCGTGAACAAGGATGTGCCGGAGATGGAATGCGACGGCTTCTGCTACCTCAAGGGCCAAATTGAACAACAGCAGCAGGATGCCCGCACACCCGTCAGTCTGCTCAACCTGGATGACATCCCCCTTTTGAATATCCCAGTCACTGCCGAACCACTGCAGCTCTTCCCTGACCGGATTACCGAACAGTCTGCCCATCCTCCCCTTCCGGAATACCAGGTCGTTCACGGCATTTTTCATCCACCGCAGGCCTGAATCAGCCTCACCACGCCATTATAAACGCCCGTTTCGTACCCTCCTTCCGATACTGACAGGAATAATTATGCCTGTCGTACATCCCGATTGTGCCTCGAATACGGGCCCGTTTACAACCCCCATTCAGAAAACCTGCACAACCATGAATACACCTTATACATCTGTCGCCCAGCAACCCTGCCGGTTATCCCGATTGTCCATAATATCCCATAAATATAAATTTTTCTATATTTTAAATATCGCACTCATCGCCGCTCTCGCACTGGCTGGGTCCCTTCTCTCCGGTTGCGGCATCAACAATGCCGACGATCCGGACCCGGCTGCCGACCTGGTCGAGCTGGCATTGGTCACAGCCGATAACCATACTGTAACGATCTACAGCGAACAACCGCTCGATGTTGGTTACCATCCCCTGTTCATCGACATCCGCCGTGGTAACGGCGACCTTGTCAGTTCGGCTCAGATTACGATCAGACCCGTTATGGTGATGACCTCCCACACGCACTCATCGCCGGTCTGGCAGCCTGAAACGGTCCGCGACGAGCACTATCGCCTGTTCAGGGGCGCCTTCATCGCCACCATGCCCTCCGGCGATTCGGGCTCATGGAGGCTCGACATTGATGTGACCGACCCGCAAACCGGTTCATCTTTTAGTGTAACGGCGGATATAACCGTTGAGCAGTCGTCAAACGTGAAGGTATTCACCGCTACGAACGAAGAGCGCTACATTCTGACATGGATCGCACCCGAAAGTCCGAAAACAGGTTCCAACGACCTGCAGGTAACCCTCCATCGCCGCGAAACCATGATGAGCTTCCCCGCCGTGGATGACCTCCAGATAGAAATTAAACCCTGGATGGAGTCGATGGGACACGGCTCAAGCAACAACGTACATCCCGTATCCACCGGATCTGGATTTTACCTGGGCAAGGTGAACTTCAACATGAGCGGCGACTGGCGCGTTTACTTCACCTTAAAAAGTGGCCGGGACGAACTGCACGAGACCTGGTTCGATCTTATGCTCAACTGATCTCATTCAGACATATCAACTGCATTAAACGACTCAACTTCACCATTTGAATCTGCAATAATAAACGGATCGATATCAAAGGATGAGAACATGCTCATGCTAAAAATACTTTCAATTTTGCTTTTCGTCTGGTCAGCCCCTGTCGGCGGCGGACCGGATACCCTCTCCGGTCGTGTGCTCGATGCCGAAACCCTGCGTCCACTGCACGGTGCTCATGTGATCATCGCCTCGCGCAATTCGGTTTACCCTGGCCGGCAGGCCCTGATGACACCGGTTACCGCCACACGGGCCGATGGTTCATTTGAACTGGTGCTGGATCACTGTCCGTGCCGCATTCTGCTCACCATGACCGGCTACAAAACCCATGAACTCGACCCGGGCCGGTTCGCACAGGGCCCTTTGACGGTTTATCTCGTGCCGCGGCCAGGCCTGCTGAACGAGGTGGAGATCCGCCCGGTCCCCACGCCCGGCACCACGCCGAACAATCATCCCAACAGCTCGCTTGAGTCAACGGAGCAGTTCCTGCAGCATCTCAACGGAGTCTCGATGATCAAACGGGGTAACTACGCCTGGGAGCCATCGCTTCGCGGCCTCTCCGACAGCCGCGTAAATGTACTCATCGACGGCGTAACCATGGTGCCCGCCTGCGTAGACCGCATGGATCCGGTAACCGCCTATGTTGAGACCGAAAACCTGGAAAAGGCGGATGTGAGCATGGGCAACATCAGCTTTGAACACGGTAACCGGCCCGGCGGATCGGTGAACCTGATCACTTCCAGGCCCGCATTCGATACAGGCTACTACGGGGAGGTAGATGCCGGCTACAGATCGAACGGCGGCGAGCAGCGCTACCGGCTCTTGAGCGGCTATTCGAATGCCCGTACTGCCATGCAGGCAACTTTTACCCTGCGTGATGCAGGTGACTTCAGGGCCGGGGGCGGTGAACGATTCGGGTTGTCGGGCTACACCAAAATGAATCTTAAGATGGATGCCGGCCATACTTTTGCCGGCGGCAGCCGCGGTTGGTTCACCTGGATTGGCGACCTGGCCCTCGATGCCGGTTACCCCGCTCTCATCATGGATACCGACAAGGCACGGTCGCACCTTTTCAGCTACGAACACGAATGGCGCAATCCCGGTCGACTGGTCACACTGCTCCGGGTGAAACCCTACCACACCCGTGTTGATCACTGGATGAGCGACTATAACCGCGACGTATCCGCCCGCAGTGTAATGCCGGGCATGTATATGCCCATGTTCGGCAAAACCCGCACCACCGGCATCCGTCTAGAATCGACCATGATCGCCGGCAACCACCTCATCCGGCCAACGGTAAACCTGCATCGGCTTGATGCCTTCGCCGATATGAAAATGGAGCCCATCAACCCGGCCATCTCACCCATGTACCTGCTCAACATCGGGGATGCAGCGCTGAACAATGCCTACCTTTCGGCCGACCATTCATGGCTGATGTCGCCGAATTGGTCGCTGGTCACAGGGCTGGCCCTTGATCTGTCGGACCGCTCGCTCAACGATCCGATGGCCGCAGACCTGTTCGCGATCATATACCCGAATGCATCCACCGACCGCCTGATGGGCGCCGCGGGCTGGAAAGCCGGCCTTCAGTTCCGGAGTGATGAGGCCTGGGGGCTGGGGCTGGGCCTGAACCTGACGGGCGGTTCGCGCCTGCCCTCGCACACCGAAACCTACGGATACTACATCTACAGCCCTCTCGATGACCTGTTCTATTTCGGAAATCCGGGCCTGAAGAACGAAAAAAGTACACAGCTGAGCCTCAGCGGTTTCCTGAATGGCGACAGCCGCCGGTATGGTGTTGAGGTTTCGCTCTTTCTGAATCACTTGCGCAATTACATCGGCGGCCTGGCTACAGACGCCATGTTCGCGGCCTGGACCAATTATTCTGCTGCACTCCACGCGGGCGGAGAAGCAGCTGGTTACGTGCAATTGTCACAGACTCTAACCCTCGATTGGGGTCTGGCATACGTCTTTGCTCAAAACCTGGAACTTGATGAGCCCCTGCCCATGATTCCGCCACTCGATGTGCGTGCCGGCATAAACTGGCAATGGAAGCGCGGAACCGTTACGGCACAGGTCCGCCATGCGGCCGCGCAGCACCGTATCGCGTCGGTCTCCACCCTCGAAACCGGATCCGGGGCCTTTACACTGGTCGATCTCCGCGCATCATGGAATATCCTCAGGGATGTTCTTTTGAGAGCGGGCATCGAAAACCTTACCGACACGCACTACAGTGAGCATTCGAGCCCCGGAAAATTTCCATCTCCGGGCAGGAGTGTACAGGCTCAGATTCTTGTCAGAATTTGACTACGCTAAGATTGTAATGTAGAAAATGATCACAGCACCTGAGTACTTATCAGAACTGTTTTAATAAATAGATGCCCGGGTGCCGGTCTGCTTCTTTTCCATTTTTTTCCGATATTGCCGGATGAACGAAAAAAGCGCTTTTAATCCAATATCAGGAATGCTATGAAAAAGAATCAGGAGGCGCTCGGCACTGTCGATCGTCCGCTGGAATCGGCCTACGACGACCATCTCGGGTTGGTTGACATCCACCATATAGAACTATATGTGAATAATGCGAAACAGGCCGCCCACTACTATCAGACCGTTTTCGGGTTTGAAGTTACGGCCTACAGCGGACTTGAAACCGGCGTTCGAGACCGGGCATCGTGGCTGCTTGAACAGGGCAACATCCGCATGGTGCTCACATCTCCCCTAACAGGCGATTCGCCGATTGCCGAACACTGCAGGGTTCACGGCGACGGGGTCCGGGATATCGCCATGTCGGTGAAAAACGTCCATACGGCCTATGAGGAGTGCATAAAACGCGGGGCCAGGGGTGTTAGCAAACCACAGGAGGTCCGAGATGATAACGGGGTGGTGATCCACGCCGCCATCGCCACCTATGGCGACACCATCCACTCACTGATCGACTCGTCGGGCTATGCCGGTCTATTTTGGCCCGGTTTCAGGGAACGGACATCCCGGATCAGCACTGAACCGGTGGGCATCGAGTACATCGACCACTGCGTTGGCAACGTGGAATTAGGCAAAATGAACGGCTGGGTCGGGTTTTACCGCGATGTGCTCGGTTTTTCCCAGTACATCCACTTCGACGACAACGATATCGCCACCGAATATTCGGCCCTGATGTCGAAGGTGATGGCCGGGGGCCGCGGCCGCATCAAGTTCCCGATCAATGAGCCCGCCAAAGGCAAGAAGAAATCGCAGATCGAGGAGTATCTCGATTTCTACGGCGGTCCGGGCGTGCAGCACGTGGCCCTGCTGACCGGCGACATCCTCGATACGGTATCCAGGCTGCAGGAGAAGGGCGTCGAATTCCTGACCGTACCCACCTCCTACTACCAGACCCTGATCGAGCGCGTCGGAAAAATTGATGAGCGCGTTGAGGACCTCGAACGCCTTGGCATCCTGGTCGACCGCGACGAGGAAGGCTACCTGCTGCAGATTTTCACCAAACCGGTGAGCGACCGTCCGACTCTGTTCTTCGAGATCATCCAGCGCAAGGGCGCCCGCGGCTTCGGCATCGGCAACTTCAAAGCACTTTTCGAAGCAATCGAGCGCGAACAAGACAAGCGGGGCAATTTATAACAGGCATCAACAAATACCCAATACTGATGTCTCATGTCTCATGTCTTGTGTCTCCCATTAAACACTCATCAACAATACAACACCGGCATTTACAACCACTTTAACAGCAAGAACCATCATGATCTACCATTCACTCGGAAAATTTCCGCACAAACGCCATACGCAGTTCCGGCGCGAAGACGGGCAACTGTACACGGAGGAGCTGTTCGGTGCAGAGGGCTTCAGCGGCAACTCCTCATTGCTCTACCATCACAATCCGCCTACGACTGTAAAGCGTGTGGAGAAAGGCAAAGAGATCGTGATCAAGCCCTGGAAGGAAGACCTTCTGCGTCATCACCACCTGCTTACGCACAATATGCCGAAGGGCGGCGATCCGGTGAGTGGCCGCGTTGTGGTGCTCTTCAACAACGATGTGCAGATCGGCCTGTGCCGGCCCACCGAAAAGATGAACTATTTCTACCGCAACGGCGAACACGACGAGATGCTGTTCATCCACGAAGGCAAGGGCGTTCTCCAGACCAATTTTGGCAAACTCACCTTCGAACCGTTCGATTATATCTGCATCCCCCGCGGGGTCACCTGGCAGATGGCCTTCGATACCGAAGTGAACAGGATGCTCGTGATTGAATCGACCGCCCCCATCGAGATTCCGAAACGGTACCGCTCGGACCTGGGCCAGTTTCTCGAAAACAGCCCGTTCTGCGAGCGCGATATCCGCCGGCCCGAAGCACCCCTCTTTTTCGACGAGCAGGGCGAGTTTGAGGTCCGCATCAAAAAGCAGGACCGTTTTCATCACTATTTCTTCGATTTCCATCCCTTCGATGTGGTCGGGTGGGACGGCTACCTCTACCCGTGGATTTTCAGCATGAAGGATTTCGAGCCGATCACAGGGCGTGTCCACCAGCCGCCGCCCGTTCATCAGACCTTCGAGGCGCACAACTACGTAATCTGCTCGTTCTGCCCGCGCAAATACGACTACCATCCCCTGGCCATTCCAGCGCCCTACAACCACTCCAACGTCGACTCCGACGAGGTACTCTATTACGTTCAGGGCGAATTCATGAGCCGGAAGGGCGTAGAGTATGCCAGCATTACCCATCACCCGGGCGGCATACCGCACGGCCCGCATCCCGGAACCGTCGAAAAAAGCATCGGCAAAGAGGGTACCGAAGAATACGCCGTAATGGTCGACACCTTCAAACCCCTCCACCTTACCGAGGATGCCAAAAAGATGGACGACGGAATCTACCACTACTCATGGATCCCTCACGCCTAATGATGGTCAGGCTCAAGGCTCCTTCAAGATCCTGCGCATTGGCTTCAGACCTTACTACTCTGCGATCAGGATTGTGCAGGCTATGCTCCGGACTCTTGAGAAGGAGCCCTGGAAGAGGACCCGTCCTTATTTCGAAACAATCGCCCACCACATATTACTCATTCCCACCATCCCTGCCGGCCGCAGAACCCCCGTCCCGCACCTGATGTCTGGTGTCTCAAATCTCGACACTCAACACTCAACACTCAACACCACCTTTCATATTAGATTTTCATTATATTAAATCCAGTTACCATCTGCGATTCGAATCTGATCAATGGCCGATTATTACACACAAATCGATGCCGTAATTACCTGGGTTAACGGGAATGATCCGGAGCATCTGAGTAAAAGGCGAAAATATGCTCTGACCGGCGGCGAACATAACCGGTGGGAAGTGCCCACTGGACGCGATGACACCCGTTTCACAGACAACGGCGAGCTGGAGTACTGCATTCACTCTATCCGCGAGTTTGCACCTTGGATACGTAGAATTCACCTGGTTACGGATAATCAGATTCCCCCATTCCTGACCCCTGAACTACGCCGTGAACTCAACGTGCAGATAGTGGATCACCGCCAGATTTTTGCTGGCTTTAAATATGCACTGCCCACTTTCAACACACGAACTATTGAAACGGCCCTTTGGAGAATCCCCAATCTTGCCGATCATTTTATCTATTTCAACGACGATTTCATTCTAACCGGCCACGTTGATCCTTCCGATTTCTTTTCCGCCCACAAAGTGGTTCTTCGTGGCAATTGGAACACAATAACAAGCTTCAGCCCCGTAATAGTGGAACTAAACCGCTTATTCAGCCTGTTTCTGAAAAAACTGTTCGGTATAACCCGGTCTATGCATCTGCTGCTGCAGATGAAGTCGGCCAGGTTTGCCGGATTCGAAAAACGGTATTTTCGCGTACCCCACATACCTCATCCGGTCCGTACCCGGACTCTTGAACGATTCTTCAGCCGGCATCCCGAGTTGTTCGAAAAGAACATCCGGTTCCGTTTCAGGAACACCGGGCAGTTTTCCGCCATTTTCCTCGCGCATCATCTGGAAATAAGCAGAAACAACGCCATTCTAATGGCGTCCTGTGAACATATTCTCATCAACGGGGAGCTGGATACTTCCATCATGCTCAACCGGAAACTGAATCTGATCAAAGACGGACATGTCCGGTTTGTATGTCTGCAGGGTTTTGAAAATTTCAGGGATGAACAGCAAAGTCAGATACGCCATCTGCTCGACGATTTGACAGGAATTAAAGAACCGACACCTCCTTCCGGATTTGGTATGGAATTGTCGTCATCGGAACCGTAATGTCCGGGCCACCTTTACAAAACGGTTTTACAATGTGGCGGTGCCGGTATATTCGGGCGAACTCTGCCTGTTCACATGGGCCCGAAAGCACCTCGACCGGGCCAGGCTCCCGGCTGTTACATCCAGGGTAATACCTTTCCCCCTTTTGTACTATTTTGAGAAATTCAGGCAACAGTGTTATGTCAATCAGGGATGACCTCTGATCAGGCATCATAATAACCAGTTTACAAAACATCATTACCGGAACAGCTGCAGCAATCGGCAACAGATATTAACCCGGCTATCCGATACCAAACAGGACGCTCATGGAAATCAACCCTGAAAATATGACGCCCCAACAGTGCTACAAGCTGCTCATAGGCAGCGTGGTGCCCAGGCCCATCGCATTCGTATCGACCATAGATAAGAACGGAACCCGCAACCTGGCACCGTTTTCCTTTTTCAATGTGGTCTGTTACAACCCCATGACACTGGCCTTTTTTGCCCAGAAGTTCAAGAAGGACGGCGAGCTTAAGGATACAGTAAAAAACATCCGCGCTAACGGTGAGTTCGTGATCAACATATCGACCGAAAACATCGCTGAACAGGTAAACGCCGCATCAGGCATTTATGACCATGATGTCGATGAATTTGACATTACCGGTCTCACTGCTGCCCGATCGGTGGTGGTTAAACCGCCGCGGGTACAGGAAAGCCCTGTCAATTTTGAATGCCGCCTCGACAGGATGATCGAGTTTGGTACCGAAAAGGGTGGCAGTGATGCCGTTTTTGGCCGTGTGGTGCATCTTCATATCAATGACGATCTCATCGATGATTACCGTATCGATATCCGCAAACTCAAACCCATTGCCCGGCTTGCCGGTAATTCCTATTCAAAGATCGGCGAAATCTTCGATATCGAACGCCCTGTCGTGTAGTGGTTTATTGAATAATCTGACGTATCGTTTGCGGATGTTCACAGGGTCGGGACACTTCCGTCTTTTTTAATAAAATTCAGGCGTGATCTATAACATTGTATACCATTCATCCGTATTGCACTGAGCCGAACAGAAATGGGCACAAATTGCCTTCCGGATTTTGCCAGAAACAGTCAATTACCAATCCGATAACTATCTGTTCATAGCGTATGACTTCTATCATTAAAACCCTGCTCAAGGCCCTGCTCATAACCACCGCCCTGATTATTTTCATAACAACCCTGGCCAAGGCGCAGAACCAAAAGTTAAATTTCGGCATTAACGGTACCCTTGCCATCCCACAGGGCCCTTTCCGTGACAATGTGGAACAACTTGGTCCCGGTGTAAATTTCATGTTTGGTTATCAGTTCCCGAATACCTGAACTCATTGTCAACAGACAACGGCGGCGTGCTCTACGATATCCGCAAAAGCCGGACAAACCTGGTCTACATCCAGCTTGGAATCACCTTTACCGTCTGAAACCCCCTGCTCCCGACGCCTTGCATGTCTGATATCTCTTGTCTGATCTCAGATCTCTGATTTCTCTTCACTCTCGTCTCTTCTCTCCCGTTTGATGTCTCACATCACATTTTACGCAGCGGTACAACCACTAACGTACACCGGCTGATGCAGACCAGCTTACCGTCGGATGTGTGGATACGAATCTCCCAGATCTGTGTGCCCGCACCCCGGTGCACTGGTATGGCAGTGGCCCGAACCCTCTCGTTTCCCTCCCGGACCGGGCGAATATGGTTCGCATTTATTTCAAGACCGACGGCCATTTTTTTCTGATCATCAATGTTCAGCAAGGCTCCGATGGATGCCATTGATTCTGCCAGTGCTACCGACGCCCCTCCGTGCAGCATCCCGAAAGGCTGAACGGTGTTTTCATTTACCGGCATCGTCGCGATCAGTTTTTCACGGCCAACATATTCAAATTCCATCCCCAGCACATGGCCCATATGGTGATCGCGCAATCTCAGCATTGCCTCAAAGCGTTCTCTTACCTCATCTTCTATAACCATCTTCACTGCAACCTTGTAGCTATGTTGTGATTCATCCTGTCTGAAGTGTAACCGACCCAATAATACCGATACCAGGTGCATCCGGCAACCGGAAAACTACCATTCCATTCCGTTTTATGCAGAAAAATTTTCACGAACAGTTCCTAACAATTAAATTATATCCGGACACATGGTTATCAGATAACAATCGATACCGGCAATACCCCGGGATATTCGAAACCGGTGGGCAATCCGGAATACACTTGGGGATTTTTAACTTAAACGGAACAATGGGCCATGAAGATTGAAAAAAAGAGTATAACTACACTTGTTGATGAGGGCCTGCTGTTGAACACTTCGGGCACAGCCCTTGCAACGAAAAGAAACGGAACATGGATTGAAACCTCCATTGAAGATTTCCGGACCCGGGTCCGTCATTTTGCCCTGGGGCTGAATCAGCTCGGGGTAAGCAGGGGCGACAAGGTAGCGCTGCACTCAGAAAACAGCACCGAATGGATGATCGTGGATCAGGCCCTGCTTGCAATCGGAGCGGTCAGTGTACCCGTCTATACCACACAGCCCGGCGACCAGATCAGCTACATCCTGAACGACGCCGGTGCCGTGTATTACATCTATTCCAACGATTCGCTCTTTAGCAGTTTCAAACCCCACATCGACAAGGTGGACAGTCTCAGGGGAACCATCTGCCTGATCACCACAGAGTACAAAAACGCACTGGGCCTGGATGAACTGTATGCCATGGGCCGGGAAAGGGAGGAAAAGGAGCCGGAACTGTTTCAGAGACTGAAAAATGAGGTCGATCCTGACGATCTGGCCTCCCTGATCTACACATCGGGTACTACCGGAAACCCCAAAGGTGTGATGCTCACCCATTTTAATATTTCGTCGAATGTTCAGAGCTCCAAAGAGAGGACCCCGTTTGATCCTGACCAGCACCGGCATCATAAAATCCTGTCCTATCTCCCGCTTTCACATGTTTATGAGCGGATGATCAACTATCTCTACATCTACATGGGGCTCCCCGTTTATTACATCGAGAAACTTGAGGAAATTCCGGATGATTTTCAGACCATAAAACCAATCTATTTCGCCACAGTACCCAGGTTACTTGAAAAAATCCATGCCGGTTTTCATAAAAAAGCCGGCGAGACGGGTGGTTTCAAGGGCCGGCTGCTCGCCTGGGCGCTCAACCTTGCCGACAACTATAACCTGGATGAATCCCCTGCCGGTCTCTACAAGCTGAAGCTGAAAATCGCCGATAAACTGGTTTACAGCAAACTCCGGGACTTTCTCGGGGGAAATCTGATCGGCATACAGAGTGGCGGGGCCGCTCTGGCGCCAAATCTTATGAATTTTTTCAACGCCATCGGCATCTATTGCAACCAGGGATACGGCCTCACGGAAACATCCCCGGTAATTACGGTTACCATGCCCGGTATGATCAAATCGGGTTCATCGGGCAAAGCTATTACCGGGGTGGAAATCCGGATCGCCGACGATGGTGAAATCCTTGCCAGGGGCCCGAATATTATGAAGGGCTACTACAACAATCCGGAGGCCACGCGCGAGGTACTCACCGAAGACGGATGGTTCCACACCGGCGACATCGGCCGTATTGATGAGGACGGTTATATTTTCATTACCGACCGTAAAAAAAGCATGTTCAAATTATCGACCGGCAAGTATGTGTCGCCCCAGCACGTCGAGAACACCCTGCTCAACAGCCGGTATATTGAACAGGTGGTAGTGCTCGGCGCCCACCGGAAATTCTGTTCAGCACTGATTGTACCCAATATAGATACCGTCAGAAAGTACTTTGTGGAAAACGAACTTACTTTTAACGAGAACGATCCGGATTTTGAGCGGAATGTGGAAGCTATTGTACAGCAGGAAGTGGATAAAATGAATGAAATTCTGCCCAAGTGGGAACAGATCAAACGCTTTGCGCTTCTCGATACCCTGCTCTCCATCGAAAGCGGAGAACTCACGCCCACCATGAAGACAAAACGAAACGTGGTCCATGAAAAATTCAGGGACAAGATTGAAACCATCTACAGTAAAACAGACCAGGACAAGGATTAACCATGTTCAAAGAGGATACACTTGACGGCAAAACCATTCTTGTAACCGGCGGCGGGAGTGGTCTCGGCCTTGCCATGGCCGGCATGTTCAGCAATAAGGGGGCCAGGATAGCGATCTGCGGGCGCAATGAAGACAAACTCAAAAACGCCGCTGAAACAATCGGGGCATCCGGCAACCCCGTTTACACCATCCCCGTTGATGTGAGAGACTATGACGCAGTTTCGGCAATGATGGACAGGATTGAATCCGACTTCGGGGTACTGAACGGACTTGTAAACAACGCCGCCGGAAATTTTCTGTTCCCTTCAGAAGACCTGAGTCCGAACGCGTTCAAAACCGTTGTGGATATTGTTCTTCACGGTACGTTCAACTGCACACAGCAGTTCGGAAAACGGCTCATAGCAGGCGGGCAAAGCGGCTCAGTACTTAATATTGTGACCACCTACACACAAACCGGATCAGCCTTTGTGATGCCCTCGGCCTGTGCCAAAGCGGGCGTGCTGGCCATGACCAATTCACTGGCCGCCGAATGGGCCGAATACAACATCCGTTTAAATGCAATCGCACCCGGACCATTTCCCACCGAAGGTGCATGGACCAGGCTAATGCCCGACCCCAAAATCGAAGAAGCCTACCTCCGGAAAATACCGGCAGGGCGCTATGGTGAACACGATGAACTGGCCAATCTGGCTGTATTCCTGATGTCGGATATGTCACCCTATATAACCGGGGAGTGTGTAACGATCGATGGTGGAGAACGCCTCATGGCCGGGCAGTTCAACAGCCTGATGCAAATCGCTCCGAGAAAACAACTGAAAGGGTTTTTTGCGATGATGAAACCAAAAAAACAGTAACCGGAAAGCTAAACCATTAGCTGTATCAGCCCTTATCAGACAGGATCAAGTCTGCTAAAAGAAGATCAGACCGAGTACGATCAGCACAAAAATCAACCCCAGATAGAATCGTTTAATCCCTTTGGTCGGTTTTTTTAACCCCATCATCCCTTTAAAGATGGCATGGTCGAAACCCAGCTTGTAATGACGTTCAAACAATTTAGCTTTCATAGCCGATACTCTTACTTTTTTCGGTTTCCTTATATGTCATCTGTTTTTCTGTGTCTCTTTTACGCAATACCGGGCCGGTTAATCCATTTGGCCGGTTAAGGCATCAGCTTCTCTTTTCTTGCCCGGGTGCGGCAACGCGTAACTTCAATAACAACATACAATATACCACATTAATTATTGAAGCACTATGTGCGTTTTACATTATAAACGCAAAACCGATCCCTTTTTACGATCTCAAATACGGAGACGGGTTCCCATGAACCCATGCACGCAAATCCATAACCTTGTGTCTGGTGCCTGTTACCAGATGTCAGCAGATTGTTGGCTGATGTATCTCCCTTATACAGCGCGTCTCATGTCTGTTGTCTGAAATCTCATGTTCCATGTCTGTTTTCTTATATCATGAATCATACCCCGATGCCAACCACCTGCAATAAAAACCTCTACAGCTTGAACGGGATGTTCACATTCAGGCGCATCTCCCCTTCCATCACGGTTACAGCCTGACCTGCTATCTCCAGCATCTCGATTTTATCGTTCCGGGTCAGCATGGTCACGGTTACATACCCCTGGCGGCCGATGAAGCTGCCCTGTGATCCTTTGAATGAAAAATGCTTTTTGCTTTTGTCAAGAAATCCGTTTTCCCAGAGAAAGGCGGCCATGGGGCCGTTTGCAGATCCGGTTACCGGATCTTCGGATACCCCGAGGGAGGGTGCGAAAAACCGCATATGCCAGTCCACATCACGATCGCCGGTATCGGTGGTTACAACGGCAAAGCCGGTCAGATCATGGCGCTCGTTGAGTTTTCTCATCAAGTGAACATTGGGCTCAAGCGTTCCCAGGCTTTCAAAATTGGCCAGCGGCACATAACAGTATCCTTCGCCGGTTATCTGCGGTTTGGCCTTCCGGCTGAGTTCCACCTCAGAAACACCAAGGGCGGCGCACAACACCGAGTAATCGTCGGGGTAGGGAAAGAAGGATGGTACCGGCAGGCTCATTTTAATATAGGGGTTCAGGTCCTTCCACTCCAGGTCGATGGTGAGAGGGCCGGATTTTGTCTCGGCCACAAACGACTGCGGCTCATTCACTTCAAGGCCGAATTCCCCCTGCTCGGCAAGCACATGGAACAAAGCAATGGTAGCATGTCCGCACAGGTTAACCTCCTGCGATGGGGTAAACCATCGAATGCGCAGATCGGCGTCCTCTGTCTCGGGCTTGAGCATAAAGACTGTCTCCGACAGGTTCATCTCGTTGGCAATACGCTGCATCTGATCCGACGTAAGGCCGTCAGCGTTGAGCACAACGCCTGCCGGATTGCCGGAAAAAGGTTTTCTGGTAAATGCGTCTACCTGGTAAATTCCTACACTGTTCATGGATGATGATAATTGGTCGTTATGAAAGAGTAATACCCGGTATTTCTCCGGTTCAGTGTTGTGGCGCAAGTTAAATAATGACAGAATAATAATCTTGGCCGTCGTAAAATAAAAAAGGCGCCATTTCAGACGCCTCTTGGGAATAACCAATATTGCGATCGAAGCCGGTTATTCTGCCTCTTCCACCACTTCAACCAGTTCGACATCAAAAAAGAGTGTGGCATTGGGCGGAATTACATTGCCAATGCCCCTCTCACCATAGGCGAGGGATGCGGGTATTATCAGTTTCCTTTTCTCACCCGGTCTCATATCGAGCAGGCCCTGATCCCATCCCTGAATAACGGCTCCTGTACCTACATTGAATTCAAAGGAGGTATCGCGGATAAACGAACTGTCAAACAGGTCGCCATCTTCCAGGTAACCACTGTAGTTCACCCTGATCCGGTCGCCCGCTTCCGGCTTGTCGCCCGATCCCTCTTCCATGACCACGTACATCAGGCCCGATTCTGTAGTCTGTACATCGGCTTCGTCATATTCCCACGAAACCGGCATTTTCCGGACTTCAAGGAGTTCAATTTCAAAAGTGAGTTCTTCGTTGGGCGGAATTACTTCACCCGCTCCCTGCTCGCCATAGGCAAGATCGGGTTGCAGTACGATCCGGCGCTGTCCGCCAACACGCATTCCCTGCAGGCCGATGTCCCATCCTTCGATGAGCATGCCAACACCGAGCTGAAATGTGGCAGGCTGGCCAATGTCGCGGCTGTCCTCAAAAACGTCGCCGTTGGAGAGCATACCCTTGTAGTGAACGGTAATAAAATCGGACTCACCGGCTATCTCGCCTTCACCGACTACAATATCCTCTATTTCAAGGCCTTCTGGCAGTTCCGGCAGTTCGGGCAGTTCCTCTTTTTCTGCACAGGAGGAAACAGCAAATGCCAATAATGTGATAATTAAAATCAGGTAATAAGATCTGGACATGGTTTTAATGGATAATTTACTTTTTAGTTATAAGCCGCCAAATGGTATCGATTCCTGAGATAACACTCAACATCTAATTTCCGGGACAGGTCGTAATCGGGAATTCGTATCAGATTATCCGGAACCCGGCCGGAAATGACAGCCGTTACAGCGGTTACTAACGAGGCAGCGCCTCTTTGATTATGCGGATAGTTCTTGCCAGCTGCAGACCATGGTACCCCGAGAAATCGGATTCCCGCCTGAGCTGAATGGTTTTCAGGAACTGGGTGACGGCAAAGTGCGCCGGTTCGGGTTCATCAAAGGTATATTCGGTGTCGACCGGTGTACCGGACCCTGTTGTCCGAAACATCGCTTTTCTGCCACTAATATCACAAAATACACTTCCGACACGACCCGAAGCATACCGCGTGTGTTGGTTCCTCCGGCTGTTGGTTATGAAAAACACAGAGGCTGCAGAACTGTTTTCAAACCGGATAAAACATTGAATAGAGGCCGGCTCACCTTTTTCGGAAACCGCCATGTGTGCCTGTACCCGGTTAACATTCGACCCCGACCAGTTAAGAGCGAGGGCTATATCCTCAAGAATGTAACCCATAAACGCCTCCAGTCCGCTTTCGAGCGGGAGACCTTCAAGTTCCCTCACCGACTGATAGAGATCGAACCTGGGCAGCTGGCGGCGCATCCACCGGGTACCCTCGGAAAAAACCGCCCAGTTTGAATACTGAACCGCAATGCCCGACTCCTCGGCCGTGTAGAAAATCTTTTCAGCCTCTGCAACCTGCATCGGCAGCTTTCCCACGATGAACAGATGATAGCCCTGTTTCACCAGGTTCAGGGCGGTAGCTAACCGATCAGGTCCTTCGTCGAGCAGTATACAGGCCTGAACACCCGTCAGGGCGGGAATGTCGGAGGCAATCACTACCTCGCTCACGGCAGGATGAGGCCGGAGGTATTTCTCCCACACCACCGCCCGGCTTACCGGCCCGAGTATCCCTATTTTCAGATTTTGAGACATGATGAGCTTCTCATTTCGCCCCTTCGGGTCAACACAATTATGGAGATAACACCTATGGTTCTGTCAGTATGCTTCGAATCAGGGAAAAAGTGAACATTTGAACGGCGAAGTGGATTGGAAGGATGTCACCGGAATACTGTTTCATAATCTTGCCCGGCTTTCTCATCATATCTGGGCTCAATCGACCGATGTTTTCAGATTAAACCGGAAGGAGGTTCCTTCATTCAGGCGGCTGGTCACATCCAGATCTGAGCCGTGCAATTCGAGTATCTTCTTCGCGATGGCCAGGCCCAGTCCCGCACCGCTGCCATCCGTACCGCCACGGCTTTTGTCGGCACGATAAAAACGGTTGAAAATATGGGGCAGATCTTCAACAGAAATCCCCTTCCCGGTGTCTTTGACCTCGATCTGTACGTAATTGGGGTTATTGACCGGTTTAATGTAAACCTCACCGCCCTCAGGGGTATACCGGATGGCGTTATCAATCAAATTGGAGATGGCCCTTTCAACCAGTTCGATATCGGCATAGACCGCCGGAAGGTTTTCAGGGAGTTCTGCATGTAAACGGATATTCTTTTTCCCTGCTTCGGGCTTGTACTGCAGCACGAGATCCTGTACCAGTTCCGCTATGCAGAAACTTTCAAAACGCGGACGTACCTGTTCAGCATCCAGTTTCGACAGCTCGAACAGTTCACTTACAAGCCGTCCCAGTTTTTTCGTGTTGTTGATTACGATCTGCACATAGTGCTCCTTCTGCTGCTCCGACAGCCGGTCGCCCATTATCGTAAGTGTTTCCAGATAGCCTTGCACCGATGCAAGCGGGCTCCGCAAATCGTGGGAGATATTGGCCACCAGTTCCCTTCGCTGTTTGTCGACCTGCTGCAGCGCCTCAAGATTGACCTGTATGGTTTCAGTCATGTGATTGAACGAACGGGCCAGCTCACCGATCTCATCAGACGATTTGATATCGATTCGCTTGTTGTAGTCGCCTGAAATTACCGAGTTGACCACATCATTCATTTCCCGTATGCGGCTGGTCAGCACTCTGAATAGCACCAGGCCTACAATACCCGTAAATACCACCGTGAGCGCAATAATGGTTACTGTCGATTGCATGATGTAGCTGTTTCGTACCACTGCGACCATGGAATCATACCGTTCATTCCCCAGAATTATATAGAGATAGCATCCGCTTTCACCCATAATTTCGAGTCTGGCTGCCGAGAACGGTTTGCGGCTGCCCGGATGCAAGGGGTTGTCGCCTAGTATGGGCAGCTCGGCGCTGGTAAGAAATCGTTTCAGTGGTTCGGTGTCAACACTGGTCTTTTCAACCTTATTTTCCGGCGGGCAAAACGATGCCTTGATGTGACCGTCGTTATCGAGAAGATAGATTTGTATGCGCGGATTGATGCCCATCATCTGGTTAATTTTTCCCCGCAGCTGATCGGTGTTGATGGTATCCTGTACCAGCGGCTCGAATTCGGCAGCCAGGTGCACCGCAAGGTCCCGGTTCAGCTTCTGTTCGGTTTCATCCATATAGCGCACTACCGAATTAACTGACAGTGCAAGCAGGATTGCACCCGTAAGCACCAGCAGTACCAAAAACAGCGCGGCAATCCTGGCATAAAAACTTTTGAAAATACCTGCCATCAGGCGAGTTCTCCTTTTTCAGCAAAACGATAACCCAGGCCCCAAACGGTTTTAATGTATCGGGGCTCTGACGAATCGTCTTCAATTTTATTCCTGATCCGGTTGATGTGTGAATTGACTGTATGGCTGTACCCGCCATACTGATATCCCCAGATCACATCCAGAAGTTCCTGCCGGCTGTAGGCCCTTCCCGGATTTTCTGCAAAAAGCAGCAGAAGTTCAAATTCTTTGGTTGTCAGCTCCAGGGGTGCATCCCGAAGCAGCACTTTCCGTTTTTCCGGGAAAATCTGAAGGTCACCGAAAATGAGTTCCCGGTACGTTTTACCACTGTTTTGCTCACGATCGACCTCAATACGCCGGAAAATGGATTTCACCCTGGCCAGGAACTCCCTGATTCCAAAAGGTTTTGTCATGTATCCGTCGGCACCCAGCTCCAGGCCCAGCACCTTGTCGAGTTCATCTGTCTTGGCGGTGAGCATGAGTACCGGCATGGAGCGGTTGCTGCTGCGAATCGATTTGCAGACCTCAAAACCGTCCATCCCGGGCAGCATGATGTCGAGCACAATCAGCGACCAGTTTTCCTCCAGTGCCCTTTCAAGACCTTCAACGCCGTTGTGCTTCACTTCTGCCCGGTATCCCTGTTCACTCAGGTTCAGACGGATCAGTTCGGCGATATCCCTGTCGTCTTCAATGATGAGTATTGATTCGGTTTTCTTTTTTTCCATTACTGCTTCCATAATTGGCCTGTCAACAAGTCTGTAAGAATTTACAACGAATGAACCAGAATAAATACCAACCGGAATTCGGGGTAAAACAGCCATTCATAAACCCGGAATCTTCACACATGCCGCGACTCCGGCCCCGGTATGCCGGAACCTGCGCTACCGGTGATATGTTTCCAAAACACCTCGCTGTTCAACTGTAAGATTGTTCCGTACTTCCCTGATTCAAAGCATACTAACACCTCCATAGGTGTCACCTCCATAATTGTATAAACTCATAGTACAGCCCATTTGTTTTACTTTTCATCACATATTTGTAAACTCTTCAGATACACTGATCAGACTGCCCTTAATTGTTTAACCTGTCAATACCCGTTATGAGAATATCCGGATCACTGCTCACCTTTTCTGCCGGTGCTGCATTCGCCCTGTTTGTGCTTGCTGCGGCTAACCTGCTCAACCTGCCCGACATTACCCGAAATACCCTGTCAGAAGCGGAAAAAATTCCGGGTCTGGAATTCAGCGATGCAGAAAGAGACTCAATGCTGCCCGATCTGACATCAGCCCGGAACAGCTATGAAGCTATGAGAAGCGTCGAAATTACCAACAACATAATGCCTGCACTCCATTTTGACCCTGTTCCGGCAGGCCGGACCTTCGAAAAGGAACAGCGACCAATCAACTGGAACCTGCCTGCCAGTGTGGAATTGCCCGAAAGGTTTGATGATCTGGCTTTCTTTTCCGTTGAGGAACTCGGTGTACTGATCAGAAATAGAAAAGTAACCTCTGAACAACTGACCACACTGTTTCTTAACAGGCTGAAAGAACACGGCCAAACCCTTGAAGCCGTAGTAACTCTAACCGAAGACCTCGCAATGGAACAGGCCCGCAGGGCCGACCGCGAGATTGCTGCGGGCAACTATCGCGGCCTGCTGCACGGAATACCCTACGGAACCAAAGATCTGCTGGCACTACCGGGGTACAAAACAACCTGGGGTGCAATGCCATATAAAGATCAGATGATTGACGAGACAGCGACGGTTATTCACAAACTGGAGGAGGCCGGGGCCGTACACCTTGCCAAGCTCACGCTCGGCGCACTGGCCTGGGGTGATGTGTGGTACGGCGGGCGGACAAGAAATCCATGGAATACAAACCAGGGTTCAAGTGGCTCATCGGCTGGCCCTGCTTCGGCCACCTCGGCCGGACTGGTGCCTTTTGCCATTGGTTCTGAAACACTGGGTTCTATTGTATCGCCCGCCACCCGCAACGGAGTAACCGGACTCAGACCGACGTATGGTCGTGTGAGCCGGCATGGCGCCATGGCCCTGAGCTGGAGTATGGACAAACTGGGACCAATTACCCGGTCGGCGAAGGATGCGGCTATTGTTTTCAATTATATCTACGGCCCCGATGGGCTGGATCCGTCCGTAAAAGACCTGCCCTTTAACTATGAACCGGGTTTCGACTTTCAAAACCTCAGGGTTGGCTACGTTAAAGCGGCTTTCGACATGGACTACGGCACGTCCCGCTTCGACCGCCGCGCCCTCGAAGTACTCGACTCGCTGGGTGCGACACTTGTGCCTATCGAACTGCCGGAACTGCCTTTTAGTAATCTCACATTTATTTTGAGTGCAGAAGCCGCTGCCGCTTTCGACGAGCTGACCCGCTCTGGTCAGGATGACCTGCTGGTGCGTCAGTTCAGGAACGCTTGGCCAAATGTTTTCAGGGCTGCCCGTTTTATACCCGCTGTTGAGTACATTCAGGCCAACCGCATCAGGACCATGCTCATTGAAGAAATGGATTACCGGATCAAGGATGTGGATGTATATGTATCCCCTTCATTTGCCGGCGGCAATCTGGGGCTCACAAACCTTACAGGTCATCCATGTGTGGTGGTGCCAAACGGTTTTACTGATTCGGGTGCTCCGGTAAGCATCACATTCATGGGCCATCTGTATGATGAGGGTACCGTACTGGCACTTGCGGGGGCATATCAGGAAGCAACCGGTTTTCACCAGAAACGACCACCGCTCTTTCAGTGAAACAGAGATCCAACCTGGCGATTCCTGTAATACTACCGGTAACAAGTTGCCTGTCACCTCCAAAATAGTGTTGCCCGTATGGGGTAAAATTACCGGCTTGGGCTGGTCTGTATTCCGACCTACTGGTTGGGCATAACAATTGCCAGGATAATGTAGACGAGAATAGGCGATCCTACACCAAACAGGGTTAGCAGCACCCAGATAATCCTGACGGTGCCGGGATCCCAGTTAAAATGTTCTGCAAGACCTCCGCAAACACCAAAAAGCATCTTGTCATGAGATTTTGTAAGCCGTGCCATAGTACCGGATTTTAATAGTGATTTAATATCGGTTATTGATCAAAGAATAGTAATAAATACGCAAACCTGTTAGCCGTGTTGCAATCGGTATGAAATCCATTAGTTCCTCCCCGAACCTGGTACGGTTGCCTCAGAACAAAACTGCGGTAACATCACAACCATCCCGTTTTAACAGTATGGCCCAACGACAATAGTTTTGGGCAAGCTGAATATTTATCCGGAACAATCGGTCTTTTGAATTGTACTGATAACCTGATAACTTTAATGATATTTAATAATTCAGACCTCATCACCCGGTAATTTACGTTAACAAAGTAAAATCATGTCGATCAACGCTGACTGCGTCCGTCTGCTGATGCTTGTACCGCTGTGCTTTCTCACAGCAAGCTGCACAAACGACGTCAACCAATCGCAACCCCCGCAAGAGCGTGCCGAAATCGTGGAAATTGCCATGGTCGAGGAGCCGGTATATGACAGTTTCGGGATCGAAGCGGATAAGTACGACCTGCAAACGTACAGAATACGCAGGAACGACAACCTGTCGGGCATATTAACACAATACGGTATTTCGCATGTCACTGTTAACAAAATAGTCGCTGCATCACGCGGCATTTTTGATGTTCGCCGCATCGTTGCCGGCCGGCCTGTGCATATCTATACCACTGCTGATTCACTTCAGCAGGTTGAGCATATTGTCTATGAACAATCTTACCGCGATTATGTGGTATTCAGCCTGGCAGAAGATGTTACCGTACGCTCTGAACAGAAAGAACTTGAAAAACGCCTTCGCTATGTCGAAGGTACCATCACCGGTTCACTTTATGCCACACTGACCGACCAGGGGGCCGATCCCGCTCTGGTGAGTGAAATGGCCAATGTATTTGCATGGCAGGTCGACTTTTACCGGATACAGCGGGGCGATTCTTTTCGCGTTATCTATGAGGAGGAACTGATTGAGGATGTTCCGGTAAGCATTGGCAAAATAAAGGCGGCACAAATAGTGCATTTCGGGAAAGAGTACAATGCCATCCACTATCTGCAGGGCGGCAGGGTTGAATATTTTGATTTTGAGGGCAACTCGCTCCGTAAGGCTTTTCTGAGAGCACCCCTGCAATATACCCGCATCAGTTCGCGATTTACCAACCGGCGTTTCCACCCTATTTTGCGCAGAAACGTACCGCATCACGGAACCGATTATGCCGCACCAACCGGAACTCCTATCAGAGCCGTTGGCGACGGTGTGGTTACACGTTCCGCTTATGACAGAAATAATGGCAACAACGTTCGTATACGCCATAACAGCGTATATGAAACCGGATATCTTCACATGTCAAGAATCGCGAACGGAATCAAGCCAGGCACTTCGGTAACACAGGGCCAGATAATCGGGTATGTAGGCAGTACCGGCCTGGCCACCGGTCCGCATCTCTGCTTCAGATTCTGGAAGAACGGCCAGCCGGTTGATCCGCACCGGGTCGAAATGCCGTCTTCCGATCCGATTCAGGAATCACAGAAACCGGCTTTTGAGCGGCAAAGAGACCTTCTGATCGCACTGCTCGACAGTGGTAACAGTGTGAATACACCACCGGCCTGGTCAATTTCATCACAGATTGCCGGAAGCTATCCCGCACTGAGTCAGCCGCTGATCATAACCCGGATATCTTTCTGATATCACCGCATCACACCCGTGGTAATCTAACCGGACCCTTGGTCACTTCTCCGTTCAACTGTTCGCTTGTTCCGTACTTCTCTGATTCGAAGTACACTAACAGCACCATCGGGGTCACCATAACAATAGCCCCATAATTTAATGCCTCCCCCTTGTAAGCACCAGGTTATACCTGGGTGATGATGTATTTCAAAGCCTTTACAACCTGATCCGTACTTTCAGCGACTGCATTGGCAGCAGCATCGATTTCCTTGAGCGCATGTGAAAATTCATCCGGATGGATAACTATAAGCGGTTTGCCCAGGGCGGAAGCAACTCCCGCGTCGAAGGCAGCATTCCACTGCCGGTACTTTTCACCGAAACGGACAATCACCAGATCGGCCTGTCCGATCAGTGTCCGGGTTCGGGCAGCATTCAGACGTGCCCCCGGTTTATCATGCCTGTACAAACTGATTAAAATCATTACATTGTACATTCCAGTCTGATCCATCAACCTGACCATGTTAAGGAGCGAAAAACTTTTCTGTCGCTGTTAGGAGCCGGCAGCGCCGGTCTCACCCTTCCGGCCTCCCTTGCAGGTATTCCCCGAAATCAGTCGGGTGTCCTGTCTGCAACCCGTCAGCATCCCGAATTCTTCAACCGCATACAGACGAGCGGAATTGGTATGGAGCGGCAAATCAGCATGTACCTGGCAGGCCTTGACGGTATCAAACCCGGGTATCCGGTTTCACCGGAGGGACTCGATAACGAGGCAGCCGGCACCATGAAGCCGGAGGCCTATGATTATGTTGCCGGCGGTGCTGGTTCGGAGATGACGGTATCAGCCAACCGAATGGCATTCATGCGCCGGATGATTGTGCCCAGAATGTTACGGGATGTGTCGGTCAGAAATATGCAGATCCGGCTCTTCGGTGAAACCCTGCCCTCGCCCTTCATCCTCGCACCGATCGGTGTACAATCGATTCTGAATGAGGAAGCCGAAAGCGCTACGGCTGCCGCTGCCGCCGAAATGGGCGTGCCGATGGTGCTGAGTACAGTTTCATCGAGACCGATCGAAAGCATCGGTCCTGCAGCACGCGATGTACGGAAATGCTTGAACGCCGGCCCGACGAAGACCCTGAATCAGCTATCCGTTTGTTTGCCGGTGTTTTTTCAAATCCTTCACTCACATGGAACCAGCTTGGCCTGGTAAAAAATGAAACCGATCTGCCGCTGATTCTCAAAGGGATCCTGAGTCCGGAAGATGCGAAGCTCGCCATAGAACACGGGGCAGATGCCATTATCGTATCCAACCACGGCGGTCGGCAGCTTGATGGGGCCATAGCCGCCCTTGATGCCCTCCCCGGTGTTGTTCAGGCTGTTGACGGCCGCATCCCTGTTCTTTTCGACAGCGGCATACGCCGCGGTGCCGATGCATTTATCGCCATCGCAATGGGTGCAAGCGCAGTTCTGCTGGGAAGGCCATATGTATTCGGGCTTGCCCTGAACGGAAGGCAGGGTGTGAAGGGTGTGATCCACAATATCATGGCCGATTTCGATCTCACCATGGGACTAGCGGGATGCAGGAAAATTGCCGAAATACAAAAGGAAATGGTGGTCGATGGTGCCGGTTATTGACATAATATAAACCGGAAATTGATTTTAGTGTCAATAACCTCTTGACACTGACGTACTAATTCCATTATTTACACATAAATTACACAGTATACCAGGCATAATGGATAACGTACAGCTGACCAGAAAGCAAAAAGAGTTCTTCGACTATATCATTTCTTACCGGAACGAAAATGATATATGGCCTACCTATCGTGAAATTGCCGAAGAATTCGGTTTCAAATCACCCAACAGTGTTACCCAAAACCTGCAGGCCCTGCTCAACAAGGGCTATTTAATCAGGGGTGATGACAACGAGTATGAGATAAACCCCAGATTTGATGAAGGCTACAGCAATCAGAATGCTGCCGGGATTCCCATAAGGGGTATCATAGCTGCCGGGCTTCTCCAGGAAGCCGTGGAAGCTGATCTTGGCAACATCGGAATGCAGAAACTTTTCCCGAATCTCGACAAAATGTTCGCATTGCGCGTGTCCGGTTCAAGCATGACCAATGCCGGCATTAACGACGGTGATTTTGTTTTACTGGTCGATAACGACATCAGTAACGGCGACATCGGAGCGGTTATGTACAATAGCGAAACAACCCTGAAACGTGTTTTTTTCAGTGCCGATGGTCTCAGGCTTGAACCTGCCAACGATTCGTATAACGACATCGTAATTGAACCCGATATCTTTGAGGAAGTAAAAATTATAGGGCGTTATGTGGGCCATGTAAACAGGAACGGATTCTTCAGATCCACTGACCATTGACACCGCACCACCATGACCGGGTTGATCTGCTGGATTCTGATCGTTCTGTTGTTCATCCTGTCGTTTCCGGCTCTTAAATATCCGTTTATACCAGGTTTTCTCCCCGTAATCGGCGCATTTGCAGTCTATGGATTCTGTTTCAGTTTTGATCCTTTTGGAATATTCTTCTGGTCTGTTCAGATTTTTTTCATTCTCTGCACGTTTATCACCGATTATGTGAGCAATCTCTATGCCGTCCGTATTCACGGCGGATCGAATGCTGCGGTTTACGGCAGTCTGATCGGCCTCGTTTTCGGCCCTTTTCTGATCCCTTTCGCCGGCCTGGTTGCAGGTCCCTTCATCGGAGCTGTTGCCGCTGAGTGGCTTATCAACCGAAAACCCCTTCGTATGGCATTTCGCGCCGGATTGGGTGCCCTCATCGGGCTTGCCGGAAGCACTTTTCTGAAAGCCTTCATCCAGCTCAGCATGATCATTACCTTCATAACCTGGATTGTATGGAACAGCTCACAGATATGAATGCACTCTCAGTGCGTTTTTCCGTAAATTCATACATCATTAAACGGTTTGTTTTCTAAAATGGCACACGAATTACAGGATTTTAACAAGGATGTGGTAATCCAAAGCAAAACCACACCCGTAGTCATCGATTTCTGGGCGGAATGGTGCGGGCCCTGCCGTATGCTGACCCCCGTTCTTGAGAAGCTCGCTGCGGAGGCACGCGGACGCTGGAATCTGGTGAAAATCAATACCGAAGAACACCGGCAGATTGCCGCGCAGTTTGGAATCCGCAGTATACCATCCGTCAAAATGGTCTATCAGGGTGCAATTATTGCCGAATTTCAGGGTGCTTTACCTGAACCTGCGGTCAGAAAATGGCTGCAGGATCATCTGCCTGCCAACGAGGAGGAAGAAGAGGATACCGCCATGCTGCTGAATCTGCTTCAGGCTGGCGAAAGGGAAAAAGCGAAGGCCTTGTGTGAAAAACATCTGCAGGAGGCAGATAGTCCCGATCTCAGGGCAAAACTGGCGATGCTCAGCCTGCCCGGCGACATCAATCAGGCCGAAGCGCTGCTTGAAAGCCTTCAGGACGACCAGAAGTACGAAATTGAAAAAGAGGCAATCCGGACTGTTCGTCATCTGAGCATGCTCGAGGCCGGATCTTTAGCCGGAACCGGGAATTCCACAGCTGCCGAATCCTATTTGAACGGCAGCAGAGCCCTTTTCAGCGGAGATTTCGAAACGGCCATTGAATCATTTCTTAATACGCTGATGCGGGACCGTAAACTGGATGATGACGGGGCCAGAAAAGCACTGATTGCCATTTTTAACCTGCTTACCGATCAACATCCGCTCAGTTTGAAATACCGCCGCCGTTTTTCCATGGCTCTGTACTGATATCTCAACGCCCGGACTATCCCTGCTTTTTTACCGTTTCAAAGCGTTCCCTCATCCCCTTTACCGCATCGTGCAGCTGGCTGTCTTTAATCCAGGCACGGCCGCCATCGTGCTGAAATCGTTTCCTGTTTTTAATTTTCATGGCCTGCTGATGCAGGGCCGGTAACACTTTTTTTTCCATTTCCGTAATGCCTGGTGAAAATCAGGTAACCCTGATCATTATAATGAATGTTAAGAGAAAATTTATTCGTGCAGCTTTTATCGGCCATCTTAATCTGCCCGTATACTGCCCGGGCAGTTGATTTGTATACGCGATCAGATGAACTGGTAAACAGAAATGGTACCCGCCTGGATCGGTATTATCACAGACAAACTGATATTGCTCCTTTTTAAAAAATGTGATATATTTTCAAGCTCAAAACTAAACAGAAATTACCTGAGAAACACTATGTTCGCAGTTGTTGAAATTGGTGGCCACCAGTATAAAGTAGCCGAAAACGATGTTATCTTCGTAGACCGTCAGGCAAATGAGGCTGAAGATAAACTGACATTTGACCGGGTACTGCTGGTCAATACCGGAAAAAAAATTGAAGTCGGCACCCCTGTTGTCGACAAAGCCAGCGTTGAAGCCAGCGTAGTACGAAACCTGAAGGCCGATAAAATTATCGTCTTCAAGAAAAAACGGCGCAAAGGATATCAGAAAAGAAACGGTCACCGCCAGCATCTGACCGAAATCAAAATTGACAAAATTATAGCCTAAACCGAGGAGAACTGAATAATGGCACATAAAAAAGGTGGTGGTTCAACCAAAAACGGCCGCGATTCACAATCGAAACGCCTCGGTGTGAAAAAATTCGGCGGCCAGGTCGTACAGGCCGGAAATATTATCGTGCGTCAGCGCGGTTCAAATTTTCATCCCGGCGAGAATGTAGGTCAGGGCAATGACTACACGCTTTTTGCCACATCCGATGGAACCGTACAGTTCCGTACCGGAAAGAACGCACGCAAATTCGTATCTGTAGTCAATAACTGATACTAAACCAGTAACAGATTTTTACTTCTGTTTCAGCCCTGATACCATTGGAATCAGGGCTTTTTTTTTATCTTGAGCACATGAAAAATCCAACTATCCGGGGCCTCGGTCCCGAAATACCGATACATACTATTTTCTGCATCGGGCGCAATTATGCCGAACATGTAAGGGAATTGAATAATGAGATACCAGCCACTCCGGTTATCTTTATAAAGCCGTTAACCACCATTGTGTATGATGGTGATGCGGTAGTTATTCCACCGCACAGCAGCAATGTACACCATGAAGCCGAACTTGTTGTAGCCATTGCCCGTGAAGGAAAAAATATACCGAAGAGCGAGGCGCTGAACTACGTAGCCGGCTACGCGATCGGCATTGATATGACTGCCCGCGATGTGCAGAACAAACTGAAGGACAAGGGCAACCCCTGGGAACTAGCCAAAGGCCCCGATACATTCGCCCCTCTGGGTAATTTTATTACACCGGAACAAATTGGTGATCCGACAGCTATTGATATAGAACTGAGCGTGAACGGTGAAGTGAGGCAGAAAGGAACTACTGCCCTCATGCTGTTCCCGGTCGATGTACTGATTTCCGTATTGTCTGAATATTTTACCCTGTACCCCGGCGACCTGATCTTTACCGGTACCCCCGAGGGTGTAAGCCGTGTTCAGGCAGGCGACCGGATTGAAGCGTCCATTGCCGGCGGAAAATCGCACCTCAGTGTAAAAGTAACCTGATAAACACTTCTGTCACGGAACAGAAAATCTGATGCGTCAAAAATCACCGCTATTCATCGCATTGATCGCGGCCATAGTTACCATGGCCGCCACTGTGGCATCCGGCCAGCAGCGCCCTGCGTTTCTGAGCCCCGATGCGAAATATCTGTGGCCAACCAACGCAAGTACATACCTGTCTGCAACATTCGGTGAAACGCGCTCATCCCACTTTCATGCCGCTGTCGATATCGGCACTTGGGGCCGTGAAGGTTTCGATGTCTATGCCACCCGCGATGGTATCCTGCACAGGGTCGGTGTTAGTCCCTATGGTTACGGCAACGTTATCTATCTGAAGCATGCCGATGGTTCCTTTTCTGTATATGCCCACCTTCAGGACTTTGAACCGCGAATCAGGGCGATTGTTGATTCCATCCGTCTTCGTGATTTCAACGCCGACTTCGACAGAAACATGGAGCGTTTCGGAATCCGCTATAAACAGGGGGATGTGATCGGGCGTACAGGATCAACGGGCATCGGACCACCCCATCTTCACTTTGAACTGCGGTCCCCCGGCAACATACCGTTTAATCCCAAGCTTGCCGGAATTTCTGTACCCGATAACATCCCTCCGCGCTTTAACGGCCTGTCGGCTGAGCCGTTAAGCCCCGATGCGATGATCAACGGCAAGCGGAGTATTCATACCGCTGTGCCTGCCATAAGGGGTGGTGAATTTGATTTTGGTACCCTTCAGGTGAGCGGGGAAATAGGCCTCGCCGTGGATGTTTCTGACCGCGCCGACAATGCCAACAACGTCTATGCCGTGTATGAACTGGAGCTTTTTGTCGGCGATGAACGCTACTTCTATTCCCGTATCGACAGTTTTTCTTATGGCACAATCGGTCAGATGTTTCTCGACCGCGTATACCCTTTGCTGCGTTCAACAGGCCGCGGTTTTCAGCGTCTGTTTGTTCGAAACGGAAATTACCTGCCCTTTTACACGACCCATGAGAACAGGGGGCGGATCCGCCTTCCCGAGGGTACGCACCCTTTTACTGTAGTGGCCCGCGACTACGCCGGAAATGAATCGGTGGCCCGGGGAAAACTATCAGTGAGTGCACCAGCGGTTCCAATGCCAGTCACGGCAACGATTAAACAGCAATTCATCCCGCCTCCACCCGTAATTGCCATGAACGGGGATGTTCGTGATTTCAGCCGATGGTACTGGAACAGCAACTGGATCGCGTCAGGTAGCGACACCAGTCCGGTTGAGATTACAATACTGCGTGATTCGGGTAAACAAATTGCCAAAGGAAAGGGAAACGGAGCTGAAAAGTTCATATTCAGCAGTCCACATTCCGAATCCTGGATTTCTCTTGTTCAGGCCAGATCTGCCATTCTGGCCACATCCGAAGGGAACACTTACGAACTGCACCGTATCCACCCCGGTGTTGTCAATGCCATATCCACATTCGATCAGAAGGCCTGGGCCAGGTTCAGCGAAAATGCACTGTTCGATTCGATGTCGGTTGGCATCAGCTACCGGATCGAAAAAAACGGTCTTCCATCGGTTTCGGTGATGCCCGACACTGAACCTTTGCGTACCAGTTTCAGGCTGAGTATCGATCTGAAAGACATCCCCGACGATCTGATGAGCAAGATGGGCTTTTACTCCCATAATTCACGCCGCAATTCATACAGCTACATTTCTACAGGTCGTGCAGGTTCCGTATTAACCGCCACGCCCCGTCAGCTTGGCACCTACCATGTTCTGCCCGATACCACGGCTCCGGAAATTTCAAATCCGCGAATTTTCAGGAGGACCGACGGCAAGTGGTTCGCCACCGTACGGGTAAAGGATGATCTGAGCGGTATAGATTACCGCATGTCCAGATTCTATGTAAATGGCGTGAGGGGGATCGCTGAATTTGATCCGTATGGTAGTGTGCTCATCTATCATCTGCCCGATTTCCGGCCGCGAAGAGAGAATACGATTCGGGTAGAAGTAAGTGATGCATTTAATAACCGGACCCGCTCGGAATTTACGGTCAACAACTGAGCATCCGGCGCACGACTATCCCGCCACAGCCGTACAACTGATCTCGACCAGCGCATTTTTTGGGAGTGTTTTAACGGCAACAGTTTCCCGCGCAGGTGGCTCCTCGCCAAAATATTCGCCGTAAATCTGGTTTACAACAGAGAAATCGTTCATGTCGGCAAGGAAAATCGTGCATTTCAATACCCGGTCGAATGAGGATCCGGCCTGTATCAGCACTGCCTGCAGGTTCAGCATTACCTGCCGTGCCTGAGCCGCAATACCGTCGCCTGCAAATTCGCCGCTGGCCGGGTCCAGCCCGATCTGACCCGAGCAGTAAACCAGGTTGTTGTGTATTACTGCCTGGCTGTAGGGTCCCAGGGCTTTGGGAGCATCAGGGGAAGTAACGGTCTTTTTCGTCATATTCATGGTTACTGATTCTATAGGTAATTATTCCAGGATACTGGTAACGGGTACATCACATTTCTCAGAATACCAAATTAACGGGATATACACTATATGAAAACCCTTGCGTTTATACACTGGAATCAACTTTGAAACATCACGGCCTCAAGATATTGTCTTATGGCCATATATTGCACAAAGCCAAAGCTATCGTTACCTTGCTGTCAGATTTTTCTAACCTGATAACAGAATAATATTACTATGAAATCATATACTAAAATGGCCGTTCTGGCCCTGTTGTTAGCCGGATTCATTGCTGGTTGCGGCGGAGACCCGAATATTGAATCTGCAAAACTTAACATCCGCAACAAAGATTTTAACAAAGCAATCGAATCTGCACAAACAGCACTCGTAGCCAATCCGCAAAATGCCGAAGCATATTATTACATCGGCCTGGCATACAGTGAAAAAGCGCTGCTCGAAAACGTGTACGACCGGGAAGAATTTATCGCCAGCAGCCGTGAAAATCTGCTTAAGGCCCAGGAACTCTTTCAGGAGCAGGAGCTGAGCACGAGCGAATCACGCAACGTACCGGTGCTGATCGACTTTATGTGGCGTGTTGAGTACAATGATGCGATCGAGCTGGTCGATTTTGAACGTGAAAGCCACCCCGACACCCTTGGTATGGCAATTCAGCATCTTAAGAATGCCGCTACTGCCAATCCCGACAGTGCCATGACCTATGATGTTCTTGCAGAACTGTATTACAGAAATGACGATCTGCCTAATGCCATCAGCTCTGTTCAAAAATCTATTGAAGTTGCCGGTGATAATGATCTGAGCCGCTACTACCGCCTGGCTTATTTTTATCAGCAGGCGAATGAGCCCGATAATATTATCGACATAATGACCAGGGCCTATGATATCTGGCCCGATGATATCGAGGTGGTTCAGGAGTTGGCTTATGCCTACATGCGGGTCGGCAGAACCGAGGAGGCTACCGATGTGGTCAATGACCTGATCAACAGGCAGCCCGATAATGCTGAGTACCGGGTTGTTTACGGAACCCAGCTCTATCAGAACGTACTCACTATAAATGATGAGCTTTCCAATAATCTGGACAAGCTCTACGACCTGAACCGCGAACTGAACCAGGCTAAAAGTCAGCGCTCACCCGATCAGAGTGTCATTAACCGGTTACAAACTGAAATCGACAGTCTCGAAGCTGAAATCGAAACCCAGAGAACTGCTGTCGATGAGACCACAGCTATCGCTGAGGAACAGCTTTCCAAAGCAATTGAGATTGAGCCCCGCAATGTTACCGCCAATTATTTCATGGGTGTAATTCACCAGAACAGGGCGGCTACCCTGTTCGATCTTCGCAATATTACCGAAGATAATGAACAGGCCATGAAGTATAACGATCAGGCCATGGCCGAACTCAATATGGCCCTTCCCTATTATGAAATGGCCGCTGAAGTGGAACCTGACAATACCGATTTCTGGGTATCGCTGTTCCGGGTGTACACCACTCTTGGTATGATGGATAAAGCCGAAGAAGCGCAACGAAAAGCCGGCCTGTAATCAGACCATAACAACATCATGAAAATCACTATCACCCGAATGGCAGGGCTGGTTCTTGCCTTCGGGTTCTTTTTTGGCTGCAAAGCACCATCCGACCTGACTGAAACCCGGTCTCTTTATGAATCCGGGCAGCTTGATATGGCTGCCGTCCTGGCCGGACAAAAAATTGCACAAAATCCGGATAATGCCGGGGCACACTACCTGTTCGGTCAGATTATGCTGGAGATGGCGTCTGAAGCAGAACCCTCCGACAGGGGGCCTTTCTATGAAAAGGCATCCCTGTCTCTATACCGTGCCAGTGAACTGTTTTCGGGATCAGATTCTGATAAAACGACAGATGCCATTGATCTGCTTGTACGGTACTGGAACACCGAGATGGCTCACACAGACGGGGCTATACGCAGTAACCGCCCGTTCGAACGCGACGAACTCACCGTATTGATTCATCACGCAGCAAACGCGATTGCCCTTATACCGGATTCTGCATCGGCCTACCTGGTCAAATCCGATCTCTACTACTACCTCGACGACCCGGCATCGGCCGTCATCACCCTTGAACAGGTACCCGTCAAGAACGCTGAAATTTTTGAGCGTATCGGATTTTTCTATTCCATCGACAACCGGCCCGAAGAGGCTGCCGACGCATTTGAACAGGCCTACCAGCTTGACACCGGTAATACCAATGTGCTTTTCGGCCTCATTAATACACTAGTGGAAGCAGGTATGACCGATCAGGCCATTGCACGCATCGGCGACCTCTCACTGTCAACACCGGGCAACCCTTTCTTTCCGGCCCTTGAAGGCTCCCTGCGCTTTGAACAGGCTGAAACCTGGTTTATGGACCGCATAGACGACCTGAGCATCTACGATTCCGGGGTTCTTTCCGAGGGCCTGACGCTGCTCGATATTGCTGAAACAGTTTTCAGACGGGCGTCAGACAATAATGACGATGATCCCGATATCCATGTTGCAATAGGATCTTTCTACCTGAATGCGGCTGGATTACTGATTGATCTTGCCGGGATTATGGACGAGGGTACCTCAGACGGACTGGAGCAGCGGGCCATCGGATATCTGAACAATGCCTTCCCCCATCTGCAGCAGGCAGCCCTGAGTGAGCAGGATCCTTCCTACTGGTTGTCGTTGCATCAAATCTATTTATATCTTGGGATGAGCGATGAAGCCGAAGCCGCTCTTCGCAATGCGGACCAGTAACAACATGCAGCAATCCGGAGTAACCGGTATTCTCGCCATACAGAGTGCAACACGAATGATATAGTACAACACGTACTATTTTACCGGTAATTTGTGTACCTCAATTTTATGTACCCGTAATACCCAGCTGATCATGTTGATTCTGTTGATCCGGCAGTTTCAAATAACCTGCAGTACCCGTAAACTGACTTATTCCGGTAGTCCCGGAAGTTTAAAACCCAAATACCATCAGAGTTAACTAATCATGCGTTTTGCCACCAAAGCAATACATGCAGGCCAGCAGGCCGATCCCGCCACCGGTGCTGTCATGCCACCGATTTACCAGACTTCCACCTACCGCCAGGAGGCGCCCGGCAAACATCAGGGGCATGAATATGCCAGGGTAACCAACCCTACGCGTACCGCGCTCGAAAACCTGATTGCTGGTCTGGAAGGTGCCGATGAATGTGCCTGTTTTGCGAGTGGCTGCGGCGCCATGGATGCCATGCTTAAAATGCTGCGTCCCGGTGATCATGTGATCTCATCCAATGACCTTTATGGCGGCACCTATCGTCTGTTTACACAGGTTTTTCAGCTGTATGGCATCCAGTTCGATTTTGTTGACATGCGCGATAATGAAAACGTTATCAACGCCGTAAAATCCACAACAAAACTGATCTGGATCGAAACACCCACAAATCCGCTACTGAATATTGTGGATATACGCGGAGTTTCAGGCTTTGCCCGCAAGTCGGGCATAATAACCGTGGTCGATAACACCTTTGCTTCTCCCTGTTTGCAGCAGCCTCTTGACCTGGGAGCCGATGCAGTTATCCACTCGACCACAAAGTATCTTGGAGGCCACTCGGATGTGATCGGAGGCGCACTCTGCAGTTCGGATGAACGGATCATGTCGAATGCCCGGTTCCAGGTAAAAACCTCTGGTGCCGTTCCCGGTCCGATGGACTGCTATCTCGCACTCAGGGGCATTAAAACCCTTCATTTACGAATGCGTCAAAGCTGTGCCAGTGCCCGGCAGATCGCAGAATTTCTGAGAAACCACCCAAAAGTTGCAGAAGTGCGTTACCCGGGCTTCAGCGATCATCCCCAGCATGAACTGGCGGCATCGCAGATGAGTGATTTCGGTGGAATGGTCTCCTTTTCACTGAAAAACGACTCTGTAGACAAAGCGCACACGTTTATGAGCAATACAAACATATTTACACTGGCCGAAAGCCTCGGCGGTGTGGAATCGCTGATCAGCCATCCCGCCAGCATGACCCATGCATCCATCCCCAGGGAAGTGCGTGAAAAAGCCGGTCTAAGGGAATCCCTGATTCGTCTTTCTGTCGGTATTGAGGATGAACTCGACCTGATTGAAGATCTTGACGAAGCGTTTCATTCTGTGTAGTGCCTGCGAAAAAAGCCCATATTGTCTGGAGTATCTGGCTTGGAGCCATCGTTATTTCTGCGGGCTGTATCAACCCGTTCGCCCCGGGTGAGGCCGAGGGCGATCCGTTCGAAAACTTCCTGGGCGACCCCACCACAATCGAAGGCTTTTACCAGCGGTTCCAGAACGCCTACCAGCTGCGCGACACAACGCTGTACGGCCCGCTGATCCATCCTGAATTCCTGTTTACATTTCGTGATTTCGAACAAAATGTGGATATTACCTGGGGAAGGGCCGAGGAGATGTGGGCCACCTATAATCTGTTCCTGAACAGCGCTGAAATTCAGATGCAATGGAACAACATCATTTCCAGGCAGGTCAATGCCGAAAACACATTCAGCCAGGTCGTTCGCCGGTTCAGTCTCATTGTGGTGCTGCAGGGCTCTGATGTGCTCCGAACCGATGGTTCAGCGAATTTTGTACTAACACGCGCCGATTCCGTTGCACGCTGGCAGCTGATCTCATGGCGCGATGAATCCGAATTATAATGAATCTCAGAAAAGCAGATAGCAAGGCATGTTACATCCCGGCCGGTGCCCGCCTCGTCATTCTGAGCACAATCCCGGTTTACCGGGATGAAGTCGAAGAACGTGGTGGCATGACAATGCCACCGCCACCGGGGTTCGAATTCAGGATGATGACCGGAACCTGTTCCCGGATTTTTAAAAGCCCCGGGGCTACTGCATCGCCCCACATATTTCGACTTCACTCCGCTTCGCTCCTATGCACTCAATATGACGGGAGAGAGCACTATCCATTTAATCACGAATAAATCTGATCATACCATGAAAGAAATAGTCATTGTTGATGCTCAACGTACTCCCATCGGTTCATTTGGTGGCAGCCTGGCAGCCAGAACTGCTCCGGAACTCGGCTCCCTGGCCATCATTGGTGTGCTGAAAAAAAGCGGCCTGGCGCCCGATCATGTGGATGAGGTAATTATGGGATGTGTTTTAACAGCAGGAATCGGGCAGGCGCCGGCCCGGCAGGCCGCACTCAAAGCCGGTCTGCACCAGCGTACTCCAAGTACAACTGTTAACAAGGTCTGTGCATCCGGTATGAAAGCCGTGATGTATGCGGCCAACCAGATAAGCGCAGGCGATGCCGGCGTGATTGTAGCCGGGGGCATGGAAAGCATGAGCAACGTACCCTATTACCTGCCGTCGCAGAGGTTCGGATCGAAGCTGGGCCACACACAGGCCGTAGACGGCATCATAAAAGACGGTCTCTGGGATGTGTACAAGGATTACCACATGGGCAGCGCGGCCGAACTGTGCGCCAGGGAAATGAAAATCTCCCGCCAGGATCAGGATGCCTATGCAATCGAATCGTACAAACGAAGCAATGATGCCCGCAAAAATGGATATTTTACGGATGAAATCATCAAGGTGAATATCCGCGACCGCAAGGGAAATGTAACTGAAGTGACCGATGATGAAGAGGTGAGCAACGTGAACTTTGACAAAATTCCGACCCTGCGGCCTGTTTTTGAGAAAGAAGGCACCGTTACGGCCGCCAATGCCAGCACGATCAACGACGGAGCTGCCGCCCTGCTGATCATGAGCCGTGAAAAAGCGGATGAACTCGGGATGAAACCCATGGCCCGCATCCTCAGTCAGGCCAGTGCCGCCAAAGCACCCGAATGGTTCACAACTGCACCGGCCGATGCCATTCCACAAGCTCTGGAACGCGCGGGCAAAAAGACCGGCGATATCGACCTTTTCGAGATCAATGAAGCCTTTGCAGTGGTTTCCCTGGCCAACAATGCACTGTTAGGACTCGATCCGGCCAAAGTGAACATCCACGGCGGGGCGGTCAGCCTGGGACATCCTATCGGCTGTTCGGGTGCTCGTATACTCGTTACCCTGCTCCACGCACTCAAACGGACCGGAGGCACGTTCGGCTGTGCCGGCATCTGCAACGGCGGCGGCGGAGCATCGGCCATGGTCGTGGAAATGCTGTGAGGAAACGGTTCTGTTGATTAGATTGATCTGGTATTGGATGGAGGTGGAAATGAGGCATCGGATATCCGACTTTCTTTGGACTTTGGACTTTGGATTACTTACATCATGTATCAACCTACAACTGAAAACTGAATACAAATGTCCACCTGTTTTAATATCCCCGCAATGTGGCCGGTATTATATCAATTGACAGAAACGTTATACTTTGAACATCCATTTACGTAAGGACTTTTATATCATACGTAGTGGCACTAACTTTAGCACAGGTTCGCATTCCTGGATTATTTAATGTAAAATCAATACTTTATACGATCAATGTTGCATATTACACTGATATGACGAAAATCACGGTAACAGATGCCTGTTGAGATTATAATATGACTGACTGCTTGCAAACGGAGGGAAACAGGATTCTCTTTTATTTGTTTTTATCGGCTGTTTGCCGTAAAATTGCAGTTGCACTCAAAAACGACTAATCATTCCAGAGCTATTGCGAATAAACCGCTACTGAAGTTTCATAACAGGCGCAAACGTTATTGCCCCAACAACTGATCGCAATTTTCACACGTAAGATAAAGTTCTGGATCCCCTGCTTATGCGTTTTTTAGCGGCTATACTTCTTGTCGTTTTTTCCGGCATATCTCCTGTGCTCGCGCAACAGATGCGCCTTACCGCAGAAACAGATACCTTCCGCGATTATACCATTGTTAACGACAGCCTTAAACTTGCCGCGCCGTTTGAACTGATTGTCCCCTTCGTGAACGGCGAGGCTTCCTACAGGATTATCGAGCAGGATTTCAGAGCTGTAACCCTTTCAACCGATAAACTGGCTGAATTGGGTGACCCCGCAGACCGGCTGATTGCAACCACTGAAACCCCGTTTGCCGAAATTATTAACCCGGGTATTCTCAGAAAACAACAGGTCGTATCACTCAGGCTCAATGTGGCGAGGCAGAATCCGCAGATACCGGAACAGTTCATGCTCGCCCGCAACATTGTAATCCGCGTTTATAAGGATGACTCCCCGTTACTTACTGGTCAGGTCTCAGATACCGGTGCACAAGCTGCTGAATTAAACCATCCACTCGCGGAGGGCCAGTGGTACCGGATTCCGGTCAGGCGAAACCGCGTGTACCGGATCGATAATGCCTATCTGCAAAATCTCGGTATCAATCCGTCGGCTATCGATGGTCGCAACCTGCAGCTTTGGGGTACCGACGGCTATGAACTGCCCATGCTCAACAGCGCGCAGCGCCCACAATTTTCGCAGATACCCATGCTGTTCGTTGGCAGTGATGAAAGCAATCCCGGTGCATCCGACTATTTTCTGTTCTATGGCAACAGTGTGAACAGGGAGTTTTACGACCAGTCCACCGGTCGCTTTAACCACCGTGTTCATCCCTACGGCACCGAAAACTACGTCTTCCTGAGGGTCGGTACCGAACCCGGAGAACGGATGCCTTCCTGGACGGGGGGCGCACCATCACGCGACATCACCACCTTCAGGGATTTCATCTGGAAAGAGGAGGAACTTGAAAAGGCCGAACCCCAGATCAAATCGGGTACACAGTGGCTGGGCCAGCGGTTTACGCCGGAGTTCCAGACCCAGACCATACTGCGCGATACCCTTGCAGGATTTGTACAGGGATCATCCGTTGAACTCAGGGCTACTATGGTAGCGCGGTCAACATCGCTCTCCAACTATCGCTTTTTCCGCGGCGGTCAGGATATAGGCCTGCTCAACATGGGCAGTATCGGCGGTCTTAATGATGCCACCGGCCGCGCAGCTGTCTCAAACACACTAAACACCACCCTGACAAATGTGAATCTTTCCGGCGAAATACTGGAATTAACAGCCACCTACAACAGCACTGCATCCGGGTCCCGCGGGTGGGTAGACCGTCTGCAGATCGTGGCAGAAAGAAGACTGCGGCCCGAGAATAACTTTCTGAAGGTATTCACAACCGGACAGGGCTCCGCATCGGAGGTGGCCCGTTATGTGCTCGACGGTTTCAGCCAGCGCCCTGTTGCCATTGATGTAACCGATCCGGTAAATCCCGTTCAGATATCCGTTTCCGGGTCGGGATCCGATTACAACTTTACCTATCATACGGCACCCGGCCGGCAGATTGCCGTTCAGGCCGAGTTTTCACAGCCGGCTGCCGGGGTACGGGTTACCAATCAAAACCTTCACGGGATCAGCCACTTTCCCGACTATATTATCGTGACCGACGATCTGTTCCTCGATTATGCCAATGAGCTGGGCGAATACCGCGAACAAAACGACGGGCTGGCCTATGTGGTTGTTACCCAGGAGCAGATTTTTAATGAGTTTTCGGGAGGTGTGCCCGATGTGGCCGCTATCCGCGATTTCGTAAAAATGCTGTACGACAGGGCCGGTAACAACCCGGACCGGATACCGGATTACCTGTTGCTTTTCGGGAACACCACCTACGATTACAAGGGCATTGAACGCGACGCCCCGAACAGGAATTTCGTATTTACCTACCAGAGTGAAGAGTCGTACGACCGGGTATTCAGTTTTGGAAGCGATGATTTTTTCGGCCTGCTCGACGATAACGAGGGGAACTGGAGCAGGAATACATCCCAGGAAAGGGTCGATATCGGCATTGGAAGAATTACGGCACGTAACACCGGCGATGCCCGTGTGATTATTGACAAGATAAAGCGGTATGAGGATCCGGCCACGTTCGGCGACTGGCGTACCGTATTTTCCTTTGCCGCCGACGACGATGTAAACAGTTCCAGCAACGACCGCGATCTGCACGTTCTAAATGCTGACGTAACAGCCGAACGCATCGATTTTGATGCATCCGGCGTACGGCTAAACAAAATCTACCAATTCAGCTATCCGCTGGAGATCACCTCGGCCGGCAGGCGTTTCCCGCAGGCCTCGCAGGCCTTTGTTGACGCGTTCAACAACGGGTCGCTGGTAATCAATTACTCCGGGCACGGTTCGGAGCAGATCCTTAGTGCCGAACGGCTTTTCCAGAGTTCGGATATCCCCCGGCTTACAAACAGGGACCGCCCCACCATTTTAGTAACCGTTACCTGCTCGTTCGGCCGGTTCGACGACGTGACCGACCAGTCGGGGGCCGAGAAAACACTCTTCTGGCCGAACGGTGGCTCGGTGGCATCGTTCACAACCACGCGGGTTGTGTATACCAGTGCCAATCGGGAAATCGATAATTTCGGCATGAATATTCAGCTCACCCTTCAGATGACGGGACGCGACAGCGACGGCCTTCCCCGCAGACTGGGAGAGATTTATCGGAACGTCAAGAACACCACTCCCGGAGCCTCTTTCAACGGACGAAAATTCATTCTGCTCGGCGATCCGGCCATGAGAATCGGCCTGCCCAGGAATCGCATGAATGTGACCTCCATCAACGGTAACGACCAGCTTCAGGATGAGACGGTTCAGGTTCGTGCACTCGACCAGGTGAATATCGAAGGGTATGTACTTAACGACGACGGATCTGTGAACAGCTCGTATAACGGGGAAGCCACCGTGAGGGTATTCGATGCCAGCCGCTTTGAAGAACTCCCCGACCTTGCATGGCGCGAGACCAGCAACTGTTTCACCAGTGGCTGCGGATGGAGAATTCAGAACGATCTTCTGTTCAGTGGCCGTGTATCTGTGGAAAACGGCCGTTACACCAGCCGTTTCATTGTACCCAAAGATATCTCATACTCCGATTCGACCGGACGCATACAGGTTTACGGAAAATCTGAGGCCGGCGATGCCATCGGTTCCTTCTCCAATTTTGTGATCAACGGAACCAATCCGGATGCAGTTAACAACCAGACCGGGCCCGACATATTCATGTACCTGAACGACCCCGCCTTCATGAACGGGGGAATCGTCAACAATTCGCCCGTGTTGTACGTTGAGCTGGAAGACGAATCGGGCATCAATACCACCGGTGCCGGTGTCGGTCACGAACTCATCGGCATTCTCAGCAGCGAAAGCCTGCCGGGTGGCGAGCGCATATCCGTGTTGAATGATTTTTACATAAGCGACCTCGATGATTTTACCCGAGGCCGGATTGAGTACCCCTTCGACCGCCTGCCCGACGGGGACTACTCCCTGACCATCAGAGCCTGGGATGTATTCAATAATGTGGGCGAATCGGAGATTTATTTTACCGTACAAAACCAGGACAGGCTGGCCATCCGGAATGTATACAACTACCCCAATCCCATGCACAATTTTACCCGGTTCGCATTTGAGCACAATCAGCCGGGGGAGCCGCTGGATATTTTTATCCGCGTTTATACGTTATCAGGCAGACCGGTTGCCCATATTCGTGACAACCGTATATCGGATGGAAATCTTGAAATGATCGAGTGGGATGGCCGGGACAATGACAGTAACAGGCTGGCTGCAGGAACGTATCTGTATCATCTGCGGGTACGAACCGACGGTATAAACGGCCGCCAAACCGAAGAGAAGATCGAGCGGCTTGTGATCATCCGTTAAAACATGGGTAAAAATTTGTCAGATCTTTATAACTTACAATAAACATCACGCAGTTACATATGAACAGAAAAATCAAAACATTCATCGCCCTTTTTGTTCTTGTCGCCCTCACTCAGGGTGTTAAGGCACAGGTGGGTATCACATCCGTTCCATTCCTTCAGATTGAACCCGATTCACGGGCTGCAGGTATGGGCAATGCAAATGTGGCCATCTCCGACAACGCTTCGGCAATATTCTGGAATCCTGCCGGCCTTGCCTTCCAGGATAATAAAACCCAGATTGCCATTACCCACGCCAACTGGCTTCCCAACTTCGATACCGACCTGTTCTATGACTACCTGGTCGGGAAGATGTACATCGATGGAATCGGCAATATTGGAGCACATATAACCTTTCTGAACCTCGGCGAACAGATACAGACCGATGAAACCGGACTTGAACTCCGCAGATTTACCAGCTATGAGCTGGCCGGCGGCTTCAGCTACGGCTTCAAAGTCAGCGAGAACTGGGCCCTCGGTACCGGTTTCCGCTTCATCTACAGTAACCTGGTGCCATCAGGCATTGATGTAGGCGGGCAGACTGCAAAATCGGGAACCAGCCTGGGTATCGACGTGGCGGCAATGTACCGGAGCAACCCTTTCTACCTGATGAACCGGAATGCACAGTTCAGCGCGGGCATGAACCTGTCGAATATCGGCCCCGGTATACAATATACCGACCGTGCACAGCAGGATCCCCTCCCCACGCTTCTCCGCATCGGATGGGCCTACACCATGGACCTTGACGAAGACGGCTTCAATACCATAACCTTTGCCAACGACTTATCCAAAATCATGGCAAGGAACGACACCGCCGGAAAGGCCATGAATGTGTTGGAGGCCCTGGTGAAATCGTGGGATACCTACCGCAGGTTCGACGGACAGCAATTTGTGGATGTACCATTAAGCGAACAATTCATGATCGGATTCGGTGCCGAATACTGGTATAACAAACAGTTTGCCATCCGCTCCGGTTACTTCTACGAAGCTCCGCAAAACGGTGACCGGCAGTTCCTTACTTTTGGTGCCGGGCTACGGTATAATATTTTCGGTATAGATTTTAGTTATATATACACGATCAGGGAGGATCATCCGCTGGCAAATACCATACGCCTGTCGGTACTGCTTGATTTCTGACCCACCTCCCCCCTTTCCATTTATGGCTTTAACAACTCCATTCAGCAGGGGGATAACATCTATTGTTGTCCTCCTGTTTTTTTTATCAAATCCATTTGCTCATCCGGCGGCTCAGGCTCAATCTTCTGTAACATACAGGGCTAATCCGGTTATGGATGCCGGGTTAACTATCCCGGCCGCGGTACGGGGTTCAGGACCTGTACATATTGTTGCAGTGATGGTTGAATTTGAACCCGACGATAACAGGTTCACCACCGGCGACGGTACCTTTTTTCTTGACTATCTCGACAGTCCCGATATTATTATTGATCCGCTGCCACACAACCGCGGCTATTTTGAAGCCCACCTGGAATTTGTGCGCAACTATTTTGAAACGGTATCGGCCGGCGCCCTCGAAATAACCTACGAAGTACTTCCTGAGATCATACGGCTTGACAACGAAATGAAGGAATATGCCCCGCTGGGCGAAGACAATTCCGAAAACTTCAGGCTTGCCAATCTCTATACCGACACCTGGACTGCTGTCAGGGTTCAGCTGAACCCTGACTTCAGCGGATATGACCCCGACCGCACTGCCTTTGTGATATTTCATGCCGGAGCTGGCAGGGATATTGAACTTACGGGCACCACCCTCGACAAAACCCCGCAGGATATTCCCAGTGTATATCTGGATCTGGAAGCACTTTCCCGGCTACTGGGCGACTCTGGTTTTCAGGGAGTAACGATGGGCGGCGGTTTTCGGATTACCAATTCTGCCATTCTTCCGCAGACACAATCGAGGCCGGGTGAGGATGTTACCGGTTCCCCCTTTGTGGTTCAGCTGTCCATCAATGGTATACTCACCGGTACCATTGGCAGTTTTCTGGGTCTTCCGGATCTGTTCAATACCATTACCGGCGCTTCCGGAATCGGCCGCTTCGGGCTGATGGATGGTGAAGCGTTCTTTTCGCTTGGCGGCCTTTTCCCGCCCGAGCCCTCGGCATGGGAAAAGATATACATGGGCTGGGCCGAGCCTGTTGATGTGGATTTGAACGATACCGGCATCATTGAACTGCCGGCGGCCGTACTCAGACAACCCGGGTCCATCGCGCGGCACCGCATCTCGTCCGATGAGTATTTCCTGGTTGAAAACCGCCACCGTGATCCCTCAGAAAACGGTATTGAGATTACCCTGCGCCGGCCCGATGGATCGTTCCTCACACGTACCATAACCAATGCCGACAGTCTTGAATCGAAAGTGCTCAACAGCATTTCCAGGCCTGAACGGCTTCAGCAGATTCTTCCGCCCGGGGTGATCACCCGGGTGAGCAATTTTGACTGGGCCCTGCCCGGCGGCCTCACTCAGGATGAAGATGAAAACCCGAGGCTTCTGAATGGCGGAATGCTCATCTGGCATATTGATGAAGCAGTAATTCGCAGCAAAGTTACCGAAAACAGGATTAACGCCAATACCGACCGCCGGGGTGTACGCGTTGTTGAAGCCGACGGGGCACAGGATATCGGGCGGCGCAGCCTCACGTTTACCGATTACGGCAGGGGTTCGGCCTTCGACTTCTGGTGGGAGGGCAACGATTTTACAGTAATCACCCAGCCCGGCGAGCGCATTACGGTTTACGAAAACCGTTTTGCCGACGATACACAGCCTAATAACCGAAGCAATTCGGGCAGCCCGACCTTTTTCGAATTTTACGATTTTTCGGACAATGTGCCGGTTGCATCATTCCGGGCCCGGCGGGCCGCCGCCGAATGGTTCGACCAGGTTGATACCGGCCCCTATGCGCAGCTTGGCCTCCCCAGTGTGAACAGAGTCGATTACTATCGCACCTACCCGCTCGCCTTGTCTTTTTACCGCAACGAGCCGGGCGATCCGTTGCAGCTTCTCATCCCCTCTGAAACCGGGGTGATTGCCCTGCGTGCAGATGTATCCGGTTTCAGCTCCCTGCACCAGTTCGATGTCCCCTGGCCGGCGCAGCCACTTTCCGGTTCCAGCCTGGTCATTACAGGTTCCCCCGATGCCCCCGTTCAGGGCCCCACAAAAGCATTTACCTATAGCGCTGGATCATGGGCGGAGGTGTGGCAGAACAACGATGTGCGGTTCACACAGGGGCTGATCAGCTCTGAAAGGGGTGATACGGTCGAATTCGACCACACCCGGAACCGGCTGCTCATGACCGACGGTACAGCCCTCCCCGCTTTACAAAAACCAAGGCAGCGTGGTAAACTGATCGACGGGTTTCGGCCGTTAATTGACGGAAATGAGCTGATCCTGTCGGATGGTACCATTATAGCGCCGGTTTGGGCACCGGTAACCAGTCCCGGAGTCCGGTTTTATACCGGAACCATCAATCCGCAGGTGAATGCGACCAGCTTTTTCCTGATCACCGAAGATTTACTTATCCTTTTTAAACGAGACCCTATTGGCGATCCGGTCATTATACGTACAGATGGCTCCATTTCCTGGCCGGTTTTCCTGGATGCCGACAGCGACGGCTCACTTGATGTGCTTTACGTGGATTACGGAAGGAACCGCCTTGAAGCACGGAACATGAACGGTGGCAGCCTGTGGTATTTCCCCCTCGAATTGTCCGAAGGGCGCCGTATTGCCGGTCCTCCGCTCGTGGCCGACCTCACCGGAAATGAACTGCCCGATTTTGTGATCCCCGTACAGGACAGTCTTTCGCTTTCACTATACGCCTATGACCACGAGATGAAGCCGCTTCCGGGTTTCCCGTTGTATGTGGGATCTGTTACCGCAATCGACCACATGCCTGTTCATCCGCTTATTGTAGACAATATGCTCATCGCTGTGAGCCATACTGGCGACCTAAAGGCATGGACATTCCCCGGTATGGGTCAGATCTGGTGGGGTGGCCACTACGGAAATGAGCCTTACAACAAAGTGGCGGGCAGACTGGAAAGTGAGGGCCAGGCACAACTGCCGTTCGGCCTTCTGAACACCGACGAAACCTACAACTGGCCCAATCCGGCCGATAAGCACACCCACATCCGTTACCAGACCAGCCGCAGTGCCCGCATTGAGATATCGGTGATTACCTACAGCGGCGACACGTTCTACAAGAAGAACCTGGAAACCGCCGGCGGCCTTCCCGAAGACCACTATATAGACACCTCCTCCTGGGGCAACGGAGTCTACTTTGCCCGGGTTACAGCCCGATCGGAAGGGACCACAGAAACCCGGACCTTTAAAATCGGAGTGATGCACTGATGCGCATGTCCATGATCATATCCGGTTTGCTCTTCATGTTGCTGCTTTTTCCGGCAACAGCTACACTGGCACAACAGAATCCGGCTTTCCTGCAATACCCCAACAACCACCTCAGGTGGTTCACCATTGAAAGCACTCATTTCCTGGTGCATTTCCAGGAGGGCAACAGCCGCCCGGCACAGGTCATTTCAAGGATCGCAGAGGAGGTTTACCCCGACATAACCGATCTCTACGACCATGAACCCGATTCAAAGGTGAGTATTGTTCTGATCGACCGCGAGGATTACTCCAACGGTGCCGCCTATTTCTTCGATAACAAGATCGATATCTGGCTGCCCGCACTCGACACTCCGCTCAGAGGTACCAACAGCTGGCTCAGGGATGTGATATCCCATGAGTTTACGCATATTGTTCAGATCCAGGCAGCACTCAAAAGTAGCCGGCGCAGCCCTGTAACCTATCTGCAGTGGCTCAGCTACGAAGATGTTCGTCGCCCCGACGTTCTGTACGGTTTTCCGTCCGGAATCATCACCTATCCCTTCTCGGCGGTGAGTATGCCGGCGTGGCTCGCCGAGGGTACGGCCCAGTATCAGCGATCGCATTATCACTTTGACTACTGGGATGCCCACCGTGATATGATCCTTCGCACACGGGTACTCGACAGTTTGAATCTCGGCCTGGTCGAAATGGGGCATTTCGCCTCCAAAACAAGTATTGAGCGGGAGGCCATCTATAACCAGGGTTTTGCCTTCACGGCCTATCTCGCCAACCGCTTCGGCGAAGAGGCCCTTCGCGAAATCACACGTGCGTTTACCCGGCGCGGTGTCCACGATGTCAGAACCGCCATCCGCAATGCTACCGGTACGGGCGGTGAAAAGGTATTCAGTGATTTTATTGACAGCCTGAGAACGGAATACACCCTGATTGCCGAACGGGTAACCAATACCCCATCCGAACTGATCGAAAGTGAGGGTTTCTTCAATTTCAGTGCCAGTACGGGTCCCGACGGTACCCTCTTTTATTTGTCGAACCGCGGTCGTGACTACTCCCGGCTGAGTCTCTACAAAAAAGATATGGAAAATGGCCGTACAACTACCCTCATAAACCACGACGGGTTCTTTTCCACACCGGGCGGGTTCACGCACAGCTGCGGTCTGGAAGCTGATCCGGTAATCGACCGGCTCACATCCGGCTACAGTGTATCGCCCGACGGCCGGAAAATTGCCTACGGCCTGATCAAACTGAACCGTTACGGCGAAACATACAGCGATATTCATATCTCGGATGCTGATGGTGACGATGCCAGCAAAATCACCAGCAGCGCTCGCATCAGTCAGCCTCGCTGGAGCCCCGACGGGAACACACTGGCAGCCATCCAGATGACCGACGGCACGCTTAACCTGATCACGGTTGATCCGGAATCGGGAGCTGTTGAAACTCTTACCGGTTTCCGGTCGGGTGAGCAGGTCTACACTCCCGCATGGCACCCATCCGGCAGGCAGATCTACTTTGCCTATGCGGATACTGCACAACGGAAACTGTTCCGGTACGATCTCGACACTCGTGCGATATATCCGGTACTGGAAACACCGGGCGCCGATTCCCGCGACCCGTATATCGACCAGACCGGCAATTATCTCTACTATTCTGCCAATTATGACGGGATTTTTAATATCTACCGGATGCACCTTGGATCAGGTACAACAGTTCAGATTACGGATGTGATTGGCGGAGCCTTCATGCCAGTGGTTCACGGCAATGAGCTGATATACTCCGAGTACCGGGCCGACGGGTACAAAATCGCAAAAACCGGTTTGTACAACAGCAAAGGTACAACAGGTACAACAGGTACAGCTAAAGCAACGGGTACGGTTTTGGATATAGATATGAATGTGGATTCCGGCACTGTTTTGGAAATGGAAGCGGGCACCGGCAATTTAACTTCCGACTCCACATTCCAAAGAGTCCGGAATACGGAAAAGCCCGGTATCTACACCAAATACGCCCCGTTTGCCGACGACCGCGACATCACTGCTTTTCCTCCCGGGGTAATGGAACGTGCAAACCGGGATGTGCACCGCTTCACCGATCCGGGGGGCACCGGCGAGCAATCCGAACTCTATTCCTACAGGGATACCTTCACTTCCTTTACCTTTTTCCCTACCCTTAGGTTCGACAATTATTCGCAGCAATATGGCCGTAACGGAAGCCTCATTAAGGCCGGCAGGTTCGGGTCGTTCGGCCGGAATCTGTGGCGCGATTCCAAAATCGGGTTCTACATGAGTTCCCGCGAGGTGCTGGAACGTTTCACCATGTTTGGCGGGGCTCTGATCGGTTTCGGCTCAAGAGATGCCAGCGGCGTCAATGATTTCTTCAAACCTGCCCGGCTGGTTGATCTCGACCGTGATTTATTCCTGATCATGGAGTATGCGGGTCTGCCCTTTATCAAACGCCACTGGTCACCAACCATATCAATTGGCCTGTATAATCTGCGCCGGAATGTGGAAAACGGAATACAAATTGAGGAATTTCCGTGTACATCGTGCCTGCCCGATTCCACCAACATCAACATAGCCTACGATATCTGGCAGGCAGAGGTAAATCTCTACAGTAAACTGAACCGTTTCAGCCAGATTGAACTTGGATTCTGGCACACTCCCTACCGCGTTTCGACCGAGCAGTTTTTCTCACGTGAATTCAGGCAGGTGGTGCCCGGATCCACATCCCGGTACTTTATCGGCAATACCTATACCGCCGCTTACGTGATCCACGTAGATGAACCGTGGCGGCACGGCGATATTGCTCCGGTCGGGCTGAAGGCCCACATCCGCTACAGCTATCAGCCAAGCCGGCTGCTCGACAGGTACGAGGTGCGCGACGGTACCCTCATCCCCGTGTACAATACATTTAAAAATCACACCATTGAGCTGGACACCCGTGTGGGATTCAGGGCCCTGGATGAAAATTTCGAGCTGAAAAGCCGGTTTTTCACCTATTTCGGTGCACCCGATGAATTTTTCTTCCTGGATTACATCGGCGGTCTGGTTGGCATGCGCAGTTATCCATTTTTCGGGATAGGGGGCAATACGACCGCCTATACCCGTCTATCCTACCATATGCCCCTTTTAACCGGTATAAACCGGCAATCCGGGCGTTTTCTGCTCGACAAGATATTTGCCCGCATCTTTGTTGAGACGGGTAACGGCTGGGGCGGTCCCCTCGATATAGGCAACAACCTGAAAACCGGGATCGGAGCCGAACTCAGAATTGCGGTACAGTCAAGCTATCTGTTCCCGTCACGGTTTTTTATTAGCGGTGCCTATGGCCTCGACAAATACGGGCTTCGTGTTCCGGAGGGCTTTATTACTGCCGATGGCCGTGAAAGGGTGAGTTTCGGGCGCGAGCTGCTGATCAACTTTGGCCTGCTGTTTGATTTTGATTTATAAATACCTTATCCCTGTAGCAGATCGTTACCTATCATGATGAAACAACTGCTGATACTTATTCCTGCCCTGCTGATTTCCTGTTTTTCGGTTAACGCACAACAAGCAAATCCGGAGCGTATTTATCTGACGTACAGTCCTGTAACGCTGTCGGCATTGCAACCGGGAGGCGACTACAATGCTGACTTTTCTGATGACGGCAGCGGTTTTATGTATTCGGTTTCGTCAAAACCGGGATACGCTTTCATCGCATCGGCCCTTTTGCCAGGCCTGGGCCAGGCTGCCAACCGGCAGTGGTGGAAAACCGCTCTTTTCGTTACAGTAGAGGCCGCAGCTATCGGGCTTTACATTCACAATGAAAACCGTGCCCGCAGTATGGAAAGATCGTTCTGGCGACTGGCCGACGGCAACTGGAGCGTGGTACAGTACGCATCCTGGCTTGTGGATTTCCACAATGCACAGAATCCGAATAATCCCTACGATCCGAACAATCTCCTCACGCCCGACTATCGGGGCCAGGGCATACCCACTCCGTCATTCAGCAATGCAGACGACTGGCGCGTAATTGATATCAACGCATTGCGCAGCCTTGAAAGAAGTACGATCTACCCGAGAACCGGCAACCCGTTTTCCCATGACCTGCCCGACTATGGATCCCAGCAGTACTACGAACTCATCAGCAAATACTGGCAATTCGGTCCCGGTTGGGTCGACTGGACCCCGGGGCTTCACGACATCAACCTGGGGAACGCCGGTATGCCACCACTCTGGCTGGAACATGCCCGCCTTGAGGAAAGATTTAACGATAAATACCGGTTTGCCGGAAATATGCTGACGTTACTTTTGATGAACCATTTCATATCCGCTTTTGATGCCTTCTTCACGGTGCGGCTGCGCAACCACCGCATGGAAGCATCCATGTCATCGGAATACATGGGTGGTTTTCGTTTCCGTTACCATTTTTAGTTCCTATCTTTTGCAGACATGCCCGAAATCCTGAAAGACATACGACTATATATCGGATTGCTGATACTGGTCATGGCAGGTGCAGCCTTTCTGCTAATGATCGATCGTGTGATCATGCCGGCATATACCAACTACAATCAGGGTCTCACTGTACCCGATGTTACCCGTATATCGATTGAGGATGCACAACAGCTTCTTAAAGACCAGGGTCTTCGCTATGAGGTAATCGATTACCGGGCCAACGAATCCTATCCTGCCGATTATGTTATCGACCAGTCGCCCGCGGCATCGATGATTGTGAAACCCAACCGGAAAATCTATCTCACCGTTAACAGCTCGGTAACACCGATGGTCCGTGTGCCGGATGTAACCAATCTTTCGCTGCGTAATGCCACCATACAGCTTCAGAACCATGGCCTGCAGCCCGGAAATATCAGCTACGTCTCATCCCGTTTTAAAAACAGTGTGATGTCGCAGTCGCTCGAACCTGGCCGCCAGGTGATCAAGGGGGCAACGGTTGACCTCACCGTGAGCGACGGCCTCGGGATGCGCCAGGTCGAGATACCTGAAATTGTCGGGCTCCGGCTTTCAGAAGCCCAGCGCAAGCTGCGCGAAGTCGGCCTTCGTGTGGGATCCATCCAGTTCCGTGGCAGTACGGAATCTGAACCGAACTATGTGCTCGGATACTCCCCGGACGAGAGTCCATTCGTATTTGAGGGAGAAACCATAGATCTGATCATTTCCGAGCTCCCGGCGGCAAGGGAGGAAAGGGAGGCAGGAGCTGTTATCATCGATTCAACTGATAACGCCCGGCCGCCTGAGCCACAGTTTAACCCGCAGCCTGACTCATACCCGGATTCGCAATCAGACCCGGACCCGGACCCGCAAGCAGACTCAGATACCCCTGCCGGATCTGTTTCCGGCCAGCAACCTCAGAACAGAAAATAACCGACATGACCGAACAACTCCCCGTTCTTGCTCCGTCTATTTTGGCCGCCGATTATACCCGCCTTCAGCAGCAGATTGATGCCTGTGTAAACGGTGGTGCCAACTGGCTGCACTGCGATGTGATGGATGGCCATTTTGTTCCCAATATCAGTTTCGGTGCTATGATCGTGGAAGCCGCGTCCCGTTGCGCGCCCGAGGCCCTGATCGATGTACACCTGATGATTGAAAATCCCGGCCAGTATATCGCGCCGTTTGTCAGTGCCGGTGCCAGCCTGATCTCATTTCATATCGAAGCCGAACCGCACGCTCACCGAGTTATCCAGACTATCCGTGAGTCCGGTATCCAGGCAGGTATCGCCCTGAATCCGGCAACATCACTCACCCTGCTTGAAGATGTACTGGCGGATGTCGACATGGTCGTGATCATGTCGGTTAACCCGGGATTCGGCGGGCAAAAATTTATTGACTCGTCTCTTGCTAAAATCAGACGGCTGGTTGAAATCAGAGACCGGCTCGATACCGATTTCCTGATCCAGGTGGACGGGGGTGTTGGTACCGCCAACATCGGGAAAATAGCTGACGCCGGGGCCGACATACTCGTGGCTGGCAGCAGTGTTTTCTCGGCCGACGACATAACCGGAAGAGTCCGTGAACTGAGCCGGCTGGCACAAACCGGAGAGCTTCGCTTTACCTGATCATTTTTAACGAAGTATACCGGTGCTGATTTAATACGATGCCTGTACGATTCAACCTGTTTTATGAAACTCTGAATGCATAGTGGCCGGTTATACAGGGGTCAAACGGTCAGAATTACCACTATACCGTTCATAATTTGTTTATCTTAACATCCCTGATATTTAACCAGTACGAACCAGTACGAACCAGTACGAACCAGTACGAACCAGTACGAACCAGTACGAATCAGAACGAACCAGAACGAACCAGTTTGCCAGAAGAATCGATACTGTTTGAAAGTGTAGAACCTGTAACCGTTCTCGGAGTGCAGGACCAGATTTTGCATCAGATAGAGCTCGCCTATCCTGACGCCCGCTTTACAGCCCGCGGAAATGAGCTGAAATTTTCGGCTCCGGAGAGCCTGATAGGAGAGATCCGGGATGTGATTACCGAGATCATTTCTGTTGCCGTGCGCAACAGGAAAGTGTCGCCGCAGGATGTAAGTACCATTCTCGCGCTCAAAAAGAGCGACAACATGATAAGGCCGGCCTTTGAGGAAGATTCCAATGTACTCGTACGTACCCATACCGGGCAGATTGTTCAGGCCAAAACCGCCGGACAGCAGCGTATCGTGGATGCCAGCCGCCACAGCGACATTGTATTTGCCATTGGCCCTGCAGGTACGGGAAAGACGTATACTTCGGTTGCACTTGCCGTAAAAGCTCTCAAAGAACGCCGCGCAAAAAAAATTGTGCTGGTCCGTCCGGCCGTCGAGGCCGGCGAAAGCCTCGGTTTCCTGCCCGGAGACCTGAAAAACAAAATAGATCCCTATCTGCGTCCGCTCTACGACGCTCTCGAGGAGATGATCGAGTACGACCGCCTCGAGATGAATATGACCAAAAACATTATCGAGATCGCCCCGCTGGCCTACATGCGCGGCCGCACCCTCAACAATGCTTTTGTGATCCTGGATGAGGCCCAGAACGCCACCAACATGCAGATGAAAATGTTCCTGACACGTCTGGGCCAGAACAGCAGGGCAATCATCACCGGCGATATCACCCAGACCGACCTGCCGGGTAAATATCAGAGCGGACTGATCTCCATCCAGCAGATTCTGCAGAATATCGAGGGTATCTCGTTTGTTTACCTCGACAAGAGCGATGTGGTCAGGCACAAGCTTATCCGCGACATCATCAAGGCGTACGAACAGCACGAGGAAAAAAAACCGGGATGAGTCTTAAAATTTCCGCATTAAACCTCGGCGTATTTTCTGTTGGGCAGGACCAGGATTTTAAACCGCTCGGCCCGGACGACAAACCCGGGAAAGGTGAAATAAAACTTGCTCTGAATCCTTTTCTCATTGAGCAGAACGACCATCTCATTCTCATCGACACCGGTCTGGGCAGTTTTTACCGCGATGACATGACACCCGTTCTCCTTGAAAAAATTGCCGCACAGGGTTATTCAGACCGCGATATCACCGATGTTATTTGCAGTCATCTGCACCTTGACCATGCAGGGGCTCTCGCTCACCGCGAAAACGGATACTGGGAGCTGACATTCCCCGATGCCCGCATTTGGCTGTCGGGGCAGGAGTTCTCCAAAGTCAAAAACGAACTTCACGAGGAAATGACCGATGAATATATCAGTTTCCTCGATGCCCGCGGCAATCTCCGGTTTATAGAAGACGACCCGGAACCATTCGATGGTTTGCGTTTCGAGGTGATTGGCGGCCATACCGAATTCAGCCTGGCCATATTTGGAGATAGCGGCGGCAAAAATTACCTTATGGCCGGTGATGTGCTCGGAGTTCGCGCACACGTTAACCGGAAATTCGCGGCCAAGTACGATTTTGATCCCAAAAGATCACAGATGCTGCGGGAAAAACTCCTGGAACAGGCATACCGGAGCAAAGCCTTGATCCTCAGTTATCATGACGATGGCGGACCCGTTTACCGGCTTACCGGCCACGACGAAAAAAAAGGATATACTATTATAACAGCAGACCAGGATGGCACAGACTGACAAGCTGACCGGGTTAATCACCCATCTTAAAAACAAGGGGATTCCCGCATCGGCAGATGCGGCTGTGATCCTTGGTTCCGGGCTTGGCGGTTTCAGTTCCCGTTTGCAAAACGCCATTTCCATCCCCTATTCAGATATACCGGAATTTCCCCAATCCACCGTCGAAGGGCACAGCGGCGAACTTATATACGGGATGATCGGTACCAGGCATGTTCTCGCATTTTCCGGCCGTTTTCATCACTATGAGGGAAACCCCTTCGGCCGTACCATCCTGCCAGTACATATCGCGTCGGCCCTGAATACCAGACTGCTGGTGATCAGTAATGCAGCGGGCGCACTGAATTCCCGGTTCAGTCCCGGCGACCTGATGCTTATCGACGACCTTCTGCACGCAGGATTTCCGGTTCTGCCACCCGGTCCGGCCCATAATTTTCGCTTCAATGCAGACGGGTTAATTCCAATGGTCCGAAAAGCTGCTTTAGAACTTGGTATTGAACTGAAGCAGGGTACCTATTTCTATGTGAAAGGCCCGACCTATGAGACCCCTGCCGAAATCCGGGCATTCAAGTGCATGGGTGCCGATGTTGTGGGGATGTCGACGCTGCCGGAACTGATTGAGGCGCAGCGTCTGGGTATGATTACCATCGGTATTACACTGGTCACAAATATGGGCACCGGCATCAGTACGGTAAAACTCGATCACAGCGATATTAAGGATGTGGCCGAAAAGCGGAAAAACGACTTCGGCAGCCTGGTTGACCGACTCATCCGGATGTTCTGATCAACTCCAGACGCTCCTGGATATTACCATTGGCTTCTCATCCCCCTCGCGGTGCAGTACATGCATATAGCCATCGCTTTCGGGGCTTGTCCGGCTTACCACATCATCCCCGTAAAAAGCTTCGGCCCGGAACAGGACATCCAGTTCGCGCAGCTCTGATTTTTCGTACACATTCTCCGGAACCGATTCCGTAACCCACCCGATATAGACAGCATTGTTAACATGGTTGTTGATGTCAAGATCGGTCCTGCGCACCTTGAATTTAAATTCCACACCGGCTTTAGATGGCAGCCTCAACTTCTGGTTGGGAAGTTTAAGCCAGCGTTCACCAAACTGTGCCCCGAGTTCCTGGATCTTTTGCGGGGTTGGAACCGGCCTCCTCACATTCAGCTTGATAATAACCCATGCGGATGTACCCAGTACCAGTACTTCACCCTCTGATGTGGTCATATCGAAATCCCTGTAGGCCTGAAGGCGATCTGCACCAGAGGGCTTGGTTCGTACCACAACCTTTTCTCCTGCATCCGGCAGCCGGTTTATTTTTGCAAAAAACCGGGTCATCACCCAGGTTTCACCATCGTCCTGCATCTGGTCAATACCCCAGCCAAGCTTTTCAGCATGAATTCCAGCCGCCTCATTGAAATAATTTGCAAGATGGTATGGTGCCAGTTTTCCGTTCGGACCGGCTTCATAATTTCTGATGATGTGTATTCTTGCCCAGGGGTTCATAGAGAAATGATAAAATGATAGTGATGAAAAATGCTAACCTCAAGTCATTGTAATAATTGTAAAATAAGCTGAATGTTGCAATATATTTATAAAAACAACCTTTCCCGTACCAGCCTGATCAGACCATCTAATTGATAACCTGTAAAAGCATACAGTTACATCAGCCCGGCAAGTGCAGCCATCTCATTGGCGCATCTTGGTTGGTTCGATCGGGTCTGCATGTTCAGTCACTTCCGTACGATTCGAGGTAACGGGTCATATTAAGCTTTTTTCGGGTATTGTCGCTGGTCATGTACCTGACTTTACCATAAACCGGTCTTTCCGGTCCCCAGGCACGGTCAAAACGGCCGAAGATCCAGAATATGCCCGAATAGCTGTTCGGGTCGCGGCCGTCGATGGCATACTGGTTGTTGAGCTCGATCAGATATTCGAGGGCGGTTTCGGGGTCGGGTGTCCACTCCAGCACCTTTTTGCCCCATAGCATCCTCAGGTAGTTGTGGATAATGCCCTCACGGCGCAACTGGCGCTGGGCCGCATTCCATATCTCATCCCCCGTTTCGGCATTTTCAAGCTGCCCGTAGGTGTACAGGTGCGGACGCTCGTCGCCGCGGTGTTCATCAAGCGTTTTCAGGGCCCAGTCGGGCAGGGACGAATAGTTATCGAAATCGGGCCGGTGATGACAGAAATGGTACCCTACACCACGCCAGGTAATCACCTCGTCGAGGAACGCGTCGATGGATGCATCCCCGTTGAAAAAACCCTCGCGCTGACCCTTGTTGAAGGTGATTTTGCCGGCACTCCAGCCATCAGGCTGGCGTTCAAGCGCGGCTTTTACGATCTCGTACTCTGAAATTTTACCGAAGTGCAGCCACGGACTGAGCCGGCTCGCACGGTCGCTGTCGGGATGGTTCCTCTCATCGCCATAGTGGTGCAAATCGTTGTTCAGGAAACAGTCAAGACGATCGAGGGCCGCTTCACGGGATCCGTCAATGCCGATTGTGCCGATTTTTTTAAGGTTCAGCTCTGCGATCAGATTATCGGGATCTTCGAGAGCCAGGCCTGCATGCGGCCACTTTTCCAGGTGCTTTTCAGGGAGCGTTATCTTATCAAAATTCGTGAGCCCGTACAACGGTTTATGAAGCGGCGGATGGTTCCAGGAATCCAGAAAATGCTTCTGCATGGTCTGGCGAAAGATGTAGGCGGAATAGGGATCCGACGTGGTGAGGCCCAGCGGAATCATGCCATTGGCATCAACAGTAATGAAGGGCACCTTTAGCTTGCCGGAAATGGCCTCATTCTGCTCCCGGATTATAAAAACCGGGTATTCGTCGCTGATCACGCAGCAGGCATCTGCCGCCAGGCTCTGCACCAGGCCGCGGCCCTCGCCCGGACTCCGCTCAACCCAGGGGTAGTAGTTCACCTTCCGGTCTCTGAGATTTTGTTGATGGGCAGCCATCCCCTGCAGCATGAACCGGTGGATGCGGTCGCAGGCCCAGGGGTAATCACAGATGAGCCCCTCATATATCAGCAGGGGCTTGCCGAGCTTGTTGGCCCAGGCCACCGCATATTCAAGGGCGAAATTATACTCGAGCCGGCGGTGAATCTGCATCCAGTAGAGAACATAGGAGCCGTCGGTATTCATCTCCGCATCGTTGCGACTGAATACCCTGTGCGAGTTGATGTTTTTCATATCGGATTTGCCGGTAGTTCCATTTCAGGTTGTCACAACATAATGATAAAAACGATTCATGCGTTCATTTATCCGGTCATCCCAAAACCGGATGCAAATTCCCTTGATTGCAAAAGATCACAATCACTCATACCGCGGCAGTTCGTCTATAAACCATTCTGAACTTTTTATGATGGCATCTTTCTTGCCCGGATCAAACTTCTCCCAGGTCTTCACCATGAAGGAAACCCTGCCGTTTTCAGTAAAAGCATCACGCTGGTTGTTAACAAAATTCCAGTAGAGGTAGTTGAACGGGTCGGCCCCCTCTCCGGGGCTGGACAGAATAAAAGGGTTATCAAGTATGCTGGTGCGATCGGGGGCAATATCATGCAGCGATTCGAGCCGCTTGCGTGTATCCCACTCAGCAGGCTGCATCCACGAAATATCCAGCCCCGGATGTGTATCAAGAAGATTCCTGACGTTTACATCACAGTAGTCACTACCGGTAAGGTAGCAAACCGGGAAACCGGCATTGGCACATTCTATGGCAAAGTGGCGCTGGGATGCGAACTGGTATATGAGCTTTTTTTTATGATAGGGATGCTCTCCGGCCTGCTCATACGACTCTGTGAAAAGTAAAAGGGGTCTATTCCTGATCACCTCATCAGGAAAGACAAACAAGTTCAGCTGATCTTCAATCACCAGGAATGCCCGGTTATAGCGGCCGGGGTCATTACTGCTCAGATGACGGTCAAATACAGCTCGGCTGATACGGGGCATGGTATAGCGGGACATACAATAATATAAAAAAGGCGTGCGGGAGGATCATCCCGCACGCCCTGGAAGTGTTCTTGCGTCTAAGAAGAAAATTACTTGATGAGCATCATCTTGGCGGTTTGCGAGAAACCGCCGGCGGTGATGCGGTAGAGGTACAGACCACTGGCCAGGGTGCTGGCATCAAAGGAAACGGTATGACGACCTGCCTCAATCCTGTTGTTCACCAGTGTGGCCACACGCTGCCCCTGGATGTTGTACACCGAAAGGGTTACATCCGATGCTTCAGGAAGCGAATAGCTGATGTTGGTGGTCGGGTTGAACGGATTCGGGTAGTTCTGCTCAAGGGCAAACTCAACCGGAAGGTCAGAAATCTCACGACCGTTGCTTGTGGGAGTAACTACAAGTACTGTCCCGTCGGCAAGAGCAAGGGCAAGCGCAAAGGCCTCGCCGTCACCGTTTGCAGCGGGATTCAGGAATCCGCTGGCAAATGCAACTGCTGATGCACCGGCTGCACCGGCAAGATCAACCGTAAATGTGGCTACAATGGTCTCATTAACACCGGCCGGGGTAATGTCGAGTGCATAGACACCCGGGGGTACCGACAGGTATCCGGTGGCATCGCCGTAAGCGGCACCATCCACGAGTTTGGCTTCTCCGGCCAGAACGTCAACGGCAGGGGCGTCGGTCGCGCCATGGAATACAAAGAACTCCACATTTTCGGTGTTTTCGGCGGCTTCACGGGCGCCGGCTACCGGGTACAGGCTGAAACCGATGCTCAGCTCATCCGGGTTGGTGGCGAAGTTGTCGGGGTTCAGCACACCGTTGGCGAATACCACGTAGGTTTCACCGTCGGCAAGGGTTACCGGGAAGGTGGCAATGGCATCATCCACACTTTCGCTGGTGGGCGGGGCCACTGCGATCGACAGTTCCACCCCAGCAGGCACATCGATAAACGGGGTGGCTGCACGGAAGGCAAAGTCGTCGAGCAGCAGGTCGCCGTTTACGTAGATGTCAACCGATGCTGCGGCCGGATCGGCGGCGTTGTGGATCACCTGAAGGCGGGC
>JBLRWO010000025.1:0-63951 GCA_047921215.1 Cyclonatronaceae bacterium | reverse complement strand
CTGGCACCTGGTAAAAAACAGTCTGGTAAATACAACAAAAAGTACAAGTATAAAACAGCCCCCAGAGCCAGTGAGATATTCAAGCAGGCAGCTCAAAGCATATTGGAAAGTAAAACCATAGCCCTTGGCGCCTTTGGCCGTCGGGTAAGAGCACGTCGGGGACCGGGGGTCGCCATCAAAGCCGTTGCCCGTAAACTGGCCCTGCTCTATTACCGTTGCATGACTATGGGCATGGAATATGTAGAAAAAGGTGTCGAGGCATACGAAAAACAGTACCAGGAGCGCCAATTACGCAATTTATATAAACAGGCCAGACGCCTTGGATATGAATTAGTAACCCTAAATGAGTAAACTTGTCACTGGTAGCAGATAATTTTGCCCCTGCGGGGCAACACTATTTGCATGGTGACAACGATGGGGGTGTTAGTATGCTTCGAATTAGGGAACAAGTGAACAATAGAACATGTGAACGGCGAAGTGATTTGGGAAGATGTCACTGGTATCGCAGTTCTGAGCGCAGCGTAGCGGAGTCGAAGGGCGTAGTCGAAGCATGTGAGCACTGCCGCGCAATGCTCAGCGGAAAACGGGTAAAAGCACACATATTAAGCCCACCCACCCCACCTGAGCCGAAAAAGCAACCAGTTATGAGTCAAGGTGAAATCATATAAAAATGACGAGTTCATCCTGCAGCACTCCAATCCTTTCGGTCGTACAGGCAGTATATAACAACCAAGTCCGATGCTGATCCAACACTGTCAAGGCCCGATGCTGGAAATAAAGTACACGCACGATATGAACAACATTACAAAAACACGATGCATATAGAATTCGGGCTGCAGTATGCAAGCAACATCAAAATGCAGGCAACATCAAAAAAACTTGAGACAATACCACCCATGAAGTCATTCATCACTATCCTTTTTTCTGCTGCCCTTCTTCTGAACCTAATTTCCTGCGGCCTGTTTGGCGCCGATAAGGAGGAGGCCATCCCCGATCCCGTCCGTATTGAGCTTACGCCGCAGGCTGTCGAGCTGATTGCCCTTGGCAACAATTTCGGGATCAACCTGTTCACCAAAACCGCTGATGGTGAACCCGGTAACCTGATGCTTTCCCCGCTCAGTGCCAATGTGGCCCTGTCTATGCTGCTGAATGGCACCGATGGTGAAACGCAGAGCCAGATCAGGGAGATGCTCGGATACCCGCCCGGTATGACGTTCGAAGAGATCAACGAGAGCTACCGCAGCCTGGTTAGCCAGCTGCTCAAAGCCGACAAGAAAGTGCAACTGGCCATTGCCAACGCCATCTTTTACCGGAACCAGTTTGCATTCAAAACGCCTTTCCTGGAAACCATGGCCCGCGATTTCGATGCCACGGTGGAAGGCCTCGACTTCGACAATCCATCAGCTGTGGAAACGATCAACCGCTGGGCATCCGATAACACAAATAAAAAGATTCCGAAGGTTATGGACGCCATCAACTCCGAAATGGTGATGTTCATCATGAACGCACTCTATTTCAAGGGCGACTGGACCTCGCAATTTAATAAATCGGATACCAGTAAACAGCCGTTCCGTCTCGACGACGGCTCCACTGTTCAGGTGGATATGATGAAGGGTAAAGTTGGTGTGATAAGGCATTATCATGACGACTACTCGGTGGTGGAACTGCCCTACGGGCGCCGGAATTTTTCGATGGTGATCATCGTGCCGAAAGGCAGTCTGGGCGCGTTTTACCGGGAATTTACACCTGATGTGTGGACATCCATCACCGCTTCGCTCGACAGCCACGACGAATGGTTCGAAACCGATGTCTACATGCCAAAATTCAGATTTGAGTACGAAAAAGTGCTTAATGATCAGCTGAAGGCAATGGGCATGACCGATGCGTTCGATGCAAGAATGGCCGACCTGTCCGGAATTTCGGATGCGGACCTGTTCGTGAGTTTTGTGAAGCAGAACACCTTTGTGGATGTGAACGAGGAGGGCACTGAAGCGGCTGCAGTCACCACCATCGGAATTGGAGTAACCAGCGCCAGGCCGACGGCATTTACTGTCGACAAACCCTTTATTTTCGCGATACGAGAGCGCACAACGAACACCCTGCTCTTCATGGGCGGGGTGATGAATCCTGCAGAATGATGCGGGCACGAAGCCGGCACCCGAGGGTGCCGGCTTCCATTTTTACCGAATGTGTTCCGGAATCGGGTTTCCGGATCCACGGAACCGGTGAATCAGATGAATCGTAAACCTGATCCGTTAAAACTGTAATTTTAAGGAAACAAACAGAACCCAGCATAAGACATACCGGATTTGAAGACGGAGCAGGAACTGATACAAGGCTGCCGCGAGAAAAAATGGAAGTACCAGGAAGCCCTGTACCGGCACTTCTACTCCTTCGCTATGTCGGTATGTCTCCGCTATACCGGCAACAGGGATGATGCGCTTGAGGTTCTGAACGACAGCTTTATGAAGGTTTTCAACAACATTCAGACCTACGATGAGAACCGGCCTTTCAAAACGTGGTTCCGGCGTATTCTCATCAACACGGCCCTCGACCACTACCGGGCAAACCGTCGGTACCTGCGGCTGGCCGACCCCGGTGTGGATATCGATACCGTGGAGCCATCGGTGGATCCCGATGTTGAAGTAACAATGGATGCCGCGGAGATCCTGAAACTGTTCAACCGGCTGCCCGACATCCACCGGGTCATTTTCAACCTGTATGAGGTGGAGGGCTATAACCACGAGGAGATCGCGGGCATGCTCGACATCGCGCCAGGCACATCCCGGTCGCATCTGAGCAGGGCCAAGAAAAAGCTGGAAGCCCTCTATGCAGACTATCTGAAACAGGAGAATCATGAAGCCATTTGACGAACGATTTGCCGACAGGGTGCGGGATGAGTTCGACGCCTACCGGGAAGCTGTTGATCAGGCTGCGCTCGAACAGATCCGACGCAGGCTCCGCAACGGTCGGGCATTTGTGCCCCTGTTTGCCTGGAAGGCAGTGGCGGCCGCATCCATCCTGCTCATCTCCGCGGCCACGCTCTGGTGGGCCCGGCCGTGGATACAGACCGATCCTGCCGGGATGCCGGGATCGGAAATTGCTGAAAGTACAGCCCCCCAACACGTTGTGGATCAGGGTTTGCAGCAAAGGCAGACGGTTGATCCGAATGAGCAGCAGAGGCTGACTAGTGATCCGGATGAGCAGCTCAGGTTGACCGTTCCACCAGATCAAAGCGAACGGATACAGAAAGTGCCGGGTGTTTCCGATCAGCCGTCTGAAAACGCCATTCATCAACAGATGGTCTTGGCAGAAACCAGCGACAGTGACCTGGTGGCAGATCAGCCAGGGAGGACAGGAAAACTTGAACAGTCTGATGAGCAACCAGCCATTGCCGTAAATGCAGATCAGGAGAATGGTGAACGTATGGTCGAACAGGCTGAAACGGACATCCGGTTGCCACAGATTGTATTCCGCGATCTGACAGCCCTGACAGAAAGCATGACCCGGATGGACCGGATGAATCGCATGATACAGTGGGATCGTATGACCCTCTCGGACGGAATGAATCGCATGATCCAACCAGACCGTATGGCCCTCATAGACAGGATGAATCGCATAGTCCAGACGGATCGTACGACCCTGATTGACCGAACGAATAAAAGTGACCGACAGCAGCCTGCAGAATCCATCAGCCCGACCGCCCGGAGCCTGCCCGTGGCTGTTGCCGATCCGTTAATGCCTGAGGCTCCGCGCAGCAGGGATACGGGTTCATCGTTTGGCATCACGGCGGGATCGATGGTCTCCTACACCAGCAATCAGTTCGCGGGTGGCATGGGATTTTTCGCGGGTGCATTGCAGGAATGGCAGCTCACCGAATCACTGAGCCTCTCATCGGGGGGCATGCTGGCCTGGAACCGGTTCGACTTCGAGCCGTCAGGCGAAAGAACCGCAGATCAGACTCTGGCTGAACGGCTCGCGACCATGTCGGCCGACAGGAGTGATGTGGATCTCGACTACGATACACGAAGTGAGTTTTCCTGGATTGCCCTGGATATTCCGCTGAACATGAAGTGGGATGTGGGCGGAAACAGCCGGGGCAGGTACAATCTCACACTGGGTCTGTCATCACTGATCTACCTGCAGCAGCGTTTTCTGGATGAAGGAACCAATTACACCGGGGTTGTTGTACGCGATGCGGTTACGGGAATGTATGTGGTAGATATTCAGGGCATCCGTTACAGCGAGCGGGAGAACGAAAAAGCTTTCAGCCGGTTCGATCTGGCACGGCTTATGAATGTGGCGGTGGGCTATTCCGTTAGGAATAAAAGGAATCCGCTAAGCTTTGAGCTCTACATGAAATACCCGCTTGGTAATCTGACGTCACGCGAAATTTCGATGGGCATGGGCGGTATTTCCATGAGGTACGCCATCGGACGATGATGCGACCGGTGGGATTAATGTTTTGTACCGTCGGGCATACGATTCAGTTCATAGAAACGTATCTGTTTGATCAGACTGTTGTTGTCAGCATTTGATAATTCCGAGTAGAACAGAAGACGATTTCCTGCAATTGCCCGTATTCGTTCCCCATTTTTCTTGTTGAAATCTGTCGAAAAAAAGAAACTGTCATGCCATTTATAGGCGGTATCCAGCAGCATGAGTTCAAGCCGATCTCCATTTTCTCTGTCGAAATGAACAATTTCAATTATGTGAAGATCTGTTGACATTCTATAGAAACCGGTAACTACACTTCTGTTCAGCAGATAATCGAATAATAGTTGTGGATTCTGCTGAACCTGATCCATCGTTCTCTGAAAAACCGGATTTCTGAATCTGTTGTTCTGATATGTTATTGATTTAGAAATCCTGTCGGTAATGTTATATCTGATAAGTTCCAATCTGGATGGGTGGATATACCAGATAGTATCAGCTTCCGCCATAAGCCCACCCGGTTTGGGAATAGATTTCAACCAGGCATCATCAGGTGAACCAAGGCCGGTTTCCTGGATTACTGCATTAGATTCTGTATTGCGGATTTCAATCAGGAGGTGATTGGGAGACTGATCTCTTCGCAGTATCAGCAGTGAATCAGACAGAACAAAATCTGAATAAGCACCCCGTAATATGAGCTGATTATCAACACCATGTCCGTTGAAATCAAAGCTCATTAAACCGTTAACATAATCCAGCAAATGCAGTTTGTTCTCAGATAATCTCAGATGCCATGGATTCTGATATTCATAGGGGCCCCTGCCCATGTTCCCGAATTTGAGTATCTGTTCACCGGTTTTTAAGTCGTACGCGAACAGTGATACCGGAGATTGGGTTGCATGAAAAATAAATTTATCATTTAAGGCAAAAGTCCCAATCTGATCGGTTGTATGTTCCAGAACATCATCCAAAAAAAGGCTGTCGACCAGATTAAGTGAATATGAGCCTTTTTCTGATGGAATATAATCCTGTGAATGAACAATCAAAGGATTACACAGAATTATTGAAAGTAATAGTGTATGAAATAGTTTCATTGTTGGATTACATTGTTATCCCTCGCCCGGTATATCGCACTGCTTTGTATCACCCGCACAACAATGAAATGTACCGTATGGTGATTCGTAACAATGCATGCAACCATTTCCCTGATGCATCCAGTTGCCTTTACATCCTGAGATTGTGTTAAAATTGGCCGGTACAGTAACTGCCAAAGTTTCACTTTCAACGATCTGATCCGCTATATTTTTTTCTGAATCCGGAAGATCAGATACTTCAAATCCATGGAAAGTGGCAAGATGTTTAATTTGATTTGTCTCCATTGAAAAAACACATTCAACCGGAGTAAATAAACCTGCAATGAGAATAAGGAAAATTAACTTTTTTATGTTTCTCCTGTTAATTGTTGATATTTACCTTCATCTATGGCTGCATTTTATTAAGCAGTATTATCAGAATATATATATATGCAAGTGCTTTCTCGTAAAGACTTTAAAAATAATCCAGTTGTCATAAGTGACTGTAACAAATACCGATTAATTATTGAGATAAACTAATTTTTAAAAAGTACCATGTACCAACCATCCCCGTCCCGATACGATTCCATGTCCTACCGCCGCTGTGGTCGCAGCGGCCTCATGCTCCCTGAAATCGCCCTTGGCCTATGGCACAATTTCAGCGGGGTCGATACTTTTGAAAACGGCCGGGCCATGGTCCGGCGCGCTTTCGACCTGGGTGTGACCCATTTCGATCTGGCCAACAATTACGGTCCGCCGCCGGGATCGGCCGAGGAGTTTTTCGGGGATATGTTGCGCAAGGATCTGCACCCGTACCGCGATGAACTTGTCGTTTCGACCAAAGCCGGATACCTGATGTGGCCGGGTCCCTACGGGGAGTGGGGTTCGCGCAAGTATCTGCTGGCCAGCCTTGATCAGAGCCTGAAACGGATGGGCCTCGACTATGTGGACATCTTCTACCACCACCGTCCCGATCCCGATACCCCGCTTGAAGAGACCCTCGGCGCCCTGGATTATGCCGTACGATCCGGCAAGGCGCTGTACGCCGGCATATCGTCGTACGATGCGGAGACCACGAAAAAGGCCTCATCCATCATGAAAGAGCTCGGCACGCCCTGTCTTATTCATCAGCCGGTATACAATATGCTGAACCGCTGGATTGAAGACGGCCTGACGGATGTGCTCGGTGAAGAGGGTATAGGTTGTATCCCGTTCTCACCGCTGGCCCAGGGGCTGCTCACCGACCGCTACCTTTCGGGCATCCCCGAAGATTCACGGGCGGCCAAGGAACATGGGTTTCTTAGCAAGGATGCCATCACCAGTGAACTGCTTGATAAAATAAGGGGGCTGAATGCCATTGCTGAACGCCGCGAGCAGAGCCTCGCGCAGATGAGCCTGGCCTGGGTGCTGCGCCTGCCGGAAGTAACCAGTGTACTGATCGGGGCAAGCAGTGTGAGACAGATCGAAAATAACATCGCAACACTTGAAAACGCCGCATTCACACAGGCCGAGCTTGATGAAATCGAATACTGCCTGAACCCGGATACCGAAATGGAGTGAGTGCGAGACCGGTCAGCCGTGGAACATCAGGCCATTGCGGCTATATAAAAAAAGGAACAGTTGGCAAGAAATCGCAGAACTCTTCTTTCAGATGAAGGGAAATTAGTCCTATATTGGCAACGATTCAGATATATGTTCTGAATCGGTATCGAAGGATATTTACAGGTGTTTATCTAATGACGTTGAGTGCAATCGTTTTATCGATCGTTTCTATTGGTGTAGTGGTAACCATGTCGCTTTCGCTGAAATTATTACGCAAACATGGCAGTACTCCTATGGCCAAAGGTATGGCACTGTTGCTGATGGTACTGGCCATAGTCTGGTTGGGCTACTTTGTAGTACTGCTCTTTTTCTGATATCATTCGGCCCTGGTTACCGTGAATTCGGTTGAGGCCAGAACGTTGTCATTCTCATCCACAAGCTCCACTTTCCACTCTCCTTCTAATATCTGCACCGACGAATAGGTGCGCCAGGCTTGCGAAACACCGATTAGCAGGTTAATATTGGCATAAACCGCCCCGTCGTGTGTCCACCTGAAGTGCAGATTGACCGGTTCTTCCGTATTGTAGATGCGGGCATATGCATAAACCCGCTCATCGAGGGTGGTAAATGTCTCTTTGGGATTCACCGGTTCCCGGTCCTCAACATCTTCGCAGAGCAGAAATTCGATCACCTCAGGGGATGCCCCGGCCTCCTGGGCCATCACGCTGCCCGGGAGGAACTGAAACAGGATGATCATAGTGACGGCAATTGACAACAGATTACGTATCATGGTTCCCTCCATTAACGGTTAATTCATATTCCCGGTTTTGATGGTATTACCTGAATTTCAAATTGTGTACAAAGGTTCACTAACTGGTCTGTATATTTAGTCGAATATACCTTCATCCTAATAATTCTGCGGATAAAGTACAATAACAGGATATATATGATGGATCAAGCCAAGATAAAGAAATCTCGCGACCCGGAAGGGGAAATACAGGTGCGAATAGCCGGGTGGTCGGATGATGAGTCCGACATCCGGCGGATCAGAACGCTGGTTTTCATTGATGAACAGCAAATTCCGGAAGACGAAGAGTTTGATGACGCGGATAAGACGGCCGTACATGTACTGGCATTTGATGATACGGGTGAAGCTGTTGGCACGGCCAGGCTGCTCGGTTACAAAAAGATCGGCCGTGTTGCTGTTGTCAGACACTGGCGTGGAAGGGGTGTTGGCAAAGCACTGATCAGATTTCTGATGCAGATGGCCCGGGAGAACGGTGCACATACCGTTGAACTGGATGCCCAGGTGTATGCCATCCCGTTCTATGAACGTTTGGGCTACCGGGTAACGGGCAGCGAATTTATGGACGCCGGAATTCCGCACCGGAAAATGAGCATAGAATTCGGCTAACCAGGTCAGCGCCCCCAGCGGGCACGTGTTCCTCGGGCGTCAACGTGAACGAAAGGACCACGTACAGGATACCTCTCCCTGTATGCCCCGAGACCTCCAATATACCTGCTGTACCATGGCTCGTGATAGAGTTTTTCAATTATGTCGTAGAGTATAGCTGCATCTTTATGGTCAACCTTGCCGTCTCCATTCAGGTCATCCATGGTTCCCGATTTCGGGTTCTGATCAATGTAAATGTCTGCAGCATCACCATACACGTGCCGGCTGTACTGCGCGTTGCCGATCGCTTTGTTGTAAAAGGGAGTCCTGTAGCCGCTCATTACCGTAAAGGTATTTGTGCTGAACCCGTTGTTGTTGCTCTCTTCAAGCAGGAGTTCAAGTTTTAGCAACAGGCGCTCTCTGAGTACCACGTATTTTGGATAACCACCGGCTTGCTTGCATAAAAACTGTCGGAGAGTAAAATTTGGAGAAATCAGGGTGTTTTCATTTTCGGGGATTACCTCAATAAAGCCCCGGGGCGCCCTGTATGCCTCAAGCCCGTTTAGTGGGGTAATGGGGTATTTCCCAATTCTGTAACCATTCAGATATTCACCATTTTTTTCGCTTCTGGGTACCATTACAAAAATATTTAACAGTACTGTATCGGCCGATACAGGATCAATAACACGCACCGGGTACAAACCTTTCTGATCAGGTGCCCGCCATTCCCAGCTGGAATTGCTCAGCCTTCTGTGCTGGCCCGCATGTGCATTAAGTGCGTATCGCGTATTGGCAGAATACCCTTTAGCTTCAATTTCAAGCTTTTGGGATGGAAGTACGAAAACCCCGGTTACGTGATAGGGGGTTGTTTCATCACCAAAACGCACAGTAAAACCGGACTTGCCGCTATTATAACCCGGGTTGCCCACGTTAGATGCCGGGCCGTCCAACATAAGCAGCAACATTAACAAAGTTAGGTTTACCAGTAATAGTTTGTGCATCGCAGGAGAATGGTGCCCTTGTTGAGTGAATTTGGTTTTACCAATAATAAAATTTTTTCATGCCGGATAGAACAATACGCGCGGCCACCGCAAAAATTGTTTTCCGGAAAAATAATGCCGAAAATCCAGGCTTTATCAGATTTTTATTTTGATGTAACCTGGAACAGAGCCGGTGTCAGGTAACGTAACAGATCATTTTACGAATCCTGCTTACATTTCTGAACTTTTGACCGCAGTAATAATCCCGGGGCGTATCGACCTGAGTGCGTCAAGCAGTTTACCATCGCGCTGGTAAACGTCGTTCCGGAAATGGATGGTTCCATCCTGCTCGGCCCAGGCGGTCCAGTACAGCAGATGTACAGGTATGGATCGCGGCAGGGTTACGGTTCTCTCTGCTGGCTCATTCATGGCTTTTCTGATCTCATCGGTGGTCCAGCGTGTACCTTTTAACAGGTACGAGGCGAGTTCAAGCGGTTTTTCCACCCGTATGCAGCCGGAACTGAAATCGCGTTGTGCCCTTCCGAAAAGCTCCCTGGCCGGTGAGTCGTGCAGATATACATGGAACTGGTTCGGGAACATGAATTTGACGGTTCCCAGTGCATTGATCGGGCCCGGGTCCTGTCGGAAACGGTATGGCATTGTTCTGCGATTTACAGTACTCCAGTCTACCGTTGCCGGATCTACCTCTCGTGATTCAGCACCCCATCCCTGAAATACTTTCATATTCTGCCGTGCCAGATACTCAACATCCCGTTGCACCTGTGGCAGAACATCCTGACCTGCTATGGTTGGGGGTACGTTCCAGAAGGGACTTAATACAAGGTATGTCATATTCCCGCTGAATACAGGGGTTTGGCGGTACAGCCGGCCGACCACCGCTTTCATCTGCAATACAATTTCATTGAATTCTATCACTCTCACATCGAATCCGGCGATATTCACAACGATGTACCGATCACCCAGGTCCTGCGGTAGCCATCTCCATCTTTCCAGATTTATTTCAGCGGAGATAATGCGATTACGAACCGGCGTATTCAATGCCCTTGTCGTGGCAGCGCCGACAATACCATCGGCATCAAGGCCATGCCGGTACTGGAACTGCCGGACAGCGGATTCCAGGATATCATCAAACAGGGTATTGAGCGAATCGGCAGGTCCTGGCAAATCTCCGGCAAGTATCAGCTTCTGCCGGAGAAGCGGTATCCGATCGCCCTGGTCACCTCTTCGCATAACCGGGCCATCGGGAATCACAGGCCAGCCCCCATCCCGTTCAATCTGCCGGTACCGTGCCAGTGCATCTCGAAGATGCCGGTATCCCGGCTGATCGGGCAGCAGGCTGTTCAGCGATGTGATGATTTCACTATTATTCAGTGAAGATTGCAGGTAGGTTGCCAGGTCAAGTTCCCGTCGGTTAGCCCTCCAGAAACTGTCAAATGTTGCCGGATCCACTTTTCCTGCCAAATAATGGGAAGCAAGAATCAAATAGGCATCTGTGCATAACAGTTCGATGTCTACAATTAACCCCGGCTGGAAATTCAGCCCTGCCACACTCCTGTTTCGGGCATCGGTAACATACTCCTCAATAATACCAAGATGGTAGTCATCCGGTACGAGTCCTTCATTGTATGATCGTTTAATGGCAGTAATGAGTGAATCGACTGCTGCAAAGGGTTTTCCGTTTGTGGTCCAGGCGGTTTCGAATCCCCTGTTCACATAAAAGGCCGGTAGTGTCTGTTGTGAAAAGATCGGTTCATCAGACACTTTCAAGCTGGCCTGGAGCCGACCTGTTTCGATACGATTCCGGAGTAATTCACGAACCTGTTCCTGCCGCCATTCATCAGTTCCGGTTGCAAAAGTATTCGAACTGTAGGAGAACGACAGAATCAGGCAGGTTAGGAGAAGTAACCGGACGGTTTGAAAGAAAGCAATACGGATGTTCATATGGAGAAGTGTATTATGAAAAACTGGTTGAGTACAATAATGTGAAAAAAAACATTCCGGTTCGGCTATGCCCGAATACTAGTAACAGTTCTGAATTTGTGTTTTGATAAAGTTATACACTGAAGCATTTTATCCAAAATCGATGATTTTCTGATAAATGCCTACCTGCCGCATGTTTTGTTCCGGCGGTGTCGTATTTTAGGGGCGCTTAATTATTCCAGTAAACAAAACGTATCAGATCGGTTAAAATATGCACCGTGAGTATATAAAATGGTGGAGCCCCAACCTGGGCAGAGAAATGGAAATGCTTGTTTTCGGGCACGCAGGTACACCCGTCCTGGTGTTTCCGTCGAGCATGGGCCGTTTTCACGAGTGGGAGGACTTCAAAATGGTCGAGGCCTGCCGGCATCAGCTCGGAAACGGGTACAATCAGTTTTTTTGTGTTGACTCGGTTGACGGGGAAAGCTTCTACAACCGGCATGTCGACTCCTACACGCGAATCATGCGCCACCGTCAGTATGAGGCCTACATCCGCGACGAGGTAATCCCGTTTATGCGCGACCGTGCAGTGAATGGACGCGTAATTGCAACGGGAGCCAGCTTCGGTGCCTACCATGCCCTGAATGTGACCCTGAAATATCCGGGTCAGTTCGTTAAACTGATTGCCATGAGTGGCAAGTACGACATCAGAAATTTCATGGACGGCTTCTACGATGATAATGTTTACTTTAACAATCCGGTCGACTACCTTCCGGGGCTGAACGATCACGATTTTCTGGAGAGAATCCGTTTAGTCGATATCCGGCTGGTTGCCGGCGATGCCGACATCTGCCTGGAGGCGGGAAAACATTTCAGCGGTATACTTTTTAATAAAGGCATCCCGCATCAGATGGATGTATGGGGCCATGGAGTAGTGCACGACTGGCCCGAATGGAGAAACATGATCCAGAAACACTTACCTCAATAAACATGAAAAAAATCGGAATTTTAAGGGGCATGGAAACCACCTTCCCCGACGCACTCATCGAACACATTAATACCAAATACGCCGGGAAGGATGTTGTGGCCGAATTTGTGAAAATCGACAGTGTAAGGATGAACGGTGAACCGGGTTATGAGGTGATCATAGACCGCATTTCCCACGAGGTGCCTTTCTACCGGTCGTACCTGAAGTGGTCGGCCCTTAAGGGAACCTACGTCATTAATAACCCGTTCTGGTGGAGCGCCGACGATAAATTCATCGACAACGAGATAGCCGAAAGGGCCGGTGTGGCGGTTCCCAAAACGGTGATCCTGCCACACAAGATTCATCCGCCGAATACAAAATCGACCTCTTTCCGGAACCTGAGTTTTCCCATCGACTGGAAGGGGATATTCAACTATGTCGGTTTTCCTGCTTTTTTGAAACCGCATGATGGTGGTGGCTGGCGCGACGTGACGAAAGTGAATAATGAGCAGGAGTTTTTTGATGCTTATAACGATTCCGGCCAGCTATGCATGATGCTGCAGGAGGGGATTGAATTTACCGAATATTACCGCTGCTATGGTATCGGGCAGAAGGATGTGCACATTATGCGCTATAACCCGGGTGCGGAACCGCATTTGCGCTATTATGATGTGCCCGAAGGTCCGGTACCTGCCAAAATGCAGGCCCGCATAAAAAAAGATGTTCTCGCTCTCTGCAAGGCCCTTGGCTACGACATGAATACGGTTGAATTTGCAGTAAGGGATGGTATACCGTACGCAATTGACTTTATGAACCCGGCTCCCGATGCTGATTATAACTCGGTTGGTTCTGATAATTTTTTCTGGATCGTTAATGCCCTGTCAGATTTTGCTGTAAAAAAGGCAACACAAAAGAAACGCCCGCTTCAGCACACGGCCAACGGATTGCTGGGGACCCATGCTTGATTGCACCCGCCCTGCCATAGAACAATACCACCGTTTGGTGGAGGCCAACCTCGAGTCGGCTTCCGCACAGGTTGAAGAACTGCTCTTCAAACAGCATGAACGTGGAGTGCTTTTCGGCGGGCGCCCGCTGGCAGGATCACTCCGGCCTGTAATTATGTCGGAGAGCATGTACAATACCATACAGGATACGGTGTACATACTGAGGCAGGCAATTCTGAAGCTTTCGAAGGCATTTTTCAATGAACGCAGTACACTTGATGAACTGGGCCTTACGGAAGAGGAAATTGAGCTCGCCGCCATCCCAACCAATATCATCAGGATGTCGGCAACGGCCCGGATGGATGCGTTCATGACCAACCGTTCGTTCAAGTTTGTGGAACTGAATGCCGAGTCGCCTGCCGGCATCGCCTATGTTCACGAGCTGGCAAAAATCTATCGGGAACTGCCCATTTTCCGTGAATTTGAGAAAACGGTCCCAATCCGTTTCGTATCACCGCTGGTGCATATTGTGGCCGGCCTTCTGCGCATCTACTATGAGGAGTTCGACGGCAAGGAGGAGATGCCGGCATTTGCCATCGTTGATCACCTTGATGTGCCGACCTATCAGGAATTTGTGCTGTTTAAGAATTACATGGAACGGCAGGGCTATGTCTGCGAGATCAGCGATCCCCGCGATCTGGAAGTACGCGACGGATGGATTTATGCGAACGGGCGGAAGATCGACATTCTCTACCGGCGCCTGCTGATGAACGAGTACATGGAGATGAAGGATGAGTGCGGGGCCTACACGGAGGGCTACATCGCACAGAAAACCTGTTATCTGAATTCATTCCGGTCAAAACTGGTGCATAAAAAAGCTCTTTTCTCCCTGCTCACCGATCCGGTTTACAGCTATATTCTAGACATTCCGGAACTGCACGCCATTCAGCGGCACATCCCCTGGACCCGGCGCCTCCGGGATCAGCGCACCACCTACAACGGTAAAAGCGTAGATGTGATCCCCATGATCCGTGCCAGCCGCGACAGGTTTGTGATCAAGCCGAATGATGAGTACGGCGGAAGCGGTGTTACACTGGGCTTCGAAGCCGATCAGGGCACCTGGGATGCAGCCATTTCAGAAGGCCTGCAAAAGGGACACGTGGTGCAGGAGGTGGTCGAAATCAGCCGGGAGCCGTTCCTCGTACAGAAACAGGATCGTACGTGGGACTATAATTCGACGGTAATCGACCTCGATCCCTATCTGAACGGTCCGCTGATGGGCGGTTGCCTGACGCGCACATCCACAAGCAACCTGGCCAATGTTACGGCCGGGGGCGGTACACTGCCATTGTTCATCGCCCGGTATCTGTAATCAGGATACCGTGCGGTGCGACAGCGTGTTTTAGCGGCAACTTCAACATGCCGGTCAGGTATATTCAGGATGTGAGGATGCCAGCAAGCGAGGAAGTCCGGTAGTGCAACCGCAGTACTAGGTTCTTTTAAAGCCTGTGGTATTTATTACGGGCCTTGTAACTTTCGCACATCGATGTGGAATGTCGTATTATTATACAGCGTAAAATTTCTTTGCACCTCCCCTGTTTTTTCTGAACAAAAAGACCATAATACTTAACGACTACGACCGGTTTCCCCATGAAAAATGATCATCCAGTAAGGGTTGCAATTATCGATCTTTACAATGGCATACCCAACGAGGGGATGCGATGCATCCGGCAGATTCTCGCCGGTTCCGACCGGCGCTTCTACGGTCAGCGCCTGCAGGTTGATGAGTTCGATGCCCGGGCAAGGAATGAGATGCCGGGCCTGGATTACGACATCTATCTGTCGACCGGCGGGCCAGGCAGCCCGTTCGAGAGTGAAGGATCGGAGTGGGAGCACAAGTATTTTAACTGGCTCGACCGGATATGGGAAAAGAACGACGCCCCTGATACCGAAATCAAATGTGTGATGGCCATCTGCCATTCCTACCAGATGGTGGCACGGCATTTTGAACTGGCCGAGGTAACCGAGCGCAGGTCCGAATCATTCGGCATACATCCTGTCCATATCACAGATGACGGCAGGAACGACCCCATTTTTACCGGCCTCAGAGACCCGTTTTACGCGGCCGATTTCCGGGAGTGGCAGGTTCTTCAACCCCGTCAGGATGTACTAGACAGTATGGGTGCCAGGATTCTGGCCATAGAAAAAGAGCGTCCGCATGTGGACCTTGAGAGGGCGGTAATGGCCATCAGACTGTCGAAACAGATGATTGCCCTGCAGTTTCATCCCGAAGCTGATCCCGAGGGTATGGCACATCATTTCAGCAAACCGGATCTCAAAGAAAAGATTATCGATCGCCACGGCGAGAAGAAATATCTGAGCCTCATGCAGGGGCTCACCGATCCTGAATACCTTCTGCCCACCTATCAGAATATGATTCCCGGTTTCCTGAAGCGCTCGATCGCCCAGCTGCGCCCCGAACTGGCAGTAATCCCGTCATGATGAACGGGTAAAATTACTCGCTCAGCATGACGTTTAAAAAGTATCAGTTTGCGGCGGTTCCTGATGCCGGTTCGGCGTTTTTGACGTAGCGGTCGAGCCAGGTCAGGGTTTCCCAAAGCATGTGAAGCACCGACTCGCGCGCGCGGTAACCATGGCTTTCATGTGGCAGCATTACAAGTCTTGTGGTACCACCAAGGCCGGCAATGGCCTGGTACAGGCGCTCGCTCTGGATCGGGAAAGTTCCCGAATTGTTGTCGGCCTCGCCGTGGATAAAAAGGATCGGCGTTTTGATCTGATGCGCGAAGAAGAATGGCGACATGTTGATGTAGAGATCGGTATCGTCCCAGATGGTACGTGCTTCAGCCTGGAAGCCGAACGGTGTGAGGCTGCGGTTATAGGCGCCGCTGCGGGCAATTCCGGCCTTGAACAGATCACTGTGAGCCAGCAGGTTGGCCGTCATGAACGCGCCGTAAGAGTGACCGCCAACCGCAACGCGGTTCGGGTCGGTTACGCCACGGTCTTCACCCATTTTAATCGCAGCCCTGGCATTCATAATCAGCTGTTCAATGAAGGTGTCGTTGGGCTCTTCACCGTCTTCACCAATTACCGGCATCGAGGCGTTGTCGATCACGGCATATCCCTGTGTTACCAGCCACTGCGGACCCCAGTAACCAATATTGGTAAAAGAATACGGCGAGCCGGTTACCTGTCCGGCCGCATCGGCACTGCCGAATTCACGCGGATAGGCCCAGATTATGGTCGGTAACGGACCGTCAACTTCTGCATCATACCCTACGGGCAACATCAGATTGGCCGTAAGAGTCAGCCCGTCTTCCCGCTCGTATGATACAAATTCACGGGTTACGTCCCTGTATTCAGGTGTTGGATGTTCAAAGTGGGTCAGCTGCCTCATAGTTTCATCCTGCAGGTTGCGAAGATAAAAATTGGATGGTTCCGAGGTACTTTGCCGGGTGGTGATAATCTCCATGTTTTCTTCATCTTTCATGGCAACTACCATCTCGTAGTAGGGTGATTCGGATTGCCAGAGCCGATCTGTATTTCCGGTTTCGGTATCATAGGTATCAAGGAAAGGCCGGTTGCCGTCGGGGGACGCACCTAAACCGGTCATGAACAGTGTTTTGTTATCAGATGCGAACAACAGGATAGCCTGCCCGTCATCTCCCATCTGCATCATGGGGGTTCCGGGATCGTTGTAGCGGTCTTCGTAATTGCGTTCACGGAGCAGATTCTGTCCGGATTCGGGATTGTCGGGTCTTACAGCCCAAACCCGTTCCGTTCGTGTGGCCCTCCAGTTCTCCCGGACCATGGCAAAATCGCCGTGTCCCCACCAGAGCCCACCGAAACGGTCCTGAAGTCTGGCCAGTTCCACCGGCTTGCTGCTGAACGGTGCATTAAGTACATAGACGATGTCCCGGGTTTCAACATCGGTTTGCGGATCACCGCCATCCTGTGCCTCAACCCAGGCGATGGTGGCCGGGGCATCGTTCCGCCAGGTTATGGAGCGGCGGCCCTCGTTGGTGGAGTTGAACCCGATGGGTACTTCCGTTAACAGGGGCAGGCTTTCAACCGTGTAGATCGTTATACCGGCGGGATCGGTGATTTCGGTTGTCTGCGGGAAACGGAATGCAGGTACGATGTAGGAGTAGGGACGGCTCAGTGTTGTAAGCATCAGGTAATTTCCGTCGGGCGATGGCGACATCGTGCTGATAACCCCTGTATGGTTTAATCCGTTAACCTGACCATTCATATCTACTGTCACAATTTCGGATGTGAAATAGTAGTCGAAAAGGTCTTCATCATACGAGTTCTGAAGCATATCCTGGTAGGTTCTGGCTGGCGTGGTGCGCCCCAGATTTTGCTGGATTACCGGCCCTGATGGTGCCACCGGGGAGGTGGGAACCGGACCGCGGTCTTCGGGGACTCTCTTCACATAGAGCAACTCACCGCCGGGATGCCAGGTATGGCTGACCCCGTAGAAGGCATCGTTAACCATAAGATCACCAAGCCGGCGGGCACTCGCATCACCGGTTTCGGCTATCCAAAGCTCAATACCATTACTGGCTGTGTGCGTAAATGCAATTCTGCTGCCATCCGGTGACCAGCGCATGTTGCCCAGGCGCGCATTCACCGGTAGTCCGGTAATTTCACGGATGGTTCCGCTTTCGATGTCGAGCAGGCTCATTCCATAGACAAAACTGCCACGACTGCCTCCGTTCGTGGCGGGATTCACGCGGATACCGGCCAGGCGCAGCTCGGGTTGTGCCAGTTCTTCAATGGAGGGCAGGCTGGGCCTGTCCATCAGCAGCATCGTTGTGCGGGTGGGATCAAGGCTGGTAGCCGGAGACGGTGCGCCGTCAACCAGGTCAATCAGTTCCTGCGGGGGCAGTTGGTAGCTGATGTTTACATCATCCTGCCGGGCCATTACAGGCAGCAGGGAAGTAAAAAACAATAAAGTGGTAAAAAATACTGTAGTAAACGTTTTATTCGGAAGCATGTCAGATCTCATTTGGGGTAATGAAGTGTTACACAGAATACATCCGGAGGATATGGGCAATCGGATGTATCAGTTAAGATTTTACAGATTAAGCGAAATCAACGGCATATTCAAATGTACCGGGGTAAAAAAATGTTACCCGAATACTGCGATTTGTACAAACCGGTTATGAAGGGTTACATAAGAACCAGGGCGGTTCACAGTTATATCGCCGATTTTTATTCCTGAGGTCGGGAATTTGATCCATTACATTTTGTTCAGTGCGGAACAGCTTTAGCGATGAAGTGGTAAGATGATAATGCGAAGTGAATTTGATTTTCGTTACTCATCCCCATAAACTCACTCAGGCTTCAACAGATGTAGTTATGTTGTTTCTTGTAATTGCAAGAAACGGTTGTTATCCTGAAAACTTCATTGGCCGGTGTTTAAAACCTGCAGTAACTTATAATTTCAGTAATGGAGTTATACACTCATATTATTCCCTCTCAGATCGGTTTTATCAGACTGGAAGCTTCGGAAGCAGGTTTGAGGCAGGTGGGCTTTACCAATGATCCCCCGAACGGATCAGCACCACCGAAGGCACTCGCACCGGCTGTTACTCAGCTTAAAGCTTATTTTGAGGGCCGTTTAAAAGAGTTTGATCTGAATTTTGATCTGCAGGGAACCACATTCCAGAAACAAGTGTGGCAGCAGGTTTACACCATACCTTTTGGAAAAACAACAACCTACCGCAACATTGCTGCAGCTATGGGTGATGTTCGCAAAACGCGGGCAGTCGGTTCGGCCAACGCGGCCAACCCGGTAGTGATCATCATTCCATGCCACCGCATTATCGGAATGAATGGCCTGCTAACCGGCTATATCGGCGGCCTGGAACGCAAGGCCGCCCTGCTGCAGCATGAGGGGATACCCATGCAGGCCAGCCTGTTCGGATGGTCTTTCTGAACTCAGTTGTTGATGTACCGGTCGAAAAATTCGGCCATCCGCAGAAGTCTGTCAAGCCTATGAACCACATTGCCACTGCGTGACAGTTCATGACTGGCATCCGGATACCTCACAAATTCAACCGGTTTTTCCAGGATTTTAAGGCTTTTGTACAGCATTTCACTCTGGCTCACCCCCGTTCGCAGGTCCACATCTCCGTGCAGAATAAGCAGCGGCGTATCGATCCGGTCCACCCAGGTGTAGGGCGACTCCCTGTCGAGTACGGTCCTGACCTCCGGTTCCCAGGGGTACCCGCCGAAACGGTCGGGAATGAGCCGCCAGGCGTTGCCCTCGCCCATGAAGGTGGTCAGCTCGTAAACGCCCCGCTGAGCGGCGGCAGCACGGAAACGGTGATCGTGAGCTACAATCCAGGCCACCAGGTAGCCGCCGTACGATCCGCCGGTAACAACCATCCTGTCTGCATCGGCCCATGGTTCTTCAGCAGCCCTTTCGGCAGCGGCGAGTACATCGTTCATCGGACCGAAGCCCCAGTCGTTGTGATTGCCATGCTGGAAATCGCGCCCGTACCCGCCCGAACCCCGAGGATTGGCATACACAATACCATAACCCATGGCCGTAAACAGCTGAAATTCGTGCCACATCGATGCCTCGCCCGGACCCCACATGGCCGATGGCCCGCCGTGGATCTGCAACAAGAGGGGATATGACCCACCCTCCTCAAAAAAGGCGGGCTTCATGATCCAGTATTCGATTTCAAAACCGTCGGAAGTGGTCAGGGTATGCCTTTCGGGGAAACTCAGGCGTTTGTCGTTCAGCCAGCCGCTGTTGTGGGATGACAGCCTGGTGGAACGGCTCATATCGTCGCGGCCTGCATACAACTCGAAGGGGTTGGCCACTTCCGATTGCACCCAGGCCATGCGGTTACCGCTGATGTCATAATCGCGGATACCGGTATCATGTGAACTGAGCTGCCGGTGTTCGCCGGTTCTTACATCATACCGGAACAGGGGGAAACCGCCATTGGCCGGGGCTGTAAAATAGATGAACCGGCTGTTACCCGACCATTTGATGTTTCCGGCCGACCGGTCTAAATTCTCGGAAATGAAGCGGTGAGAACCATCGCGTGTATCCAGTATGCCGATCATGGTTTGCGCATAGCCACGGTCTGTCCGGTCAGAAGCCAAAAACGCGATATGGCGCCCGTCGGGTGAGTAAACCGGACTGAACAGGCTGTAATCGGGGAGATCCAGAAGCACTTCGGGGGTGGACTTATTATGTTCACTCGCGAAAAGTTTGCTCCGGGTTACCCGGTCGGGGTGAATGGTATCATCGGCCGGACCCTGAAAAATGATTGTATTTCCATCAGGCGACCAGTTGCCGCCTGAATAGGACTGGTACCCGTTTGTTACATGCACCGGCTTGCCTGTACCATCCGCCGCAATAGTGAGAAGGTGGCTGAACGAAATGTCTGGCTGCAAGCCCGTCTCTGATAGAAAATTGAGTCGGTTGATAATGCGCGGGTTCTTGCTGTCCTCATTTTTCCGGAGCCAGGCCCGTATTTGTGCCAGATCTCCGTCGGGATCGGCGTTAACATCACCGGGTGAGTAGGGGGTGCCGAGTACGGGTTTTTCGTAATCCCAGTCGTGGGCCCCGGCCGATAGCGCTTCATCACCCGCTATCTGGTGATAGTCGACTGAAGTTGTGAAAAGGACGTGACTGCCATCGGGAGACCATACCGGTGAATCTGCACCGTATTCATAGTCGGTGAGCTGCCTGGCTTCGCCGCCCGACAGGGATAGCAGAAAAATCTGAGGTTTGCCATCTACCGTTCTTCTGAAAGCAACAGTAGTGCCGTCAGGACTCCAGGCCGGCTGTGTGGCACTCTCCTTATTATAGGTCAGCTGTCTTGGCTCTGAGGTTCCGTCGGCGCCAACAAGGAACAGCTGAGTATCATACCGGTAGCCCCCTTTATTGTCTTCATCGTCTGTGATGTTTCGAAGGGTATAAATGAGTTGCTTCCCATCGGGCGACAAGTCAACTGATCCGGGTTGCCTGATCTGAAGCAAATCGGTAGCGGTTACCGGTTCTACGCCGTATTGTGCCCGCAGTGTTGAAGTGGAAATTAAAAGGATGATACTCAGAATACTGATTCGGTATACCATAGCTGACCGTTTGGATTACTGTTGTTAATAAAAAGCGATGTGCTTATGATCTGTCTGAAGAAATAGCTTTTTCAGGCAGGGGTGAGGTTGGCCTCTGTTGCACCCCATCCTCCGCCTGATTCGGAACACAGCCTGAAACTGACTACACGTGGATGTTTCTCAAGTATGGAATGTACAAGCCTGCGTAATGTCCCTGTTCCCTTACCGTGAATGATCCGGACAGTATATATCTTTTTGGCAATACATTCATCAAGGTAATCAGGTACAAGATGCCTGATTTCTGCCGGGCGGAAGAGGTGCAGATCCAGAGTGCCGTCTATGGGATATTCAACAGGTTCCATATTTTTGAAAATTACCTACGGGGGGAGTTATATAATAGTGGGGGTTACATCATTTTACCAGAATGTGGCTGCCGGAAGGTCAAAAGATCGCAGGTTGTATTTAATTGAGAAATTCTAATAAGGTTATTATATTTGAATCACATTATTAGTTGTCATCTACAGAAAATCAGTATTTAAATTGATGTTTGAATTTACCCGTATTAAAGGCCCGGTTCTTCTATTGCCTATCTTGTTACTCCTCTTCACACTGCTAACTGCGAACCGGGCCTTTTCTCAATCTGACCGCGCACCGGTCATAACTCTGGGCGACGATGTGACTTTCCGGCTGGGAGGTACCTTCCAGCCCCGGTTCACATACGACCATTTCGGAGGTCTTGAAAATGCTGACAATGGTGTCGAAGCTGCGGCTTTCGGAGTTCGGCGTGCAAGGCTGCGTCTTTATGGAAATATTGGTGAAGATATCGTTGTATTCCTGCAGATGGAAGGGTCCGGTGCCAGTACCCAGCTTATGGATATACGTATTGCCTACAGAGTGTATAAAGAGTGGTTTATTCGTGCAGGCCGCTTTGTGGGTGCGCAACCCCGTGCGTTTGCCCTGACCCTGCACAGCAGTCTGGATGCCATAGAACGACCCGCAATAGGAGAGGTCTGGGCAAGGGGAACTCTGGGTGCCGACGGCCGTGATTATGGCGTAGAAATGTACTATAAAACTCGTAAGGCCGAGATTCGGTTGTATGCTCACAATGGGGCCAATAACGATAACTTCCGTCCGAACACCGGTGGAAACAGACCGGCCGACGACAGAGGTTTCAAACCGGCGTGGTCAGCATATGCATCCTACAATCCTGCAATACTCGACGGACTTGAGGTGGGCCTTTTTGGTGGTTATAATCCGTCTGCCAACAGCAATACGGCATACACACCGCAATATGATGGCAGGAAATACTCAAATTACTCGGCTCATATCTATTGGGGGGCAAATCCCGGTTCGCAAAAGGTAAGGTTAAAGGCCGATTATGTGGGAATACGTTACAAGTCGTTTGTATTGTCATCGTTCAATGGTAATGCGGAGCAGCACTTTCAGCAGACGATTTCAGGCGCATCGTTGTTCGCATCGGTTATGCCATCGGAAGTGCTTGAGGCTTTTACACGGCTGGAGTATATCGATTTCGGTCATCCGGATGATTCGTACGATACGTTCCTGACACTTGGTGCAACCTACAGCATGAGTGCTGCAAAAGGCAAAGCATTTGGTAATGCAAAACTGACCCTGGCATGGTCAGGACGCTATTATAATGAGTCCCCATATCAGCCACGCAATACCATAACACTGCAGTCTCAGTTCTACTTCTGAGCAATCTGAGCAATCCCGCGGCAATACCGGGCAGGCAACAATCGGCCACAACCTTCTGACCCGCAGCAGGCTGGCCCGGTATATACCGGGAACAAATGGTATACTCGACGAACCCATATCCCTATTTTTTTATATATTTGTGATGAAGAGGGTTCTAAAAAGCGTCAATATAACACCAGGCCGGGAACAGTGGGGACCGGTTTTATGTTGTGTTCTCCTCATTGCTGCTATATTGCTACATTCACACGAAACAGACCATTTTGATTTACGTTACACGTAAAACACACTTTAATGCTGCCCATCGTCTGCACAACCCGGATAAAACGGAACAGTGGAACGAAGAGGTCTACGGGAAATGCAACCACGCCAACTGGCACGGCCACAATTATGTGCTGGAAGTAACCGTTGCAGGAGAGCCTGATCCTGAAACCGGCTATGTGGTGGATCTTGGTACATTGAAAAAAGTGATCGAAGACCGTGTGATCAGTAAATGCGATCACAAAAACCTCAATCTTGACGTCGATTTCCTGAAAGACATCATCCCGACGTCTGAAAATCTGGTAAGGGCTTTTTTCCTGGAATTAAAGAACGATGTGGAAAAGATTTCGTCGGATGGATCGAAACTCCATTCTGTTCGGTTATACGAGACGGAACGCAATGTCGCTGAGTACAGACCGTGACTGGCCTTACTCTCACAATCATAATACGACATACTAATACAGACCTTTAACATGATCACTACCAATTTGAAAAGAGTTTACGACCCGACTTTTGTCGTAACACCCGAATACAAACAGTCTCTGCCGGATCTGCAGAACGGTCCCGCATCACTTATCGAAGGAGCCAATGTACCCATTCAGCAAGTGGGTATCTCCAATTTCAGGCTTCCACTGGTTTTTCCGACCAAAGACGGGAAAAACTTAACCCTTGAGACTTCTGTGGACGGCTATGTCAGCCTTGATGCCAATCAGAAAGGCATCAACATGAGCCGTATCATGCGCAGTTTCTACAAATTCAAAGACGAGATTTTCCATCAGGATGTACTGGAATACATCCTCAGAATGTACAGGGATGACCTGGGCAGTAAATCGAGTTACCTGCATCTTTCATTCAACTACCCCATGCTGCTTAAAAGCCTGCGATCAGGTATGGAAGGCTATCAGTACTATGCTACCGGTCTCGAAGCGAGTATGGATGAAAAAGGTGTAATGCGCCGGTTTATGCACCTCGAATTTGTGTACAGCAGTGCATGTCCCTGTTCTTTTGAACTGGCCGAGCACGCACGCGAAACCCGTGATGTTGCCGCAATTCCCCACAGTCAGCGCAGTGTGGCCTACCTGACTGTTGAATTGAAAGATGCCATGTTTATAGAGGATATGGTTGATCTATGCCGCGAAGCCCTGGTCACTGAAACCCAGGTGATGGTTAAGCGTGAAGATGAACAGGCTTTTGCCGAACTGAATGGTGCGTACCAGAAATTTGTAGAGGATGCGGCCAGGCTGATGTACCAGAAGCTGGATGCACATCCGAATATCCGGGACTTTGTGGTCCGTTGTGTACATATGGAAAGCCTTCACAGCCACGATGCAGTCAGCCGTATTGCAAAAGGCATACCCTGCGGACTCAGATAAAACCTCCGGTTCCTGTCAAGATAGATCGGTTAATTGTAGAAAATCTGCGGTAATCGCCCGGTTGAGATAGCCAGATTACGTTTATTTCCTCTCCTTGCCAGGTTTACGTTTATTCGGCAGCGTTACCCTGAAGGTGCTGCCGTTGCCAGGTTTGCTTTCTACAGAGATGTTTCCACCGTGTTTTTCGGTGAACTCTTTGCAGATCTGCAATCCGAGACCGCTGCCTTTTTCACCATTTGTACCTCTGGAACCGGGTTGATAATCAATCCGGAACAGTTTAAGGCGCTCTTCTTCGCGTATCCCGATGCCATTGTCTTTCACTTCTATTACTCTTTTGTCCAGCATACATTTAGCACCTACCGATATGTACCCGCCCGGCTGGGTGAATTTTATACCGTTGGTAATCAGGTTACGGAGAATGGTGTGCAGCATGTCGCGGTCTGCATACACTATGGTTCCGTCAGATACCTCATTCCTCAGTTCAATTTGTTTATTATATGCCGAACCGGCTACCACCTGATATGTCTGGTCAAGCAGGATTTTGAGATCAATATGTTCCGGAGTATGTTTCATTTGGTCGCGCTGTGTACGTGACCATTCAAGCAGGTTTTCAACCATGGAATAGGTTGATATCGTATTATCGTATAATAATCCTATATACTCGTTCAGCTCACTGTCGGTGAGGTTGCTGCCTTCATTCAGAATCATCTCAAGCATGCCTATGCTGCCAGCAAAAGGGTTTCTGAGATCATGTGCCAGTATTGAAAACAACTTGTCTTTCTGGATGTTAATATCGTTGAGTTTCCGGTTCAGCTGACGTACCTGCTCAACCTTTTTTTTGCGGTCGGTGATATCGAGCGAATAACCGGTTGTGCCGATAATTTCTCCATTATAGCCTCTCACAGGCGATTTATAGGTCTCGAACCAGAGCTCCCGGGAACCGTCGTTAATTCGCTCCTGGGTAACAAGGGTCTGCCCGGTCTTTATGACATTCTGATCTTCCCTGATATACCTGAGCGCACGCTTTTTCGGATTAATATCGAGTTCGGTCAACCCGGTAAGATGCTCAACACGATCGTAGTTACAGGCGTGTGCAAATTTTCGGTTAACCAGAATAAATCTGCCTTCAAGGTCCTTCAGCCAGATAAAACCGTTTTGATTTTCGATCACAGCCGACAGGTACGCTTCACGCTGCCGCAATGATTCCTGTGAATTTTTATATTCAGTGACGTCACGGATGTGACCGTACCAAACGATGCTGCCATCACCTGCCCGTTGCGGGGTTGAGTCTGCCTGAATCCAGATCCATGTATCTTCACGGTTTTTAATCCGGAATTCACCGCGCCATGCGCACATCTTTTGTGCCGAATTACGCATATAGGCAAAAATGGAAGGGACATCGTCAGGATGTATTCTGCTGATCACCTCCCTGAAATCAGATTTTATCAGATCGGCACTAACCCCCGATAACTCCTCGATACTGTCGCTGATATAGGGTATGTGATACCCGCCATCCCGGGTTAACCTGAAAGTATATATGGCGCCGGGTATGTTTTTGGTTATATGATGCAGGCGCTGATTGTTTTTAACTCTTTCAGTGATGTCCCTCACCACAAACAATATTTCATCTTTGTCGCTTCTTACAACGCGGGCTTCATAATTACGGTACGCCCCTCTGAGTAATAATTCATACTCAAATACTGCTTTTTGGCCATTTTCAGTAACCTTTTGGATGTGATTCTGACAAAGTGTGGCTACTTCTTCAGGCAGGATGTCACCCACATGCTGACCAATTATCCTATCTGCCGGAAACAGCAGATCGGCAGGGTCTGCTGCATGTACATCCAGAAATATTCCATCGGTTGAAAGTCTGAAAATCAGGTCCGGAATGGCGTTCAGCAAGGCCTTGTTACGATTTTCACTCCTCCTGAGTCTGATTTCACTTCTCTTGCGGTTTTCGGTACTTGCAAGCAGATCGGAAAATAACCTCAGAATTTGAATTTCATCTTCATCCCATCTGCGGTACGTGAGTACCGAATCGAGACCCACAAGGCCGAGGCACTCGGAATCGTATATCATGGGTATGGTGATCAGTGATTTGATACCCTGTTTTGAGAGAAGTAATTTCAGATCTTTGTCCTGAAGCTCTCCGATGGAGTGCAGGTAAACATTTTCACCCCGAACGTGGTGATCAATGAAATAAGAAAGATAAGCCAGGGGTTTTTCCTGCAGATTCTCAATTTCCCGGCTGATTCCATCGGCACACCATTCATGAGTATTGCTAAAGTGGCCCTCCCTGAAATCATATTTGAAAACATAAACCCGGTCAGCACCGGTAAACCGGCCGATATCAGCAAGCGCCTTTTCCATCCGGATGTCAAGTTGTTCCAGTGGTATGTTCAAAAAATCCATTGCCATTCGGGTAACCATCGTGTGCATATCTGAATGGCTGCTGTACGGACTGTGATGGGTACCGCCCGGAAGCTCCCTGCTGAGAAAAAGCAGGCAGACCGTTGAATCACTCCCCGAACCGGGAATCTGATCACATTTAACCCTGTACGTGGTATCACCTGAATCACCAGAGATGGTATAGCTGAAATTTGTGGTCTGGTATCCCTTATTCAACCGGTTGATGGCCCCTGTAAACAGGGTGCGGTCGTAACAGCCGAAAATATCCATCCAGTTCTCACCGATCATCCGGTGATCCCTGATCTGTGATGTTCCCCGGTTTTTACTGTACGACTGCATGATCAGCCCGCTCTGATCTACCATAAGGATCAGTTCATCATCTGATGATGTTGCGTAATTAATATGTGATGCTTTGAATAGTTGCATGTTGGCGTTATACGGCCAGGGATTTCGCTGTTTATATTAATGTGCAGGATTGAATAGCGATGTATGCACCTGTGTCGGGCAATCGGTCTTAAGCAGCTGGTGCGGATACATTTTGGTAATTCAATATTAAAGAATTTTAATAATTAAAACAGCTAAAAGTTCCCCATCCTGATGAAAATATTGTGGGTAGCAGCCTGGGAATCAGTTGGCAGTAGTTGGAATGACTGCCGGGTTTACATTACGTGAAACAGCGTCATCCCGTTTTGCTCCCGGGAAGTGTAAACCGGAATGTACTGCCTTTACCGGGCTCGCTGTCAACAGCAATAGACCCACCATGCCGGTCAACGAATTCCCTGCACACATGCAGACCAATGCCGGTACCTTTTTCCCCTTCGGTACCCTTGCCGATGTACTGGTAATCAATATCGAATATGCGTTTCTGACTTTTTTTCTGGATACCGATGCCATTATCTGTTACGGAAATCTCAATGAACCGGTTTTTTATTTCAGCCCAGATATCAACAACACCCCCCGGTTTAGTAAATCTGATGCCATTGGAAAGCAGATTTTTCAGAATTGTTCGGAGCATGTTTTTATCAGCATGTACGAATGTCCCCTTCTTGATTCTGTTCAGCAGCCGGATGTTCTTATTTTCAGCATTGCTGTTAAGGGCAAACAGGGTCATTTCGGCAATATGGTGCAAGTCTGTTTTTTCAGGAGAAAAATTTATCCGGTTTTGTTGGGTTAATGCCCATTCGAGCAGACTTTCGAGTAACTGATAGGTAGACTGGGACTGATTATAGATCATCTCCAGCATTTTGCGCAGATCATCGGTGCTGAATGAATCGAGATCCTCGAGTACCATTTCAAGTAAACCAAGGCACCCCGCAAATGGACTGCGAAAATCGTGAGCGATGATAGAAAACAGCTTGTCTTTCTGAATATTGGATGTGCGCAGCCTGGCATTAAGTTTTCTTGTTTTCTGAATCTCCTGCTTTTTTGCAGTGATGTCCTGAAATGTCAGGGTAATTCCGCTGGTATTATTCTGAATGGTTACATACATCCAGTTTCTGTTACGATGTACACCTTTGGCTGAAACTTCAAACTCGACTGGTTTACCGGTCTCGGCAACCCGTACCATTTTATCAAAATGAACAGCAGGGAAACCGGATGGGTTATCTACCGGGAAATCACCCCGCAAAAGAGTACCGGTCAGGTCATGGGCAGTTTTGCCGATCATGTCAGATGCTTTCCGGTTGGCAAACATCCACCGGAAATCACAAACTTTTCCACTGCTGCATGTAACCGGTTCAAAAGCCATAACAGCATTGGGCGAGCGGTCGAGAAGGTCTTTCAGGAGTTGGCTCCCGGTACTGTCTGCAGAGCTGTGCTTTATTGATATGTGATATAACGGATAAGCCGGTTCCGGTAACAAAACCCGGTTAATGGTGATTTCATACGGTTCATTTTCACTGCCGGTGGGAACAGAAATACAAGTCTTCAATTCGTGGGAAGTTTGCCCGATCCGTTGAAGGCCCTTCCCGATTTCATCGGCTATGGCTCCCGGAAATACCTCTGAATAATGATATCGAATAACACGAGATTCGATGTCAGCCGGACTGTCTGGCCGCAAATATAGTATATGTCCACCGTTGTCGAGCAGACAAAGTATGTCGTGCTTCAGAAGAGTATTACTGTTTCCTGTTGTTATCACAAGGTGCTGATGAACTGTTTTCTGCAATGTTTCATGGGTGTCATTCGAATTTGAACGACCACTTACGGTTTGTACCTGAAAGCTCTGCCCCCGGTTCCCAAAAGCCCGCAATCCGCTAAACACAGATTACATTCAGGCGGGCTTGCCGGAAAACTGGCATCACACGAGGTTATTCGAAGGCCGATTTAAGGAGGTTTTCGAGTTCGGCCTGATGTATCTTCTGCGATCCGGCAGCTGGTGATGCGGAGGCCTGCCGTCCTTCATAACGGATCACTTTCTTACCGCTAATGCGGTCAAATCTGGATTTTACGAAGTTCCATGCACCCATATTCCTGGGTTCCTCCTGGCACCATACCAATTGGCCGGCATTTTTATATTCACCCAAAACAGCATTGATATCCTTATCGGGGAATGGATAAAACTGCTCGAGTCGTACTATGGCAGTATCTTCGATTTTTTCATCCATCCGGTAGTTGTACAGATCGTAATAGACTTTGCCGGAACAAAAAATTACCCGTTTCACATCGTCGGGGTTTGCATATTCGTCGGATATGACCGCTTTGAAACGGCCTTCGGCCAGATCGGTTGAATTGGAAACCGCAAGAGGATGCCTGAGCAGACTTTTTGGTGTCATTATGATCAGAGGCTTCTTCTTTTTCTGAAGGGCCTGCCGACGCAGAAGGTGATAGAACTGTGCAGGAGTGGTACAATTGGCCACCTGCATATTGTCTTCCGCACAGAGTTGCAGGAAACGCTCCAATCTGCCCGATGAGTGCTCAGGTCCCTGGCCTTCGTACCCATGCGGGAGCAGCATTACCAGGCTGCTGTTCTGTCCCCATTTGGCCTCGCTTGCAGCGATGTACTGATCGATGATGATCTGGGCTCCATTCACGAAGTCGCCAAACTGGGCTTCCCAGAGTACCAGTGCATCAGGCGCTGCTGTACTGTAACCAAACTCAAATCCGAGTGCGGCAAATTCACTGAGCAAACTGTTATATACGGAAAATGTGGCCTGTTCATCAGCCAGATTATTCAGCGGAATATATTTCTGACTGGTATTTGTGCCATGAAGTACAGAATGCCTGTGACTGAAGGTGCCCCGCTCGCTGTCCTGCCCGGCCAGCCTTATGGGAATGTTCTCCACCAGCAGAGTTGCAAAAGCGAGTGCTTCCGCATAACCCCACTCGATTCTTTTTTCATCGTTTTCTACAATTTCATTTCTCTTTGCCAGGATTCGAAGCAGTTTGGGATTGGCATCAAAATCATCGGTCACCTTGTTCAGACGATAGGCCAGATCCTTAAGACGATCGACCGGGTATGAGGTGTCAGAAACTTCACTCCAGTCTTTCTGGCTCTGTTCATCCCGCTCGAGATGCTTTTTGCTCACCTCGTAAACAGGGAGGCTTTTTGCCTCGTCGAACGCTTCTTCAAGCAGGTCCTCAAATTCTTTGAACAGATCATCAACCTCTTTCTGGGTCAGTTCATTTTTACGCAAAAGCTCTGCAGTGTAAATTTCACGCACGCTTTTGTGTCCCTTGATTTCGCGGTAGAGACTGGGCTGTGTAAATCCGGGTTCGTCACCTTCATTGTGGCCATGCTTGCGGTAACAGATCAGGTCGATAACCACATCCTTGCCAAATTTCTGCCGGTAATCCAGAGCCAGTCTCATGGCATGAACGGCCGCTTCCGGGTCATCGCCATTGATATGAAGAATGGGTGCCAGTATCATTTTGGCCAGGTCGCTGGCATACTGAGTAGACCTGCCATCTTTGGGCAACGTGGTAAAACCGATCTGGTTGTTGATAATTAGATGGATGGTGCCACCAGTTTTGTAACCGTCGAGCTGCGACATGTTAAGAGTTTCGGCTACAACACCCTGCCCCGCGAAAGCCGCATCGCCATGAATGAGTAACGGGATAACCTTTTTTGAAGCGCCGGGATCGTTCATCAGGTCCTGCTTGGCCCTTACAGCTCCTTCAACAACCGGATTGACTGATTCCAGATGGCTGGGATTGGGCATCAGCCTGAGGTTGATCTTGTGCCCGGATTTGGTCTCAAATTCTCCTCTGGTGCCGAGGTGGTATTTCACATCACCGGTACCCTGAGCCGACGACGGGTCAATATTTCCCTCAAATTCCGAGAAAACCTGACGGTAGCTTTTGTTCATCAGGTTAACGAGCACGTTCAGCCGTCCACGGTGGGCCATTCCGAATACAATTTCATTCACATCGTAATCAGCGCATTTTTCAATCATAAAGTGAAGGGCAGGGATGGTTGTATCGGCTCCCTCAAGCGAAAACCTTTTGTGCCCCACGTACTTCTTGTGAAGAAATTCTTCAAAAGCCGAAGCCTGGTTGAGTTTGTGAAGAATATCTTTTTTGTCTTCCTTGGTAAGATTGGGAGAGTTCGTGGTTGATTCCATCTTTTCGATGAGCCAGTTCCGTTCATCGAGATTGAGAATGTGCATGAACTCTGCCCCGATGTGCCTGCAATAGGTCTCACGAAGCAGTTTGACAATAACCCGGAGCTTGGCGTTTTCAAATCCGCCCAGACCGCCACAGTAAAACTCACGGTCGAGGTCCCACATGGTGAGCCCGTGATATTCAAAATCGAGCTCCGGATTGTGCCCCGGGCCGTGCTTGAGCGGATTCAGGTCGGCCAGCATATGTCCGTGGGTACGGTACATGCTGATCAGATGCATTACCGCGATGGCTTTTTTTGTTGCATCTGCAGAACTGCCCCTGCCATCCAGGTATCCCGTATAGATATCTCTTCCGTAGGGAATAGGGTCATATGGAATATTCAGATCGGCGAAGATCCGGTCGAAGAAATCCAGATCGCCAATCAGCAGATCGTTTATCTTTTTCAGAAAAGAGCCCGATTCCGCACCCTGAATTATCCGGTGATCATAGGTGGATGTAACTGTCATTACCCGGCTGATACCAAGGTGGTTCAGCAATTCGGGCGCCATGCCCTGAAATTCGGCCGGATAATTCATAGCACCGGTGGCAATGATGGTGCCCTGCCGGTTCATCAGCCTTGGCATCGAAGAAACCGTACCGATGGTACCGGGGTTGGTAATACTGATGGTGGTACCTTCAAAATCGCTCACCTCCAGCTTTCCGTTCTTTGCCCTGTCAATCACATCCTGGTAGGCGTACAGAAATTCGTAGAAGTTCATCTTGTCAACACCCTTGATGTTCGGCACAACCAGGCTGCGTGACCCGTCGCGGCCCTCAACATCTACGGCAATACCCAGATTTACCTGCGCCGGTACGGCTTTGTGTGGCGCTCCATTTTCATCTACGTAATAAAAATGGTTCATCATGGGGAAATCTTCCAGCGCTTTGATAATGGCCCATGCAATGAAATGGGTGAGGCTCGCTTTGGGCTCTCCCCGCTGTTCGAGATAACTGTTGATGATGGCCCGGTCTTCCATCAGCATTTTAACCGGTAGTACCCTGAGGGAGGTAGCCGTCGGAATCTTCAGGCTTTCCTCCATATTGTCGGAAATTTTTGCGGCAACCCCTTTAATTTTACTCAGTTCAGTACCCTCAGCAAGCGGGGGTGCTTTTTTTTCAGGTTTCTTTTTTTCCTCGGGCAGTACCTTCGGCTCAGGGGCAGCTCTCTTCTCGGTTATCTTCTCCGCTGTGGCAGGGGCGCCGTTGGTGGCGGCAGATTTCTCCTTTTTTTCAGGTTCACGCTGAACACCTTCCAGTTCATCAAAATAGGCGCGCCAGTGGTCGGGAACCGAAGTAATGTCATCTTTGTACTGCTTGTACAGTTCTTCAACCAGTGCTGAGTTGGGACCAAAAAGAGCTTCGAAATTTTTCAAGGGTTCGGGCGGTAGGTTAAAGGCGGCACGGTTTAACGGCAGCCATTTTCATAATTGGTTTAATGAATTACCTGATAGCGGTTTTCAGGGTTTGCAGTGAAATTATACCTGAACAAATCAATAACCTTAAAATTAAGCAATAGAAACTTAAAAAACGATAGAATTGAGGGTGGTATATGGTTTAATTGGTGGCCACGGATTGCGTATATTCAGCAGCAAAATAAGGTGTAACCATTAATGCTGATGAACCCTGTGAAAAAAAAATCCGGAGCAGAATCTGTAACCTGGAATCTCGCTGATCTGTATGCTTCTGTTGATGACCCGCTTATTGCCGCCCATCGTAAGGAGGTGCTGGCCGAGGCAGAACACTTTGGGGAACGTTATAAAGGTAAAATCGCCGAACTGTCGCCCGCAGAATACAGATCACTTCTCGAAGAATATGAAGCAATTCTCGATAAATCAGGCCGGATCGGATCGTATGCTTATCTGTTGTGGTCAACCAACACAGAAAATGCAGCCTATGGCAAACTGATGCAGGAGGCCAACGAACTCAGTTCGGAGCTGTCTCAGAAAATGGTTTTCTTTGACCTTGAATGGCTTAAATTCGCAGAAGACAAGGCACGGGAGTTTATTGAGTGTGATGAACTGAGTCCCTACCGGCACTACCTGGAAGCCTCCCGGAGGTACAAGCCCTATATGCTGGACGAAAAACAGGAACAGGTACTGTCAGCAAAATCGGTGACGGGCAGGCAGGCCTGGATCCGTTACTTTGATGAGACTCTGGGTGCGGCACGTTTCAGCCTCGGCGGTGAGATGCTGACCGAGCAGGAGGTGCTGAGTAAATTACACGAACCCGACAGGGAACTTCGGATCCGGGCTTCAAGATCGTTGACAGACGGATTCCGGGAGATGAAACGAACCCTCACATTCGTCTTCAATACATTACTCGCCGACAAGAACACGAACGACAAACTCCGCGGTTATCCGTCGTGGATCAGCTCCCGCAATCTTTCAAATGAAATTGAAGATACTACGGTCGACATCCTGGTAGGTGCCGTTACCGGACGCTACGAAACCGTACAGCGCTACTACAGGCTCAAGAGAAAGCTGCTGGGTCTTGACACTATGAAAGAATACGACCGCTACGCACCCCTTTTAAAAGCGGAAACCACTGTTAAATGGGATCAGGCCAGGGAAATGGTGTTGAATTCATACAGCGGGTTTCACCCGGAGATGGGGGAGGTGGCATCCCGGTTCTTCGATAAAAACTGGATTGATGCGGCCATACACCCCGGTAAAAGAGGAGGCGCGTATTCGGCATCGACGGTGCCGTCGGTTCATCCCTATGTATTCATGAATTACGATGGCCGTATCCGTGATGTTCAAACCCTGGCTCATGAACTGGGCCACGGTGTTCACCAGTACCTCTCGCGCGGGCAGGGGGTACTGCAGTCAGGTACACCGCTTACCACTGCCGAGACAGCATCGGTATTTGGGGAAATGCTCGTTTTCATGAATCTGCTTAAAACACTTGATGATCCTCGGGAACGCCTGGCCCTGCTGCTGGGCAAAATTGACGATACCATTGCAACGGTCTTCCGTCAGGTAGCCATGAACCGGTTTGAACATGCCATACACACCGCACGCAGAACAGAAGGAGAGCTGACAACCGAGCGGTTCAGCACCCTCTGGAGAGAAACCCAGACCAGCCTTTACGGCGATTCTGTCGATCTTACCAGCGATTACGATATCTGGTGGTGCTACATCCCACACTTTCTGCATACCCCGGGCTACGTATACGCTTATGCTTTCGGAGAATTGCTGGTTCTGGCACTCTATGAAGTCTACTCACAGAGTCCGAACGGTTTCGCTGACCGCTACATGGATCTGCTCAGGGCTGGCGGTTCCGACTGGCCCTCCAATCTCATCGGAACTTTTAACCTCGACATAGATTCACCCGATTTCTGGAATAAAGGCCTCGATGCCATCGATCAGATGGTACTACAGGCGGAGCAGCTGGCACAACAAATCTGAATACCATAAACTGACAGGAACACTATGACGGATAATCAAAATACCCGATCGGCCGATGCGGTTGCCGATGACCGCAGGGAGAAGGAAGCCCTTCAGCGCTTCAAGCTGGCAGTCAAAGATCTGGTTGGTCTCTTTCGTCATGCCGTTAAGGCCGATACCGTTTATATGTGCTGGGTAAACCGCAGCAGAAACCAGTTTGTATTTGAAACCGTTTCGACCCAGCACGAAAACACCATTTTTGAAGACCGGCTTCCGTTCGACGATCATTTTCTGGCACCCTACAGGGATGTTAATAAAATAGTTGATCTGCAGGTCGGCTCAGATATTTCACCGGAAGAGCTTACTCACTACTACGAAAGCGTTCAGGTGAACCATATTACCCTGATCCCGTTCGTGAGCAAAGGCGAAACAGTTGCCATTACGGTTGTTGAAAGCAGGGAAGCCTCCAACGACCCGGTATCCATCGAGAGTGCAGATGCTTATGCAGGTGCCCTCAGTAACCTGTTATTCACCTACCTCGAGCTTAGCGATATGAGCGAGAAGGAGAAGGGATGGGAAAAGTATGAGGAGCAGCTTGAGCAGATAAACGATCGCCTGGAACGGGTGCAGATGATGGAAAACCTGTCAAGATTGCTGCTGGATCAGGTCCCCGGTGGTATCGTGCACGTGGCAGCCCGTGGTATGGATTCATGGAACCATGTTTTTTCTGCCGGTGAATGTCCTACAAGACCTTCTGCGGGCCTGCATATAGAAGATAAATCGCTGGCATGGGCGGCACTTGAATCGGGGAAGCCGGAATTCGCCATTCATTTTAACGGCACACCCCGCAGGCTGAACCAGTTCGAACCGCTTGCTACCGGCGCTTCTCTGGCAATTCCGCTGCTCGTAAACGAGCGGCGGCAAATCGTGATGGTGGTAAACCATGCCAATCCGCTGCTTTTTAAGGATTCGTGCAAACACAGACTTATAAATCTGGTCAGGGTTGCCTCCCTCAAACTCCAGTCAGGGCGGGTTCGCATCAGTGTAGATGACGACCTTCTGAGTAATGATTTTTCAGCCTACCGGCTTGAACTTATTGAGAAAGTGATCGATATCGAGCTTGAGCATATCAGGAACGGAAACGGCCTGAATACCTGGGCCGGTTTTGCTACACCCGAAAACCTGGCCGGCCTGCGCACAAAGTATAGGCTGGAATCACTCAGAGACCTCCAGAGAATGTCGGTTCTCCGGCTGAATCCCAATGCCCAGGGTGCCAACGGCCTGGTTGGCCTCTACACCGAATACCTGTTTCTGATACTTGTACAGGACCGCCGCGAAGATGCCCTGGCAAAATTCGAAAATTCGCTTCGTGCCTCTTCCGGATCGCCGATGATTCCTGATGGGGATGATCCCGCTAAATTTCAGTTCCTCACCGGTTTTGTAAAACTGGATGAATCCTTCAAAGATTCGTATGATGTCATTAAATCGGCCAAGGATAAGCTGAATACACTTATCCGTTCGGGAGCGGCAACCAGAGCACAGAGCAATTAGACATATGGGAAATTTTTACCTGGTAGTGATCGATGGCCTTGGTGCTGGTGCCCAGGAGGATGCAGGCGATTACGGCGATGCCGGAAGCAATACCCTGCAACACGTCTCTGAGTCAACCGGGGTTAAGCTGCCAAATTTTGCCCGTCTTGGCCTTGGTAATATCATACCGTTGCCATCTGTTCCACCGGTTGATAATCCGGAGGCTGCTTTTGGAAAGATGCGGGAGCACTCGGCCGGGAAAGATTCAACAACCGGGCACTGGGAACTGGCCGGTATACAACTTGAAAAAGCCTTCCCAACCTATCCGCAAGGATTTCCAGAGGAGGTTATCCGGGCTTTTTCGCAGCTGACAGGGCGCGGTATTCTGGCCAACAAGCCGGCATCGGGAACCAGGGTGATTGAGGATTTCGGCGATGAGCATGTTCAAACCGGAAAACCAATCGTATATACATCAGCCGACAGCGTATTTCAGGTTGCCTGTCATGTGGATGTGGTACCCGTTAGTCAACTGTATGAATGGTGCACCCTTGCCCGAGAAAAAGTGATGACCGGTAAACATGGTGTAGGCCGGGTAATTGCCAGGCCATTTGCAGGCGAATCGGGATCATATTACCGCCTCAGTGATCAGAGGCACGATTTTTCGTATATACCACCCGAGCCAAATCTGCTCACGGTTTTGCAGGATGCCGGCACTAAAACTTTTTCGGTAGGCAAGGTTATCGACCTGTTTGCCGAACGGGGGTTCACGCAGTACCGGAGAACCAAAAGCAATGACGAGGGAATTGCCCAGTTGCTCAATGTGATGTCGGCCGCAGAAAACAGCTTTGTATTCGTGAACCTGATCGATACGGACCAGATTTACGGTCACAGGAATGATGTTACCGGTTATGCAGGGTGTCTCGAAAATATTGACCGCGCATTACCTGCACTACTCAAAAAAATAAAGCCGGGTGATGTAATGCTGTTCACCGGCGACCATGGTAACGATCCCATACATCCCGGCACGGATCATACACGTGAATTTGTACCCCTGCTCGTTTACCCAGCAGCATCCTGTACGGATATCGATTTGGGGACAAGAGATACTTTTTCAGATGTAGCCTGTTCTGTTGCAGACTTTTACAATGTAAAGGGAACATTCAGGGGTAAAAGTTTTATAATGAAACGATTCAAAACTGATCATCAGGAAGTGTAAATAATTTTTTAGTACAGCATTTCAGTAACAATAAGGACTGTTTTTCGTTAAATGTATCTGTACAATCTCCTATTAAGAGGTCAATGGATTATCATATAGAATTGCCCTATCTTTAGTTTTTTATATTTCAGATGTGCGCAGTGCCTTGAATTCATTAAATCATCCTATTAACCAAGTACTTTTTATTAGTGGCTAAGCGAAAGAAAAAAGAAGTCAAAAACCCTTCTCCGAGCGGAATATCAACCAGAGAATCTCAATCCCTTGATCGTTATTTACAGGAAATTGGCAAGGTAAGCCTGATCACACCCGAAGAAGAGGTGGAACTCGCCAAACAGATCCAGGCGGGAAACCAGCTGGCGCTCGAAAAACTGACAAAAGCCAATCTGCGTTTTGTGGTTTCTGTTGCCAAACAATATCAGAATCAGGGCTTGTCGCTCGGAGACCTGATTAATGAGGGCAACCTTGGACTTATAAAAGCAGCCAAGCGTTTCGATGAAACCCGTGGATTCAAGTTTATTTCCTATGCAGTTTGGTGGATTCGTCAATCGATTTTGCAAGCCCTTGCTGAACAAAGCCGTATTGTAAGACTACCTCTCAACCGGGTCGGCGCCCTGAACAAAATTGGCAAGGAACTTTCCAAGCTTGAACAGGAATACGAAAGGATGCCATCAGCCGCTGAACTGGCTGAAAGCCTCGAGATGACGGTTTCTGAGGTGTCTGATACCCTTAAAATTTCCGGAAGGCATCTGTCGGTCGATGCGCCGTTTGCACAGGGAGAAGACAACCGTCTGCTCGACGTTCTTGAGAACGAAGAGACTCCGAACCCCGACACCGAACTTATGGGCGAGTCGCTCAAGGTTGAAATTGAACGGGCACTGTCAAAACTCACCAAACGCGAAGCAGAAGTAATCCGGCTCTATTTTGGTATTGGCCGTGAACATTCTCTCACACTTGAGGAGATTGGAGAGCGGTTTGATCTGACACGTGAACGCGTTCGCCAGATCAAGGAAAAAGCCCTGAGAAAGCTGCGCCATCACAACCGCAGCATGGCGCTGAGAGCATATCTGGGTTGATGTTTAAAGCCGGAATAATCCGGCTTTTTTTTGCCCGGTTTCCAGGCAGTCTGACCGGACATATGGTGGCGGATGCTGTCTGGTATGTACCTCGTTTGTGGCTGCTCAAGTGAATTTTCAGTTCAGGAACCGGACTGGGAAATAATCTGCGGATCACACCTCTGTAAACCCTTAAGTTTTTGATTATTTTGTAAAATGATGGGTCACGGGTTTTCATTTGAAATATTAAAATGTTATTTACTTGCAATACTCAAATAACAAAACGTCCGTTCAAACGTAGAGAATATCATACAAAAGACAGCGTTATATCACCATAGAAGAGTTGTACGAGCCAAATAATACGGATTAATTAACAGGTGGCAGTCATGAAACTCAGATTCAAAATAAACACCTTACTTTTAGCTGCTTTATTCGCGGCGACGGGTTGCTATACGCAACTCGAGACAACCAGGGTCGCGGAAAGGCCGGTATCTGTATACGCTGGTGATACCTATGCCGATCAGTATTCTGAAGAAGACTACGCATACGAGGAAGGGTATCAGGATGCACTTCACGATGCAGGTGTGCAGTTTCGAGACTACCGTACTTCATCTACCGTCAGGGTAGGATTCTATTCTCACCGCAGATTCAATCCGGATTTCTACATATATACAGGGTACAGATCGGGTTATTACGACTACTACAGTTACTACAATCCCTTCTACTACGACCCGTTCTACTACGACTACTGGGAATGGTATCATTTTAGAAATTCCTGGTACAGACCATACTCATATTACAGTTACTACAGATACCCGCATTATTATGGTTACTGGGGCGGTGGGGGCTTTTACTTCGGTCGTCCGGTCATAGTATATAATAATTACTACTACAGCCGTCCGGGTGTTACCCGAACCAGCGGGCCGCGTGGTAGTGGCGTCAACCGCGGTGTAGCATCAGTTACCCACCGGGGCAGTAACGTAACCCGTACCCGCACCGGTGTTGACAGATCAGTGGCCGCCACCAATCGTGACCGGTCAACAAGAACGGCTGTTGCGCAGGATCGCGTGAGAACTCGTTCCGGTATCGCTACACAGGCAACCCGAACACGCGACCGGGCTGGTACCGGAGATGTCGGCACACGTACACGTACTGCCGGATCAGGCATGACTTCGAGCCCGTCACGTACCAATACAAGAAGCAGCGGAGTATCTACCCGTACTCGTACTGGATCTTCAACGGCCGCCCCCGACCGAACCCGGACCGGATCAGGTACTGCTGCACCGACCCGAACCCGAACCGGTTCAGGTACTGCTGCACCAGCCCGAACAAGAACAGGCTCTGGCACCGCTGCACCAGCCCGTACCCGGACGGGATCCGGTACAGCCGCACCAACACGTACCCGCAGCGGTTCAGGCTCAGGAACGGCCGCCCCAACACGTACCCGTAGTGGATCGGGCTCAGGAACGGCTGCCCCGGCGCGTACCCGCAGCGGTTCAGGCTCAGGAACGGCCGCTCCGGCACGTACCCGTAGTGGATCGGGCTCAGGAACGGCTGCCCCGGCACGTACCAGCAGCGGTTCAGGCTCAGGAACGGCCGCTCCGGCACGTACCCGTAGTGGATCGGGCTCAGGAACGGCTGCCCCGGCACGTACCAGCACCGGTTCAGGCTCAGGAACAGCTGCCCCGGCACGTACCCGCAGCGGTTCAGGCTCAGGAACGGCTGCCCCGGCACGTACCAGCACCGGATCCGACAACAGCCGAAGCCGTAGTAACGAGCCCGCATTATCTTTGACCGGCAGTAGTACAATAAATTCAACATTCTCACGAGAAAGAACTCCTGTTTCCACATCCCCCAGACTTACGGCACCGGCCATCAACAACAGATCTTCATCAGTCTCATCTGCACGGCCCGCGGTTGGAACATCAGGCAGAACAGTGAATTCCCGGACCCGATCTTCAGCTACGGCAAATACTGTTCAAAGTGTTGCCAGATCGGTAATCTCAAATGTGACCGGTTCAAGTGTAAGCAGGGGGTCATCATCAACTCCGACCAGGAGCCGGGAGAATACCACCCGTACCCGTGGCAATCGTAACAACTGACATTATTATTAAACCCTGAACCGGTCTTTCTGACCGGCTTTCCGTTATTAACTTAATTCTCCGATATGAAAAAAATTGCAGTTATGGGATTGCTGTGCCTTGTGTTGGCGGGCACGGCACATTCACAAAACCGATTTGATGCACTCCGCTTCAGTACCGTTTACCCCTCTCAGGATGCTGCCAATATGGGTCTGGCCGGAGCCTCGGTCGCCGGCTTTCATGACCTTGGATCAGCATTGCAGAATCCGGCCACACTGGCGCTTTCCAAAACCAATTTGTTCAGTTTCGGATTAAGTTCCCGTCAGGTAAGCGAAGAAGCTGTGTTCCTGAACCAGACCAGGAATTTTGATGACGGGCAGACGTCAATTGCAAATCTGGGGTTTCTATACAGTGTACCGACCGACATTGGCTCACTGGTATTTGCAGGCACCTACAACCATCTGGCCGATTTCAACCGGGCTTTCCGTTTCAATGGTTTCAATGCAACAAGCTCGATCACAGATGCCTATCTTATCAGTGATTTTTACGGAGACGTAGCTTTTGACGCTTTTGCCATCGATGTTGATGAGAACACCGGCGAAGAATTCTCCGTACTTCGGCTGTTTACTGACGAACCATTTGACGGCATTACACAAAGTGGCCGACAGATAGAAAGAGGCCAGATAGGTGAATTCGGTTTCTCGGCAGCAACCGAATTTCAGGAAAACCTGTTTATGGGTCTTACTATTTCGCTGCCGCTGGGCAGTTATTCGTACCGGAGAGTGTTTCTGGAAGAAGATCTGGATAATGTTCACGACAATACCGGAAATTCCTATGATGTGGATAACATATTTTCGGTAGACCGGATCAATGCAGATATTTCGGGTTACGGAGCACGTCTGGGTATTCTGTACCGTATCAATCCTCAGTTCAATATCGGGTTCAGTTATACCACTCCCATGGTGCTGAACATTGAGGAATCATACACAACAGCTATAACCACCACATTCGATAACGGAGATGTATTCGATGCCGAACTAAACGGGAGTGTAACCTATAAGGTTGTTACCCCCTCAAGGTTTGTGATTGGTGGTTCGGCGTTCAGCCTGGGAATTGCTGATCTTCATGCATCGGTTGAGTATGTTGACTACAGTTCTGTAAAACTGAAAGACCTCGACGATGTTATTGAATTCGAGGAGGAAGATCGTATTCTGGAAGAATTTGACAATGTGTTCAACGTACGGCTCGGGGCTGAACTGAAACTGGGCGATGTATTACGGCCGAGAGTCGGACTTGCTCTTATGCCGAGTCCACTGAAAAACATTGATATGCAGAAGTCGTTTCTGACAGCAGGCCTCGGTATAGTGGCAGGACCTAATTTTCAGATCGATCTGGGCCTTCAATACGGGGTGTGGGATGATGAGAATACATTCTATAACCATTTCGACTATCTGGGTACGGGCCAGCTGAATGCAGTTGGCGCAACACAATCGGTCGAGAGAGTTAATTTCATGCTTGGAATGAAATTTAACTTCTGATCACAATCCCTGATTATCTAAAAAAAAGCCCGGCTGACCGGGCTTTTTTTATTAAATGCTTTTGTCTGTATAACAGTCATCTATTTATCTGTACGCAGCGGATTGATGCTGAGTACAGCGGTTTCCACATGCCGAACAACATTGGAAGCAGTGCTGCCCATCATCAGGTAATCCAGCCCCGTTCGTCCGATAGTGGCCATAACGAGCAGATTGTAATTATTTTTCTGAGTTTCTTCGAGGATTGCCTCGTGAGCCGATTTTCTGGAGGAAACTACAACCGGCCTGACTGAATCCTTTATGTCGCCGAATTTTTTGGTAATCAGTTTCTCAAGGCTTTTCCTGCTCACTTCTTCTGTGGTTTTGGCTTTATTGATGGCTTCCTGATCACTGACCCTGGTTATATGCAGAAGATCTATTTTTGCTTTAGCTGCTGTTGCAATCTTTTTTGCTATATCAAAAGCTTCGTATGAATTATCTGAAAAGTCGGTGGTCAGCAATATTTTCTTGAGTGGCGACAAAGCTGAGTCTTCTTCAACAACAAGAACTGGTGTATGGCTTAGCCTGAGTACTTTCTCAGCGACTGATCCAAGCAGCAGACGGGTAAAACCGGTCCGGCCGTGGGTACTCATTACTATGAGGTCGAAATCTTTGGCTGCCTCTGCAATGGCATGGGCCGGATTTCCGATTCCAATGTGACCTTCTGTCAGATACCGGGCATCAATAAGATCTGTTGCCTCTTCCTTGAGCCTGTTTTGAATAATTTTCTCAACATTTACAAGATTATCCTGTGTGGTTACCCCACTGCCCAGATAGTGAAATCCATCGAGATCAGTGAGTGGTATGTAGGCGTGAAATGGAGTAATTGTACCTTCAAATAATTGTGCAAAAACTTCAGCTGCTTTCAGTGCCTTTTTACTTAATTCGGAAAAGTCCAGAGGAACAAGAATTTTCGCATTTTTCATAACGGCCTCCAGGCGTTTAGTACTTGATTTCTTAAAAGGTACATATTTATAACGTAATCACTGGTATAATTTCATATTTCTAACATAGAATATCAAATAAATCTGTTCTGTGTTTTTAAAATGTGCACGCTATCTTCTATTTTGCCTAACTTTGCAACCATTAATCAGACGTACATTTATGACAGACAAGATATGGGGTGAACACCAGACCATAGAAGATAAAATCGGGTCTATCCGTATTGGCCCCCTGACCATTTATCACAAAAAAGTGGTAAATGAAGTATGGATCAGCCACCATACAACAGATACCGGCGAGAAGGAAATTATCCGTGATGATTACTATGACTGGTCGAGGTGGGCCCTGGCCGGTGAAGATAACCAGTCTGTCCGTCTGCAGCCTGTATTCCCGGACCGTACTGTTATTGTGCTGCCGGAATTTCCGTTCAGGCTGGTACCCGGGGCAAATGTTAAGATATACACGCGCATACCGGTTAATGTTTTGATTTCTGCTACGGGAAAAGGCAAACGGACACTGATTGAAGTGCCCTCGGTAATTCTCGCGAAAACCTGGTTCGGAGCATTTACCGAAGGTGAGACCTGTTTCTGGGTTACTACCAGGGCCAGGAGATCTCTCGCAGGTGAGGTGTTTTTGCCGCACCTGGTTGTCTGTCCCATTTATATCAGGAACAGTTCCGACGAAGAGCTTCATATCGAAAAACTCGCTCTGAGGGTACAGAGGATGAGTATATTCATTCAGGAAAACAGGCTTTGGTCAGATAATATTGAAATACACCACAAAGGTTCAGATGACCAAAGTGATGTGCACATGACAGGCAAAATACCCGAGGAAGCCAGTGGGGCTGAACTGATAACAGCTCCGCGAGCACCTCAGAAGAGAAGTCTTAAGGAACGAACATTTAAAATCCTGCATGATCTGCCCGGTATAGGTTTTAAAATCTAACAACTGCCAATTATGGAATATTCAGAAATTATCAAACCAGATCTGCTGTCCGATATTGTTAAGGTACTGGTGGTGGTTATTATCGTGCTGCCGTTACTCATCTTTATGAGACGGTGGCTCCGCAAGGTGGCCTCAAAACACTACGGCGAGCATTACGGTATGCTTATAGGTAAAATATTTTACTATACCGGAATCATCATTTTAGTGGTCAGTATTCTTGTTGAGTTTGGATTAAGCCTCACACCGATCCTGGGTGTGGGTGGTATTCTGGGAATCGCACTTGGATTTGCTTCCCAGACCAGTGTGTCTAATGTGATCAGCGGCTTTTTCCTGATTGCCGAAAAATCTTTTGAAGTGGGTGATGTTATAACCATTCAGGAAACCACGGGTGTGGTCTATTCCATTGATACGCTGTCGGTCAAGATCAGAATGTTCGATAACCGCTATGTTCGCATACCCAACGAAATGATGCTGAAAAGCCAGGTTATCAACATCACACGATTCCCGATTCGCCGGCTTGAGTTCAAGATTTCTGTAGCATACAAGGAGGATATGACAAAGGTGCACGATATACTTGTCGATCTGGCGAACAAAAATCCGGTGGCCCTGCAGGAACCCGCCCCTCTGATCATATTCGACAGCTTTAACAGTTCATCCATCGATTTTGCATTTCACGTCTGGTGCGAAAAATCGGAATTTCTCCAGTTGCGCAATACGCTCTATTTCGACATTAAGAAACGGTTCGACGAAGAGGGTATTGAAATTCCTTTCCCACACCTTTCACTTTACTCAGGCTCGGCTACCGAACCATTTCCTGTAATGGTGATGAACAGGGAAAATATGCAGACACTTGCTCCTAAAAGTCAGGATTGAGATTTCAGACCTGTTGCTACCGGATCATACTTCTTCGGAGCGGATTATATCGAGGGCCGGCTGACCATAGAAGGTACGGCTGCTTAAAAGCCCGATGACAATCGTGAGTGTGGTAACCACAAGTATAAGGAACAAAACAGGTAAAAGGTCGGGCCTGAAGGGCGCTTCAAAAAAGAAGACTGCCAGCAGCCATGCGGTTCCTACCGAAAGTATGGTTCCGGTAAACGCAGCCAGAAATCCAAGAAGTGCGTATTCTATAGCCATGATGCGGGTCACCTGCTGTTTTGATGCCCCGAGTGTTTTAAGAAGAATACTTTCCTTCATCCGTTGAAAACGGCTGGTTATAACTGCACCAATCAGAACTATTATTCCGGTGAAGACACTGAAAAGGGCCATAAACTGCACCACAAAGGTAACCTTCGACAGGATGGAATCGGCTGTGGCCAGAACCATGTCAAGATCTATGATCGAAATGTTCGGGTAATTCCGGACAATCTGCTGCTGAAAACGGGCGGAAGCTTCCCGGGAATCGATACGCGTAAGCAGTACTATAAACTGCGGGGCAGGCTCCAATACACCACCCGGGAAAACGAGAAAAAAATTCGGGCTTGGATTCTGCCACTCCACCTCCCGCAGACTGGCAACCCGTGTTTCGACGGGAACCCCCTGCAGATCGAAAACAACGGTATCGCCGACCGATATATTAAGGTTTTCAGCGATGCCTGTTTCAAAGGATACAGGAACCGGGGACCCGTCGTTGGTATAATTCCCTATCCAGGTACCCGCGGTGATCGTCTCCGAACCGGTCAGGGTATCGCGATAAGTGGCCCTGTATTCCCTCTGAAGTGCCCATTGCGATGTGTTGATGGTTGTATCCTGCCTTATACTCTGATACGATCTGCTGTTTATGCTCTGGATGCGCATCGTAACCACAGGTGTCAGTTCAATTAGCGGAAACCCTTCCGACAGAATAAGATCGGTTACGGGCCCGGCCTGGTCGGATTGCACATCAAAAAGTACCGTGTTGGCCTGGCTGGTGGTACCGAATATCCTGATTTCATCAAGCAGTACCCGTTGCGACAGATAGAGTACCGCAAGCAGGAATGTTCCAAACCCGATAGTCATTATGAGCATGCGGGTCTGGTTGTTTGGCCGGAATAAATTGGCCAGTCCCTGCCTCCAGATATAACTCCACCCATTGGGAAAGTATTTCCTGATCAAATAGACTATCAATATGGCTACCAGCGCCAGCAGAGCGAGTATGATTCCGATGGTTCCGGTAAAAAACAGGGCCTGTATCCAGCTGCCGGTTTGAAGACGCGCAAAGACAAGGATGAACGAAACAAGGAGCACAATCACAAATAGTCTGAGCAGATTTGTTTTGCGTCCGGCAGCGGGCTCATAGGAGGATCGGATAGCGGCAAGCGGGGAGATGTCACGTATACCGGCAAGGGGAAGCCAAACGAACAGAAGTGTTACAATGAGACCTACAACCAGACCGTAAATAACAGCCCTTAGTGATAATACCGTTGATACATCCACAGGAATAAAATCCTGAACCACCGCGGGAATGAGTGTCTGGAGGACACTGCCGAGCAGTATGCCGAGTCCTGCACCCGTGATGCCCATGATAAGCGACAGGCTGGTGTAGAGAAAAAGGATGGATGGTAGTTTGGTCCCTAAGCACCTTAGCACAGATATCGATTTTTTACTTTGTTTGATGTAGACATGAATGGAACTGGCCACACCAACCCCTCCAAGTAACAGGGCAATAAAACCAACCAGGTTCAGGAAACCGGTAAGGTTGCGGAACGACCGTCCCAGGGAAGCCCTGCGCGACTCAACCGTTTCGATGCGGGCACGGTTGCGGTCGAGTACGGGTCGCAGCTGGTCCCTGAAATCGCCAGCAGTGTTGAGTTCCGGATTCATTATATGGGTCAGGTAAGTAACCTGGCTGCCCCGCTGCAGCAGTGCTGAACCCAGAACAGTTTCCAGCGGGATGAATACACGGGGGCCGATAACGCCCTGTGCTGCGGTTTCGCCGGGCACTCCGCGCACAATCCCCCCGATAGGATAGTCGCGTACCCCGATCCGGATAGTATCGCCCACCTGCACGTTGTATTGCATTTGAAGGCTCTCATCGACCAGTGCGAGGTTATCTGCCTGATAGCGGTTCAGTACATCGGCTGGCTCCACGTCGATGGACCCGTAAAAAGGGAAATTGCCACGGAGGGCCCGGATCTGGCTCAGCCTTGTATCGCCCGTTTTGGGCAGAAGCACCATGGACCCGAACCGGATCTCTTCTGCTTTTTCCCCGCCCAGGGAATCGGCAAGGGCACGGAGTTCCTCATTGAAAGGTTCTCTAGCCTGCAGGGTAACGTCGGAACCCAGCAGACTTTTCGACTGATCGTATACGGCCAGGTTAAGATTATCGCCGAACGAAGTAATTGAAACCAGTGCGGCAACACCAAATATAATGCTGGATATAAACAGAAGTAGTTTGCTGTAATTGGAACGAAGTTCCCGCCCGCTCATCTTCAGTGACCACAATAACATCTGATAAGGTTTCATGTCAGGCGGTGTGATCTTTATGTTGGGGTTCAGTATCAGCCGCCACATTAATGGTATCCGAAATGGTATCCGAGATAACCTCGCCCGACCGGAGCCTTAGTATGCGATCGGTCAGGCCGGCAAGTTCAAGATCATGGGTTACAAGGATGAGTGTGGTTCCGGAATCGCGGTTAAGACTGAAAAGTAGCTCTGTAATACCCGATGAAGTATCATCGTCGAGATTACCGGTTGGCTCATCCGCAAAAAGGATTTTGGGTTTGTTGATGAACGCTCTTGCCAGGGCAACTCTCTGCTGTTCTCCACCCGACAACTGGTTGGGGTAGTGATTAATTCTGTCGGCCAGTCCCGTTTTTTCCAAAAGTGCGTAGGCCCGGTCGTAAGCACCACCCTGACCACGCAGTTCGGCTGGTACCATTACATTTTCGATTGCGGTTAGGGTGGGCAACAGTTGAAAATTCTGAAAAACAAAACCAATGTGGCGGTTTCTCACTTCGGCCCTCTGATCTTCCGTGAGATCGGTCAGATTGATCCCCTCGAGAATTACCTGCCCGGAGGTGGGCTGGTCGAGGCCGGCACACAGTCCCAGAAGGGTCGATTTTCCACTTCCTGATGGTCCCACAATTGCGACGGTTGAACTGTCTTCAATCCGGAATGATACATTTTTTAAAACGGTAAGGGAGCGACTTCCGCTAGTGTATGTTTTTGTCAGATTCTCAACGTGAAGCATGAACTGGCGTTTAGATTATTTTGTTTTTTGAGGAGATTTCAGAAAATGATGTTGGTCCGGAGCCACTAACAGGTAGTGAAACAGGGATATTGTGCTGCCGGAATCATACTTAAATCCGGTTGTGTACGTAACTTCATATCTCTGCGTAACTTCATCTTTCATTACGTAACAAACTTCATATCTCATCGCAACGTTCTAATTCAGTACCATGATACTTCTATTTCTGTTTTTGCTTGCACTTCAGGGTCAGTACAGCCCGGCCGACGAACCTGTAAATATACTTTTCTTTGGCGACAGTATTACGGCCGGTTATGGCATTGATAAAGATCAGGCGTTCCCTGCACACATCCAGGATAAGCTGGACTCGCTTAACTGGAATGCCCGTGCCATTAATGCCGGTCTGAGCGGTGAAACCTCGTCTGGCGGGCTACGGCGTATCGACTGGTTGTTACGGCAACGCATTGATATAATGGTACTGGAGCTTGGAGCCAACGACGGTCTCAGGGGTATCGATCTGGATCTTACACATTCCAATCTGCAGGCCATTATAGACCGGACCCGCACTGTTTACCCTGAGGCTGACATTGTTATAGCTGGTATGCAGGTACCGCCAAACCTGGGCAGGGACTATACAGATCAGTTCCGTACCATGTTTATCAGCCTTGCTGAAAATAACGACGCTACACTTATTCCATTTATTCTGGAGGGGGTAGCCGGCATACCCGAATTAAACCTGCCCGACGGGATTCATCCAACCGATGAGGGTCATCAGATTATAGCCGATACAGTGTGGATAACACTTAAACCGATTATTCGGTCCAAATTGTGAACCTGAGAGGTGCTGCTGCACTTTAACAAAACGGGTACGGTAAAAACGGCTTGGATGGTAAAAATCAGTTCAGGTTAATACCCTGTTTGCGTGCATCAGGAACGGGTAATTATTTCCCTTTTGCCGGAAACAAAATGACGAAGTAGCTATTCTATTAACAAATTCTAATCTATCCTGAAAGCAGGTTCAAAATATCTGGCTGTGCTGAGGATAGATGATCAGGTCTGAGAACTATAGCATCAGTTCACCTTTAATTTGAGCCAAATATGAGCGTCCGGTTATTGGATAAGGGAGTAGAGAGAAAAAAAAGGGTACTTGCATCAGCCGAAAATTCGGTCAGGCGGAGTGCTAAAGATCATGCCGAAAAGCGAAACGGTAAGCAGGATCGGGAGCAGCTGAATGATGAAACCGTCCGGCTCAGAAGTTTAATACGACAGAAAGATGAGGAAATATCCAGGCTTAACGATCAGAATCTTCATTTTCTGAACAGTGCAGCCCACGACCTCAGGAATCCGCTTGGTGTTATACAGATGTACTGCGAATTCATGCTCACAGAGCCTGAAGAGAACCTGAACGAGGCTATAAGGGAATTCATCAGTGTAATTACCGGCACCGGCATTCAGATGCAGGGTATCATCAATAATATGCTGGACTATTCCAAAATGGAATCGGGCAGTATCGGTCTTGAATTGATGCCGGTCGAAATGGATCATCTGATCAGCAAGTCACTGCTGGTGAGTGCAAAAAAAGCGGATACCCATAACATTACCCTGATCAACGATGCGGAAGAGACCGGCATGGTACTGAATATTGACGGTTACCGAATTGAACAGGCAATAACCAATCTGATCGGTAATGCAATAAAATTCTCCAAACCCGCCAGCAGGGTATGGATAGGCTCACAGATGGCCGATAACGGTTTCTACATTACGGTAAAGGACGAAGGCCAGGGAATTCCTGAGTCAGAACACGATAAGTTATTCAAGCCGTTTAGCAAAACCCGTGTGCTGCCACTTAACGGGGATGCCAGAACAGGTCTGGGTCTGGCTTTGGTAAAGACCATTGTCGAAAAACACAACGGATCGGTTGGCTTTGAAAGCGAAGAGGGTAAAGGATCCGAATTTTATTTCTGGCTTCCGGTATAACGGATCAGTATCCGGCAGGTGAATAATGGCTGATGCAATTAAAATACTGGTTGTTGACGACAATCCGCATATGCTGAGGGGGGTAACCCGCCTGTTCAGGATAAACGGGTTTGATGTTGATGAAGCCCTGAACGGTACTACAGCCATTGAGCTTGCGAGAAATAACCGTCCCGACCTGATTTTGCTTGATGTAAACCTTCCCGATATCAACGGGATTGAGGTCTGTCGCCGGCTGAAATCTGATCCGGATACAGCCAGCATCTTTATCGTACACTTGTCTGCTATGCATACCAATAGCAGCAGCCAGGTGGAAGGTCTGGAAGCGGGGGCTGATGGTTACATCGTTCAGCCGATCAGTAACCAGGAGTTGCTGGCCCGCATTCAGTCGCTGGCCAGGATTATCACGACTGAAAAGGAACTTCACAGCCGCAAGCAGGAATTTGAAGCGCTGGTTCAGAATGCACCCGACCTGATAGCCCGTATCGACAGTAACCTGGTGTACAGCTATGTAAATCCTGCCGCAAGCCGGGTATTTGGAAAACGACCCGATGATCTTTTGGGACGAACCAATCAGTTGGCCGGGCTTACCGATCCAGCATATCAGTCACTGGATGCAGCCGTTTCCTCCGTTTTTGCGGCCGGCACCGAAAAGAAGATTGAGCTTGAGATCAATAAAGACGGTGTTTCATCTTGGTTCCAGGTCCGCCTTGCACCCGAACGGAACGTACAGGGCCACACTCACTCGGTCTTGTGCATATTCAGTGATATAACCGAACGGAAAGCAGCCGAGGAGGAAATAAGGCTGCTGAACAAGGATCTCGAAAGCAGGGTAGAGATCAGAACAGCAGAGCTGGCCCGGACCAACCACAGCCTCGAGGCAGAAATTACAGAAAGGGAAAGAACGGAGGCGGCGCTGAGGAAAAGTGAAGCCCGCCTGCGTCAGATTACCGATAACATGAACGATATCGTTCTGGTAACCGACACCGATGGCATCGTAACCTACATTACCCCGTCGGTAACCACATCGCTGGGACTTGATCCGCAAGAGTGTACAGGCGAGCGGCTCAGCCGTTTATTCGACCCCGGCGACCGGGATAAAATCGAGGAAGATATCGCCATCGTCAGTAAAACCGGTATTTCCGGGAGCAGAGAATTCTACCTGACCCATAAAAACGGAACCAGTTACTGTTTTGAGATTATTGCAGGGCCATTGCTCGATGATCAGGATGGTATTGTGGGGGTAATTGGCGGGGCCAGAAACATCACTGAGCGCAAGCAGTCTGAAGAGGCCCTGCGCCACAGAACAGATGAGCTCGCCCTGGCCAATTCAAAACTGAACAAAGCTTCAAAGCTGAAGGATGAGTTTCTCTCGAGCATGAGCCATGAACTCAGAACGCCGCTTATTGCTGTACTTGGTATTTCAGAGGCGCTTCAGGAGGAAGTATATGGAACACTCACGGAGAAACAGCACAAATCACTAAAAACGATAGAGGAAAGCGGGAGGCATCTGTTATCACTTATTAACGATATACTGGATATATCGAAAATTGAGGCAGGCCGGATGGAACTGCAGTTTACCCCCATCCATATTGAATCACTGTGCCAGTCCGGTATCCAGTTTGTGCGGCATTCAGCAAAGGAAAAAAATATTGATCTCCGTCTACATATCGACGAAAATACCGGTAGGGTGCTGGGTGATGAACGCCGGCTTAAACAGATCCTGGTTAATTTGCTGGGTAATGCGGTAAAATTCACGGAAGAGGGGGGACGCGTAGGCCTTGAGGTTCGGTCTGATACCGAAGCAGAGGCCGTTGAGTTCACTGTTTGGGATACGGGAATAGGCATTCCGCCGGATCAAATGGAACGTATGTTTCAGCCTTTTGTTCAGCTCGACTCCAGCCTTGCCAGGCAATACAGCGGTACCGGTCTTGGCCTGTCCATAGTGCGCAAATTGACAGATATGCATGGCGGCAGTATAAACCTGGAGAGCCAGGTAGGAGAGGGCAGCAGATTCACCGTACGGTTGAGCAAATATTCCGAATCAGATCTGAACACGCGGAGCGAGATCGGACAGATTATGGATATTTCAGATTTCCCTGCAAACAGGAATGTTCTGGTCATTCAGGAGCCGGTCTCAGATGTTGAATACAGTCAGTTGAACAGGTACCTGATCGATGCCGGTATTTCGGCAAGTTATCTGCAGACGGTAAACGGATACGTGGAACATGCCGGTGACGTGAAACCTGATCTGATTATCCTTGATTTTAACCTGCCCGATGATGCCGGGAAAGTGATCAAATCACTGCGCAGTAATGAAAATCTGAAAAAAACCCCTGTAATTGTAACACCCCTCGTAAAATCGGCACGTATGGATCTCACAGCACCTGATGTGGCCATTCTTACGAAACCCTACATGCGCCAGCAGCTCTACCATGCCCTGCGAGATCTTTCCGGAAATCCGGATAACGATAATCCGCAATGGACAAACGGATCGAAAAAGGAGGTACGTGCGGCAGAACCGGCTTTACGCATCCTGCTTGGTGATGAAAACGAAAGGGTTATCAGATATTTCAGTGAATATTCGAAGATCAGAAAATTTGAGCTGGTAACCGCATCTTCAGGTGAAGAGGTGGTGCGTCTGGCGGAAGACATTAACCCGGATGTAATCATAATGGATTATTCGTTATCCGGCCTTGATGCGCTGGAGGCATCGCGGATAATCAGGGTGAACCACCAGCATCGAAATGTCAAAATTGTTATCACGAACGGTCAGGATCTGCCATGGTCGGAGGGAAATGTCCTTTCGGCCGGTGCTGACCATTATTTAATAAGGCCGTTATCATCAAATCGGTTAGACAAAATCTTTCAGCCGGCAGGCATCCTGATGCCAGCAGAACAATAAGTACTACTATGGAATACACAAGTTCGATATTAATTATAGATGACGAGAAAAGTGCACGGGAAACGCTTGAAGCCTTGCTTGCTAATGAAAGCTACGTCCTGCACTTTGCCAAAAACGGAACAGAAGGCCTGGAAATGGCCGTCGATCTTAACCCCGATCTGATCCTGCTTGATGTAATGATGCCGGGCATGAACGGTTTCGAGGTCTGCAGCCGGCTCAGGTCGAACCCCATGATGGCAGAGGTACCTATTATCCTGGTTACCGCCCTCGACGACCGCGACTCGCATCTTCATGGTATTGCCTCGGGCGCCGATGATTTTGTAACCAAACCGTTCGACAGGCTTGAACTGCGTGCCAGGATCCGGAATATTACAAGGCTGAACCGTTACAGAAGGCTGGTATCCGAAAGATCGAAATTTGAATGGGTAGTGGAACAGACCAATGAGGGTTACATCCTCCTCGACAAAGACGACCGGATTCTGTATGCAAATCCACAGGCAAGGGTTTATCTGGGCCTTACCGATGATGTTGAGCCTCCCTATCAGGGTACATTTCTGGGACGGGCAAAAAAGGAATATGGAGCAGAGCCATCGGAATTATGGGATGGATGGCCGGCAAGCGCCGATTCGAAATACCGGCGGTACCTTGTGCGCCCGGAAACCGACAATTCGCGAGCCCTGTGGCTTCAGGTTGAATCGCTCGTTCTTCCGACAGGTTCAGGGTCGGAACACCTGGTGAGATTGCGTGATGTTACCGCGGAAATCACCCTTCAGATAGAAATGCATTCATTTACACAGATGGTACATCACAAACTCAGAACACCCCTCACCTCACTCTACGGGGGTATTCAGTATCTGGCTGAAGAGTCGGCAAATCTGAGCGGCAAAGAGATAGCCGAAATGGCAGACATTGCTTTCAAGGGCATCGATAATCTGAGGCAGGAAGTAGAAGAGATTCTGCAGTATGTGCATGTGGGACGCATGCCTTCGAACGGAGATGGATTCAGCCTTTCGCAGGTGGCAGCAATGACCGAGTATCTCGGAAAAGAGCTTGGCATGGACCACATTCATACCGCGGTTCACGGTTCCCTGTCCAAGTTTACCATCCGGTTAATGCCGCAGGCCCTGGAGCAGATTCTGCGTGAATTGTTGCAGAATTCGAAAAAATTCCACCCCGCCAGCAAACCCGATGTAAATATCATCTTTGAACCAACCGACGACGGAAGGGTGCGACTAACCGTCAGGGATAACGGTCAGAGCCTGTCGCCCGAGCAGCTACAGCATGTGTGGAAACCGTATTACCAGGCAGAAAAAAGCCAGAGCGGCCGCATCCCCGGAATGGGTTTGGGTCTGTCTATGGTAGCCAGCCTTATCTGGGGAGTCGGAGGCACCTGTAATCTCTATAACCGGTATGATGGCCCAGGGGTTGTTGTGGATATTAAGATACCGCTCGACCGCGTGGATAAAAGTAAACCGGCACGCCGGAAAGCCAAAGCATCGGTATAACATATCATATAGCTGTTACAGAACTCAGGATTTCCAGAAGGCAGGACTGAGCAGAACAAGAACGGTAAAAACCTCAAGGCGTCCGATCATCATCAGCAGGGAAAGAATCCATTTGCCGGTATCGGGAAGGGATGCGTAGTTTTCTGCCGGTCCGAAATCACCGAATGCCGGTCCGATACTGCCCAAACATGCAATGCTTGCACCAAGTGCAGAAACTATGTCGATATCCATGGCCGACAGCGCCAAAGCCCCCAGGAAAAAAGTGAGCATATACAGAGTGAAGAAAGAGAGTATCGTTTTCACGATAGAGGGTTCAATGGTTCTGTTACCTATGCGAACAGGTATAACTGCATTGGGATGAAGAGCCTTTTTCAGCTCATTCTGGGTTGTTCTGAGTATGATCATGATTCTGATCATTTTAATACCCCCTCCAGTTGAACCTGCACAGCCACCGGTAAAGAACAGTATGAACATGAGCATGACAGCAACTGCCGGCCAGGCGTCGTAGTTATCGGTCCCGAAACCTGTAGTCGTAATAATTGACAGGGCCTGAAATGATCCGTGCCGCAGTGCGTCGCCAGCACTGTAATCACCCGAAAGCCATAACCCGAAAAAGATCAGGGTTACAAAACTGACACAAACCAGGGTATAAAAGCGGGTTTCCCTGTTGTAGAAAAATGCCCCGGTCTTGCCTGTAAGCAGCCGGTAATGCATGGCAAAGCTGATACCGGCCAGAAACATGAACACAATGGTTACTACATCAATATATAGAGAATTGAAGTGCCCTATGCTGGCATCCTTTGTGGAGAAACCACCAGTTGCCAGCGTGGAAAAAGCGTGATTGAGTGCCTCGAACCAGTCCATATCCGGATGGAAAACCAGCAGCAGAAAATTAACGAACGTGAACAGTGCATACACAGCCCAAAGGTATAAGGCGGTTTCACGCACAGTCGGAGTCAGTTTGTCATCAGCCGGTGTACTCGATTCGGCCCGGAAAAGCTGCATGCCCCCGACACCCAGAAGTGGTAAAATAGCGATGGAAAAAACGATGAATCCCATACCCCCGATCCAGTGCAGCAGTGATCGCCAGAAAAGAATCGTTTTTGAGAGTGTATCCAGACTTGGGTTACTAGTACCGCTGTAGGTTGTACCACCGAATATGGTGGCGCCGGTGGTTGTCAAACCACTCATGGATTCAAAAAAAGCGTCGCTGAAAGAGACCAGCGATCCTTCAAGCATAAAAGGGATGGCCGAAAAAAGGGAAAACGTAAGCCACGAAAGGGAGACGACCAGAAAAGCTTCTCTGGTGCGTAACTCTTTACCGGGTTTGAATGCAAAGTAGAGTACGGCTCCCGATCCGCAACAGATGGCCGAGGCAGCAAGAAAGGCGTATACGGCATCGGTTTCACTATAAATAAGGCCAACAACGACCGGCAGGAGCATGAACAAACCAAGAAATAGTAACAGGAATCCTACGATACCGGAAATCAGTTTGAGATTTACCAGTGAGCCCTGACTGTAATATTCCGTGGTAAACTCGTTCAATTGAATAACCCGGTAATTTTGTCGATTGCATCCGGCAGGCAGAAAACAATGACCCTGTCTCCGGAATTGATGATGCTGTCGCCCATGGCAATTTCAACCCGGTTATCGTGAAGGATGGCACCTATTACTGAACCTTTGGGAAGGGATAATTTCCTGATGGGTTTTCCGGTAACCTTACTGTTGGGTGATGGTCTCAACTCCAGAAGTTCAGCCTGTATTCCGTGTAGGGCCGAAACCCCAAGCACTTGCCCTTTTCTCACGTGCCGGTGTATTTCATTGGCGGCAGATAATTTCATATTCACAGCGGCATCGAGTCCGATTGTCTGACTTAAAGGGATATAATCGGATTTTGAAACCATGGCCACGGTCTTCTTTACCTGGAGGTGCTTGGCCATCAGGCAGCTGATGATGTTCGACTCTTCATCCTTGCTCACGGATATAAAAACATCGGTTTCGAGCAATCCTTCTGTAATCATCAGATTCAGATCGGTCGGATCTCCGTGGAGTACCATTACATCTTTCAGTTCACTGGCCAGTTTATAGGCCGAGTCATAGTCGGGATCAATCAGTTTGATGGTCCAGTTCCGATTTTCTCTGATCATCGCATCCGCCAGGTGGCGGGCCACGCTGCTACCACCGGCTATCATAATCCTGGATATTTTCTTTTCAGACAAACCGGTGATGGCTATTACCTTTTCAACGTGATCCGTTTCAACCAGAATGAATATCTGGTCATTTTTCTGGAGACGGTCGTTTCCCAGGGGAATGATGGTTATACCTCTTCTGAAAATGGCTACAATGCGGAAAGAAATATGGCTGTTACGGTTTGCAATATCTTCGAGGCTAACACCAATCAGAGGCGAGTCCGGGTTGATCCGGATACCGATCACCGTTATTCGTTTCTCGGCCAGTGATACCAGGTCAGAGGCCTCTGCACGCCTGACAAGATTCAGAATTTCAATGGCTACACTGCGTTCGGGGTTAATTACCACATCGATTCCAAAATCGATGGGTTTTACCGGTGTGTTTTCGTTTTGGTACTCTTCATTACGCACCCTCGAAATCACTTTTTTTGCGCCAATACGTTTGCTGAGCAGGGATGAGACCATATTCACTTCGTCAACATCTGTTGCAGCCACCACCAGATCGGCTTTGTCGACACCAGCCCGAAGCAGATCTTTGACCGAAGTACCGCTGCCGGTAACCGGTAGTATATCGAAGTGGTTGGAGCAGTGCTGCAGGGCGGCTTCGCTTTTATCGAGTATGGTCACATCGTGTTTCTCCCGTGAGAGCATTCCGCCCAGATCGTAACCTACATTTCCGGCACCAATAATTACAATGTTCAAAATGGATAAATCATGATATATTTAGCGTCAAATATACATGATAATATAATCTGGCGCATAGTTTAGCAGGTACATGAAATTCGTAAGTTCACAGTTAGCCTATTTTTTCCAGAAGCGGGATACGAAAACCAATTTCAGAAGCCTTGCCAAATTTTTGGGCATACTGCTGTTGCTGGTAACATCATACAGTCTGCTGTTTCATGCAATCATGGTTATGGAAGGCAGGGATTACTCCTATGTATCCGGCTTTTACTGGACCCTTACCGTGATGTCAACACTCGGGTTTGGAGATATCACCTTTGAGACCGATCTGGGCCGGATATTTTCCATGATAGTGCTGTTATCCGGCATCGTATTTTTGCTGGTTCTGCTGCCGTTTACATTTATCCAGTTTTTCTATGCGCCGTGGTTAGAGGCCCAGAAGCAGAGTAAAACCCCCAGGGAACTACCTCAAGGCACCCGTGGCCATGTTATAATCGCGGGATATGACAAGGTTATGGATACCCTCATTGGCAAGTTTATCAGTTATAAGATCCCGTATTATTTGCTGATAAGTGAACAGGCCAGGGCGCTTGAACTGTATGAATCAGGGTTTAATGTGGTGCTTGGCGACTATGACGATACCCGAACCTATGAGCGGTTACAGGCAAAAAGTGCGCTTTTGCTGGTCGCAGCCCAGAACGATATGGTCAACACCAATATCACTTTTACCTTTAACGAGGTGGCAAATGATGTGCCAGTGGTAGCTATGGTAAGGAGCGAAGACTCCATCGACATTCTGAAACTGGCCGGTTGTAAACATGTAATCTATCTGCCCAGCATGCTTGGTCAGTCGCTTGCCCGACGTACGATGGGTGAAAGTGCAAGAGTGCATGTACTGGGGCGGATCGATGAGCTCATTATCGGCGAGGCCCCGGTACTGGAAACTCCTTTGGTTGGCAAAACCCTTGCTGACAGCAGGATCCGGGAAATTGTTGGTGTGAATGTGATTGGTTTCTGGGAACGCGGCAAATTCCAGCCACCCAACCCGGATACCGTTATTAACGAACACACCATCCTTGTAATGGCCGGTACCATTGAACAACTCAGAAATTATAACGAGTATTTCGGCATATTTCACGCAGTTGAAGGGAAAGTGATCATAGTTGGCGGCGGCAGGGTAGGACGCGCATGTGCCAGGGCACTGGAGGTCCGGCATATGGACTACATCATCGTGGAAAAAAATCCGGCCATGATAAAAAATCCGGATCATTATCTGCTGGGCAACGCCGCTGACTACGAAGTACTCAAAAAAGCGGGTGTAGACAGTGCCCATACGGTAATCATCACTTCCAATGAAGATGAGCTGAATATCTACCTGACCCTCTATTTCAGAAAACTTCGGCCCGATCTGAAGATCACCAGCCGCTCAACCCTTGAGAGAAATGTTTCAACACTGCACCGTGCCGGTGCCGATTTTGTGATGTCGTATGCTTCAATGGGGGCAAATGCCATTTTTAATGTACTGGGAAGTAACGAGGTGCTGATGCTTGCCGAAGGGTTGAATGTGTTCCGTTACGATACACCTTCAAAATTTGCAGGTAAAAATCTGATTAAAACGGATATCAGAAGAATGACTGGATGCAGCGTGATCGGGATACAGAAAGATGACAAAATGGAGATTAACCCACCGCCGGAAAAACCTCTTGAGGAAAATACCGTTATGATACTTATTGGCACCTACGATGCCGAAAGAAAGTTCATAAACTTTGTATCGGGAAAATAGTACGGATGGATGTTTGCAGAACACGCTTTATTTATTTAGAAATTCTAATGTTTTAATACAGTTGAGTGTGTAACAAACCAGTGTTGGTATTATTAATAGGTAAAGCGGGCAAAAAACGAGATATGATGCGTTTTATCCCGGTGTAAGAATTTCAATCAGGTATCATTCATGTATCCGACAAAAGCATTATTTCCAAGAGTTTATTACTTTGAGAAACCGAAGTCGCATTATCGGAGTATAAAGTCTCACAGCATGCGTCTGCTCGAGGACCATGAACTGAAATCAACTGGAAAGACGGATCCTGATCAAAACGATAGTATGATTGATTTAAAAAAATACGCCGGCGCAAACGGTGAGGTATTAACTTCCAACAAGAAAGAGGTTATGCACACACTTCATATTGAGGACAATGCCGAAATAAGGCTTATAGTAAAGTGTTTCCTGAGAAAAAACTTTTCTGTGGAATCGGTATCAACGGGGCAACAGGCACTAGAGGTTATCAAACAGAAGAAATTTGATCTGATCATCGTCGACATTAATCTGGGCGACGGTCCCGATGGTATTGAAACTGCACGGTTAATCAGGAACGTGGAAGGATACGCCGATACACCCATTATTGCAGCTACCGCTAACCTCTACACAGACGTCAGAGACAACTGCATCAAAGCGGGTATCGATGCCTTCATACAGAAACCTTTTCTGAAAATTGACCTGGTGAACACCATCAGTCAGGTTATCTACAACAGGGGAAACTGAATTGGCTTACCATTAACCAGATGAAACCTTACTCTTCATAGTATCAAACTGATAGAAGGTAGCATCCCAAATACAGATCAAGGTGCGTAACATACAACCAAATATTGAACTCGAGGAGCAGATCGATCGCTATGTGAGCGGCGAACTGAATCAGGATCAGGTAGACGAACTATGGACCCAGCTTATTCAGGAGCCATATTACGCAGAATACCTGAAAACGATTGCCAACATTAGCCATATCATCAGCAGCTCGAAAATACGTAAAGTCGAAACTGAAGAGATCAGATCTACCAATGCATGGTATGCCTTTGCCGCTGCCGTTGTTCTGGTTATCGGTCTGATGTCCACCATGCTCTTCTATCAGGATGCTTCGGTGAACCATTTCGATGCAATGAGCAGCCTGGAGATGCACAATGTGCGCTCTTCAGTAGTCAGTGCCGATGAAGTTGAAGCCGGCATACAGCATGGTATTGGGCTGGCCGTTACCGGTAATACCGAACAGGCCATCACGCACCTCAGCGATCTCTACGAAAAGGTGAACAGTGCCGATGTACGCAGCGATATTCAACTTAATATTGGCATAATTCAGTATAACAGTTCACGCTTCGAGGAGGCCCGAAATACCTTTCAGCTGATTACCGAAACCAGCAGAGACGACAAGCTGATGATGGAAAAAGCCCTCTGGTACAAGGCCAACACCCATCTGAAGCTGGGTTCCGTTGAAGAGGCGAAACAGATCATCCGTCAGGTTTATGATATCGACGGAGCTTACAGAAGAATTGCTGCCACCTATCTTTCAAACCTGTAGGCATCCGGAAAGACTCCCTGGCGTTCAAATTCAAAAAGGCGTGGATAAGCAGATTATTCACGCCTTTTTTTGTTCGTGTTCTTTCAGTCCGGACACATTGCCTTCTTTGGCAGCTATCTGCAGTGTGGTAGTTCAAACTGGAAACATTGCCATGGCACGGGTGCTACCTTTAGTCTGTTATTCAGTCCGGATATACCCCCTTCTGATGGAGCTTTCTCTGTCGTGTGATTTAAGGCTGATTACACTGCCGGATGTGATGAATTTGAACGTTTTACATGGATGCATGTGTGATACTCCTGTAAGCCGGACATGCTTCTCTTTAGCGATTGGGAATTGAAGTCAGCAGATCTTGCCAGGTTAACTGAAAAATAATGTGCCTGGCCAGGGAACCCTTACTTTGCAAATTGTGATGGCGGGTCGGTCCAGAGTGAGAGCCGGCTGGTTGTATAGTGGTACAGCGGCACCTGAACGTGATACAGGATTGTACCTGTTGTATTCAGTTCCAGGCTACTATCCTCACTGTGCAGGGAAACTTCACGCGCCCGCACTACCAAGTTCGTGAATATAAGCCACAATCCTCACTGTGCAGGGAAACGTCTATTCTTCTTCGATATGCACGGCCTGAACCGTAAAGCGGAACATCACAACCAGTATAAGGCCTGTTATCATATAGGTAAAATACCGTTTCTTGTGGATCAGCGGCCGGATATCGCCGTATAAAACGTAAGATCCCCACAGGTAGGGGTCGCTGTTATTTTTGTTGATATAATCCATTTTTGCCAGTTGCATCGCCTGATCCTTATTCATCCCTCTGTTCAGGTAGGAGTAAAAGCTTACGGCAATTTCCGAAGCCGTCTGATCGCGTATCTGCCAGAGGTTCATGACCAGGCTTTGAGCGCCGGCATAGGTAAAAGCCCTGCTCAGTCCGGTAATTCCGCTACCCTGAATATAGCTGCCTGAACCCGATTCACAAGAGCTGAGCATGACCAGCTCATTGCTGAGATTAAGTTCGAACAGTTCATAGGCATAAATCCGGCCGTCGTTATCCGAGTCAGTATCCCCATCTTCGTTGTTCAGATAGATGAGCGAAAAGAGAGGATCGTTGTGAAAAACTTCGCTGTGAGAGGCGATATGAAGAATACGGGAATCGGCAGCATAATTCCTGAAATTTTTCTCCGTGCTGTGTTCACCTGTTTTGATTTCAAAATTTGTAAGATTCGTTATTGCCGAACTGATCTGGTTAACCTCGATTTCAGCATAAGGCAGAGAAGAAAGCTCACGGGTGCCGTAGGGGGTCTGAACCGGCCTGTTGAAACTGGATACGCCGAATCCTGTAAAATCACGGCTGTGTGCCATAGCTGGCGTTCTGCCGGCATACGTGTTGAGATCCAGAACGGAGTTCAGGTAGCTAATGGAAAAATCCTCAACCATATATTTTGCCGATCCAAAACTGTATGATGAGGTAACCGGCTCGACCGGTAAGGTTTCAATTGGAATTCTGTAAAGAAATCCGTCGGGAATAACATATAATTTGTTGTACCTGGAGTGAACAGGTTCACTGAAAAGACGGGTATACAACCAGTGTAATTCCTGAAGGTCTGTCTGGTTGTTTGAAAGCCCCTCTATCAGAAACTCGATTCGCTGCATGTCATCATCCGTAAACGTGATCCGCTCCATGTCAACGCTGCCGGCAGAGATGGAAGCCTTGTAAAGATGATTTTCAAACAGGGAGAAGCTCAGAATCAACTCATTCCGGCCAAGATGACGCTGAAGGCGTGGCAGGTTCAGTTTCTCTTCCACAATGTTTTTCAAAACCTTGTCCTTGAGCCTGTTCTTCTCATTTACCGCCTCAATAAGCTGGGTATTCAGGTTAACACGGTCACCGTTTGCAGCAGTCAGCAATTCATTGCGGAGCCTCTCAATGCGGTTACTGAGAACAAAATCGCGCAGCAATTCTTCTTCGGTAAGAATGTTTGATTTCAGCAGCGAGTTGTTGTAAAAAGAAGCCTTGCTGATGTTTTTGATATCGTCAAGCCAGACGATAGCCTCCTCAGGTCTGTCCATCTGTATAAGTACATCCGTTAGCAGGCTGAATGTTTGTTGATATTCTGGTTCCATCAACAAATAACCACTTTGGAAATCAGCACTATTTTTAGTGTGGTCAATTATTTTTTCAGCGTAATTCTCTAAATGTGAAATTGAGTGCTCACCAGTACCTTTGATAAGTTCATATTTGGAAAGAACATTTGCCCATCTTATCTGCATGTTGAAGTCAACATTTGTCATGTCAAATGAACGAATTGCATCAATTTGTTCCTCAACTTCATCAAGCATATTGGTTATGATGAGTATATTTGTAGTCTCAATTGCTAAATCCATAAATGCAGTGGGGTCATCACGGAATAATACTTTTGATGATAGGTCAGAGTATATACGTAGTGCATCATCGTATCTTCTCATTGCCTGATAAGTAAGTGCAATTTCACTAACAACAGACTGTTTTAAAGAGTGTGATCCGGTGGTATCTGCAATTATATCAGCCCGATAAAAACTTTGTAGAGCTCTGTCATAATCTTTTTCAACTTCTCTGTAGTAGGTACCTAAAGACCTTAGAATTGTCGCTACTTCCTCTGGTGCCTGTATTTCAGAAGACAGATCAAGAGCCTGACTTAAGTATGAGAAGGCTGTCTCTGTATTTGAGTTACGTCTATGATAAAT
>JBLRWO010000024.1:0-65633 GCA_047921215.1 Cyclonatronaceae bacterium | reverse complement strand
GCTGCCAACGGGTCGAACTGATGTATGGGGTTCAGCCGCATTTTTCACGTCAACACGTTGAACTATCGTCATGTCGCTATCCGCGATAAAGAAAAACATTGGTCAGCGCGCATGCGCAGTCTGCATTATCGCAGGCCTGTTCCTGAGCGGTTGCCATTTATTTGGTCAAACTCGTGTTATACTTGTGTAAATCGCAGAATCAAAATTATCAAATTCGAATACTTCAGCTTTTAATACAAGAACGGCAACTTAAGCCCGAGTGAAAACACGGCAATGTTAAAATCCCAGGCAAAAGTGCCGTTCTTAATTACTAAAGTATGTGTGTAAAAACTACCTGCCTAAAATTAAAAAGATATCAAATATTCTCAGCATTCGCTGTAGCATGTTTTATGTTTGCAGCCGCAGTAGATGTTCAAAGTCAAGCCGGTCAGTTTGAGATTAATAACATTGGACATGCAGAACCCGATTATGTAGTAGACAGGGACGCCGATGGATATATCATTGCAATATGGACGGATATGCGGGATGCCTGGTGGTTTGAGGATGATTTAGATCAAAACTCTACGGGCGAAGAAGCGGCCGTTTACGGGCGTATTTTTGACCCAAACCTTAATCCTACTAGTCAGGATTTTCGTATCTCTGGGCCATCAGAGGATGGCACCACAGCATTGAATATTGATCTGCTGGTATTGGATGATGGCAGGTTTGTAGCATTATGGGTAATGGTTGATCCGCTGCCCTCGGGGCAACAATATACCAGTGTCAGGATGGCTATGTTTAATAGAAATGGGGAAGTATTGATCGCTGAGCAGGAGATTAACGAAAATAAAGATGTTAGATTAAGGTCATTTCCTAAAATATCCCGGATACCGGATAAACGTTTTATGATTACATGGTCAGAAAATAAAGATGGACTTCAGCATTGGTATGGACAATTGTTTGACAACGTAAATGGGTTTCAAATCGGAGGCAATTTCCAAATCAACATCCCTATTGGAAGTCGCCAATTCAGGCACTTTTATGTAAATGAAGACGAATACCTGGGGGTATATGATTTTTCTGTAATCCAGCGGTTTAATACAGTGCATGAACCACTCAACTCGCCTGTAAACTTAAATGAAAGTCTGGGGCTAACTGGTAAAAGCGCCTGGCCTATTTACATAATGGGGCAGGACACACTAATGGTTATAAAAACGAATCCATTTAGAGACAGGTATTGGTTTCAGCTCACAAACCTGGAGGGTGAAGCCTATTCCGATCCGGTAGTAATTACCGATAATAATCCACTCCAAATTCTCGGCCCTATTGATATAGCTATAAACCCCGATGACAAATCGTTTATACTAATATGGGAAGACCGCCGAAACAGCCTACCAGCGCCTTTAAGCTTTCGGGTTGCTGATATTTATGCGCAACGATATGATGTTTTTGGTAATCGTATTGGCACTAATTTTAAGGTTAATCACGAACCCAGAGAGAAGAATCAGTTATCACCCTTCATTTTGTATCTAAATAACGGGTCATTTCTTGCTACATGGTGGGAGTTTAGGAATATATTATGTTTTGAAGGCCCAGATTTGCCAATAAATCACCCTGATCTTGATGCTGCATATTTGACTGCACGTATATTGGATTTTGTTGATCCCAATCCTGGACCAGTTTGGGGATGGGAGAGCTTTGTCCGCGAGCGGCATCGATACTGTAGCAATGTGTCGGAGAATCGGATTATTCGCAACTATCCCAATCCATTTTATGAAAGCACAACTATCGAGATTGATCTGTTGGTAGAAGAGCCCATATCTGTCAAACTTGAAGTATTTGATATTATGGGAAGGCTCGTACGATCTTACGATGCGGATGAGTTAACGGAAGGAACCTGGTTGTGGCGAATTAATTTGCCGGGTCAAGCATCGGGGACGTATATCGCCCGGCTGACCTCCCCACAGCTTCCAGGCTTTCAGGATACAATCAAAATGCTGCTTATCCGATAAACGGGTTGCAGCCTAACAAAAACCCTAAAAAGGAAAATACCATGAAAACACGGCAATGTTTATGTATGAGTATGATAGTAATAACTTTGTTGTTATTAAGCTGGATTCCTGATCTGTATGCGCAGGAGAAACACGAAATGTACACCCCTACCAAAGAGCTGGTGATTAAGTTTACAGAATCACTGGTTGAATCGCCTGATCCTAAGGCAAGAGTATCGGTTCAGCAGATCACCGAACCATTCGCAGATATGCGCTCATACCTGCTGGAGCTTGACAGTGATGCTATGGTAGTGCGCTATATGCCGGATTTTGAAGCTGCTGACACGTTACGAATTAATACCAAAGGACAAACGGTGACGACATTCGATTTTTCTAAAGTATTTGTGATTCAATTGTCGAACTATGTTCCTTTTTATGAAGTGAAAGAGGCGCTTGAGGAATTTCCCGGAATTGAGTGGATTGACCCTCCTTATGAAGTTGAACTGATGTATCTTCCAGATGATTATGGGATAGAATTGAATCAATGGAATCTGGATATGGTGCATGCTCCAAAGGTATGGGATTTAACCCGGGGGAGCAACGATGTCCGTGTTATGGTTTTAGACAATGGTATTGAACCGCATGATGATATTATCAATAAGATTGTGAATCCGGGGATGACATTTTCAGGTACTCATGGCCTTCAGGTAGCTGGAGTGGTCGGAGCCGAAACAGATAATAACCTAGGCTTAGCATCTATTGGATGGGAAACCATGATTGTGGATGGAAGTTTGACCGAATTAAATAGTGTCTCATCTTGGATTAATAGGTCTTTTGGTAGCAATGATAATTATGTTGCCGATATCATCAACATGAGCATTCTTTTATATACTTGTCACCAGTGGAACCCAAATGACCCCGAGGAATGCCTTGATGGGTCTATGGCTTTTTCTCAATTTTTGCAAAACATTATCAATAATGCGGTTGATAACGAAGGAAAAATATTGGTAACAAGTGCAGGAAATACCAAACCAAGCTGGTACAGTGGCACCTGGCCTACTGATCAATGGCCGGCTGCTTATAGCGGGGTTATTGCTGTAAGTGCTGTAAATTCAAATGAGCAGTTCCCTACCGGTTATAATTCAGGAACTTATGTAAGCCATGGAGCCCCTGGAATATTAGTACCAACATTAAATTTGAATGAAGGTTATACAACCGTAAATGGCACCTCATTTTCTGCACCGCACACAGCAGCGGTTATCTCTTTAATGAAAGCAGTTAATCCTTCGATTACGGCATCCGAAGCAAAATCAGTGCTCGAAACATCAGCAGATTGGGTTTCCGGCATGGGTGGAAGTTCGTATACCGAACAATACGGCCACGGCCGCCTCAACGCCTACGAGGCGGTCAAGCACGCCCTGCCCAACCAGTTGAACAGTCCATTCTTTGCCGTCTGGCCATCCCAGGACATCGGCGGCTCCCATATTTTTGGCGACAGCTATCTGGAGTTCGGCACCCTTATTATTCCGCAAGGCAAGGCAGCGGTGTTTTCGGGCACCCTTACTGGCTTCGGCGGGGATTATGCCAAAATACTCGTTCAGGGCAACATGGTGGTAGAATCGGGCGCCCAGCTTCTCGACCTGTCGATCGAGGTAGCCCCGACCGGCCGCCTGATTGTACGCGAGGGAGCTACCATCCGCCCCGGAAGTCTGGGTGAATTGCTGGTGGAGGGCTATGCACGGTTAGGCAGCGATGTCGTGGTGCGGCGCGGCGATATCGAAGTGGCGGCCGGCGGGGAGCTTGTGGTGGGCGCCGGCTCGGAATTGTACTTCACTACCGGCAAGGGCTTAACCGCCTGGGGCCGGGTGGCCCTGAACGGGTACAACGGCAAACCGGTGGTCATGAACATCGATCCGGCCCTGAGCGGTACCTGGGCGGGGGTACACCTGCATGGCGCGGGATCGGAACTCGCCTATGTGCACATCACCGGAGCGGTTAACGGGGTGTCGGCCTATAATACCGGCAACATCAGCCTGAACTCGGTGCAGGTATTCGGGAGTTCGTTCGACGGTTTTCGACTCGTCAATGCCGCTGCCGATACCTGGAACATTCGCGCCGATGGTAACCTGCGTCACGGAATACTCTACGACGGTGCGGCCAATGGCGGGGTGAGCACCTCCATTCTGAAAGGCAATGAATACACGGGAATCAAGCTGGAAGGCGGCGCCGTGGTCTGGCAGGCGCATAACTCCAGAATTTACGACGGCCTTACCAACGGGATTCGTGCAGACGACGGCTCGTATATAGCCGTTATTTTGCCTTCAAACCTCAAAATTATCTAAATTAAACCAGCACATTCAATCAACAATAATGAAAAGACTATTTTGCTACATACTATTTGTTATTCTTGTTGCTTCCTGTAATATCCTCGATGGAGATGATACAAGTAAAAATATCTTTGAGGCTGGCCCGATTCTATTTATCTACGAAAATCAGCTTTGGAGCATGGAGCCAGATGGATCAAATACAAAGCAGCTTACAAACGATTCGAAATTCCCAATATTTGATGCACGCTGGTCGCCAGACGGAAAGAAGATAGCAATTATTGCTCTGGCGAATCCTTGTGATTATAATGAGTTCGCCAGGGCAGTTTATATTATGAATAGCGATGGAAGTGGGAAATACCGATTAACAAATCCACCGCTAGGACTTTTTAGATATGTGGGTGATGTAGAACGTAAACTTACTTGGTCACCTAATGGTAATCATATTGCTTTTTCACGCATGAGACCACCAGAAGTCTCGGGGATCTTTGATATCTATTTGGTGGAGCTAGAATCTGGTATAGAGTCACTGGTTTCACATAAAAACTGGACTGAATATGTGGATGATTGGCATCCATACAAAGATAAACTATTAATCCATTACATTGGCAGTAATCTTCATGAATCTACAGCGGTTGGAGTAATTGGTTTTACAGATTTGAACGGGAAGTATATTGAGCTTCTCTCTGACACAGTGTTTAGCGCTGCTCGGGGTCGTATATCTCCGGATGGATCAAAAGTTGCCTATTCAAAAGAGAGAAAACTTTACCTGATGGATCTTGGTACAGGTGAAGAGCAGCTTTTATTTGAGCAGTATTATCCTACAGCACAAGCATGGTCACCGTGTGGTAGAAAATTAATATTCCAGCAAGTGTCATGGGAGATCAACTATGAAGAGCGCAAAGTCTTCATAATCAATATTGATGATCGGTCAATCGAAGACATAACTCCAATTGAATCAGCCGATTCCTCGATTTGGGTTTCAAGCTGGCGAAAATAAAAATGAAAACACTATTAAATTCAATAATGACAAAACTTCCATAGGTATCTAACAAAATACAAACAACTCAAAGAAGGTGTAAAGTCATGAAACATTTATACCGTTTATTTCTATTAGTGACGTTGGCGTTTTTCTTGAGCTTAGATACTTTAGCTCAAGAAATGGTTCCTTTTGTGAATCATGAAGGAAAAGAGCTCTTGGCAAGAATTAATGAGAAAACCGGTACTGCCAACCGCATTCACGGCATTCGTGATCATGTAGAATCGTATAGTTTTACCAGGGAATCACTTGACAGTATATCCGTATCGGAAATCGGGCTTCATTTATTTAATGCGTATTCCGAACAGTTGAAAATCAAAGAAAGTGATGTCCAAATACGCAAAGTTGATACGGATGGTTCATGGTGGTTTGTGGAATATAAGCAGAAGGTAGGTAATATACCGGTAAAGTATTCTGAAATCGGATACACAATCGATCCTGAGGGCTACATTATTGCCCTTGGAGCCAAGGCATTTCCGGGAATCCGGAACATTCCGACTCCCCGTATGCAAGGTGATGAAGCGTTACGAATTGTATTGAGTGTATTTGATGAGGTAGACCCGGAAATTCTCTACGAACCCGCCCTCAAAATACTCCCATTATATGTTCAATCCGATTATAACTACTTTTTAACTTATGAAATCACCCTTCGTTCTATTCAGCCGGTTAGAAATTTGACATTTTTTGTAGATGCCCAAACCGGGCATATACTGCATGAGGTCAATAATGTTCGAGATAATGACATACATGGTACCATTATGGGGGGTTATTGGGCTGACAATGCCGGTGACGCGCCAATAAGTAATGGTTTATTTTCTCGTATAATTGTTACAAATTCTATAGGTCAGACGGTTTCGAATGTGTTATCAAATCAAAATGGAAACTATAGCACCGGTAATCTCTCTTATCAATATTATAATATCGCTTTCCATCTTGCAAACTCATGGATACAAATTCGTGATATTGACAATTCAGGAAACCCAGTGACACATGTATCAGGCGGTTTCCCGGGGCAGCATAATTACACTTGGACGGCTTCCGACGGAAGCAACGTACATTGGCACGCTACCCAAATGCACGATTTTTTTAAAGGAGCACCTTTAAATTATTCCGGCATGGATTATCAAATGAGAGGATACATCAATGATGGACCATGGACAAATGGAGCGGCGGATGGTACACACATTTATTTTGGCTCACAAGGAAACCAGTCTTGGGCAAGATCAAGAGACGTGGTAACCCACGAATACACCCATAACGTTATAAATAAAATTTACGGTGGCTGGATTCACCAAGGGAGTGGTTATTATTCACAAGCTTATGCCATGGACGAAGGTATTTCAGATTATTTTGCTGCCGCTACAATAGGAAGACCTGTTCTGGCAGCTGATGTAGGAGTAAATAGAACCCTGAATAATAATTTCACTTGGGATGAAGAGGTAGGGGCACATTGGAATGGCCAGGTTATTGGTGGAGCACTGTGGCGCACGCGACAAGCGGTAGGTACTACTATAGCAAATAACTTAGCATTTAAAGCACTTCAGGTAGTGCCTCGTGCCAGAAATTTTGAAGATTATCTATACAATATATACTTAGTGGATAATAGTGAGTATAATGGGAGCAATCTTTCTAATATTGAAGCTTCGTTCGCCCATCATGATATTATATCAGTTTTCCCGCCTCCACCACCACCATCAGTCTCAATATCCGGTCCATCCAATATGTTTCAAGGCACTTCAGATACTTTCACTGCTAATGTATCCAGTGGAACCCCACCATACAATTACCAATGGTATTACCGCCATGAGAGTAACTGGAACTGGACAGCAACAGGAACAAATTCCTCAACATATACACATACTGCCGGGTCACCGAATGGAGAGTATGTCCGTGTAGTTGTGACCGATGCCTACCCAAATATAAATGAAGACACGCACTATTTTACCATTATTGGCTGGTCTTTTGCACAACAAGATTCGGAAAACATTGAATCGCAACCTCAGGCTTTTGCTCTCACTCAAAATTACCCCAATCCGTTTAACCCAACGACAACCATCAGTTATGATCTTCCAGAGCAAGCTGATGTATTGCTACAAGTTTTTGATTTGATGGGCAGAAAAATAACCACACTTGAGGCAGCAAACCGATCAGCAGGTAGTTACACAGCTACATTTGATGCTTCGCAATTATCGAGTGGTCTTTACATAGCAAGGATGCGGGCGACAGGTTTTTCCGGTGAAATATTTACCAGAGAGCTTAAAATGCAGCTTGTGAAGTAAAGTTGTTTGGAGCCTCAATTAATTAGGCAAAATAACAACAATTTCAAGTAATGGCTTTGCCGCTTAAACTGTGGGGCGTTAGCGGCATCAGCATTCATGATAACGCCTACCTGGCTGCGGCCGCATTCACCAACAGCGGTGTGGATGTGCCGGGCAACTGGTGGGGTCAGGACCCGCCCTCATCCTCCTGGTTCTATGCCGATGGTGGATCATGGATCGACTACTCGAACTGGCTTCCATTCGATGCTTTGCCGTCCGCATTTTTCCGGATCGGGGAGCCGTCGGATCAACTCACCGGAGTGGCAAGCCTGGGTGCCGGTTGTTCGGATGGAGTTGTTGCAATGGGCCGGGCAACACCGGGATCTGGTAAACGAGGCCCGTGCCCTGCTTGATGCAGCGGATTATCCGGCGGGTGTACGGCGGACCATAGCCCGGCGCATGTTTTACAGTTATTTGCTGGGCTTGCAGGATGCCGGCCAGGCCCGGGCGATGATCGCCCTGCTTGAGGAACTGGAATGCGAGGAGGCGGGCAGCGGCCAGTTGAGCGGTCTGGCCGATTTTTACGGCGCGCGGTTTGCAGAAAGCGGCCAGGAGCCATCCCTTGCGATTGAAACCGGCCATACGGCGTTGCAGGTTTCGAATCATCCCAATCCCTTCAATCCGGTAACCACCCTGCGTTATACCCTGCCTGAGGCAGGCGAGGCAAGCCTGCGTGTGTACAATATTCAGGGGCAGAGGGTGGCTACCCTGGCTGCGGGTCAGCATGCGCAGGGTACTCATTCGGCCGTCTTCGATGCCGGTCGCCTTGCCAGCGGTGTGTACCTGTACCGGCTTACAACTTCTGCGGGTGTTGTAACCGGAAAAATGCTGCTGGTCAAATAGTATCATGCGCCTTGTGAGGGGCATCACCAGACAACGGGAGCAGGTGTACCCCCCTCACGCCGGCCCGTACTGAAAAACCTCCGTTACCGGCACATCGAACACCCCTGCGATCCTGAACGCCAGCTCGAGCGGGGGCGGGTACTTCGCCGCCTCGATGGCGTTGATGGTCTGCCGCATTACCCCGACCCGGTCGGCCAGCTAGTGCATGGCCATGCCAGGTGCCGGCCGGAACCCGGGTGGCGAAACCGCCGGGAACAGGACACTGGTTCACTCCTCGTAGATCATCTTACGGGTCATTCCGCCGTCGATCACCAGGTTTTCGCCGTTGATGAAGCTGTTGTCGGGATGGGTAAGGAACAGGCAGGCCCGGGCAATATCGCCCGGTTTACCGACCCGGCGCGAGGGGTGCTGGCTGTGGTCCACATCGCGGAGTTTGCTGTAGTCGCCGGTGTGGATCCAGCCCGGGCTGATGCAATTCACCCTGATCTGATCATCGGCATACGACATGGCCATGGCGTGCGTGAGGGCCAGCAACCCGCCTTTGGACGCGGCATAGGCTTCGGCGTTTTTCTCCGACATCAGGGCCCGGGTTGAGGCGATATTGACAACAGCTCCGCCGCTGTTCTTTTTCATGACGGGGGCTGCTTCACGCGTCAGAAGAAACGGACCGCGGAGATTGGTGTTCAAAACACGGTCCCAGTCGGTCACGGTAAGTTTGTGAGGATCAATAAATTCGGAAACACCGGCATTGTTGATCACAACATCGATACGTCCGTACCGGATAACGGTTGATTTCACCAGTTCGGTAACCGATCGCGGATCGGAGATATCGCATTCCACAAAGAGGGCTTCATTCCCGTCGTTCAGCAGCTGATCCTGCAGTTTTTTTCCGTTATCGGTATCAATATCGGCTATTATGACATCATAGCCGTTCGTTGCAAAGGCCGTTGCCACAGCGCGTCCGATACCGTTTGCGGCACCGGTTACAATTGCGGTTTTTTTCATGTCATTCAGTATTTATGTTTCCGTATAGGCTGACATGCCAAACCCGACCCGCAAAAAACCTGTTCAGGATTGAGATGCCGTGCGACTCAGCCGGTTCAAATTCATCCACCAGCCATAGTTATTGAACTCAACTCCACTGATGTTTTTCAGGGTTGCTGAAAAGCGAGGTATGGAGATACTGATCAGTGTGTGAGCATCCGGGAAGGTCACTGTTCCATCGGGAGTCATATCTGACTGTCTGGTGAACAGGAGCAGATCGATACCGGAAGCCCGGGTATTGATGGTTCTGATATTGACATTCCGGTTTCTCAGATTATCTGCGATGGCGTTAACCAGGTATCCCGATTCATATCCTGGATAATTTATGAGCAGCAGGTTTCTTCGGGATACGGATTCGGGAAACCGTTGACGTATGGTTTCGAATCCATCACTGCCAGAGTCAGCCAGATCAGAACCGATTTCCAGCATGGGAATACGCAGTGTGTCCAAAAGGGCATTATCCATGGCGTTCTGCAGTAAAGACCCGGCCTGCTCCCTGGTTATTGCGAAACGATTTGACGGGTTGTAGGCAATTTCATACGTTTTTTTACCGTGATTGGTTAAATGGTACTGATCGTTGGAACCGGATTCCAGATCACCGTTCTCATCTACAAAGCGCTGCAACAGAAGGGGCCCCAGGTCGGGTACAAGGTCAATCCTGCCCGATGCAAACGCTCTTAATACCCGCGATTCATCACCAATGGAATGGATCTCAATCCGGTTTATACCGTTCGCTGTTGAGCCCGGATAGCCGTTATATCTGTTCAAAACAAACAGGGAATCGCCGGTAACAGAACTGAGGCTGAAAGGACCGGATCCCACCGGGTTCCTGTGCAGGGCACCGTGGTGGCGCACGGCCTCCATGGGATAGACAACCGCATAGGGTGATGCCAGGCGCTGGAGGAACTGTGGATCTTTCCGGTTCAGCTCAATTCTGAGCGTTGAGTCGTTCTGGGCAATAATCCCCTCAACCTGGGTATAGTTCACCGTTTTGCCGGGGTTCAGATTCCGCTGCTCATGGTAGTAGGCATCGAACCCGTAGATGACCTCCCTGAAAAGATCTGATGCATGGCCCGGTACATCCGGTGAAGCCATCCGCTCAAAGCTGCGTTTGAAGTCGCCGGCCGTTACGCGCCGGCCCTGGCCAGTTATAAACGATTCATCATCATGGAAAAAACGGTTCCGGTTCAGGGAAAAAGTCCAGGCAAGTGAGTCATTGTCGGCCTGCCACCTGCGGGCATGTGCAGGCATGATGTTGCCCTGCTCATCAAAGCGGACCAGGCCTTCAAAGATGAGCTGAACAGCCCGGAGAGATGCATTGTTATCGGCAAACAACGGATCGAGGCTTGAGATCTTCTGCCATTCGCCATAGCGGAAATGAAGCCGGTCGGTTACAGTGGTTTCCTGAACATCCCGGATTCTTTCCGGTGAAGGTTCGGCCATGGCAGCCGGATCACTGCGGATGACAACGGTTTCAGTAGATCGCCCGCATGAGGCAAGAAGCATCAGAGTGAGAAGTATGATTGGGGATGTGCTAATCCGCATAGTATTGGTGACCGGGTTGTAGGTTTATGTTCAATAATGGACCCGCAGATGGATCAGATGGATTTTCGTTGTAAATCATTTTTTTAATTAGCAGGCACTACTATAACAGTAAAAAGGGGAAAAAAATTTTGATGGATCAGCCTTTTCCTTTCAGGCCCTTTAACCCACTGGCAGCTTTGGTGCTTAACAGGTTGGTTTCATATGAGCGAACCCTGCCGTTTTTTGTCCGGTGACGGTCTTCTGCTATCTGAATCATCCTGTCGAGGATGCCCGGAAATGTATGCCCGGACTTGTCCCACAAATAGAAGCTGAACGACCCAGGAATGGTGTTGATCTCGTTAAAATAGAAGGTCCCATTCTCTTTGTTGACCAGAAAATCGAGCCGCACAAGTCCGGAACAGTCGAGCAGCCTGAAAACAGACAGTGACGTTTCGCGGATGGCGCTGGTTAGTTCCTCACTGATCGGGGCCGGTATGAGCCGGGTGGCAGATGCCATGCCCTTGCCGGCATCACCCAGGTACTTGTCTTCAAATGAGAGCAGTTCATCGCGGCTGAGCGGCTGCTCACATACGCTGGCTTCCGCATCGGCGCCGTCGCCCAGTACCGAGCAGTTTATCTCCATCAGGGGGCTCACCGCTTTTTCGACAATAAGGTGCGGATCGTACCGGAACGCCGTTTCGACCGCCTCCCGCAGGCTCTGCCTGTCGCCTGCTTTCATCACGCCTATACTGCTGCCGAGGTGCACCGGTTTCACAAATACCGGGTAATTCAGTTTTTCGATCTCACTGATGATGGTGCCGGAATTGGCCGTCCAGCCGGATTCCGTAACCCAGACATCATCAACAACCGGTATTCCCTCCGATCTGCAGATCCGTTTGGCAAGGCGTTTGTCCATACCAAGGGCGGAGGATGTAACCCCACAGCCTGTGTAGGGGATGTTGTACTGTTCGCAGAGCCCCTGGAAACTCCCGTTTTCCCCCTCGCTCCCGTGAAATGCGGTAAGTACCGCTTTGACCGGGATGGACTCGGGTTTTTTGAAAAGTCCGCCAGTACCACTTAGCAGAATCGTCTTCCCGTGTTCATCGATGGATAAAAGGCAGGGTTTTGCTTTCGATTCAAGTGATTTGAACTCTTTATAAGTTTCCAGTTCAAGCAGCTCCGGACCGGTAAACCAGGATCCCTGTTTTGTGATGTACAGGGGGACCAGGCGGTACGGTTTTTCTCTGAGTGCTGCGGCCGCCTGCATGGCGGTGATAACAGAAACTTCATGTTCCGGCGAAACACCGCCGAAGGCGATAATAATTGCGGGTTGGCTCATAGCGGGGGTAAGTTAGAATCGACCCGAAAAATAGGTATTCGCCTGTACTCATGCTACAGGAATGATCGGGATGACTAATTCAGGAGTTTTACCGTTCTGAGCTCAAAAAACAGGGCATGGAAGTGTGCCGCGGCTCAGGAGCTGAACGATTTAATCGCATGTCTGTTTGCCGGCCGTTTTTTCATTGCCGGAACCGCTTCATCTTCGCCTTCTTCCGTTTCGGGTTCCAGCTTTTGCTGCCAGTAGGATGAAAACCGGAAGCTGATGCCCGACAAAAATACGATCACGAGAACAAAAAAGAGATAAGCCATGGAGGTTACCATCAGGGCATTTGCCGACACCCCGGGTTCCAGAACGGCCTGGGACGGGTTTTCGGGGTTGTAATAGACAGTTATGGTACGTCCTTCAGGATAGGCATCAAGCCTGCGGGCGACCTGGCGCACGTCGGGTTCACCGTTCTCCAGTGTAAACCGGTTGCCGGTATAAGTGTACCCGTCCACCTTGTAGGTGTACCTGATGGTGGCATACACAGATTTGTCGGCCGTCCGGTTGCGAACATCAAACTCGATGACTTCTCCGGTAACAAAAGGCCAGTTTTTCGAATTCTGAGCGGTTGAAAACTGCCGGTAAAATCCCCAGGTCAGCAGCAGGGAGAGCCCCAGGAAAACCCACCCCGCCAGGCGGAAACTGCCTGCCCAGCGTTGCATATCTTCGGTCGAAGGGGTTCTGTTTTCAAAGTCGTGCTGCATCTCTCCTGTTTCCCAAATGGTACCTTACATCACATCAGCGAAACGCGGCTTGGTTTACCAGTGCTGTAATTGTTCCGCGGTTACGTTTTCACACGTTATCGGCTGATGTTATATTCTGCAGGTATGAACAAATAATAACCCCTCTTGTTCCTGATTTACTGCAGAACCGCCTTTAAAAAAGTCACATGCAGGTTGCCGAACAGCACTATCCTGCTGTGCGCAATGGAATAACCATTTTCCATGAAACTGCAAATCCAGGTCCGTTTGAGCGGTGTGAGTCCCATTACCTCCTTTACCTCTTTTTCGGCACAGGCTTTGGCAAAATTCCGGTAGAGTTGCTCGGTAAGCCTGGTGCTGCCTATTCTCATACCGAATGGCGGGTTGGTAACAATACATTCGTATTCCCCTTTTTCAATGTAACTGAGGGTCTCGGCGAGTCCCTGCCTTACCCTGATGTGATCCTGAATACCGAAACGGGCTGCATTTTGCTTCATACCGGTCACATTCTTCATAAACCGGTCGGCACCCATCACCCTGATCCCCGGATCGTGCCGCATACCAGCCTGTGATTTTTCGATTTCTGAATCGTGAATGGAGGGATCGATAAAACGGAGATGATGAAACAGGTATTCATCCCGGCTCCTGAAGATACCCGGAGGAATGCGCAGTGCCCTGAAGACAGCTTCGATGGGAATAGTGCCGCCACCTGCCATCGGATCCAGCAGTGATCCGCTGCTGAAGCAGGATGAAAGCCTCAGAAGGGAAGCGGCGATGGAGGGTTTTAGCGGGGCAAAATGCTGGAAAGGACGACGGTATCTGTAGTCGAGGGAGCGGCCCGATGTATTTAGCAGCAGCTCAAAACGGGTGCCCTTCAGGCTGGCATGGATTTCAATTTCCGGTTCATCCAGGTTAACGGGTATCCGTCTTCCTTTTGCCTTCAGGAAATGCTCCACCACCGTGCTGCCCACATCGCGCGCTATATCCATGGAGGTGAAGTCATGATCGCCTTCGCGACGCCCTCTGATGGCAAATGGCTGACCGGCATCAAACCAGTCGGAAAAGGGGATGGTTGAACAGAATTCAGTGATCTCATCCAATGAGCGAACATCGGTTTCGGCCAGCCTGATGTACACCCTGAATATGGTCCTTGCACACAGATTCAGACGCACGATTTCGGATGCACCTGCACCGCCGAGTTCAACACCGGCTTCGTGTACGGATTTCGTAACAAAACCAAGTTCCTGCAGTTCACCGGCCGCGATATCGCCGAGCCCGTGACTACAGGCTGCAAGTAGTTGCATTACTGCTGATCCACAGCCCCTTCGAGCTCCTGGGCGCGTTGCATCATCATCATCTGAAATTCACCCATATTTTGCTGAACAACCTCTTCGCCGATCTGCATGCCTTTAAGCGAAAGGTTCTGGGATTCGATGTAATATTTGCGGCCAAGATCGGTCTTGAAGAAACTGTTTAGTTCAACAATTTCCTCTTCCGTGAAAGATTCGAGGTAGATATCAACATAGCGTTGCTTTACCTCGTCGGATGTGAGGTGCTTGACGAAAAAGCTGCTCATTACGTCCTTGAAGGCGATAAGGTCAGGGTTTTGGCGAATCTGAAGCTCGAGCATGTTGTCGATGGTTTCAAGCATGTTTTTTTCAAATTCAACGGTATCGAGCAGATCATTAACAGCAGCCCTGTGGGAGTCGTTGTCCTGGGCGTGCAGGCTGGTAAAAGTGAGAGTGAATAGGGCGATAAGAAGGATGGTTTTGGTAGATCTCATGATGTATGGGTGTAATAGACAGATTTTATGAAGCTTAAAGTTACCAAGATACGCCGTGGATACAAATTAAAATACCGGCAGGAAACCCCGCTGCCAACGGTGGATGTGCCTGTTGCGGCGAGAGTGTTCAAGGTGGCAGCCAGTTGTGATGCGTTGAAAACGCCACTATGAAAATAGAGCCAGCCTACATCTTCAATGTTCAGGTTTTCGGTGAGGTTTTCGAACCGCTTGCCGGTAACGCCCAGCGCGATGGCGTACAGCAGGTGAATGGTTTTGTCTTTCGGGGTGATGAACTCGGATGGCTTGCCGCGGGTGAGGGCATTCCGGCAGGCACAAATACGCTGATAAGCCAGCTCACCTTCAACCGACCGGCGCTGTATGATCAGGGACAGTACAGCCAGCAGTACAGCCGCGACCATGAGTATTGCAAAAAGTCCGGATATGAATATCATCCCCAAAAGTGCGAAAAGTACCAGCATTATCTGAAACAGCAGGTTTTTTTTCATCCCGGTTTTGCTCACTTCGTCTTACCAGTTCCGGGTTTTGGCATCTTTTCGAACCTTTTTAATCCACTCCTGAACGGCTTTCTGAGTACCTGAAGACCCCGGTTTGAAATTTTTTTTCAATGGCTTTTTACCGTCCCTGATCCTGGACATCTGAAAAGCAGAGAAAAAACAGAAAAAACACAAACAGAGTGGGAAGCTGTAAACGAAGATACATTAGTTATGTAATTGAGTCTATCCGCTGGCTGCCGCGGCGGCATTGTTCTGTTTCCAGGTCACAAAAATAACCCAGAAAAGAAAAATCCCGAAAACGGTATCGAACGATGCGGGGATTTTCATTACGGCAGAATAGTTCCAGACGGATTTTTTTCTGACGGATCCGATTTCGATGCCGTTGTATAAAATGTTGTACCCGCTCCGGAAAATACTTTCAGGGATCAGTTCGAACCGGACATCCATATATCTGATATTGTATTTACCCGTCCAGACCGATTTTTTTTCTGCTTCTGCAATGATCCCGTTGCCGCTGTTCAGAGTGTAGCGGCCTTTAAAAAGGGAAGTGCTCTCCATGATGTACCTGTTGCCGTTCCATTCAAATTCAGCGGCATTTTTTAAGAGGGATGTTTTGAATGGTCACAAGCTCCGTATTCCCGTGATCGATTTCGAGGACGGTCTTCAACAGGCCATGTGAACGGATATCCCATGTAACGGTTTTGCCGGATTCAGTACGTGCGTCTATGTTCGACATGGAGGGTACGGGAAGAATACAGATTGGCGGAGTGATGATGAACCGATTCCAAACACAAGTACAGCGGATGAGGGCATCTTTGAATAAGTTGAATAATATGGTTGAATGTACAGGTAATCAGTACGAAGCAGATGAAAAGGTGTTGCAATATTACTGCAAGTGGCATATACCTGTAATAACCTGCAATACCGTCGCCAAAACCGGAATTGCACCATATGATCAGGTCACGGTAAGCAGATAGATGGATACCAGGAAAAGCCGGACCCTGATGTCGAGCAGTTCCGATAGCCTGGCATCAACCCGCTTGCTGCCGGGTTCAGTGAGAGTGATTTTACCGACTTCCTCTTCACCAAGTGTAATAGTGCAGGGCTTCAGTTCTCCGTTCGAGGTTTCCATCTCAAGCCAGGAACTGGCAAAAGAGATTTCATACCGGTTGCTGATGATATTTTTCCGCCACGCCTTCGCGATCAGCTTGTTTCCGAGCTTCAGCTCAATACGGCGTTTCCGGATCAGAGAAGATTTGATCTTGTACGCCTCCCCGTCAACCTCGAACCGGCTTTTGCCGAGCAGGCGTTTAATAGTGATACTGTAAAAAAAATCGCCTGCCCCTGTTGCTACATACTCATTCAGTGAGTCGTCTTTAGGCGTAATAATAAGCTGTTCATTTTTCATAGTGTTGCAAGATACATAATCCCGGATAAAAGTGGTTAATGGTGGCCAATGACAGAAACAGGCAAATTTCCTGCCGTTATCCTCGCGGATGCCCCAAACGCCCTGGATATACCGGATATCCTTGATTGCAGATGGCGGATGACGGAGGGCAGATTAGCAGGTTAAATCAGGTTGCCAGATTTGTGATCCAACTGCACATGAGGTCGGCCGCATCAAGCATATCACGGCAGTTCATCAGCAGGAAATCCTCACTGATCCGACTGCCCTCGGGTAACGTTGCGGCTGACTTCAGCGCCAGGGCACCATCGAAATCGACATAGGCCAGCCGCATGGTCATTTCTTCTGGTGGCCGCCCGAAAACACTGCCCGGCAGCACAGCCACGCCGGTATCATCAAGCAGTTTGTTGCAGAGCTGATCGCTGGTCATAATCCCTGCAGCATGCAGTTTATCGAGATGATTGCTGAAATCCGGGAAGAGATAAAAAGCGCCATGGGGATCGGAAACTATTAGTCCGGCGGCTTTCAGACGGTTGGTCATGGCTGTGCCGAGCGCATCCAGTATTCTTCGGGAAAGCCACAGATACCGTTCAATTTCACTGCCACCATTGAATGCGCGAACGGCAGCATACTGGATGGGCGCACTGGTTGAGGTGTAGGTTTCGCTGGCCACAACGGCCATGGCATCCAGCAGTTTTCGCAGACCCGGGGGGAACAGGAAGGTACCCAATCGCCACCCGCCGGCTCCACACCATTTACTAAGCCCGCTGCTGATAATGGTTCCCTCCGGGTAATAACGTGCGATCGATATATGTTTACCCTGATGGTGCAGTTCACTGTAAATCTCGTCAGACAGCAGTACGACCCGGTGTTCGCGGGCAACTTCGGCCAGTCCCCGAAGTTCAGCATCGCTGTAGGTTCTGCCGGTCGGGTTCGACGGGTAGTTCAGAATCAGAATTCTTGGTTTTCCGGGATCCAGGCTGCATTGACGGTCGAGCTCGTCGGGTATCAGGTGCCAGTCGTTTTCGCGATGGGTGGCCAGCCAGCGAACATGCCGCCCGATGATGTGGGCCTGGGGCGCGTATGATACCCAGCTCGGGGTGGGTATTAGCAGATCGCCGTAATAAACCAGCTGCAGCAGAAACATCAGTTCTTTTGATCCGGGTGCAATGAGTACGTCTTCGGCGCTGGCTTCAATTCCCTGCGACCGCCGGTGATAACGGGCAACGGCAACACGCAGATCGTACAGACCTTTAACAGGAAGGTAATCTTTTTCATGGGCCTTCTCCCTCAGAACCGATACTACCTGTTCCGGTACGGGGAAAGGGGATTGGCCCAGGCCCAGGCGGTAGATTTTTTTCCCGCTCCGCCTGAGTTCAGCCGATTTTTCGTTGATGGCGAGTGTGGCAGAGACCGGCAACCCGCGCACATTCAGGTTGATCTGGCTTTCAAAGGAATTTTGACTCATAAACCATCCTTTTTTTTCAGATATTTCTGACAGAGTAAAGAAATATCGTCAAATGGCAAAACCCGTATGGAAAATCTGCAGTCATCTGCCTGTTACGAATCTGACAGCCTTCGGGCTGCAAAACGCACACGAGAAAACCCATATGAAAGCCGCACTGAAACAGGACGAATACCGGTTGATACCCTGATTCCCGCCACCTTATTACCCCGTTACCGGCTGATAATAGCTGTTATGGCAACATGGGTGGTGTTCGCGGTGGCCGCATGCAGTCCCGAACCGTCTGCCAGCCCGACCGGCATACCTGACGTACCGGAAGAGGTTCTGACCGCCGTTCCTGAATGGGCAAAAGAGGCGGTATGGTACCAGATTTTCGTGGAACGGTTCCGGAACGGGGACGTGACCAACGATGCGCGCCTGACCGACATTGAGGGTTCATGGCCCCACAACAAGCCGGCAAGCTGGCGGCCCACCCCGTGGACCTCCGACTGGTACCGGCAGGAAGACTGGGCCGTAAAGAGCGGTGACGGGTTCTACCGGACGGTTCAGATGCGCCGGTACGGGGGCGATCTGCAGGGCGTGATCGATCAGCTCGGGTACCTCGAAGAGCTGGGCATAACGGCAATTTATTTCAATCCGCTCAACGATTCCCCCTCGCTTCATAAATATGATGCGCGAAGCTACCATCACATCGACCGGAATTTCGGGCCTGACCCCGACGGCGACCTGGCCATCATGGAACGTGAGGATCCCGCTGATCCGTCGACCTGGGAGTGGACCTCTGCCGACCGGCTTTTTCTGCGGCTCGTAGAGATGGCCAAAGACCGGGGTATCCGCGTGATCATGGACTATTCATGGAACCATACGGGCATCACCTTCTGGGCCTGGCAGGATGTGCTTGATCGGCAGGAGGCGTCGCCTTACGCCGACTGGTACCAGATTGTGCGGTTCAATGATCCGGCCACTAAAGAAAACGAATTCGAATACGAAGGGTGGGCCGGGGTGGCTGAACTTCCCCAGTTTCGCCGCTATGGCGAGGGGGCCGATGAACCTTTGATTCACGGACAGCCGGTTCAGGGGGACCTCCATCCCGCCGTGAAGCAGCATATTTTCGCCGTAACCCGCCGCTGGCTCGACCCGATGGGCAACGGCGACCTGAGTAAGGGGGTGGATGGCTTCCGGCTGGATGTGGCCGAGCTCATCCCCATGGGTTTCTGGCGCGACTATCGGCGCGTGGTGCGCAGCATCAACCCGGAGGCCTACCTGGTTGGCGAGCTCTGGTGGGAAGACTGGCCTGAAAAGATGATGGACCCCTCGCCCTGGCTGCAGGGGGATGTGTTCGACGCGGCAATGAACTACCGGTGGTACCTGCCGTCGCGCAGCTACTTTGCAGGTGCGCCCGAACGCATCAAAACGCCAACAGCTTATATCGCCCATCTCGATTCGGTATCGGAGGGGATGCGGCCGGAGGTACTTCAGGCCATGATGAACCTGACTGCCAGCCACGACAGTCCGCGCTTTTCAACCTCCATTTACAACCGCGACAGCCGGTACAAGTACCGGGCGAACCCGCGGGATGACCGGGCATACCGGATCAACCGGCCCGATGAGCTAACATGGCAGCATATGCAGCTCATCCTCGTACATCAGTTCACATGGATCGGGGCGCCCCATATCTGGATGGGCGACGAAATGTTCATGTGGGGAGCCGATGACCCCGACAACCGGAAGCCGCTCATCTGGTCCGATCTGGTTTTTGAACCCGAATCGACCCATCCCCTGGGGCGAACCCGCAGGCCCAATCCAGTAGAGGCCGATACCGAAAAACTGGCTTTTTACCGCACCCTGGCGCGCATGCGCTGCGACAATCCGGTTTTTTCTTACGGCGACCTGGAGTATCTGCTTGCAGATGATGAAACTAATGTGATGGTTTACAGGAGGGCTTCCGAAAGTGTTCGCGCATACGTGGTATTCAATAATTCAGACGATGGGCAAACGGTTCGGTTTGATGTGGATTCACCGGGTGTTTTTCTCGATCTGCTGAACGAGGGTGTAATACTAAGCACAGAAACAAATCACATTTCAATAGAGATACAACCCCGTACGGCAAGGGTACTGCTCACATCCGACGAACTGAATTTTAACTGAATCGGGGCAGGGGATGAGTATGATGGTTATTCAATGTATTAGTGTATGAGGGACAAGGATGTCTGAGAAATCTTAATCAACGCCACCAAATTATGGCCCAGAGGTATGCGATCAGCATAATTGCTCAATAAACGCCCTGTGCTGGGGGAATTCCGACACGAGCCTTCGTAACTCAGCCATTTCAAAATCCTCAAAATCGAATCCGGGGGCAACGGTACATCCAACCAGGGTAAAAGAGACAGGATCGTTAACGGAGGCTCCGAACCAGTGGTCGGCCGGAACGGTCAGCTGAAATTGTTCACCCCTTTCAAGGTTTGAACCAAGCACGTGCCTCCTGAGTCTGCCAAACGGCGACAGTACAAAGAGTGTGAGGGCGGAGCCTTCGTAAAAGTGCCACGTTTCATCCGATTTAAGCCGGTGCAGCCGGGAATTTTCGTGACCCTTCAACAGAAAATAAATAGACGTTGAAAAATGCCGGTCGCCGTTGTACCGTTCTGGCAGCCCTTTTTTGTCGATGGTTTCTCTGGACCGGTAGATCTCACGGTAGTATCCACCCTCGGGATGAGCCGTCAGGCCGAGAGCGTGTATCCAGTAATCGGCATTTTTTATCATGTGTTCCTGTTTACCTTAATCAGTACGAAATACCTACCAGCGTGTCAGCGAAGCGGCATAATAAAGGATGGCGAGTCCCAGCAGCAGGTTAGTTCTTCCAACCCAGCTGGAGCCTTTCCTGAGGGTGGCCGTTTTCGGATTGTCAGGATCGGTTTCCATCATTTTGGCGGCTTTTGGTCCAAGCCAGAAATCATGAACACCGCTCACAATGAGCACCAGCGAAAACAGGTGCAGTTTGCCCATAAGCTTCGAACCGTAGGCTGTACCCCAGAAACCGGACGACAGAAGGTCGTCAGTCGAATAACCCTTGCCATACAGTGCCGTGATACCGGTAATAATGAGCAATGGGAAAAGGACCCAGGTAATACGGCTGAAACGCGTGCCCAGTTCGGTGAACAGGAGTCCGCGGTGTTCTGCCAGTTTTTTACGGGTTGCCGGCACCAGGATGGCTGCAGTAAATAGCATGCCGCCAATCCAGAAGGCAGAGATGATCAGATGAATAAAAACGGACCAGATATACATGTAGCCAGGTTTTCAGGGTTGGTGAGTTATCCTGTTGCGATGCACCCGAATTCAGTAGAAAGAATAACGAAAAATCGGAAAATGCCCGAATACAAAAAACGGGCTATTGTGAAAAGAAAACAAATATGACACCGGATAGTGAACAGGTTTCCCGACACGATGAGAATGTACTATAATCCTCCGAGGATTTCCCTTATCCAATCCCAGGATTGATTGCGGGCCGCATCGGATGTGGCAAAGTCGCTGGTACGGGCGTGATCACCGTCGAATTCCGACAGCAGATCGGGTGCGATGGCGATATAGCCGGCTTCAGCCAGCTGATCGGCAAAACTGCGTACCCAGCCGGTTAGGCCCCTGTTTTCGTGGATAACGATTACGGCCGGCACATTTTCCGAAACTTCGGGGTAGACCACAAAACTGTGGATAGTGCGGTCGCCTTCTTTCACCTGAACCCACTCATGGTGGCGGGGCGACTCCTCAATCTGGCGCAGGGCGTAGTCCTGAGCCAGGGCAATATCTGTTAATAGAAGGATTAAGAGAATAAATAGGGATGATTTCATGGTGCTATCCGTTTGTTTTATTATGATTAAAGCAGTTGCATTGATTCTGTTACATGCCCGCTTGTGATAATCGGAACAGATATCATAATCGCCCCGTTTCCAACGTGTGTGAGTCTTTAACATCAGAAGCGTTACACAAGGTCTGATAAACCACACAGTACCGTTCGGTTAATTTGAAGAGCGATGCCAGCTGTACTTCACCGGGTGCCGGGAAAATTTAAACCATCAATTTACAGTATGTTGATCTACATTGCCAAACAGGCCATTGCTATCGCAGTGCCGCTTCGGCACTGTCAAGCCTGATTTTACTGCATCCTTTCAAATACAAAGGCATTTAACATTTTTTTCGTTTATTCTTGCGTGGTACACTGTATTTTCCTCATCAATCCCGGATTAAAGTAATTACCTGTATGAAACCTACCCTTTACCGCTGCATCGGAATAGCAATGATGATGTTCATAGTGGCAGAACTCTCTGCACAGGACACACGAACCGTACTTGAGACGGACCATTTTTTCGAGCTCAAAAATGTGAGAAACCCTCAGATTAGCCCCGATGGGAAATGGGTTGCCTATACCGTGTCGGAGAGTGATCTTGATGCCAACAAGTCGGAAACCCGGATCTGGATGGTTCCGGCAGAAGGCGGAGAGCCCATACCAATGACCGCAAAAGGATATTCGGCCGGTAATCCGCGCTGGAGCCCCGATGGCAAATACCTGTCGTTTACGGCATCCCGCGATGGCGGGAAAACCCAGGTCTGGGCACTGAACCGGCTGGGCGGCGAAGCACAGCAGATTACCGATGTCAAACAAGGAGTTAACGGCTACGAGTGGTCGCCCGACGGATCGCGGTTGCTGCTTATGATCAGGGATGAAAAGCCGGAAACAGAGGGAGAGGGAAACGACAAGAAACCAGAACCCTATGTAATCGACCGGTTACAGTTCAAGCGCGATTATACGGGTTATCTCGACCGGCGCCGTGTACATCTCTATGTCTATACCCCCGGCGACAGCGCGGCCGTGCAGATTACATCAGGCGACTATGACCAGTCTTCGCCTGTATGGAGTCCGGATGGCAAACGGATTGCCTTTGTGAGCAACCGCACCGATAACCCCGACGGCAACTCCAACAATGATATCTGGATCGTGGATGCCGATAATACCGACAAAGGCCGGGATCTGATTCAGGTTACCACATCGCCTGGCAGCGACAGGTCGCCTGCCTGGAGCCCCGACGGAAAGTTGATCACCTATGTAACCGTTACCGACACCTCGGTTATCTGGTACGCAACCAACCATCTTGCGGTAATTCCTGCTCAGGGCGGCACTCCCCGGATACTGACCGAAAGCCTCGACCGCAATGTAAGCAACCCGAGGTTTTCGCCCGACGGCCAGTCGATCTGGTTCATCCTTGAGGATGCGGGCGAAAGCCAGCTGGCATCCGTCAACCCCGACGGGCAGAACCTGACCCGGGTTATTGCCGGTGATGTGAGTGTAAGCAATTTCGACATGCAGGGACGTATGATTGTTACACAGATGGGCCGGTTCAATATGCCGGATGAACTTTTTTCAGGGTCTGGCCGGCAGCTCAGTCAGCTTACCCGTGCCAATGCCGGCCTTCTCGAAAGGGTCCAGACCGGAGAGATGATGGAAATCACATTCAACAGCAAGGATGGTACGGAAATTTCCGGCTTCCTGGTAAAACCGGTTGGCTATGAAGAGGGGAATAGATATCCCGCCATTCTCTGGATACACGGCGGACCGGTGGCCCAGTTTGATCACAGCTTCAATTTTACGGCGCAGTTGTTTGCTGCAAACGGTTATGTGGTATTGCTGATTAACCCGAGGGGCTCGTCGGGCTATGGCCAGGCGTTTTCGGAGGTCCTGTTCGCCGACTGGGGCAACAAGGATTTTGAGGATGTGATGGCTGCAGTTGATTATGCCATTGATGAAGGCTATGCCGATCCGGAGCAGCTCGGTGTGGGAGGATGGTCGTATGGTGGCATCCTCACAAACTATGTGATCACCAAATCGGACCGTTTCAAGGGTGCCATATCCGGCGCGAGCGAGGCACTTTACCGGTCGAATTACGGGCACGACCACTACCAGCTTACGTGGGAACTGGAACTGGGACTGCCGTGGGAAACCCCGGAAAAATGGGAGCGCATCTCGCCTTTTAATGATGTGGCCAATATTGTAACCCCGACCCTCTGGATAGGCGGCGCCGAAGACTGGAATGTGCCGATCCTCAATTCAGAGCAGATGTACCAGGCCATGAAGCGGCTGGGCCGGGAAACCCTGCTTGTGGTCTATCCCGGTGAACATCACGGCATAAGGCAGCCGGTATTCCAGAAAGACCGCTATGAGCGCTATCTCGACTGGTTCGGCCGCTATGTGAAAGGGCAGGCAGATTAACCGGAAACCACGGGTGTCCACTGGGTTTGGCTGGCCAGAGGATCGTTGAAGCAGGTTGGGTCAAAAACGGGACCGGGCTGAACGATCCGCGAGCTGCTCAGCAATAACTTTGAGTTTTTTTAGCATTACCGGTAAGGCTACTTCAGGTTTCTTTGTATGCTGCTTCGACAGCGGGTTGGGTAAAGTAGAAAGCAGTACCCTTACCGGGGGTACTCTCAACGCGAATGGACCCTCCACCGCGTTCTACCAGGCTTTTCGTAATCAGAAGTCCAAGTCCGCTGCCTTTTTCATTCATGGTGCCCGGGCTCGATTTCATCTGTTCGATATTGAAAATACTTTCTGCCCTGCCGGGTTCCATACCGATTCCCTGGTCAATGATACCCAGTTCTGCATACTGCCCTTCGGCAACGGCTTTTATGGTGATGGTGCCACCGGGGTTAGAAAATTTGATTGCATTGGAGATCAGGTTTCTGAGTATGGTATGCAGGGCGTTCAGATCGGTGTGGAGATGTAGCTTTTCATCCGTTTCGATCTCAAAACGGATATCCTTATTACGGGATACCGCAGAATATAATTCAATGTTCTCGTGTATAACTTCGCTGATCTGTATCGATTGTGGATTGAATTCAATCTGGCCGCGCTCCACAATGGTCCACTGCAGCAGATTTTCGAGCAGGTTGAAAAATTTGTTCGCAGACTGGTGAATCATGCCGATATATTCACTGATCTCTTCGCGTTCGAGGGTATCATACTCCTCATGCAGCATCTGGGTAAGGCCCAGAAGGCCCTGGAACGGACTTCTGAGATCGTGGGAGATAATAGAGAAAAGCCGGTCCTTATTGGCATTGTGGCGGTTCAGCAGTTCATTCTGCTCTTCAATCGTATCCCTGTAAGCCTTGATTTCGAGCTGGGTTTTCACGCGGGCCAGCAATTCGGATTTTTGAAACGGTTTGGTGATATAGTCACTTGCGCCGAGGCTGAATCCCTTCACGATCTCATCCGCATCACTTTTACCGGTCAGAAAAATGATGGAGATATCTTTATACTCTACATTTGATTTGATTTCGTTGCAGACCTCAAAACCATCCATCTCCGGCATCATGATATCAAGAAGAATCAAATCGGGCTTGGCTTTATCGATGGTTGCAAGCGCCTGTTTCCCGCTGGTAGCTACAGCTGTTTCATACCCCTCGTTTTTGAGGATGTTGCCGAGAACCTGCAGGTTTCGGGGTATATCGTCAACAATCAGAATCAGTGGATTTTGCATGTTTTTAGCGTTGGATACTGCCATTTGTCAGTTACAAAAAGTGATGCAGTATGGTAGTGCATAATAGTTGTACCTCAAGTGGGTGTCTTTTGTTTAATGTCCAGATAGATTTTTTCAAAATACCGGATGGTATCCGGCAAACGTTCCACATCAAAGGTTTCGACCTGGTCGAGCAACAGTGCGGCATAGCTGCTGATTTTCCTGTTCCTGCTGCTGATGCCAAGATCCTCGAGTTTTCGTCCAAATGACCGTGCATTGCTCATGATCAGTGTGTTCCTGAGGCGCTCCCAGTCGTTCTCATATAGATGTGCGAGCCGGCTGATCAATTCTTCAGTGAGGGTTGGATCACTGCCATATCCCGTCTTCCGGGTACTGTTCTGTTCTTCGGTGGACCCGACCCGATGATCAAGGTTGCCGCTGCCGCCCGACGGCCGGTCCCGGTCTGCTTTTGCTGTTTCATATTCTGTGTTCTGACCCGTGTATTTTTCATTGTCTCTATCAGAGGCAATGCCTGGTTCGGGGATTTTGGTAACCGGATGTTTACGGTCAGACGGGCGCTCCGGAATACACTCAACTCCCGGGATTTGGATAGTGAATATACTGCCTTTGCCGGGTGTACTTGCAACCGATATGGTTCCACCCATTTTTTCGGTAAGCCTTTTGGTGATGGAAAGTCCGAGCCCGGTACCGCCATATTTCCGGTTGCTCTGCCCGCTCTGCTGCCGGAACGACTCAAATATGATCTGCTGCTGCGATGGATCAATTCCGATGCCGGTGTCTTCGACGCTTATTGTCAGGTTGATGGTTTTATTTCCGGCTGAATAGCTGCCGGGGTGTACTTTAACCCTTACGTAACCCTGACCGGTAAACTTGATTGCGTTCCCGATCAGGTTGAGCAGAATTTGCCGGATTCGGATTTCATCAAGTATCAATTTGCGTGGCATGGCAGTATCGACTTCAACGCGAAACGTTATCCGTTTCTGCAACAGCTGCAGATTGAAAATACTCTCGATTTCGCGGAGCAGACTATGCATGTCAACTACATCGTGCTGCAGCTCGATACGGCCGGACTCGATTTTTGAAAGGTCGAGGATGTCGTTAATTAGCTGGAGCAGATTTTGTCCGCTTGTTCTGATATTATCAAGATAGTGCCGGTTCGTTGGGTTTTCGATGTTAGAGCCGAGCAGGTCGGCAAATCCCAGAATACCGTTTAACGGGGTACGAATTTCATGACTGATATTGGCCAGAAACTCGGATTTGGCCCTGTCAGCAAGTTCGGCCCTCTCTTTGGCGCTTTTCAGGTCATCGATGTACCGGAGTCGTTCCCTGATGTCCTGAAGAATGGTTGCAATACATACAGGTTTTCCCGTTTGAGCATCTTTTACCTGGTAAAGGGTTTGACGTACGGCTATTGGCTCTCCGGAAATCTGATTCATCACAGAAGTTTCCCCTGTCCAAAAACCATCTTTGAGCATTTTTGGGAGTGCCGTCTCGCGAAATTGAACGGCACCCTCTTTTGTATAGAGTTCATTCAGCGGTTTGCCCAGAATGTGATCGGCTGTGCGTATTCCCAGCAGATTGCACCCGGAAGGATTCATATAGATAAGGAGCTGATCCATGTCACTCATCCCAATAAAATCCGAACTGTTTTCGACCAGTGAAACGAACTTGAGCAGTTCCTCATCCCTTATTTTACGGAGGGTGATATCACGGTTTTGCTTGAGTTCAGTCAGTTCGATATGTGAACCATGGGGTCGCGGTGTCAGAGCTGCTTTATCGGATGGACTTCGCAGTGATAGTATGAACAGGGGGCCATACTGATCCGTGGGCATTATTTTTCCGGCAGAACAGTCGATGGTGATGGTATGACCCTCGCCATGCATAAGATGGAGTTTGGAGCGGTTTTTGCCATTGGTAAGCAACTCTCCAAAAAACAGATCATAATCATCGAGGCTGCCGGTATCAAGGAAATGTCTGAATGGGTGTCCGGTCAGGCTGTCTGAAGGCATATCCAACAGATTCTCTGCATTTTTGTTCACATCAAGAGCAATCCCGTTGCTGTTAAGAATAAATACAGCATCGGGTAGTACGTTCAGGTATTCTGAAAGTGATTCAGGGATCAGGTCAACAGCAGTATCACTATGTTTACCGGTCCCGGATGGCTGAAATCGGTTAGTTACCATATTCTCACAAGCGGTTTGTCCGGACCTGTAAATTATAAAATTTTAAACTTAATGCAGAGTGTATTGTTTCAGAGGCCCAAATAAATGCAACTTAGTTGCAATTAACAGGTTAATGCCCTATTATTCATACGCATGTTTTCACAAAATCTTGATATCGATAAAATCGGGGCCGGGTTATCCTTTCTGTGCCTCATACACTGCATCGCTACAGCGCTGCTCGTGGGTTTTATACCCCTTTTATCCATATTCGGCGATTTTCATATCTGGTTACTGGTTCCCCTGGTACCTGTAGCGGCCATTGCCATTTATGACGCGGCATGTAATCATAAACGAATACTGATTGCACTGGTGATTCTCTCCGGCATCGTTATCATAACGGTATTTTGCCTGTTTTTTCATGGCTCTGTTTACGAATTGCCAGGTATGCTCACCGGAAGCGCAATTCTTGTTACCGGACACTATCTGAATCAAAAAAAATGTCGTCGCTGCGAAACAGCAGCCACAGTTAAGATATCAACGGGATAGCACAGGAACGCAACAGCACAGGAACGGGATAGCACAGTTACGGAATAGCAACAGTGATGAGCGAAGTCGATTAAACATCCTCTCATTTGTCCGCAACATCTCCCCGGACGGTTCCCCCGACCACCAGGGCAGCTGAAATGATGAGCAGATTTTTAATGATGTACTGCCCCTCCATAGTGGGTGCATAAGGGAAATGGCCGGGTTGAAAGGTGACGGCCGTGAGTATGATGAGCGGGAGGAAGGTACCCACCATCTGCATGGCCAACAGCGGGATGGCTATCCGTATAGTGGCCCGGAAGAGGAAGAACGCCCCGATGATCACTTCCCACCAGCCAATTATGATGACCCATGTCATGGCACCGAAGATGGGCATCCAGCCAACAGTAGCCATAACAAGGGGTTCGGCCGGCGAAAATCCGGCCGTCTTCAGCAGTCCGAACCAGATGAATATGATGCCCAGCGATACACGGAGGGCGATGGTACCGGTGCGGCGCATGAAGCCTGCAATCTTTTTGTCAATGAGGTCAAAATCCATAATATTTTTGTTTTACAGGTTTGTCACAACAGATCAATACCCAGTGGTTCAGAGGAGATTATTCTGATCTTCTTAAAGCAATATAATGCCAGCAAATTCCCGCAAGAAGCAAAACAAGTCCGGATATCCAGATTGCCGGATCGATCCAGAATGCCAGGAACAGGCACCCGGCCAGACCACCAGCGGGTATCCACGCCGGGTAGAGTTTTTTTTCTGCGGGCAGGAGCAGGGCCGACAGATTGGTTATTGCGTAGTAGATCAGAACGGTAAACGCGCTGAATGACCATGTCAGGGCCACATCTCCGGTCAGGATCAGAATACCAATGAGTGCCCCTGTAGCCCATACTGTGGCCACCGGACTTTTTGATTCGGGTTTGACGACGGTGAGAAAAGCGGGAAGATCGCTGCGCCGGGCCATACCGAACATTACACGCGAAATTCCCAGTATCAGATTCAGGAGCACGCCCAGCATGGCCGTGATGGCCGCAAAGGCGATGAGTGTTCCGAGTCCGGGAATGTCGAGGGTTCGGGCAACAACCATCAACGGAGCTGCTTCACCATCCACGGTATCTCCGAAAGCCCGGGGTCCGAGTACCTGTATGGCAGTGAGGGCTACAGCGATGTAGAGTATTATGATGATGACCATGCTCAGGATGATAGCCTTCGGGATGGTCCGTGCAGGATCAACCACCTCCTCGCCCAGGGTTGCAATACGGCCGTAGCCTGTATAAGCAACAAACATAAGCGCCGATGCATACAGGATGGATTTTCCGGAAAAGCCTGTGAATGAGTCGGCCAGTGGCTGAACGGGGAGACCCTCCCGGATTGATCCGCCCGCAACGAGGGCAAGCAGGCCAAAAAGCGTGAGGGAAACGATGGCCATGTTCGCAACATTGCTGCGGTGTATTCCACCAGAAACAAGGGCTGTGATCACCAGCAGGATGAATAGTGCCGAACCGACATAGAGCCATGGAAGGCTGTTGATGCCGAACAGATAGAAGATGTAACCGGCACAGCCCAGCGCCGCTGTGGCTGCCGAAGCGGTTTTTGCCAGAAGAAACATCCATCCGGCCGAAAAGCCCCAGTAGGAACCCAGAACGCGGTATCCGTACTCATAGGTGCCGCCACTTACGGGAAAATTGGCTGCAAGCTGGGCACTGCTCAGGCCGTTGAAGGCTGCAAGTATACCGGCTATGACGATGGCAATAATAATGCCGTTACCGGCAATCTGTGTGGCTATGGCCAGGCTGACAAAAAGACCGGTTCCCAGGATCGAACCGAGACCCATCAGGATGGCGCCGGGTACCCGGATCGTTCTGAGAAGTTCAGTCATTTCTAATATGGCGGCAATATTTTCACGTTCGCTTCACGCAAAAGGTAACAAAGGCCCACTGTTATTTCTAACACTATTTAAGCGGGAGTGTTACTAGCTGAACGACTTTTTTCCGGCCGCCACCACAAACTCGCCGGGTATTTCATATCCGTCGCCAACGCGGAATTCAGAAATTGAATCAAGATACTCCTCATGGGCTCCAGCCCGGGTATCTTCATCAAACTTGTCGTAGGCAAGGGCTACGGGCCCACCGGAAAATGCGGCCATCAGTGCGAGATCCTCATTCGGATAGCTGAGGGTGACATTGAACCGGTCGACCTCAATATCAGTGAAACCGGCCTGAGAAAACGTATGTTCGAGCGTATTTCCGGTTCCCTGCTGGAAGAAGAGGGGGCAGACATCCGATTTTACCCGTCGGTCAACAATCGGAAAAATTTCCGCCCAGCCACAGTTTTTTCGTTCTCCCCATATTGCCACCACCGATCTGCCGTCTGGCTTGAGCAACCTGTGCATTTCTGACAATGTTTGTACAGGATCGGTAACATACATCAGACCAAGGCCGCATAGTGCGGCATCAAAATACCGGCCATTCAGGTCGAGCTGTTCTGCATTCATTCTCAGAAAAATCACATTGCTGATCTGTTTTTCTTCGGCGACAGACATTGCCCTCCTGATCATTTCATCAGACAGGTCTGTTGCCACCACCTGGCCGTCGGGTGCCACCTTTCGGGCTGCACGGATGGTAACCAGCCCGCTGCCACATGCAGTTTCAATCACATCTTCGCCCGATTCCAGATCAGCCATCTCAAGTAATCGGTCCTGTGCGGGTTTCAGTTGTTCTTTCCACGAATCGTCATAAAAGGCGGATGCTTTATCCCAGCCATACCGCTGAACACGGATTTGCAATGCTGGTTTCATAATGAGTCCTGTTGTTTTATTTCCATGGTTTTGATTGAAATTTCCCTGGATACAGGTATGGCCCTTTTGAAGTCATCAAGTACGGGGCTCAGCCGGTCGGCCCGTTCGATTACGGCGAGTACCTCATCCTGTTCAGCCGGGCTTTCGATATATACCCGGTAATGCAGCGACTCAAACCCGGGAGGACGGTCGTCGATCCCGAGCATGCCCCTGGCGTCCATTTTCGACTCGACTTCCACTTCAATGTGGTCAATTGGAATATCCATCAGGGCCGCCTGTTGCGAATATGCGATGGCCAGGCAGCTGCCAAGGGCGCCGCGTTCAAGAATGCCCGGCCCCGGTCCGGCATCGTTACCACCCTCCGACTTGCCGATGTCTACCCTGAATTTCCAGTGATTATGTTCAACTTCACAGGTCGTTCCATCAAAAAGGCGGACTTTGGTTACGGCGTTGCTTTTGCCCATCTGCGGCCGCAGCTCAACTGCTTTTCGGTTTCTTTCGAATGCTCTTTTAATTGTTACTGTATCAGCCATAGTTTAATAGAATGTTTTTGTGACCGGGGTAACATTGACGTTTACCTTGTCTGCATACCCCGGAATAGTTCTCTATATCATTAAAGCCTTAAAACAGACAAAATTCTGTCAAGCCACAACTAATACGTTAGGAATGCAGCCGAGCAACCGGTTTTACGATGTTCTGATGATCGCAGATATATGGCCAGAAAAAAAACTCAGTCAGTATCCCAGACTATCCCCGATTCGCGGTGATGGATGGCCCACGAAAACCACATCTCCCAGTAGCCGGGTGTGGGTTCACCATCAACTGATGCGAACAGCTCGTTGCCTTCCCGGCGGATTATAACTTCTGTACCCTCCACTGTTTTCTGCACGGCTCCGTTGGCTGCCAGATTGGGATCGAATGCCAGTGAGCGGCCTTCTACCCGGATTATGTACATCATTTTTTTGGGATGGTGCCGGTCGTCGACCGTGCGTACCGGGAAAAAGAGTTCATCGTTATCGTCATAATTACCGTAGGGGTAGCGGGTGTAATTTCTGTTATGACCTGTATTCCGGCTCAAAATTTTTGTGTCGGGGTATCGCATTTTGACATCATCAAACGTAAGGAGCTGGAACATGGCGAGATCAAGCTGAGTGCCGGTAAGTTCGCCGACAACAGCTTCACCAAGTGTCTGCGACCAGAACGAATCGGTCTGCCGGTCGTACATCAGCATATTCGACTGGTAGAGATAGCCGCTCACGCCAAATTCGTAGGTCACGCCATCTATGGTGCGATCAAATACCATAGCGGATCCGCAAAGGGGGCAAAAAGTGATGGCCAGCTCCTGACCACCAATGCGGTCGTTTACAATCTCATGCCAGACCAGGATGTTGTAAGGATAGAATTTCCGCTCATCACCCGCATTTATAAATACCCCAAGGGTTTCAGGATCGTAGTATTCGCCTGTGATGCTCACAAAATCAGGGTTTGTGAGGGCAGGAATGCCGTCTTTTGGCGGACCTCCCGGGAGGATTTCACCGGGTTCAATGCTGAATGTTGAAAAATCGGTATCGAACTGTGAGAAGCCGGGATGGGTAAAGCGGTTCTGGGCGAAACAGCCGGTGGCTGATATGCCAAAAAGGAAGAAAAGGATCAGAATGATGTAATATCGGGGAGTCATGATTCAGTATGGTCAGGGTGTGATGTAGGGGGTGCTGTATCCATAACAATATGGTGCAAAGATAGCTGCCGGTTATAACAAGACTGTAAAAGAAGGTTCACCAAACGTTTCCCCCATTCCCATTGAAGCATCCGGGCAGCTGACATATTGCAGCGGTAAAACCACGACCCGGATGCGCAACTACCGGTGTTACCGGCCCTGGCCGCCGTCATATATCCGTGGTGCCGAAGTCGCCCCTGAAAAATTGCTTCAGCAGTTTCTGAAAATGGTACACACCCTGCTCCATCTCCACGGAGAAGCGGCCTTTGTCATACGCACGTGACTGAAGCCCAAGTTGCACCTGCTCGCAGATTTCCATGTCCTCCTTCTGCACTTTTTCACTGTATTCCATGTCAGAAACCAGCAGTTTATCGGTTTCCGGCGCTTCCGGATTGGTGTAGTAATAGTCGAATATAACACGGCAGGTGGAGGCGGTAACCGGCTCAACAAGGTTCACCTGAAGGCGGCCGGGAAGTATGTTCAGCATCATATTCGGGAAGATGAAGTAATACCAGGCCTGATCGGAATTGCCGCCTGATGAATAGATGCTCTCTTTGGCTTTGAGAGGGCTGTACTGAAGCGAATACCAGGGGAACAGCTCGGTCCGGTAGTCCTGGATGCTAAGCAGGTCGCAGAGTTCCGGATGCACATGGGGGATGTGATATCCCTCAAGGTAGTTGTCAACATAGGCCTTCCAGTTGCAATTTACGTCATAGACCACCCGTTTTTTGAATCCCATGTCGCTCAGGCGTACCGGGTTTATGCGCCCGGTAATGCCATCGAGCAGTTCATACAGGTCGGCAGGACCCTTTTCTCCCCGAAGGAAAAGCATTCCTTCCCATTCCCTGAGCCCAACAGGGGTAAGCCCGAAAGCGTCTTTATCGAACAATTCTGCATGGCGGAAATGGGGTACACCGCGCAGCGATCCGTCGAGGCGGTACGTCCAGCCGTGGTACTGGCATTTCAGCATTTTTGTGTTGCCCGTACAGGTGGCAATGGGCCCTCCGCGGTGTTTGCACACATTGTAAAAGGCCCTGAGTTCACCCTTGCCGTCACGCACAAGCAGGCAGGGGGTTCCGGTTACGTTAACAGGTTCATGGTCGCCCGCTACCGGGAGGATATCGGCCGGACCGGCATACTGCCAGCAATACGGGAACAGGTGTTCCTTTTCATACTCCAGTACCTGCTGATCTGTATACCATGCCGACGGGATCGTGAAAGCCCGCTCAATGGGATCAATATTCAGATCGGTTTTGTTGATTGGTTTGATGGCTTTCAGGAAATGTACGGTTAGAGGTTATTTGAATAAGCGAAAAAAAGAACAATTGAACAATTGTTCACATATTCCCAGATTCGAAACCGTATATAACCACCCGGATGTACATTAAGCTGAAATCACGATTAATAGTGATTTCATTCTTCGAGTGGTTCGAAGTAGAAGCTGAATTCGTCGTTTTCGGCTTCATCCACCACAACTTTGCCACCCTTGCTCAGTTCACCGAACAGAATTTCATCCACCAGGCGGTTTTTGATTTTTTCCTGGATAACCCGTCCCATGGGCCGAGCTCCGTAAACGGGTGAATAACCCAGACGGGTGATCAGTTTCACGGCCCCGTCGCTCAGCATAAGTTCAACTTTTTTCTCCCGAAGGAGGCTGTCGAGCTCGGCAATGAATTTATGAACGATTTTGTGCAGCGTTTTTTCATCGAGATGTCCGAATATGACGATATCGTCGAGTCGGTTACGGAATTCCGGGGTGAACTGTTTTTTGATGGCCGCATTGGGATCGCCGGTCACCTCTTTGCCACCGTCGGCAAAACCGATGCTGCTGCGGCTCATTTCGCGCGAACCAACATTTGAGGTCATGATCAGGATCACATTCCGGAAGTCGGCCTTCCGGCCGGTATTATCGGTTAGCGTGGCGTAGTCCATGATCTGGAGGAGGATATTGTATACATCCTGATGTGCTTTCTCGATTTCATCGAGCAGCAGTACGCAACTGGGACTTCTCCGGATGGCATCGGTAAGCAAACCACCCTGTTCAAATCCCACATAGCCGGCAGGAGCCCCGATCAGGCGCGATACGGTATGTTTTTCCATGTATTCGCTCATGTCGAAGCGGATGAGTTCCATACCCAGCGTTTCGGCCAGTTTCCGGCTGAGTTCGGTTTTACCCACGCCGGTTGGTCCGCAGAACAGGAAAGACCCGATGGGTTTGTCTGGATTGCCAAGGCCCGCGCGGTGACGTTTTACCGCCGTGGTTATGCCATGGATGGCTTTCGACTGACCGAATACCACCTCATTCAGTTTTTTGTCAAGTTCTTTCAGGCTCTCCTTGTCGGTCGATGAAATACTCTGCATCGGAATTTTTGCCATCTTGGCGATGAGCTTTTCGATGTCGAGTGTGGTAACCAGTTTGCGGTCGGCCACATTCAGCGATACCTGTGCCCCGGCCTCATCAATCACATCGATGGCTTTGTCGGGCAGTTTGCGGTCGTTGATATACTTAGCCGACAACCGGACGGCGGCTTCGAGAGCACTGGCGCTGTATTTCAGGCCGTGGTACTTTTCATAAACCGGTTTTAGGCCTTCAATAATCTTGATGGTGGTTTCGACACTCGGTTCATCCACATCAATTTTCTGGAATCGGCGGGAAAGCGCGCGGTCTTTTTCAAAGTGGTTTTTATACTCTTCGAACGTGGTGGCACCTATGCAGTGCAGTTCGCCTGTTGCCAGCATGGGCTTGAGCATATTGGATGCATCCATGGTGCTGGTTCCGGCCGCGCCGGCCCCAACAATAGTGTGAATCTCATCAATGAAGAGAATCACGTTTTTCTCCTTTTTGATGGATTTGAGCACACCTTTGAGCCTGGCCTCAAAATCGCCGCGGTATTTGGTGCCGGCCAGCAGGGCACCCATGTCGAGGGAAAGAATACGAGCAGACTTCATGCGTTCGGGAACATCACCCGATTTCACGCGCTGGGCCAGCCCCTGGGCGATAGCCGTTTTACCCACACCCGGGTCGCCGACGTAAAGCGGATTGTTTTTCTGGCGCCGGCTCAGTATTTCGATGCTCCGCTGAATTTCCAGGTCGCGGCCTATCACCACATCAAACTGGCCTTTTTCGGCCATTGCGGTGAGATCTTCGGTAAAGAGTTCCAGGAAATTTTGTTTTTCCGGCCGGGCATCCGTATCGGCTTTCCCCACTTTTTCGGCCTGGAGTTCCTGGTCGGGTGCTTCCGAAAACCCGGTCTTGCTGATGCCGTGCGAGATGTAATTGAGAACATCGATACGGTTTATGCCCTGCTTTTTCAGGAAGAAGCAGGCATGGCTGTCTTCCTCATCGAATATGCAGACAAGGATATCGCCAATGGATACCTCGGCTTTGTCGGCAGCCCGCGCATGGATCAGGGCCTTGTGCAGCGATCGTTTAAACCCTACCGTGTGTACGGGATCGGAATCGGTGGTGTCTGACTGCTCAAGGGTTTTGTAGAAATTGTTGATGTCATCGTTTAGCTGTTCGATGTCTCCGCCACAGCTGCGTACGATCTGCGAGCCCTCCTCATCCGAGATAATGGACTGCAGCAGATGCTCAAGCGACACAAAAGCGTGTTTGTGTGATTTGGCAATCAAAAAGGTGTTTCTCAGAACCTGGTCGAGATTCTTATTGATCATACTTCCTCCATCGTACACTTGAGCGGAAATCCTGCGGTCTGACTAGCCTGGTGTACCATGTCAACTTTTGTTTCAGCGATCTGTTTTGTGTAAACGCCACAAACACCGGTTCCTTTGTTATGAACATCTGTTGTTATCTGAATAGCTTCTTCTACCGATCGTTTGAATATGGATACAAGAACCTGAACTACAAAATCAAAGGTAGTATAATCGTCGTTAATCAGTATCACACGAAACTTTGGTGGTTCCTCGGTTTCTTCGCGTACCTGATCGGACAGTTCAAAATCACTTTCAATTCCCGGATATGACATTCCTGGTTAACTATAGCGCCGGCATTTACATATCTGACGACCTCAAAACTACATCATTATATTCCGGTCACCAAAAATGTTCCGGTTGTTCCGGTTATTATGCAAAATTTCGATGTTTTTACAAACTTCAGTATAGCAAAGCCAAACGTATTAAAACGTCACATACAAGTTAAAACTTCGCCATTAAAATAAGTAAAAAACAGCCGGGAATTGACCGGAATGATACCCGGCAGTGAAAATATAACGTGTACAGGAATCTTTTTATGCTCTTTTTAACGCATGGTGGCGAAAGAATACGGGAAAATATTCCGTTATATGAACTGATACCGGCAGAAAAGACTCTTTTAAAAAGGGATGTCTTAAGATTAATCGATGGATGAGTATATTAGGGCATAGAACCTGTAACATACCGCCGGAACTATAGCAGCAGATTAACCAATAAAGTCAGGAATGAATGGTGCCCAACAGGCCTGAGAAGAAGATATTTAAACTGGATGTCGATTTTGACAGCCGTATAGCGAATTCAGTGTTCGGCCTTATTAAACGGCCTTTGGAAAAAATTCTGAGCATGGATGAACTGAACCATACCTACTGGAAGGTCCCGAAAGGTGTGGAAGAAAACGACCGCCATTTCTCCATCAAATTGCTCGAATCGATGAATGTCCGTTATGAAATCACGGACAAGGACCTCCTTAAAATCCCGAAGACCGGAAAAATAGTTGTGGTGTCGAACCATCCTTTCGGTGGTATTGAAGGAGTGATAATGGGTGCTATATTGAAATCTGTGCGCCCCGATTCCCGTATTATGGCCAATTTTCTTCTGGAACGCATACCTGAACTGCGCGACCTGTTCATTTTCGTGAATCCGTTCGGTTCAAAAACTGCGGTCAGGGCCAACATCAATTCGATGAAGTTCACCCTCGAACACCTGAACAATGGCGGTGCCCTCGGCGTGTTTCCGGCCGGTGAGGTAGCCCATATGAAATGGAGCAACCGGGAGATATCCGATCCCGAGTGGAGTGAAACCATTGCGAGAATCATCAGGAAAACGGAATCGCCGGTGTTACCGATGTATTTCAACGGTTTTAACGGCATGATTTTCCAGCTTGCCGGCCTTATTCATCCCCGGCTTCGTACGATGATGCTGCCGAAGGAATTTGTGAACAAGGTGGACAAAATGATCGAGATTCGAATTGGAAAGCTCATCCCTTACAATAAAATCAAAAGCTTTGATACCGATGCCGAGGCTATCAGTTATCTCAGGCAACGCACCATGCTGCTCAAAAACAGGGAGGAAGCCGACAGGGATGATCCCAAAACGAGTATGGCCATTACCATGAAGAAAGAGGGCTATGCACCGATCATCGATCCGGTAGATCGTGACCTTCTTGATGATGATATCGTCAATCTGCCGGCACGTCAGAAACTTCTCGACAGCGGTGAATTTGATGTCTACTATGCAAACTTCCGGCAGATTCCGAACGTGATCCGCGAAATTGGCAGGCTCCGTGAGATTGCCTTCAGGGATACGGATGAGGGCACCGGGAAGGATCTGGATCTCGACTGGTATGATGAACACTACATGCACCTGTTCATCTGGAACCGGGAAAAGCGGGAACTGGTAGGGGCATACCGGCTTGGCAGGACCGACAATATCTGCAAGAAAATCGGGCGTGAGGGATTGTACACCACCACGCTTTTTAAGATGAAAAAATCGTTGCTCGATGATATTAACCCGGCTCTTGAGATGGGCCGCTCGTTTATCCGGCCCGAATACCAGCGCAGCTTTACCCCCCTGCTGTTACTCTGGAAAGGCATCGGGCATTATGTTCACAGGTATCCGAAGTATAAAATTCTGTTCGGACCGGTCAGTATCAGCAACGATTATGAAACCAGTTCGCGTCAGTTGATGGTTGCGTTTCTCATGGTTCATAATTTCATGCCTGAACTTGCCAAAAAGGTGAAGCCCGTAACACCGTTCAAATCATCTGGCAAGATCAGTATGACGCACAGTAAACAGGGGAAGGGACTGATAGATATTGAAGATGTCTCGGATATGATTTCGGACATTGAGGAGGATAAAAAGGGTATACCCATTCTGCTCAAACAGTACCTGAAACTCGGTGGCAAGCTGCTTGGTTTCAATGTTGATCCCTCGTTTGCCGATGCGCTCGACGGTCTGATCCTGGTGGATCTCAGCAAGACCGATCCGAAAATACTGAGCCGTTATATGCCCAAAGGCGGTCTTGAAGAGTTCATGGAATTTCATTCAAAAGAATCATCAGCAGACAATAAGCCTGAGTAGCGGGGTGTCGGGCAACTGTCACTGGTTGCATCCGGGGCTCACCAGGTCCCCAATCGCCTCCAGTTCCGCCCTTTCCGACTTGTCAGCGAACCGTATTCAAGGCCTGAAACGATTCCTGAAATTCCGGGTTGTGCCGATTACCGTATCGTGATTCCGCGAAGCTGTGGCCGGCCCATGGTACCGCTTACGGGTACATAAACGCGGTTGCCATCCCACTGCAGCTGCCAGCGCATAAATGATTCAAGACCGCGAACGAGCTGGACCACTTGTGGCTCCATCTCAAACAATTCAAAAGTTCCTCCTGCAAGGGGCCATTCCTGCATCTCGTCGTCGTTCATGAAGGTAACCAGATTGAATCGTATTTTGGTAAATACAGTTTCTGCCTCTCGAACCGCAATTTCAAGCCGATCGTCGAGCATTAATACCTCGCCCTCGATACGGGCAACAGACAGCGGCTGGAAGGGAACACCGAGTATCCTGAACATCGGCTGCAGCTGTTGTTCCATGGCAGCGGAGGGCGTTATAAGGGCCCGTGCACCCGAAAATTTCAGAACCACGTCATGCGGTCTCCATTCATCATCCTGAAAACCAATGGTGGCAAGAAGAGTTGCCTGAAGCGTGCCGGTATTCAGCGTGCCGGGGTTGCCCGGAATAGTAATCGAAAAGTCGGGTGACAGGGCATCCAGATTAAATTCAATATCTAACCGGTCGGGAAAAACCTCACTGCCGGTTGTATGAAGGATTATACTGCCCTGAAGCTGTGCCTGGTTGTTTTCATCACCGGCCACAAATTCGGTAATATGGAAGCGGTTATCCCCGGGAGTGTACTCCATATTCAGGGTGATGTGATCGGTAACGATGAACCCGTTGCTGGATGTGAATCCGGGCAGTGAAGTCACTGAACCAATCCGGAGCTCAGGGTTTTCAAGATTAAGGCTGAACCGGTGGTTGCCGCCTTGCAGGATGCCGCTGAATACGGAGTTGGTAAAGTCCTGCAGACTGCCTTCCTGTGTCCATCTGGCCTGTTCGGCAATCAGGAAAAATTCGTTTTCTTCGTGCTGATAACTGAACGACGAGGCCTCTATATTGTACCGGTTGATCCTGCTGTACGTGGTTTCGGACGGAGAAAACACAATCCGGAAAAAATCGCTGTGGCTGAGTTTCAGCTTCAGTTCGCCTGTGCTTATTTGTGCAGGGTAATCCGTACCGGTGTAGATGAAGTCCGATATAGTGACCGTAGCGGCATAGGGACGTGTTTCAACACGGCTGTAGATTAGGTCTCTGCCGGGTTCATCAGACAATATGCCGAGAGCGGTTTCCACCGATTTGGTCACAATTACCGAAATGGTGAAGTTCAGGCCGAAGAGAAGCAGTAGTATGATGAAAAGGGTGATAAACAGTCGTTTCATGGTGATTATAAAAGGGGTTGAAGCCGGTTTATGATTTCGTCGGGAGTGAGCATCTGTTCATCGCTTTCACTCATGTTCCGTAACGTAAACCGCCCCTGTTTTAGCTCATCCTCGCCCACAATGATGCAGAAGCGGGCCTGTTCGCGGTTGGCATCCTTCATCTGGGCCTTGACCGATCTTTCGGCAAAATCCATTGTGGCACTGATACCGGCTTTCCTTAGTGTTTTCAGCATTTTCAGGCCCCATTTCCCGGCCTCTTCACCACGGGTCACGATGTAAACGTCGGGAATGGGGTCGGATCCCGGGGTTATTCCAAGTGCTTCACAGGCTATGAGGAACCGCTCCATGCCCGATGCGAACCCGACCGCGGGGGTCGGTCTTCCGCCGATCTCCTCAATGAGCAGGTCGTAACGGCCGCCACCGCCAAGGGCATCCTGTGAACCCAGGTCGGGACTCACCAGCTCAAACGCGGTTTTGGTGTAGTAATCGAGTCCGCGAACCAGGCGGGGATCTTCGGTATAGCTGATACCCAGCAGATCAAGACGTTCTTTTACAGCTGAATAGTGATCCCGGCACTCCTCGTTCAGGTAGTCGGTGATCAGGGGGGCACCGGCAATAAAGGGCTGGTCTTCCTCCTCCTTCGAATCCAGGATGCGCATGGGGTTAGTTTCGAACCGCTGCCGCGAAATATCGCTCAATTGCCCGAATTTTGGGCGAAAATAATCCTGAAGCGCCTGCTTGTATGCTTTGCGGGATTCAGGGTCGCCCACCGAATTGAGTTTGAGCGTGGTGTTTGTGATGCCGGCTTTCTCATAGATACGGGCCATAAACGCAATAATTTCGGCGTCGGCAGCAGGTGCATTACTGCCGATCAATTCAGCGCCAAACTGGTGAAACTGCCGCTGCCGCCCTTTCTGGGGTCGCTCGGCACGGAACATGGGCCCGATATAGTACAGCTTTTGGGTACCTCCGCGCTGATCAAGATGATGCTGAATATAGGCCCTGGCCACCGGTGCGGTACATTCGGGACGGAGTACATAATTATCTTCGCCACGGCTGAAGGTGAACATCTCCTTCGATACGATGTCGGTGAGCTGACCGATTCCCCGGGCGATCAGTTCGGTCGGTTCCAGCACGGGGGTACGAATTTCCCTGAAATGAAACTCGCGCGCCGTATTGTGAATAATTTTTTCGATTGCCTGCCACTGCTCCGATTCGCCGGGCAGGATGTCGACCATTCCGTGATGAGTTCTGAAACTGTCTTTTGCCATTTGTTTTGCACTGTTTAATGAGTGCGCAAAGATACGGCGAAAGGGGGTAAAGCGCAGAAATATTGGGAAAATGAGTTCGTAAGTTTCAATCTGCGGTTCTCCAGTCAGTTATATGGAATGATGCATAAAATCCAAACGGCTCCCGGTTGTTACGCCGGGATAATTAAAGGTAATAACCGGAGCTGCCCCTATTGCCTCGAATGAAGACCGAATGTGTTGCCTTCAGTATCCTGACAAATGGATACGTATCCGTAGTTTCCAATCGAAAACTTTTCTTTTAAAAGCCTGCCACCGGATTCTTCCACCCGGCTCTGCTCAACGCTGCAGTCATCACAGGTAAAATAGCTGACCACACTGTTTCCGCCGGATGGCATACCTTCGGCTTTAACGAGTGCACCACTCGTGTTGGGCTCATCCGCAACCATGGGGAATGCCACCATCTAGAAATGGTCATTGTTGTTTCCGTCGGTGGGGACATTCATTTTTTCCAGCTTTACACCAAGAACAGATTCATAGAAATTTGTCGCTCTGTTCATATCCTGAGCGTAAAATTCGAACCAGTTAACAGGGTTTTTATGATGTCAGCACTTGATAATTAATGTGAATGGTTGTGTTGTAATGATCAATTTGTGACTAAATTTTTGTGACTGAATCCCGAACTTTTGGGACTAATTCATTACGATGGATAAACGATATTATCGGGCAGGATCAGACATTTCAACAATTAAAAGGTAAAGGTAATTAATATCAACATCTTGGTGCTGAAATTCTGGTCAATGATAATTCGATTTCACAACGGGATCTTTAAGCCTGTTCATTCTCGCCATAATCCAGATGGCTGAAAAGATGACCAGAACCCCGGTCAGAGTAATCGCCAGGTTCAGATCGAAAAAATCGGCAATGATCCCTGAGAATATGGCACCAAAGGCATAACCCCCATCGCGCCACAACCGGAATACGCCGACACTTTCTGCACGGTCCTGCGGGTGGGTAAGGTCGGCAACGGCTGCCAGAAAAGTGGGATAGACCATCGCGGTGCCGGTACCGAGCAGTGCCGCCACCAGAATAAATGCATAGAAATGTTCCAGCAGTGGAAATAACAGCAGACTGAACCCCTGTACAAGCATACCTGCCCAAAGCATTTTTTTTCGTCCGGTATAATCGGATATTTTCCCGGTAGTAACCTGCAGTATTCCCCAGAATGCCGGATAGACGGACACAACAATCCCGATCTGGGTAAGTGTCAAACCGGCCGAAGCCAGAAATATGGGGAAGGCACCCCAGGCCATGCCGTCTTTGAAGTTGGTCATCAAGCCGGCCTGCGATACGGCCTGCAGATTGCGGTCCCGGAAGCTGACCTCACTGAACAGATGTTTCTTTCTCAGCGAATGATCGGAATTCCTGGATTCGAAATCCACAAAGGGAGCGGTATCGCGAACGAGAAAGACCGACATGAGCAGTCCGAGCACGGCCAAAACAATGCCGAGATAAAACGGATATGGTCGCAGACCGAATTCAGCTGCTATCCAGCCGGTCAGAAATGCCACAATGGCAACGGCCAGGTACCCGGCGAACTCGTTCAGCCCCATGGCCAGTCCTCGATCTTTATGACCCGCAAGGTCAATTTTCATAATTACATTGGCCGACCAGGCCAGCCCCTGGTTGATGCCCAGAAACAGATTGGCCACAATAATCCAGTTCCAGTCGGGGGCAAACATGAGGATGAACGGTACCGGTATGCCGAAAAGCCACCCGGTAACCAGCATTTTTTTTCTCCCGATGCGCTGAGCAAACCGACCGGCGAAATAGTTGGAAACTGCTTTTGTGATGCCAAAAACAACGATGAATGAGAAGATGGCAGACCGTGCCGCAATCCCGAAGTCGGTTTCGGCTATTTCCGGAAGGATGGTCCGTTCAAGGCCAACCATGCCACCCACGAAAGCGTTGATCAAGACCAGAAGAGAAAACTGTTTCCAGTTATTTTTCAGTCCCGGAACATGGGTATGGTGTGTTGTCATGGCCATGCTGCCAGTTACAAGTTACTTGTCGCCTTCAAAACGGTGTTGCCCGATTGGGGCGAAATTACATGCTCATCAAGACGATAATGTCTTTATCTGGCCTCATCCACCATTTTGATGGTGTCTTTCTCTACCTCACTGGCAATACCCGCAATAGAGGAATCATCAGTCAGGGTGGCAAACATGGGGTCTGGTTTAATAAGACCGATTTTTGATTTTCCATTTTCCGTATAAACCGAGATCCGGCACGGTAAGGCCATGTTCATGCGCATATCAATTGAGAGTATCTTATTTGCCTGACCGGGATTGCATACTTCAAATACCCTGCACTCTTCCCCGAATTCAAATCCTTTGCTGCGCAGAATTGCACCGATATCATGTATGTGCAGTACGCCGAAACCGTGATTTTTTACTGCTGTTTCGAGGTCTGCCGATGCCTGTTCGAATGATTTGTCAGATTCTTTGATATAAAACATGATTTCACCTCATTAATTTCGTTTGGTGTGCCCGGTATTTCTGAAAAATACCATTTGCTGTAATGTACATGCAGTTCAGGCAATATGAAACCGGAAATCAAATTCCGAAGTGCAGCATTGCCAGTTTTTGGCAGGAATGCCACCGATGGCAGCAGTGCCGGAACTGTTGCCGGGTGCTACGGTTTTCTCGCCAGGATCTGATCTGTTATCTGCCGCAAAATCCGGTTTGCATCTTCTGATATCCCGAACCACCATACGGGGATCAGAAACAATATCAGCAGGGTTGCCGACCGGACCAGGATATCAGTGAATGGTGAAATGTCTGGTATCTGAAAAACAATCCACATGGATGCGGATGCAAGAAGCGCAACGGTCAGAAAATGGGGGGTAAAGGGCTGCATGGAGAACCTGAGCCAGACAAAAAGATATTTGATCAGGTTATAGAGAAAAATGGAGAGCATCGTAGCAATGGCCGCTCCGTTTATCCCGTATCGTGGAATGAGCAGGAGGTTCAGCGTAACGGTGAATATCACCAGAAGCAGGTTGAACAGAAGGTCGTAGCGGTAGTATTTTGAGGTAATTATGATACTGCCATTGGCTCCGGTAGCCATGTCAAAAAGTTTGCCAAGGCCTATAAAAAGAACCACCCACTTGCCATCAGCGTAAACTTCCGGAAGGAGACTGAGCAGCATATCAATATTTGTCCAAATCAGGGCCAGGATCAGTACCCCGGCTATGAACTGGTTGAGGGAGGTTTTCCGGTAAATGGTGTTGACTTCAGGCCAGTTTTTTTTGTGCTTGATCAGCCCGGCTATGACCGGTGTTGTGATCTTGTCAATAGCCCGCTGTGGCACGGTAATCACGGTTCCAATGTAGAAGGCAATGGCATAGATCGCTGTCTGTTCAAGCCCGCTCATGGAACCGAGCATCATGATATCTACATTCCAGACAATAACGGTAGTTACCCCGCCCAGGAATGTATATAAACCATAGGAGGTCATGCCCCTGATTACCGATCTTCGCATAAAGGTAAAATCGGGTCGAAGGTTCAGCTCACCGGTCTTTAACAGGGTTATAATCAGCCAGATTGGCTGCAAACCGTAAGCCAGGGCAAACAGAAGTATAAATGTGCTGAAGGATATCCATCCGGTAAAATAGATTCCCAGCATCAGAATAATTGCCACCCTCAGCATCACCTCTGAGACCATTGAACCTGTTGTGGAGTCCTGGAGAGATCTGAGGTAATTGTTCAGGATGTCGAAGTAGAGAATAAAAAAGGTGAGCGGCAGTATGTACATGAAATAATCTGCAAAAATGGGTGACCGCTCTGCGTATAAACCGATAAGTGGCTCACGAAAAAGCCACAAAATCGTGGCAAAGATGAGAAATCCAGCCAGCGGAATGGTAATGGCCCAGAACAGCAGCCCGGAATGGTTCTTCTCCGGATTTTTGAAAAACGGGAAAAAGCGGATTACCGTGTTTCGCATTCCAAGATGAGCAAACTGGGCACCGATTATCGATGCCGATACCAATACCCTGGTCAAACCATACTGTTCCGGTTCCAGAATGTAGGGGTACAGGAAAAGAGTGAGTATAACACCCAACAATATACCCAGATAGGTGTAGGCGGCATTAAAGATGCTTTGTCGGGCTATGATCCCCACTTTGAATCGGGTTGATGAGGGTTTACTTTCTTGTACTGTCCGGGTGCCGCCTTACTCAATTTTCTATAGCTTTGGGTATTCACATTCATAAGATACCGTTATCGCCATGACACCTTGCAGGGATAACACTATTTGATGACGGTTTTTTCCAAATAACAGTGAATGTAATAATAAAGAATTTAGACACCACATCGGTTCAGTATTGTCGGGACTATAAAAATCCGGTTAAAAATCCGAAGAAGTGGTTTTTCTGAATAACGATAACCTTAATTCCAAATAGTGGTATTTTCGGCCAAAGCATCTTTTACTTCTTTCTGAAATCAATGTTAATTCACTGAGATCCATATAAACACATATATGCGGGCAAAAAAAATCGGGATGGTTCTGAATTCATTCTATCCGGATGATATCAGGGTATTTAAAGAGGCAGAAGCATTGATAAACGCCGGACATGAGGTCTTTCTGTTATGCTACCGGAGGCTGCAGGAGAAGGAATACGATGAAGTTGACGGGATGAATATCCGGAGGGTTTACATCGGTCAGTCAAAAATATCGGAGGGATTGTGGGACATGCTCAATGCCTGTTTTTTCTACCATCCTGCTATTGGAAAGGCCCTAACCGGTTTTGTTGAACAGTTTAATATTGACGTGTTGCATGTGCATGACCTGCCCCTGGCCGGAACCGTTGAATCCGTTGCCCGAAAGAAAAAGATCAAGTGGGTGCTTGACCTTCACGAAAACTACCCCGAGGGCTTGAAAATCTGGTTTAAGTGGAGAAAGAGTCCTCTAATACGTCTGAAGAACCGGATTTTTTTCAGTTACAACAGATGGCTGAAATTTGAACGTAATGCAACACAAAAATGTGATGTGGTGATTGCTGTTGTGGATGAGATGAAAGACCGGCTGATACAAAAGCATCACATACTACCCGGTAAAATTCACGTAATTACCAATACTGAATCCAAAAGCTTTTTGGATCAGAAGATAGTTGAAGATATTTACGGTGAATTAAAGGATGAATTTATACTGCTGTATGCTGGTGGATTGGGTCCGCACAGGGGTGTCGATACCGTTATCGAGGCAATGGCACATCTGAAAAACCGTAAGGATATCAGTCTTGTTATTGTTGGTACGGGTAACAGGGATATTGTTCAGAGCCTGAAACAACAGGCCGCCGATCTCGGGGTAGCCGGCCGCGTACATTTTAAAGGGTATCAGCCGTTTGAGCTTTTCCATTCGTTCATGTCGCACGCCTCGGTAAATGTGATTCCCCACAACGACAACAGTCATACAAACCATACCATCCCGCACAAATTATTCCAGTCGATGATGACCGGGCGCCCGGTTTTAGTCAGTACCTGTAAGCCCCTGAAGCGAACCGTGGAGCAGGCCAGAAGCGGTCTTGTTTTTGAAGCCGGCAACGCAAAGGATTGTGCCGCAAAAATTGAGGTTATATACAATGATAGAGAAATGGCGGCAAGAATGGGCGCCAATGGCAGAAAGGCTACCCTTGAGGGATCACTGAACTGGGAATCCACAGGGAAAGAGCTGGCTGCCTTGTATGATTTGCTGTGACAATTTAATCCAATGGATATATTTATCAGGATTTCCTGACCGCTTCGACAATGTACCACCGGTGAGTGAAACGTCGTAAAACAGGCCGGATACCGATTTTGCTGACGGGGGCAGTCCACTTTTCCCTGCGAATAATTTTCCAGCCCGCATGGTCCAGCAGCCAGTCAAACTGCCAATCCTCAAATTCGTGGAAATGACGGTCCCATGGGTCCGTTTTATTTCTGTAAGCCCTGGCAAACCAGAGATCAAGAGGTACAGAAGCGAAAAGATGATTTACCGGCAGTTTTTGTAGTACAGTCAGGGGGTTCAGCAGGTGCTCAAATATCTCAAATGCTGTGGAGCAATCTGCTGAAAATTGCTCCAGCGGTTCCGGATTCCGGTCAAGGTCAAAATCGGTGTTTACAACATCGTACCCTTCATTCTCCATAATCATGGAAAATGGATTTTTTTCACCGAGGTCGAGTATTTTTAAAGGCGGTTTTACACTTTTCTGCATAAACTCAAGGGTAAGCCTGTAGCGCCGCTCCAGCATTTTGTCGGGTGAAATCTGATGGTTTGCTGTTGTTTCATTCATAATTATTTATTCGCTGTATATCGATTAATCCCGATGCAGGGATGATAGAGGTGACCTGAATTTGATATCTGTTTGTGAAATAAAAATTCAGATCAGCACAGATCAGTAAAGCCTTTTTCCGAACATTTCTGTAAACCTGTTCAGCAATTTTATTCGTTTGCTGTTAACATACACGTGATAGGGGTAAGTTACTACTTCAGGGCTGAACCGCATGAAAAACCGGAATACGGGTTCAATGGATGATCCTTCAAAATCGAAAATAAGACCCCTTTTGTGAGACCAATCAATGCAGTGATCCATGAGTAATGGGCCGGCATTCAGCTTTTTGTGGTCCCGGTCGATACCACTCAGCACGTTGTAGGCACGGTTATCATCAAAGAGCAGTACCTGCACACCGATAACGCCCGTATCCTCATATTCCGCTTTGAATGCGATGCAGCGTTTCTGCCTGCGCATGATGGAAAAAAGGTGTGAAAATTCTTCTGGCGTGAGTGGATGTTTCCGTCCGGCATTTTGGAAAGAGTACTGTGTTAGCCGGTATATGATGTCTGCATCATCGGTTTCTGTTACGGTGACCCCTTTGTATACACTTCTGCGCAGTTCATAGTTCAGTCCCTTGCTGTAGTATACATGTTTATCCGGAAGCCTGAGACAGGTACGGATATTTCTGCGCACTGCGGGCGATGTAACCAGATCCCGTGGGAATGCAGATCCCGGTAACAGGCTGACGGCGATCATGTCGAATTTTTGCAGATCACCGAGAATGCTGTTTATAAGGAGTTCACGGGTTGTTGTGCCGGTGTTATCTTTCCAGACCGGCCCGTAATAGGGCGAGAGCCGGGGCTTTACGATCCTTTCCAGCCCGTAGCGGCGATTGAGCAGCCAGGGAAAACCACCAATTAGGTGTGCTCCGTCGTAACAGGCAGTGATGTGTAGTTCCCCTTCTTTACGGTGATTAAGCCAGGGAGTGGTGTGAAAGACCGTGCCGCTTTTTTGCTGTTCGCAAAAGCGGTCCCATCCGGCGAATTCATGCTCTTTCAGTTCCCTGAAAACGAGTGCCATACAGGTCAGGATTTAAGCGCATCCACAACGGTTTTTACCACATATTCCTGCCTGGATCTGTCCAGTTCCGGGTAGATTGGCAGGGCAAGAGTTTGCCGGGAGGCACAGTGTGAAGCGGGGCAGTCTTCAGGTTTATAGCCCAGGTATGTAAAACACTCCTGCTCGTGGAGAGGCACCGGATAATAGATCGCATAACCAATCCCGGCCCTGTCAAGTGCAGCCATCAGGTGATCACGACGTCCGGTCCGGATTACGTACTGATGATAGATATGACTGCCACCATCATCCGGGTTGCCGGTGGTTTCTGCAGGCAGTACCACCTTGTCCATATTGCCCGAGAAGCCGCATCCGCTGCCACCCATGGCCGTGCACCTGGAGTCACATCCCAGGTAGTCATGAGTTGTTCCGACACCCGCCTCTGTAAACATCCGGTTATAGCGCATGGCCCTGTCGCGCCTGGCAGAGGTCCAGTCTTCCAGGTATTTCAGCTTAACACGGATGATGGCCGCCTGTATGGCATCAAGCCGGCTGTTAATACCCACCATCTTGTGATAGTACTTGGGTTTGCCCCCGTGCAATCTTATCACGCTCGTTTTTTCGGCAAGTGCATCGTCTTTTACGGTGATCAGCCCCCCGTCGCCGTAAGCTCCGAGGTTTTTACTGGGGAAAAAGCTGAAACAGCCGAAATCGCCGAAGGTGCCCGCCTGTTCATGCTTATAGCTGGCGCCTACTGCCTGGGCTGCATCCTCAATCACCTTCAGATCGTATTGTTCGGCGAGTTCCAGCAGCGGATCCATATCGGCACACTGGCCATACAGGTGAACGGGGATGATGGCTTTAACACGGTCAGCATAATCCGGAAACCGGCTGCACAGCGGGTGCTCTCCTTCGAGAAAACTCCGGACCAGTGATGGCCTCAGGTTATAATCGACCGGATTGATGTCGATAAAAACCGGTTCGGCACCCAGTCTTGCAATGGCTCCACCGGTTGCAAAAAAAGTATAGGGCGATGTGATCACCAGATCGCCCGGTTTAATATCGATGGCCATTAGTGCAAGCAGCAGCGCATCGGATCCCGAGGCACAACCCAGTGCGTGCCGGGCCCGGATGTAGCGTGCCATCTCCTGCTCAAGTGCCTTTACTTCGGGTCCCATGATGAAGTGCTGGGATTCAAGAACGCGGTCAACCGCCTCTTTGATCTCATCCCGTATGGTGTTGTATTGTGCTTTAAGGTCGAGCAGCTCGACCGAAGTTATAGAATTGGAAGACATGAAACTGTTGCGGTGTTAAATTCAGATTAAAAGGAATATATCAGAAATCAGGCCATATTGCTTAACCGGAAAGAAGGCTGTACTCACAGTGCCAGGCTCACTTTTCCATCCCTCAGCACATATTTTTCGCCGGTCTCTGTGCAAACTGCCGTGTTCCCGTCCTTAAAGTCGAGACGCTGCCCGGCCCTGGATACCCATCCTATCTGCCGCCCCGGTACACCGACAACCAGGGCAAAGGCCGGAACAGGCTTTGTGATTACGGTACCTGCACCGATGAACGCATACTCACCGATCGGGTTGCCGCATACAATGGTGGCATTTGCACCGATGCTGGCTCCCCGGCCAACCGGTGTTACCATGTATTCATCCTTCCGCTCTACATGGCTTCTTGGATTGATCACATTCGTGAATACCATACTGGGACCGCAGAACACATCATCTTCAAGAGTCACCATGTCGTAGATCGAAACGTTGTTCTGCACCCGCACATTGTTGCCCAGCACCGCTTTGCCGCCTACGTATACATTCTGGCCCAATACGCATTTGCTCCCGATCCTTGCTCCGGGCATAACATGGACCCAGTGCCAGATTTTGGTTCCTTCACCGATCTGGTGTGGCTCCTCAACGATAGCGGTTTCGTGGATATAGTATTTTTTCTCAGCCATGTATAGTCAGGTATTCGTTATTATCGTAGTACAACCTGTTCAAAATACGTTTTTTTTATCTGATCGTATATCCGGGACGTTTCTTGTCAGATTATTCAGCATGCCGGCCAGTTCACGGGTCTGCTCACGACGGCTGTACTTCGATATGGCGTCGCGGTCGGGTACATTCGGTTCACCCATTTTCCACTTTTCGTAATAGTTGATTACGATGCGTTCCATGGCAGCAGCATCATCGGGCCCGGCTGTATCTCCGGCCCGGCACTGCCTGATGATGGCAGCCGTATCGCCACCGGCAGGGCCAATGCTGAGAATCGGCGTACCGGATGCGAGATACTCGAAAAATTTTCCGGTTATGATGCCCCCGGCACCCTCCGTTGCGGGTACGCAGAGCAGCAGCAGGCTGGATGCCACCTGATAGCGCATAACCTCTGAATGTGGTACCCATGGTGTGTAATGCACATACTTATTCAGTCCGTATTTACTGATGCTTTCCCGTATCGTATCATCGACCTTGCCGACAAGCGAAATCTTGAGATCAGCCGCAAAATCACCACGTGAGTCTGAAAGCCGTCCGAGGGTCTGCCAGAGTGTTTCAGGATTGGATGACGGAAGGAAGGTTCCAATGTGAGACAGGGTGAATGATTTTGCCGTATTGGACTGATGCGTGTTCAGCCCTTCAAAATCGGCCGGATCATAACCGTTATGGATCACATCCACTGGCCGCCCACCGATCTGTTCAAGTTCACTGCGTATTGAGTTGCTGACGGTTATAACCCTGTCGGCCTGCTGCAAAACGGATTTTTCGAGACGCAGGTGTTTTGTTTTCGACCTTTCTGTGAGCCGCAGTTCTTCATGGTAATAGATGCCGGTCCACGGGTCACGGAAGTCGGCCAGCCAGGGGGTTTTCGTTGATTTTTTTAAATGAAGGGCGATCAGATGCAGGGAGTGAGGCGGTCCGGTGCTGACAATAACATCAACGGGGTAATCTGAGAGATAGCGGTTGAGTTTTCTCACAGAGGGCCCGATCCAGAATCTGCGTGCATCGGGTATGAGGCAGTTACCCCTGAGCCATCTGGAAACTGTCTCAGCCAGCCCCGGTTTTTTGGATTCACTGGCGAATCCCACCTGTATGGCCTCATCCTGTTTGCGGCCGGTCAGTTTTTTATAGAGACCGTAGGGTTCGAATATGGGGTGTTTGATGATCTCAGCTTCAGCGGGGATGTCGGCCTCAAGGGAATGGTCAACAGCAGGACGCTCGGGATTCTCAGGGGTGTAGACGACAGGTTTCCAGCCGTTTTCTGGCAGGTACCTGGAGAATTTAAGCCATCGCTGCACCCCCGAAGCCCCGGTCGGCGGCCAGTAGTAAGTGATGATGAGGACCCGTTTATTCGCCATACCATGCGGTTATTGCAGCCCGGGGGCAGATATTTGATTAGTTGGCGCTGAGATACGTCACGCCTGATCGGATTTGTCGTGATCACCGCGTATGCCACGCCGCCTTACCTCCGTGGCTATGGCAAGTATACCGGTTAGCGCAAGAAGAATATTAAAGATCCACGAGACGGTTGAACTGATTTCATGGGTCCGGGGATTGAATTCAAAACGTATAGTTGCAGTACCCTCAGGAACCGCTACGCCCCGCAAAACATAGTTGGTTTTATGGATTTCAACCTCCCGGTCGTTCACAAATGCTTTCCATCCGGCCGGATAATAGATTTCGCTCAGCACCAGGAAGCCCGGTTCCGATCGTTGGGTTTCCACCACAATTTCCCGACGGTCGTAAACGGCAACTGTTGCCGATGCGGCCGTATCCCTGCTAACGGTAATGTCAGGGTCGCTTTCCAGAACTGCAATGGATGCCGGATCAAAATTCCGGGAAATGCCTTTGAGTGCATCTGAAGCACCAGAAACTACCACCAGCGAGTCAGCGAAGAAAGCCTTGGGCAGAACATTCCGGTTCTCCATTACAACACCGCTGTCATCCTCAAAAACGATTTCAAATCCGGGGATATTAAACGGCTGCCGGCTTACGATGTATTTCGTGTTCAGCATGTTCAGCACCGGCAGGTTGAGGCCCTGATCGGCGTAAATGGCATTTTCAATCAGATCCTGGTATACACTCAGCTTTGCCCCGGAATACCCGCCAATGGTGGGATAGAAGAAAGACGGGATAGCATTGTTGAACGGATTATCGGTGAGCGGGAACACCCGGTAGGGATACCCCTGGTCGGAGTATATCCGGTCGGCTACGTAACGGTCGACCGGCCGTTCCATGGCTTCAAGGGCCATTGTCTGTGTCTGGCTGTTGGGTATTTTGGTGCCGTACTGAATATACCTGTGACCGACCCCGATCAGGTCAACCGCTGCGAGGATGATCAGTGCGAACATTCCGGCGCTGAAGGGGATTTTTGCCAGTGCGACAGCAAATACTGCACCAGATCCGATTACTACAAAAATGAGGGTTCTGAAACTGTCGTTTCTGGCCTTTTTTTCACGCTCGGGGAAAACTTGTTCATTCAGGTAATTGGAAACCACCTGTCTTACCTGCGGGTTGTCGGGCGATACGTTGTTCTGCCGGGCCACCTGTTCGGCTAAAGTGCTGCGCTCACCGGGTTTTTCATAGCTCAAAATGGACAGGCTGGCAAAAAGATAGATGATAACCACACCGGCAGCAATTAAAACGGGAGTGAACAGTGGTGTTATTGCCTCACGGTTTTCTTTGAAGCTGTCGTACAGCCAGCCGGCGCCATACACTGCCAGTACCGAAAAACTGAACGTGGTAACCATCAGCCACATTTCGGGTGCCCTGAATTTGTTGAAGAAGGGCATATAGTGGAAAAAAAGATCGTTGAATATGCTGAAATTACTGCCCAGTGAAAACAGCATCGTGAGCAGTCCGGCGGTCAGAAATACCCATTTGGTCGGGTCTTTCGATCTGAAAATACCGATCAATGCCAGCAGGAAAGCGATGGCCCCGAGATAGTGCGGACCGCTGGTGAAAGCTTTATCACCCCAGTAGGTGCCCTCGTTGGAAGATCCGCCGATAATTTCAGGAACTATCAGAGTGGAAAGCTCAAACCAACCCTGCGACCAGGCCATGGCGTAGTCGATGTCGAGCCCGCTGGTATCTTCCAGCTGAGACCCACCCCTGATGCTGTAGGGGGTATACTCGTAAATGCTCAGATAGGGTTGCACGTTGCAGATAAAGGCGAACAATCCGGCAGCGGCAATAAGACCGGTTTTCTTCAGCCAGGAGGGTATTTCGTTCCTCTGCCAGGATCTCCAGGTATCGAATCCCCACCAGATTGCCAGAACATACATAAAGTAATAGGTGACCTGGGGATGCCCGGCACGCAATTCAAGGTTCATCACCAGGGCGAACACAAAAAATCCAAGCAGGGGCTTCCGGTACCTGGAAAGCAACAGATAGCCGCTCAGCAGCCACGGGATGTAGCTGAAGGCATAGAATTTGGCGTTATGCCCGGCCCCGATAATGATGGGTATATAGGTGGTGAATCCGATGAAAACGGCCCCAAGCAGTGCTGCAAGCGATCTGAAGCCCATCAGGGTGAACATCAGGTAGGAGCCCAGCAGGATCACCCAGTAGGGATAGGCCGGATAAATGACCGACAGGGAAGAGACGAGGAATGTATCCAGATGCGGAACGGCTTTAACATAATTCACAAAATAAGCTGGCATGCCGGAAAACATACTGGGCGACCAGAGTGGTTCAATGCCAGTCTCTTCACGGTACTGTATGTCGGCTTCAGCCCCGGCCCGCCATTGTATAATGTCGTGGGCCATAAAACGCTCGTCGCCGATGATGGTATCGGGCGATAAAAAAACCGGCAATAGCAACAAAATGGCTATACAAATCAGATGACGGTAGGCGGGCCTGAGGGAGTTCCAGAAGTCATTTCTGGCGGAGAGAGCAGCAGAAGTTGCAGAGGCCCTCTTTTTCAATTTCTTTGACATATAGTTATTCTATCACTCGGGGTACGCGAAAATAGTCGGCATCTGCATCGGGGGCATTTTTCAGAGCTAACTCATGATCAAGCGGCTCCAGGGCTACATCCTTTCGGAAATGCCCGTCAGGTTCAATAACATGCTCGAGCGGGGGGACGTCTGTTGTATCTATGTTATTGAGCAACTCCATGTACTGCAGGATTTTGTTCATATCTCTGGCGAGTAATTCAATTTCTTCGCCTTCAAGATTGAGCCGGGCCAGATTGGCCATGTAGAGGACATCTTCTCGGGTAACTGACATAACTTATTTATTAATCCGGTTGCCTGGTTGGAGCGTAAATTTAGTGAATAAACTCAGGAAACAGTAATCGCGAATTCGTGGAGGTTCGAAACACCATTTCCTTTATAAGGAAAAATGCGAAATTGCGGAAAATATTGCATATTCAGACTGTGGCCGGCAGCATTTCTGGATGAGTAAGAAGGTATATCTGCCGGTAAACCCATAACGTTTTTCAAGATATATCCGGAAATACAGAGGACATCGATACTTCATGTTGATGAAAAAGGTTGTTGTTAAAAATGCTGCGGGGCTTCATGCGAGGCCTTCATCGATGCTTGTTCAGCTTGCGTCGAAGTTTGAGTCGGAATTCCACATTCATATGTACGGCTACCGCATCAATGCAAAAAGCATACTGGGCGTTATGACTCTGGCTGCGGAATGCGGGGCCGAACTGGAGCTGGAGATGGACGGGCCCGATGAAAAAAAGGCTATGAAGGCAGTTGTTGAGCTTTTTGAAAGTGGTTTCAGCGAAATGGAAAGGATGCATACCAAATGATCCAGGAGACTCATGAACCCGTATTCAAGGCAGGTGAGCAGCACATAAATGGCCAGGCGGCTTCTCCCGGATATGCAATCGGTAAGGCCTCACTGTTTAATACAAGCGAAGTGGTGATCTCGACCGAGCCGGTTGATGGCGATGAAGTGGAGTCAGAATATGCGCAGTTTGTGAAGGCGCGCCGGATCGTTGTGTTTGAACTGCGCAAAATAGCGGAGATCGCTTCGGCCACCGACGAAGAGGCACACGGGATCATACAGGCCCAGATTCAGATTGCTGAAGATCCCGAGTTGGATAAAAGTATACGAAGGCTCATAATGGAACGGCATTTCGGGGCCGACCGGGCCGTTAACGAATCTTTCCTGTACTATATACAGCTTATCAAGAATACAGGAAACACCCTGATGATTGACCGTATTGTTGATATCAGGGACATCCGTGACCGGCTCATACGCCAGATTCAGCATGGTGAACTGGTGAGTGGTGTTGCCGAGGGGTCGGTTGTAATCTGTGATGAACTGATGCCTTCCGATATTCTGCTGTTCAGCCGGCACAAGGTGATAGGAATAGCCGCTAACGAGGGTGGGCTCACGGCCCATGCCACCATCATAGCCAATTCAATGGGTATTCCGCTGGTCATAAACGCTGTTGGGGCTACGAGAATTACGTCCCAGGGCGATACTGTGATTGTGGACGGCGTTAACGGTAAGCTTATCGTCCGTCCGGATGCATCCACACTCGGCACATACAGCGACATAAAAGACCGGTACATCCTTGAGCTGGCCGAAAGTGCACGCATTGTTGAACTGCCGTCAGTAACAAAATGTGGCCGTGAAGTGATACTGAGGGCCAACATCGAATTTGAGGAAGAGCTTGACAATATCAAAAAATACCGTGCCCGGGGAATCGGCCTGCTTCGGACCGAATCGTTTTTTATTGAGGATGAAGGCCTCGAGGAGTACAAAAGCAAAGAGGAGTTTTTTGAAAAAGCGGTTAAGGCATCAGGGTCAGATGGTGTGACCATCCGTCTGTTTGATGTAGGTGGCGATAAATTCAGCGATACGACCACCAAAGAGCCAAATCCTTTTCTCGGCTGGAGAGGAGTGAGGGTACTGCTCGACAGGCGGCAATTGTTGCGCAGCCAGCTTACAGCCATTTTGAACGTGGCCGGACGGCATCCGGGGAAAATCAGGATCCTGGTACCGATGGTATCGATGGTCGAGGAAATACGTGAGATACGCAGTGAAGTGACCGCTTTAACAGAAAAGATCCGGAGTAACGGAAAACCGTTCGACAGCGACATCAAGGTGGGGACCATGATCGAGATTCCCTCGGCGGCACTTATTGCCGGTAAACTTGCTGAAGAAGCCGACTTTTTCAGTATTGGTACCAATGATCTTACCCAGTACACCCTGGCGGTTGACCGGGGTAACCGGCTCATATCGAAATTGTTCCAGCAGATGCATCCTGCGGTGTTTCAGCTGATAAAAAAATCGGCTGATGCAGCCCATGAAAAAGGGATAAATATCGCAGTCTGTGGAGAACTTGCATCGAACGCCGATGCTGCCCTGTGCCTGGTAGGGATGGGTATTACCGACCTTAGCATGTCGGCCGCTTCCCTGCCCAGGGTAAAGAAGGCGATACGGAACTATTCAATGAACGAGATGACGGAACTGTCGGAACGTGTCCTGAATGCATCGACTCAGGATGAGGTCTGCGGGATAATGGAAAACTGGAAAAAGGAAAGGGAAGTGTCCCTATAGGTTCAGGATGGAAAAATCAATTATTCAGGCTGTAGATTCGATGGATATGTGGGGCAGAGTTTGCTCCTTCCCGGATCAGTGGGCGCACGCAGTGGAACTGAGTTCAGAGCCCGAATTTACATTCGATCGCGGCAGGATCAGGAACGTGTGCATCATGGGAATGGGCGGCTCGGCCATAGCAGGTGATCTGCTGAGAGGGTATGCCGCACCCGTTTGCCCGATTCCGGTGATGGTGAACCGGCAGTACGAGCTGCCGGCCTGGGTTGGTGAGAATACCCTGTTTGTTGCCAGCAGTTATTCAGGCAGTACCGAAGAAACCCTTGATGCATTTGATAAAGCCAAAAATTCGGGAGCACAGATTGTGTGCATGACATCGGGAGGGAAGCTGCTCGAAAAAGCGATAGAGTGCAACTGCGATTATATTCTAATACCGGCGGGTTATTCACCACGCGCTGCCCTTGCCTATTTCTTTGTACCGCTCTATAATATGTTCAGGGAGATGGGACTCATCACGGATGCCCCTTCGGTTTGCACATCCATGCCTGATTTTCTTCGGGAGCAGGTTGAATCGTTCAGCGATACCGATGAAAACGAACCTCTCTATCTTGCCGAAACCATTCTCGACACACTGCCTGTGATTTACTCGAACAGTGGTTATCTGGAGGCTGTGAATGTGCGGTGGCGGAGCCAGCTGGCTGAAAATGCAAAAGTACTGTCGTTTGGTAATGTGTTGCCTGAGATGAACCACAGCGAAATAGTAGGTTGGGAGCAAATGGCCCACCTGACTGGCCGTCTGTCGGTATTCATGTTGTATGATGCCGACGACCACGAAGGGATACAGTCGAGGATGCGGGTGACCAGAAGCCTCATACAGGATCATGTGGTAAGCCTCAATACAATTGCTGCAAGGGGGCCGAACCGGTTGGCAAAAATGTTCTACCTGGTGCAGTTTGGTGATTTTCTGAGTCTGTACTACGCCTATTTGAATGAGACGGACCCGACTCCGGTTACGAAGATCGATATGCTCAAAAGCAGGCTCAGCGGGTAATGAGACATGCCCACGGTTGCATAAACATGGCTTCCGGTACCTGGTGTTTTGCCGTGAGTCAGGTACCATCTGAAGTGTCTGATCGCAAGCAGGCGTGGCGATGTTCGCGACAATAACTTTAAATTATAAAGTTATTGTCGCCTTTATCATTAAGGTATAACGGCCCGGTTGTTTAATTCCGGAAATATGAAAACGGTTTCATACTAAATATAAGTAATACGTAAATCACTATAAGCCTTATAAATTAATATATTATCATTGTATTAAATAATTTAAGCCGGCGTAATTTCTTTTTATCTTAATAAAATTAAGCTTTATATTTGGTTCGTTACATCACACCTAAAACATAAGAACATGATTGAGAAAAAATTCACACCAAAACGCACCATTTGTAAAGTTAAGTTTGCTGTTCCGGCCGACTGGGCCGAAAAAGAGATCGCTGTAGTAGGTGATTTCAATGAGTGGGATGCAAAGGCCAATAAAATGGCACGCCAAAACGGTGGTTGGGAAACCGAAATCCGGTTTACACCGGAAACCGAGACCAAATTCCGCTACTATATCGATGGCAAACGTTGGGCAAATGATGACAATGCCGACGGATATCTGCCGAATGCATACGGAACCGAGGATTCGGTACTGAAAGTCGGCAAATAACCCGTTAGCATTACTTCTGAAATAAGAAGTGTTTCCTTAAAGGCCTCATTGTATGAGGCCTTTTTTTTTTATAACGTTCGAAACGATGTGCATCCAGCCGTTTCAAATCCGGAAATTTCAGAAAAACCTCAAAACCAGCCAGATCGGGCAGGCCTTGTGGTATTTCCGGTCGATCGGTTCGACTAGTACTCATCTGAAGAATAAAGATTCGCAACATCTGCCTGAGGGTCTTATATGTATTGCCGATCAGCAGGATGAGGGCAGGGGCCAGCACAACCGCACATGGATTTCAGAACCGTGCACCAACCTGATGTTCACTGTAGTATTGAAACCGTCTGACACGGGACGGCTGCAGATTTTGCCATTGCTGGCCGGTTATTCTGTTCTCAGAGCAGTGGAAGAGATGACCGGGTTATCGCTGATGATGAAATGGCCCAATGATATTGTACGTGCACCGCACAAGATTGGCGGAATTCTGGCCGAATCGGTTTTTACAGGCTCACGGCTCGACCGGTTACTGATAGGTATAGGCCTGAATGTGAATCAAATGCAATTTGATGGGGCTGATCTTGAACATGCAGCCTCTATAAGTGGTCTTGCAGGGGGACCGTTCGACAGGGAGGAGTTGTTGTCACTTATTCTGTCGGAGCTGGAAACGAATTACGGATTGTGGGAGAAGCGTGATATTCAGATAATCCGTTCCATAAACAGAAAAATTATCGGCTACGGGCAATGGTGCTATATTGAGATAAACGGCGAAAGAATGTCGGATCTTCATAAAATTCTGGGAATTGACCCCCGGGGTTTTTTATTGACTCTTGATGCCGACGATACGGTTAAAACGTTCACCCATGAACAGGTCAGGATTTTCTGCGATTGAAAAAGCATTCACGGCATCTCTGGCGGAACTGCCTGCCGGGGTGCTGGATGAGGGAATTGTGGCTGCGGTAAGCGGTGGATGCGATTCCATGGTAATGCTTCATCTGTTTCATCTGCTAAACATTCGGGTTACTGTAGCTCATATTAACTACGCCCGGCGTGGCAGCGATTCCGATCAGGATGAGGAACTGGTAAAAAAAACCGCCGGGGGGTATGGATACGATATAAGGGTTCTGAAGGCCGATCCCAATGCACTCATGGAAGGAAATTTCCAGGATAATGCAAGGAAAATGCGTTACCGTTTTCTGGTTGAGGTTATGCAGGAACATGCCCGTGGCGCGATAGCACTGGCCCACCACGAAGATGACCAGATTGAGACGATCCTTTTTAAAATACTGCGGGGTGCCGGACCTGTGAGCTGGAAAGGCATGAAAGTTTGGGAAGAAGAGCTGTTACGTCCGCTTTTATACTGTAGCCGGAATCTGATTGAAACCTATGCTGCTGACAAAAAAATCAGGTACAGAATCGACAGCTCAAATCTGTCTGCGAATTATGCAAGAAATTTTTTGAGGTTGTCTGTTTTTCCGGAATTGAGTGAAAAAATACCGGGATTCCGTCAAAATATATTAAAGTTGCCGAAAATTGTATCATCTATTGATGAGTCTCTTAAGTGGATTGCCCGAAGAATAGCAGATGAGAAGGGCCGTATCCCGGCAGAAGAATTTCTGGAAATGGACATGCCGCTTCGCAAAGCGTTGATTCATCATCTTGTAAGGCACCGGTTTTATGATATATCGCTTTCAACGGGAAGCCTGGAACGACTGTCTGAATGCGAAAATCTGCAAACCGGAAAATTTCTGGATCTCGCTGGCGGAATAGTTCTGTATCGTGATAAGGATCATTTCATACTCGAAAAAAAGGCCGATACAGAAAATATCCATTTAGATAAGGCTCCGGATGACAAAATTAACATCCGGATTAATGATCTTGAGAAAGATGCGTTGAACATAGCTGAGCTGGTTTTTGAACTGGACACACAGAGACTGCCGTTTACCGGTGATGTTATTCAACTGGATGCAGACAAGCTTCCTGCTGAATTGACGATCCGATATTGGAAGGCCGGTGACCGTTTTACACCTTTGGGGATGAATGGTACACAACTGGTATCAGATCACCTCACCGGCCGTAAAATAACCGGATCGAAAAAAAAGGAAGCAAGGGTTCTGTCGGCTTTTGACGGAACAGTTTGTGCCGTTATCTTTCCCGTCCCGACAACAGGTACTGAGACCGGAACAATCGATAACCGTTTCGCGCTCGATGGCCGCAGCAAACGAATACTCAGAATTTATAATCAATGAACTCACATACCGATGCACCTGAAACGGTTGTCTGCAATGGCAAGCAATTCAAAATACTGATTCATCAGGAAGAGCTTCACCGAAGAATCGCAGAACTGGGAAAAGAAATCAGTTCCGATTACAAGGATAAAAAACCCATATTCATTGGCATCCTGAATGGTGCATTTATCTTTATGGCCGATCTTCTGAGGTACGTTGATATTCCCTGTGAAGTCGATTTTTACAAACTCAGCAGTTATGGTGACGAAAAAGTATCGTCGGGAAAAGTTACTGAACGAAAGGATATTGATGCCGATGTGGAAGGACGCCACATCATCCTGGTTGAGGATATTGTGGATACAGGACTATCTGCCAACTACATCATCAACATTGTGGAACAGAAAAAGCCGGCTTCGGTTGCCCTGGTATCCCTGTTGCACAAGCCGGAAGCAATCCGCTACCATGTGGATGTTGACTATGTTGGTTTCAACATCAAAACACTGTTTGTGCTGGGATATGGTCTTGATTATGCCCAGGAGGGCAGAAATTTACCACACATTTATGTGATCGACGAAAATTGATTTCAAACCTGAACACCTGTATATTTGATGTCTGCCGGAGAGATGGCTGAGTGGTCGAAAGCGGCACCCTGCTAAGGTGTTGTACCGTTTACGCGGTACCGTGGGTTCGAATCCCACTCTCTCCGCACTGAAAGCCTGCACCAGGCATCCTGCCTGGTGCAGGCTTTTTTATTTCGAACGGTTTGGTTACAAAAAACTGGGATGATGCCTGCACCAGGCTATCATTTATCGTTCAAAGTCTGAACGTGGAGGGGACTAACAGCCCGGCAATTTAAGTTCGAATAATGTTTTGCCTGCACATGTGCTTTACCCTGTAAAGGTCCTATTTTTTACCCAGATTGCGAATATTCTCAGGCAGTTCGAGTTCGGTGTCGTCAGGCAATACCCTGATATCGTACACAAACCAGGACGCCCCTCTTCTGGTGAGCTGAAAAGAAATGATATCTCCCGGTTCGAGACCGGTGGCCTCATCCGGATTATCGGGCCTCAGATTCATCCGCATTGACCTCATAACACCGGGAATTTCTTCATGTACCACCGATAAGGTCATGTTTTCATCATTGAACTGGATAAATCGTCCTTTTACGGTGTAAACCGGTGCTGCTTCGTCGGGGCTATCCTGATTCATCTCACCCTGCTGCCCTGTGCATGCGGCAGAAAAAAGTATGGCTAAAGCAATTATCAGGACTGGTTTTATAAGTTGTGTTTTCATATTGCCCTAACTGTGTCAGATTATTGTAATGGTGACCGGTTATTCACAGATACCTGTTTCAGATGGTAAAATGGTATCAGGTACTATTTGCATATCTGCTTTTCTGCACATCAAGAATAAGGTATATCTCAGTTGTGAAGCATCACAAGCAGGGTTCACAGTGTTCCTGTTGCATACGATGAATTGGTGTACCGGCACTGTAGTGCCAGACATGGCTGTGCCGGAATAAGAATGCTCATCTGAATATAAAAACTTACCGTATTGAACTCTAAGTAAATGAACAAAGAGGCCGCATTAAAATGCATGAAGAAATGATAATTTCCGATAGGTGCATCAGTTTTGTAATTTGACGCTTTGCACTCCCGTTCTGAAAAAGCAATCTATAATGTAAAAATATGATACCACCCTACACCACAGCAGATACCAAACTGCTGAAGATGACGAAGCAGAAAAGCATCGCTCTGATTGCCCACGATAACCGGAAGGAAGAACTCACAGAATGGGTCGATTTCAACAAAGGAACACTGTCATTGCACAGACTGTACGGCACCGGCACTACGGGCTCACTTCTGAAGGAACGGGTTGGTCTGGATGTCCATTGCTTTAAAAGCGGACCATTGGGCGGCGACCAGCAGGTAGGTGCAAAAATCTCGGAGGGAGAGATCGATTTTCTCATCTTTTTCTGGGATCCGCTTGAGGCGCAGCCCCATGATGTGGATGTTAAAGCACTGCTCAGGTTGTCCGTTCTGTACAATATCCCGGTAGCCTGTAACAGGTCAACTGCCGATTTTCTCATATCATCCCAATTGATCCATGAAGAATACACGCGCATTATTCAGCAGAAAAAGAGGCTCTTCAAAGAGGATTAAGCCAATATTCCTGACGTTTATCGTGCTGTGTGTTCTGTCTGTTTCTGCGCAGGCACAGCACCCGGCCAGAACAGCAGAAGGTACCTCCGGTAAAAAGACCCTGCCGTTACATGAGCTTGCATCAGAAAGGGTAATCCTGTTTGAGGATTCATTTGAAACCTATGACGATTTCAGTGATTCACTCGGCAACTGGACACTGATCGATCTCGATATGACCTCCACCTACCGGATTCAGGAGGCGGAATATCCGGGTGAAGGGCAGCCGATGGCGTTTATCGTCTTTAATCCGCTTGTAACAAATCCGCCGCTAAACGGACCCTGGCTGGCAGCTGATGGCGACAAGTATGCAGCCTCTTTTTCGGCCCTTCCGGGAGAAGGGGGCCCGAATGACGACTGGCTGATCTCCCCGCGGATTGGCCTCGAAACGGAATCGGAAGTCAGGTTTATGGCTAAATCGGTTACCGATGAGTACGGACTTGAACAGTTCAGGGTTTGGGTATCCAATACTACTCCGCAACCCGTCAATTTTGAGATGATCACCGGTTTTGAGCCTCTGCTTGCCCCGGCCGAGTGGACTGTTTTCCGTTTTGATATATCCGAATTTGATTCTGACAGCGTCTATGTGGCAATTCAGTGCATCTCTGATGACAGATTCGTTTTTATGGTCGATGATTTTCAGGTTACCGGCATCAAGGGCCCGCCGGTATCGGTTGAAACCCAAAATGAACGTCCTTCCGGTATGGTTCTGTATCAGAATTATCCCAATCCGTTCAACCCGGAAACCGCCATCCGTTTTTATCTGGACGAACCACGTGACGTTGAACTGAGCGTGTTTGACCTGTCCGGCAGGATGGTTGCGGAACTTGCTTCAGGCCGGTTCTCGCAGGGTTATCATTCAGTTTCATTTAACGGTTCGGGCCTGGCCAGTGGTGTGTACGTGTACAGACTGGAAGCAGAAGATCTGGTGCTGACACAAAAAATGACAATGATCAAATAGGGGTATACGGTCTGTAAAATAAACGCTGACTGTTATTTTTGAAGTGTAGTTATGAGACCTGATCAAATGAATAATACCCTGAACGGTGTTAGTTGACCGCGGTAGTTTTTTGTGAGAGAGCGGCATAACCAGGATGTAAAATTAAATACTCAAGAGGTCAACAACCCGTCAAAATTTCCGGCGAAGTGGGTTATTGTTAGTTAATATTTGTAAAAATCATATCTGCCAGAAAAAAAAATTACTGTACAGTAAGTCATCTTATTAAACGTTTGCCACACAATTTATTAATGGGTTAAAAGGTAATCCGGGAAGCCTTTCTTTACAATTTTCCATCCTGTAAAACTTCACATTGCGGGAACTCTTGCAAGTCTTTATTCAGTTTTGCCACACATAAAGCACCGGGTCCACACAGGATGAGGTGTATTTAAAAGTGTTATCCCTTTTTGGGTTACAGGAACCACATACCACCTAACCACCAAACATTGAGTTCATGCTAAAAATTAAATTACAAAACATATGGAAGCCCCTGGCTTTGGTAACGCTGCTGCTCGGCAGTGTTACACTTTCGACGCAGGCCCAGGATGCCACTGCCCGCCTTCAGGTGATCCACAACGCCGCCGATCCGGCCGCAGCATCGGTTGACATCTACGTAAACGGCGACCTGCT
>JBLRWO010000023.1:0-72149 GCA_047921215.1 Cyclonatronaceae bacterium | reverse complement strand
TATACGGAACCGTACGTACGGTGGTGTGAGAGGACAGATAAAAGTATCCCTGGATACTTTTATCTTCCTACTCGATTGTAACGCAGTGACTACCGGAGGTTGAGTATGGCAAAAGTCGCGAAATATGATCCAGGCGGTACACAGTTACAAAATGATGGCGTATGTGAATCGTAACAGCAGTGAATGTTAAAAGGTTAAAATAAGATTACGAAATCAAACAAAACTATATGAAAGTTTCAAAAGAGTTATATATTGCTTCATGTTCTGTGGTTTTCTATGGAAAACCACAGAAAAAGCAGCTTTAACTCCTAAATGTAGACTCATGAACCTTTCTTTATCCCGAAAAATTCTTTTTGTACTGCTTTTTGGATCTCTGGCATTGCCTGTTTTGAATGAGGCAGGTATTCAGGCTCAGACCGTATTTACCTACACCGAATCGGACGAGATCATTGCAAATCCCGAACGCGGCCTGCAGAAATACTCCATCACCAACAGTACATATTACACCGCGACTAACTATTCCAGCATCAGTGAAAATACCATAAGTGGCTGGAGAACCGGGCCGGAAAAGGTGACTGTAATCTACCGGTATTTTCTGCTTGGCAATTTTATGGAAACCGAAATATCGGAAACGTATCTGAACAATATCCAGATCGATTTTGACCGGATCCGGAATGCGGGCCTTAAAGTGCTGGTTCGTTTTTCCTACACCAACAGGCAGTCAACCGATCCACAGCAACCGGTAAAAGCCCTGATACTTCAACATATTGAACAGCTTGCACCCGTACTCGAGCACAACAAGGATGTGATTGTTGCCCACCAGGCCGGTTTTATCGGCACATGGGGCGAATGGTACTACACAAACTCTACTGAGTTTGGCTCTCACGGCAGCATCATTCCTACTCAATGGCTGAACAGGAAAGAGGTGGTCGATGCCATGCTGGCTGCCACTCCTGTTGAAATCCCTTTGCAGGTTCGTTACCCGCAGGCTAAAATCACGATGTACGGATCTACCCCCCTTACCGCCGAAACCGCCTATGGCGATTCCCCTCAGGCAAGGATCGGTTTTTACAACGATGCTTTCCTGAACGTATGGGGTGATATGGGTACGTACAGAAATACCGGCCAGTTCGGTAATCCGGTTGGTACCCCCGATTATGAGTTCCTGAGCAACGAAACACAATACCTTCCCATGTCGGGTGAAACGAACGGACTGAATGCACCCCGAACCGACGGAGACAATTCCGTTATGGAAATGGATTTGACGAACTGGTCGATCATCAACCGGGATTATCACAGCTCTGTGCTCAACGGCTGGATTGACTCAGGCCACCTGGATGTGATGCTGCTTTATCTGGGGTACCGGTTTGTACTCAGAACGGCCACATTCGAACAGAACGGAGCAGATATTGACGTAACGCTTGCCATGGAAAACACAGGCTATGCAAGACCTTTCCTCATGCGTGAAGCCAGGCTTATTTTCCGGAACCTGATTACTGAAGAGGAACAGTCTTTTCTGGTTCCGGGTGATGTCCGCACCTGGGAAGGTGAGTTCGAGGTGGTTACCCCGGTAGACATTTCACTTTTTGAAGACGGAATCTATGAGGTATATCTGAGCATGCCTGATATTAATCTTACCGATCGTCCCGAATATGCCATCCGGTTGGCCAATGAAGATGTCTGGGAATCTGAAACGGGGCGCAACCTTATCGGCTACATAGAGATTGAAGATTCGTCGTTGGCCGTTTCCATAGATGAGGAAGTACATTTACCGCAGGGGGCTCTGCTGCGTCAGAACTATCCCAATCCGTTTAACCCGGGTACCGTGATAGCCTTTGAACTGGCTGAGAGCGGTCATGTTCGGCTCAGCGTCTACGATATTGCGGGGCGCCTGATCAGGGAGCTTGAAAACGGTGTTTTCCCGGCGGGTGAGCACCGTGTTCAATGGGATGCCTCGGGTATTGGTTCGGGTATATACCTTGTAAGACTTGAAGCTGCCGGTATTACACAGACCATGAGGTCTACGCTGTTGAAATAACCGTATCCTGTGCCGGGCATTTTTTGGCTGCTGCAATCTGAGTCAATACTGTAAATGGACCGGTTTTCCGGGATTATTTCAACGTCAGGTATTAAAAATATCCGGTTGTAGTTACAGGTATACATTAATACCCAACTTGAGGGGCACATAGTGCGTACGCGATCTCGGAGTGTAACCATAACGGTAACCGAGTTCGGAAAAAAGGCTGGTAGAGGGCCAGAAGCACATCTCCACTCCTCCGGAAAATCCCGCCGAAAAGCCGGATTTTGAGCTGCCGGATGCCGTCAGTTGCTCATCGCCGTCACCCACATTTATATCGCCGATCTCAACGTACATCATGCCGCCACTAATTCCGGCATACAGAAGAATCTCACGGTTCAGGGGCAGATAGTAGAGGGCCGCTCCAGACAGAACCATGGTGCTTGACGTGTTGTTGGTAATTTTGTACTGACTTTCCGGGTAGTTGTTCTCTTCACGGAAGCGGGCTCTGCGGAACGAAAACATGCTGTAGTCAATTTCAGCCCTGAGCTGAATATTTTCAGTAATAAAATAACCGGACTGGAATCCGGTGATGAATCCGATACCCCAGTAGTCGGTAAGCCGTTCTTCGCCGGTTGGTAGTACGGGGCCGGTGTAAAAACCGAGGCTGAATCGGGGTTCATCATCAGTACTGCCTGCAGTTGTGGTATAGGGGACGGAAACAAGTAACAGTGTAACGACAATCAAAAATAGTATTTTCATGAATTGCTCTCTGTGTAGATTATATGATGGCCATAATATTGAGAGGGTGGTTAGGGTGCAAATGTTAATGTGGGCCAGCCACTAAAATGGAACTGCTACTTTTATCCTGTAGTATAATTCATAGTCACTGCCCGTCAATTTTTTTATCGGCTGGGCTAATCCGACAGCATGCTTGAACTGCAATTCTCCTACCGACATCAGATTTTTGAGTTCAACACCCGCACCCGCTCTTTTAACAGCTTTGCCGTAATCAAGTGCACCGGCCCAGACCATGCCCGCATCAAGAAATGGTGCCAGTATCACACCGCCAAACGCGGCAAATCCCAGTATTTGGGTCTGCAGATTGGAAACCAACGGCATCCTGTACTCCAAACTTGTAAACAGGAGCCGGTTGCCAGTCACATAATCACTGTAACCTCTTACCCGCTCACCGTCACCATAAAGGATATCCTGATTCAGAACCGGCACCAGCAGGGAGAGATCTCCATACCGTGTGAGTCCGAAAAAATCCTGGTTCAGACTTCGCCCATTCTGAGCAACCGCACGTCCGTATAAATATATTCGGTGATTAGCCGGACCCGAAAAAATACGGTAGGCCCTGAGGTCAGGCCGGACAAAACGGGTCTTCCCTCCAAAAATCCTGCCGGCACCTCTAACCTGGAAACGGATACCGAACCCGTCGAGCGGGTGCAGGGCCAGAAAACGGTAGGGTCTCTTCCGTGTGATACTGAACCAGAGCGTCATTCCGGCTTCACGGGCTTTTTCGGCAGGGCTCAGGCCGTCAGGTATTGTAGCGAGTTCCCGTGTTGGTTCAGTAGTTGTATAGGCCATATTTCCACCAATCGCCGTTTGTGTATAGCTTAAATTGAACAGGTCGAGCGGAAGCCGAAAGCCGGCATCGCCGCCTGAATAGCGGTTGAAAAGCAGATCATCTCCATAGAACCGGGCATTGTAGCTGCGATGATAGATATTCAGAGTAAGTGTTGGTGCGAGTTGACGGTTGAAATAGCTGAATAGAGCAAAACCACCGGTCAGCGGATCGTTAACCGATACACCTACCCCCCCAATAAAAGTATGTTTGCCAAGAGGTTCGGTAAATACACTGATTACGGCCGGCCCCCAGTCATTCCCGCTTGTATAGAATGGAAAGGGGATTGTTACCGCGTGGTTGATGGAACACAACGAACAATAAGGTCTGTTCGAAGTGATTAGGCTCCGGTCCAGGCTTATATGTTTTGGGATATCCACCGGAGGACGGTGTTGTGTCCAGCTGGTATAGGAAGGGTTGATCACAATTTCAGGTTCAACAGCACGGGAATCGGCATCTATTTCATAGATATAGTTTCTGGTTTTGGTGTCGGTTGTTGCAATGACCAGCTTCCCGCCGGGGTACAGTGTGTCGGGTGGCAGCCAGCCGTTGGCCGATGCCCCGGTAAATTGCCGGGTAACCCGCTCATCAGGGTAGTAGCCGGAAGGATCGGAAACAAAGATATTCGGCACATGATCTCTGAGGCTGGTATAGGCCAGCAATGCCCCGTCCGGACTCCAGACCGGCATGCGGTTGTCGCTGTCCGGATCACCGATAGCCTGCCATGTTTCTGTTGTGGGATCAAGGATTACAATCTCGCGGTAACCCTGTTCGTCGAACCGGCTGAATGCCAGACGGTCGCTGCCCGGTTGCCTCCTGAGTCCGGCTAATTGTACATCACCTTCAAATGCAGTAAGCTGAACTTCCCCACCGGTGGCAATGTCGAGAATAAATATGTTTCCTGTGCCTGCTTCTGAACCGATAAATGCAATCCTGCCATCGGACATCCATTCCGGATACGATGCCCGACGGTTACGGGTAAGCTGCTCCCGTTGACCGGTGACTATGTTGACCTTGTACAGTTCATTCTGCAGGCTGCCGTAGTGTCCCCTGGTAATGCGGTGATAGGCGATAGTCTCCCCATCGGGATGCCAGCTAACCTGCGATCCTATGAGCCCGTCGTCAAGTTTCCGTTCGGAGCCGTTTTCCGTGTCGATCAACCACAACCTGCGTACCGGTTGAACAACCGAAGTGAGCCCAACGAGGGCAATATACCTGCCGCTCGGATCGTGCTGCAAGCCGGATGCAGTACTGGCAGGTAGTGTTAGCGGATCTGCTGCAAGAGAATCAAGACGCTCCATCTGCCCGGCAATGGTATTGTAATAAATGGTCATGTGTCGCCGCCACCGGTCTTCAAATGCAGAATAACTGTCGCCGGTTACTTTTTCGAAGGCTGAATAAAAATTGTGTATTTTTCCCAGACCGAACAGGATCGGTTTGCGATGGGCGAGTAGTGATGCAAGGGTGGAGTCTCCGTATTGTTCGGCAAAAAATCGCAGCTGAGAGTTGCCCGTTGCATACATCAGGGTACCATCCCATACCGACTGGCCTGACCGGTAGTCGAGACCGTTATCGTAGATTGCGGTTCGCAGCCAGCTGTCGCCCCGGAAAGCATCCCATTTTTCCGTCTGGTATTGGGCAAGCCCTTCAGCCCAGAACGAAGGCATGGATTCTGAAAGGATGTAATCGAGTGGCCAGAAGGTTCCCTTTACAGCCTGGAAATGGAAAATATGAACCAGCTCGTGGGCTATAACCTTGCGTAGCCATTTGGCCTGACCGGTCCAGATTTCAGCCACATCGTTTTGATTAACCCATATATTTGTGAAAAAGCCGCCGATCGGTACTGCAAACCCGTTTACGATTTCATCCTCGTCCGACAGGTAGATCCGTATCTTGTGCCGGAAGGTCACATTGAGATTTTCAGACAGGGCCTGGTACGTTTCTTCGGCTATGGCAGCAGCTTCAGCTTCAATCCCTGAAAGGTGTTCAGGGTACATGATGAGGAAATTCCGGGTCTCGGCCTGCATCCATCTGAGTTCCGGGTGGTTCCGGTCGTTGACTGTACTGAACCCCTGTGTCCGTGCATCCTCAGCCTGGAATACAAGGCTGAAGATGAAAACCAGTATAAGCGGCCGGGTGTAGCGAAAAGCGCCCGGACTCAGAAATCCAGGCAAAAATTCAGCAATAGTCATAATCAGCCGCTCAGTTAAATACAATGCATCCGTTTGTTCCTGATACCCGTACACGTACTGAAGGTATCAAGTTTTCGTGACATTTCTTAAGTCGCCACCTCCAACTGCTGCCATATAGCCCTTCCCAGAGCTTTTATTCGATAAATCCGTACACCTTCATACCCTCAATAACGCCGGCCGCATAGTTGGCTTGTGCGAAATAGACCTGACGGTTGCCCCTGAGCCCGGCCAGTTCCTCACTATAATTGCCAACCACAATAGCAGGACGTTTTCCCTGTAGCATCTCCTCGTCATTACCGGAATCGCCGGCTACGAGGATGCGGTTCTGGGGGATATCCCATTTTTTGCCAAGGTAGTCGAGCGCCCGTCCTTTGGAAGCCCGCTGCGGGATCATATCAAGGAAAGCACCGTGTGAATATATCAGTGAATAGCGTAGTTTTGCCTCAGCCAGCTTATGATGAATCAGTGCGATATTGTCCTGGTCGTAGTCCATCAGATAGCTCAGTTTGAACGCCTTCTGGGCTTCATCCTCCTGGGGTTCAAGAAAATCGAGTTCAGCGAGCACATTGCGAATCATTCCCGGTTTCCACTGATAGGATATATGTGCTGCCCACCCCTCATCGAACTGCAGATTGTCAAAATCCTGTCCGTAGTGGATTTCCGTTCCAACCGATGAGATGATCACGTCGGGTCGGGGCAGGTTTTCTGCCTCCACGATTTCGCGTATCAGTTCCAGGCTCCTGCCGCTGGCAACCCCGAAACCAAACGATTCACGGTTGTTGTTCACTATTCGGGTCAACTCCCGGAGGGCTTTATCATCGCCGGTAAGTGTGTTGTCTATATCGGATATGAACAGCTTGCGGATGGATCCGAAACGGGAAGCCGGCGATTTTTTAATATCATTACCCGATTTTCTCATCGATTTAATTACTTTTTTGTACCCTGATACCAGCGATTCTGCATGTGATTCCCAGCTGTAGTGTTTTCTAACTCCCTGAATACCATTGTTGGAGTAGCTTATCCATTTTTCCTCGTCGATGAGGATCTCCCTTATCGCTTTGGCGATATTGTCGGGGTCGCGGGTATCAATTATCAGGCCGTTCCGGCAGTTCTTCACAATCTCGACGGGGCCGCCGTCGTCCGGCCCGACGATGGGTACACCGCTTGCGGCAGCTTCAATCATTGTGAGGCCGAACGGTTCATTGAACGCGGAGTTTACAAATACCCCTTTAGATCCGGCGGCCATACGGTAGAGTTCAGGAACCTCATAACTGGGATCGTGCTTTTTGGGAATGGCCATCTTTCCGTACAGATCGTATTTGTCCATAAGCAGCAACAGCTCTGTAAGCACATTGCTCTCGTTATCATCCATGTTGTCGATATCTTTTCGGATACCTGCAAATATAGCGAGGTTGGCCAGTGCCTGCAGTTCCTTGTGGCGCCCGAATGCCGTAACAAGGCCCTGAATATTTTTTTTACTGTCGGGGCGGCAGATAGCAAGGATCATCGGTTTACCCGGGTTGCTCAGGAACCGGGACAGCTCGTGGGTCATCTTGTGACGGGCCTGCAGCAACTCCTCACTTTTAGTAAATTTTTCATCCTGGTCGTAATAGAACGGATAGAAACCGTTCAGGTCTATACCCGGCGGAATGATGTTGAAATTGACCCCATCGGAGTTACTGTAGAGGCTGTACTGACGCTCAATTTCGTCTTTTGTACTGGTAATGACCATATGGGCATGTTTCAGCACATTCTCTTCGGCCTTGATCCGCCGGAGGATGTTGAATTTTTTATCCATCTCCTCCATGGCCATGCCTTCACCGGCCAGCGACCTTGATTTGGTTTTGCCAAGCGAGTGACCTGTAAATATGAGGGGCAGCCCCAGCATACCTGAAATCTGCCGTGCTGCATATCCGCCGTCGGCATAGTGCCCGTGAACCACATCCGGCAGCTGGCCCTCTTTTTTTGAGAACTGAATAACGTTGTCTACAAACTCATCCAGATGGGGCCAAAGGAGCTCCTTGCGCACGTACCGGGTTCCACCGCACTTAACACGAACTATACGCACACGTTCCCCGATGGATTCAATTGGTTCCCTGTAATCAGGGCTTACCCGCTTGTCGTCGATCAGCCTGGTAAACAAATCTACCTGCTTTACTTCCGGGTGTTCACCAAGTGCTTTGGCCAGATCAACAACATATTTCACCTGCCCGCCGGTGTCGGCATCCCTGCCCAGTTCCAGATTTGTACCCCTTATTAACCCGTGAATACTGAATAGCTGAATGTATAGTTTCTGAGCACTTTTATCTTTCAAAACAACAATAAAAATTAATATAGCTTAAATAATTGAAGGCAATAACAAAGATCATCTTAAATATACGGAATGCATGGCATGATGGGAAACCAGGATGGATTAGCTTAACTGATGCTATTTATTCAAATAAGCCGGCACCGGTTACCTTTACAATTTTTTATTTGGCATAGTCAAAACATAGGTTTACATTCAGCGACACATGACCCGTTTTACCGGTAAACTACTGCCGGTGGGGTTTTAAATAATGTGAAAATGATTATGTATTTCAGAAAATGGATTGCAGCCAGCCTGTTGCTGGTAATATGCTCAGTACCCTCACTTTGGGCACAGGAGGTCCGTGTGTTCACCGGAGCCACCATCTATCCCGTATCGGGCGAACCTATCGAAAACGGGGTTCTGGTTATCCGTGGCGATAAAATCGAGGCAATAGGCGCGGCCGGCGATATAAGCGTACCCCGCAACGCCGAACAGGTGGATGTAACCGGTAAAGTGATTATTCCCGGGCTGGTTGATACCCACTCGCACATCGGCGGCGGAGATGGCGGCGACCGTTCCGCGGCAACGCATCCTGATGTACGCATTCTGGATGCCATCGATGTGCACAACGATACGTTTAAAAAAGCCAGGACCGGAGGCGTAACAACGGCGAATGTGATGCCGGGTTCGGGTCACCTTTTAAGCGGTCAGACTGCCTACCTGAAACTGCGTGACGCCCGTACCATTTACGACATGTTGTTTGTGGATGATGTGGAGAATGGCATCACGGGGGGCATCAAGATGGCCAACGGAACCAATTCCATCCGTTCATCCGGCCCGTTTCCAGGCACACGGGCTAAATCGGCGGCCATGCAGCGCAACCTGTTCGTGAAAGCGCAGGAATACAAGGCCAAAGTGGAAGCAGCGGGCGGCGACCCCGACAAAATGCCCGCACGCGACCTTCAGATGGAAGCCATGGTACAGGTGCTGAACGGGGAAAGAATGGTCCATTTTCATACTCATCGTCACGACGACGTACTCACCGTTCTGCGCCTTCAGCGGGAATTCGGTTTCCGTGTGGTGTTGCAGCACGTGAGTGAGGCCTGGAAGGTGGCCGATGAGATAGCTGCCGCCGGTGTGGGAGCATCCATTATCGCGCTCGATTCACCGGGAGGAAAACTGGAAGCCATCGATGTGCGCAACGAGAACGGCCGTGTACTCGAAGAGGCAGGCGTTGATGTAGCTTTCCATACTGATGACGGGATCGTGGATTCAAGACTTTTCCTGCGTATGGCCTCCTTTGGTGTTCGTGAAGGAATGTCACGAACAAAGGCCCTTGAAGCCCTCACGCTGGCCGGTGCCCGCATGCTCGATCTCGACCACCGCATCGGATCGCTTGATCCCGGCAAGGATGCCGATTTCCTGATACTGGATGGCGATCCCTTTAGTGTGTATACCCATGTACAGGAGACCTGGATAGAAGGTAAGCTCGTGTATGACCGCAATAATCCGGAACACAGGAAATTTTCTGTGGGCGGATATGAGGTTTTTCGTGGTGAGCACTACCTCCATACCGATCATTGATGTATTCCATGAATTGCCTGGCGTTTTTACCTGCTGCTGCCCGGCTTTTTGTCCGGATGTAAATAATGGTACCATGTCAGCTTTTTCAAACAGCTTTTTCTTTACCGTATCAACCGGAGTAAACCAAATCATGATTAGAACAACGTTAACACTTCTGCTGGCCTGTGTTATTACACTTATGACCAGTAATTTGCTTTCAGCCCAGATAGCGGTAAAGGCAGACCTCATTTACACTATGGCGGGCGATCCCGTTGAATACGGTGTGGTGCTGATAAGGGATGGAAAAATTGAGCGTGTCGGACCAACCAGCAGCATACGTGTACCCGATGATTATACCGTCTACGAAGCCACAGTGGTTACTCCCGGCCTGATCGATGCACGTACCGTTGTGGGCCTGGCGGGTTACTACAATTACGACCACGATCAGGATCAGCTGGAGCGTTCAAATCCATTTCAGCCTGAACTGAGAGCATTCGATGCCTATAATGCAAGGGAAGCTCTCGTAAAATGGCAGCGTGAGCACGGCATTACAACCATGCACACCGGTCACGGACCGGGAGCGCTTGCAAGCGGCCAGACCATGATCGTGAAAACAGTAGGCGATACCGTAGAGGGGGCCCTGATCGATTCTGTTACAATGGTGGCCATGACACTCGGACCATCGGTCGGCAGGTTTTACGACCAGGTGGGATCCCGGTCCAGGGCGGTTGCCATGCTGCGCAGCGAATTTATAAAGGCAAAGGCCTATGCCGCTCGTATGGCCGGTGCTGATGAAGACAAACGTCCATCCCGTGACCTGAAAATGGAGATCATGGCCAGGGTGCTGAACCGTGAGGTGAAGGCGCTGATCACAGCCCAGACGGTAACCGAAATAATGGGAGCGCTGCGTTTGCAGCGTGAGTTTGGCTTTGATCTTGTACTGGATGGGGCCGCGGAGGCCTATCTCGTGCTGGATGAGGTCAGAGAAGCCGGTGTACCGGTGTTCATCCATCCAACCATGGTGCGTACATCGGGAGAAACCAAAAATGCCTCCTATGAAACTGCTGCGGCCCTGCATGAGGCTGGTATCCCGTTTGCTTTCCAGAGCGGCTATGAAGGTTATGTTCCCAAAACCCGTGTGGTGCTGTTTGAAGCCGCAATGGCGGTCGGAAACGGACTTCCATTCGAAGAAGGACTGAAGGCTATGACCATAACGCCGGCAATACTGCTTGGAATAGCAGACCGTACCGGTTCGCTCGAGCGCGGTAAGGATGCCGACATGGTGTTGTTTGAGGGCGATCCTTTTGAATACACCACAAGAGTGTGCAAAGTAATTATTAATGGCGAGGTGGCCAGTGATGTGTGTCGCTGACAGGTGTGTGCTGCTGGCAGGAGCCATTCGCGGATACAATGCCGAAATACTGATGTAACCGGCTTTTAAAACGATCCGGTCGTACCATCTGGAAGAATACCCATAAAAAAAGCCCTTGGCATTGCTGTTCAGGGCTTTTTTTGTACCGCGTACGGGATTCGAACCCGTGCTACCGCCGTGAAAGGGCGGCGTCCTAGGCCTCTAGACGAACGCGGCATTGAAGACAAAAAGGAGGGAGCCCAATGGGATTTGAACCCACGGCCTCCAGGGCCACAACCTGGCGCTCTAACCTGCTGAGCTATGGGCTCCGTATTTGGTGAAGGAATCCGTGGTTTGGCATGTTCCGGTCAATGCAGACCTGAACGTACCGGATGCCCGGGTTTCACCATGTGGTACCGCGTACGGGATTCGAACCCGTGCTACCGCCGTGAAAGGGCGGCGTCCTGGACCCCTAGACGAACGCGGCGTCTTCAATAAAAAACAAAGAACAACAAGTAATATAATACAATTTTGAGGCGACAGGCGGATTCGAACCGCCGTAAAAGGTTTTGCAGACCTCTACCTAGCCACTCGGTCATGTCGCCATCAACAGGATTGTACGCCCGACAGGAATCGAACCTGTAACCTACTGCTTAGAAGGCAGTTGCTCTATCCGATTGAGCTACGGGCGCGCCCAAGCCGGAAGATTGATGTCGGGGCGACAGGATTTGAACCTGCGACCCTCTGCTCCCAAAGCAGATGCGCTACCGGGCTGCGCTACGCCCCGATCAATGTGGTACATTAAAAAAAAGAACGGAACGCTGAACCTGCTGCTTTCCGTCTGAAACAGACGAAAACACCACCGGAACGTTTTGAAATCCGATCAATATTCCAAAGACAGCAAATATACGATGAACTGGTTTCGAAATCAATTATAGAACGTGCAAAGCAGACACTTTACTGTGTGGCAAAGCAGATTAAATGGATACAGACCAATTTCCGCAACCGGACCGGCCACGGAAGAAACTGTTTTTCCAGTACTGATAAGGCTGGTCGTACAGGAGCGTCTGTTCAACACCTTATTTTTTACCGGTCACCCATTCGATTAACATTCCTGTACCATAGGCCACTGTCTGGATAAGGAAGGCTGCGGGAATCAGGGGCAAAGCAGTCAATGAGCGGATTTGCACGGCTCCCGTGATCCCAATGACAAGTGACCCTAACACGATCAGGATTACAAATGAAAGTGCCGCAACCCCACCGAAAATAACCGCCATTATCAGCCAGATGATTCCAGTAAGCGTAGCAACAAGCGGGAGGGTATGAAGGGGTTCAAGCAGGCTGCGGTCGATGCGCCAGAGCTGAATTCTTGCCCTGCCCATCCGGTATACCTGCCTGGCGAAGGCAGCAGGGCTCGACCGCCGTTTGTGATATACCACGGCGCCGGGCAGAAATCGAACGGTGGCACCGCTTTTCAGTATACGGTGCGAATATTCTATGTCTTCACCGTACTGAAAAATGGAACCAAAACCGCCGATTTTTTCAAATACTCTGCGTTTTAAACCCATATTAAAACTGCGTGGATAATACCGGGCCAGTTTTTTACCGGTTGATCCGCGCAGGCCGCCCGTGGTAAGAAACGAAGTAAGGGTAAAACTGACGGCCTTGTCCCAGGCTGAAAAATGAATGTTGGCGGTGTCGGGCCCGCCGAAAGCATCGAAAGGTGATTTATCATGTTCATCCGCTATGCCGGCAAGATATCCGGGTGGTACGGTACAGTCTGTATCTATAAACAGAAACATGTTGCCTGTGGCCAGCTCCATGCCCCTTGTTCTTGCGGCTCCGGGACCGCTGTTCTGCTGGAATTGATATGTTATTCTGTAGGGTGCCGACTTGCGGAACCCGGACACGGCTTCGGCGGTACCATCGGCGGAGCCGTCATCAACGATGACCACCTCAACGTTGTTCGGGTCATAGTCCTGATCAGCAAGGCTTTTCAGTAATGCAATGAGGTCGTCTTTACGGTTATATGTTGCAAGAATGATGGAAAATTTCATAATCCGGGTTGGGTTGGGTGGCCGTAAATTTAGGAAAACATTTTATGAGCATAAAAGCTGAGGACTATTTATCATTTGTCTTCGTTATTTCCGGGTCTGACGGCTCTGATTAGCTTTATCAATAAATTATCCGGCTTTTATGCATTTACTTTTCATTTCTATGACAAACAAGTTGCTTCTTCTTTTATCATTTACCTTCACGGCAATTGTCTTTTTTCCAAATCCGTTACATGCGCAGGCGCTCAGAGTTGATGTGCTTGAGCAGGGCTCAGCCCACACACGCTATTTTGAATCCGGCAGCAGGGCAGACGGCTATGCCGCACTTACCTATTCCGGCAACCGGTTTCGGGCGGGTGGCCAGGATGCTGCATATTTAAATGTGGTTGATTATGCCGTATCGCCCGATGGCAGGTTTATTGGCTTGCTGATCAGGGGTAAAGGTTCATCTTTTAGTGTAAACATCGTGAACAGCGACGGTTCACTGTACCAGAAGCATGAGGATGTGGTCATTCTGGAATCTGAAGACCATTCCAATAAAATTTATATGCATAACGATGGTTCGTTTACAATCAGGAACAACATAGCAGGATTTACTCTTTTCAATCCCGGGGGGGGTGAGACAGGCCGGGTTTTTAACAACAGCGGAAGCCTGAGAGGTGAATCGGTATCGGAACTGGTTCAAAGCAGGCAGGGCCGTCGGCTGGCTGTATACAATCCGAGAATTGTAACGGATATCGGAAATCAGTCCCGTATACAACGTATTGAAGACAACAGACTGCACCATGTCTATACATTTACGGAGGGTCCTCTTACCAGCCTCACGATTTCGGACAATGCAGACCGGTTCGTGGCATTGGTTGATGGGAAATCAGGAGGTCTTCTGTTTGTTATCGATGTGGGCGGAACCGTCCGGAAAAAGATTGAAGTTGCTGCCGGCGCATCGAATCTGTTCGTGAACGGGGATGCCAGTCATGCCGTAGTTACCAGGGATAACCGGGTGGAGGTATATAATCTGGAATCGGGTGAGCGTGTTGCAAGTACAGCAACCAGGGCAAATGTTGTTTTTGCCCAGTTCGACAGCGAAACTGACCGACTGGTTATGCTGACCGGCACTAGCAGGGGGCGTTCAAATCTGCTGAGTAACCCTGCTGTTTATGTGGTGAATACGGAAGCCCGCTCTCTGGTACGCGAGCAGTTCGATGATACCATGCATTGGGACCCCGACACCCTGCCTGTTACCATGAAGCACACCGGAAATCTGAACTGGCTGTTGCTGGGCATGAATAAACCGGTTCATATATCTGTGCGATAGGGCGTTAATCTGCACAGATTTAACACCCAATACAGATCAAACATCCCTGAAATATAAAAAGCCGTTGATCACAGTTGGATTCAACGGCTTAATTTGTAACGACTACAGGGAATCAGGTGCCTATTTGGTCTGTTCTGATTCTTTCTTTTCATCCTCGGATGAGGAGTCTTTTGTATCGTTTTTAGTCTCAGACTTCTGCTCTGCATCTTTCCATTCGAACAGCAGTCCGTCGCGCGAAGCATTCATTTTGATCTTGACCGTAGAGAATTCGGGATGTTTGACCCCGAGCAACTCTTCGGCAAGCGGATCTTCGATGTATTTCTGGATGGCCCTTCTGAGCGGACGGGCTCCGAATTTGGGATCAAAGCCCTTGTCGGCGATAAATTCCTTGGCTCCTTTTGACACATCGATCTCAAAGCCAATATCCTTGATCCGCTTGAACAGTTCGTCGGCCATCTTGTCAATTATTTTGAAGATGTCCTCTCTTTCAAGGGCCTTGAACACGATCACATCATCCACCCGGTTAAGGAACTCGGGGTTGAACACCTTTTTGAGGGCATCCTGAATGATGGTTTTCATTTTGGCGTAATCAAAAGCTGTCTCGGTTTCGGAAAAGCCGATACCGCGGCCCAGGTTTTTGATGTCGCGGGCACCGATGTTGCTGGTCATTATGATGATGGTGTTCCGGAAATCGACCTTGCGCCCGAGGCTGTCGGTGAGAATACCATCGTCGAGAACCTGTAGCAGAAGGTTGAACACATCGGGATGGGCTTTTTCGATTTCGTCGAGCAGGATCACACTGTATGGCTTGCGCCGCACTTTTTCGGTCAGGATACCACCCTCTTCATATCCCACATATCCCGGAGGGGCACCCACGAGACGCGACACGGAAAACTTTTCCATGTATTCGCTCATGTCGATACGGATGAGAGCGTCATCGACGTCGAACAGGTATTTGGCCAGTACTTTTGCAAGCTCGGTTTTACCGACACCGGTGGGGCCGAGAAAGATGAATGAACCAATCGGGCGGGCCGGGTCTTTCAGGCCGGCACGCGTACGCTGTATTGCTTTGGCGAGCTTGGTGAGGGCTTCGTCCTGGCCGATAACCAGGCCCGAAAGCTCGTCCTTCATCTTGAGAAGTTTGATACCTTCGTTCTGTGCAATTTTGTTGACGGGTATGCCGGTCATCATGGCTACCACCTTGGCAACATCTTCCTCACTTACGTCGTAAACGATCTCTTCGCACTCTTTTTCCCATTCGGCCTGCTGGGTTTCCAGTTCGTCGATCAGGCGTTTTTCCTTGTCACGCAGGCGGGCTGCATCCTCAAAACGCTGCTTTTTGACCATTGCATTTTTTTCGTTGCTGGTCTTTTCAATGTCCTCTTCCAGCTTGATTATATGCTGTGGTACAATGATGTTCGACAAGTGAACGCGCGCCCCGGCTTCATCAAGGGCGTCGATGGCTTTGTCGGGAAGGTACCGGTCGGTAATGTACCGGTCGGTAAGTTTCACACATCCGGTGATGGCTTCTTCGGAGTACCTTACGCTGTGGTGACGTTCGTATTTATTTTTGATCTGGTGCAGAATTTCCACGGTCTCTTCAGGAGTGGTCGGATCGACCATAATTTTCTGGAACCGGCGTTCAAGGGCACCATCTTTTTCGATGTACTGCCGGTATTCGTTGAGGGTGGTTGCCCCGATAGCCTGGATATCGCCACGTGCGAGGGCCGGTTTGAGCATGTTGGAGGCGTCGAGTGAGCCGCTTGCACCACCGGCACCTACGATGGTGTGCAACTCATCGATGAAGAGAATTACGTTGGTAATCTTTTCCAGTTCGTTCATTACCGCTTTCATGCGTTCTTCAAACTGGCCGCGGTATTTGGTGCCGGCAACAAGTGCGGCAAGGTCAAGGGCTACAACACGTTTATCGTAGAGTACACGCGATACTTTGCGCTTGATAATTCTGAGGGCCAGGCCTTCGGCAATGGCCGTCTTGCCTACACCGGGCTCACCGATCAGCACGGGGTTGTTCTTTTTACGCCGGCTGAGGATTTGTGCCACCCGTTCAATCTCTTTTTCACGTCCTACTATTGGATCCAGTTTGCCTTCTTCGGCCAGTTTGGTAAGATCCCGGCCGAAGTTGTCAAGTACCGGGGTTTTCGTTTTTTCCATTTTTCTCTCCCTAGCGCTTCCTGAGGATGGTTTTGAGCCTTTTGATGATGGTGTGTCCGATTCTTCGGTCTCTGAGGTGATTTCCGTTTCTTCTCTGCTGCGGCCCGATATTATGTAATCGAGCTCTTCACGAACCGCATCATAACTGATGCTGAACTGCTGAAGGATCTGAGCTGCAATATTTTCATCGTCGCGCAGAAGCGAGAGCAACAGATGTTCGGTGCCGATGGTGTCGCTCTTGTACAGCTTGGCTTCCAGATAGGTGATCCGGAGTACCTTTTCAGCCTGTTTTGTAAGGGGAATGTTGCCTACTGTAACTGCACCACCCGTACCGCGCACGGTTTCCTCAATATTTTTTTTAAGTTTATAGAGATCACAGTTAAGGTTTTTCAGGATTTTCACGGCAATACCGTCGCCGAGCCTGATGATCCCTAAAATCAGATGTTCGGTGCCAATATAGTCGTGTCCCAGACGGAGTGCTTCCTCGCGGCTGAACTGGATAACATCACGAACTCTGTTTGAAAAATTTCCCTCCATGGGCGATAAAAAATATGATGTGATATTTGTCTGAATTTCCGGTTTTATCCTTCACTGTACTTGTTTATGAACGACTGTAAGCTCACATTAGTTCATGACACTACGAAAGTAGATAGAGGTTCTGCTAAATGCAAGTGTGCCGCCTGAATGAAGCGAGCGTGCCGGGCTTCAGTTATGGTGTGTGCATGCTTGGTCGATAACAGGATAGCAGCGTTATTCAGTTTACGGTTAGTGCAGGAACCACTCAGAATATTATCGGGTTCGGAGGGCAGGGGGTGTAAGCGCTGATGAGGTCCGGTACTACCGTTGATGCCTGTTACTGCTGGGAAAAATATATAAAACGCCTTGACAAGCCTTAATAACTGGTAACCCGCTCCTAAATACGCCGTTCACCTTTTTTTCTTTTCAGAACAATGGCTTGCCGGTCATTTCACCTGGCTGGCCAACATCCAGCAATTTGAGCAGTGATGGCGCCACATCAGCAAGTATGCCCGGTACGAGGGATGCGTTTTTCCGGTCGGGGTCGACCAGTATAAACGGTACGGGAGCAGTGGTGTGGGCAGTGTGGGCGCTGCCGTCTTCCTGAACCATGCAATCCGCATTTCCGTGATCGGCAATCACTATCGCCTTGTAGCCATGCTTCAGGGCGGTTTCAAGCACCAGCCGCAGTTGTTCATCAATGGTTTCAACCGCTTTTACAGCGGCTTCAAAAACGCCGGTATGGCCAACCATGTCCGGATTGGCAAAATTGAGTATGACCAGGTCGAATTTTTCTTTGGCCAGCTCATCGCTGAGTGTGCGGGCTACTTCAGGAGCACTCATTTCAGGTTGAAGGTCATACGTGGCAACCCTGGGGCTCTGAATCATGATGCGTTCCTCGCCCTTGTTGGGCTCTTCGTCTCCGCCGTTGAAGAAATAGGTAACGTGAGGATATTTTTCGGTTTCCGCAATTCTTAGCTGTTTCATTCCGTTCTTGCTCACTACTTCCCCCAAGGTGTTAATCAGGTTGAGCGGTGGGTAAACAACCCTGGCATTGCGGAAACGGCTATCGTATGAGGTAAACGTGTAGTAATTGAGGTCCAGATCGCCGGCGGTTTGAAATTCGCTGAACTCGGGATCAGTAAGTGCCGTTGTGATTTGTCGTGCCCGGTCGCCACGGATATTATAGAAGATGACGGTATCACCCTTGCGTATCCTGCTTTCATCACTGTCGCCAATTACACACGGCAGAATAAATTCGTCGGTTACATCATTCTTGTAGGATGCTTCGAAAGCCTGCTCCGCCGTTTCAAACTGTTCGCCAATACCGTTGATCAGCAGATCGTAAGCCTTTTTGACACGTTCCCAGCGTTTGTCACGATCCATGGCGTAATACCGCCCGATAACTGATGCAATTCGACCTGTTCCAATTTCAGCGGCCTGCCTGTTAAATTCGCCGGCGTACTTTATGCCGCCATTGGGCGATGTGTCGCGGCCGTCGGTGAAGGCATGAACATACACATTGCCGACTTTCTGATCATGAAACAGTTTGAGAAGGGCGAAAAGATGATTGTTGTGGCTGTGCACGCCACCGTCCGAGAAAAGCCCCATGATATGAACACGTCCGGTTTTGCGTGCATCTTCGGCAGCTTGCAGCAGGGTTTTGTCGGAAAAGAAATAGCCTTCTCTGATGGATTTATTGACCCGTGTCAGTTCCTGCCACACAATCCGGCCGGCACCGATGTTCAGGTGCCCGACTTCGGAATTCCCGAACTGCCCTTCCGGCAGACCTACTGCCTCGCCGGATGCGGTGAGAGTAGTGTGAGGGTACTCTTTAAAGAGTGAGTCAATGAAAGGTTTGCGGGCCTGGTCGATCGCGCTTACGTTGGGGTCTTTTGCGATACCAAACCCGTCAATAATGGCGAGAAGGGCGCGTGACATATAGTTGTATTTACTGGAGACCGCTTACGAAACGAACGAGCCGGGACTTTTTATGAGCAGCATTGTTTTTGTGGAGGTATCCTTTAACCGACATACGGTCGATGTAGGAAACAGCCAGCTTGAGATGCTTTTCTGCTTCGTCTTTATCGGTCTGGCTGAATACATTCTTGATGTATGTACGCATGGCCGAGCGGCGTGCACGGTTATGCAGCCGGCGTTTTTTTTCCTGGCGGACTCTTTTAATCGATGATTTATGCTGTGGCATGAGAACTGGTTAAAAATTGATTTCAGGTAAAATCATTTTGGTCAAGATTGCTAAATTACGGCAAATATGATTTATATACAATAATTGACCGAACCAATATCATGGTTGTAGTAATCGACGGGCCTTCAGGATCCGGAAAAAGTTCAACAGCACGCCGGGTTGCCGAACGATCGGGATTCTACTTTCTGGATTCCGGGGCTTTTTACCGGTGTTTTACACTGGCATACCAGCGGGAAGAAAGTGATTCAGACCGCTTCAGACAAAAACTGAACAACTACCATGTTGATGCAGGATACGGGAACGGGGAATTCCTTATCCGACTCGACGGGGAGGATGTTACCCGTGAAATTCGTGACAGCAGGGTTACATCCGGCGTAAGCCGGATTGCTGAAATACCTGAAGTGCGTGCAAGGGTAAACGAATTGCTCAGGGTACTGGCCTCACGCAACAACATCATCGCAGACGGCCGTGATTTGGGCACGGCCGTTTTCCCTGATGCAGATCTCAAGTTTTTCATGGTGGCTGATCTGGAAACCCGGGCCCGGCGAAGAATGAAAGAACTTGATGAGATGGGATTTCAGGGTGATCTTGATGAAATCAGAAATAATCTGAAAGACCGTGATACCATCGATTCCGGGAGAAAAACAGATCCTCTGCGCCGCGCAGACGATGCTATCCTTATAGATACCACAGCACTCACATTCGGGGAGCAGGTTGAACTGATACTGGCCAGGATCAGGGAGCATCAGAACAAATGACCTGACAGGACCGACAGGAGTGGATTTAACCCTGTAAATTTTCTGCTTCACAGATGTGTTTTATAAAATTATAAAATCATATATTGAAGGCTCTCCGAAACCTGGGGAAAATAAATAACTGAATATACTAACTCTTATCCCATCCAAATGCCGGATGCGGAATTTACACGGCACAGGAAATTTCATGGCAGATGAACTAAAAAAAGATACTACTAGCCCCGAAAAAGAACAGACGGATCAGGATACAACCACTACCGATGTTGCCGGTGAGCCCGCCGCTGAGAATACAGACAGCGCCACCGAAGTTAAAGAAGAAGAGGTTACCGGAGAAACCGCAGCCGATACCGGCGAGACTGAAACAGAAAAAGCCGAAGAGACCAAAGTTGAAGCAACAGAGTCAGCTCCCGCTGAAGATACTGCTCCAGAAGCTACAGTAACCACGGAAGAAGGCACAGGTGATGCACCGGCCGAATCCTCCGAAACCGCCGAAGATACCACCCCGGAAGCCACAGAAATGCAAGCAGAAGATGCCCCTGCTGCCGGAACAAAGGCAGAAGAGAGCGCACCTGCTGAAGAGGCTTCTGATGAAATCCCGACATTTACCGGTGAACTGAGCGAAAGAATTTATACCCTGGACGAGCTCCAGGAAGCGTCGGAAGACTACGACGACAGTGAATATAACGACCTCATGAAAATGTATGAGGGCACACTGAATTTTATCACTGAAAAAGAGATTGTAACCGGTCGTGTAATTGGCCTGGATGAGAAATATGTAATCGTCGATATCGGGTTCAAGTCGGAAGGCATTGTCCCTCTTAATGAATTCCGGGATGCGGATAAAGTAAAAGTCGGTGATGAGATTGAAGTGTTCCTCGACAGGGTTGAAGACCGTGAAGGTCAGCTTGTTCTGTCGCGCCGTAAAGCAGATACGCTCAGAACATGGCAAAAAATCGAGGAATCACACCAGAACCAGACTGTTATAGAGGGCTATATCAAACGCCGGATCAAAGGCGGTATGGTTGTGGATGTATTTGGTATAGATGCGTTCCTTCCCGGATCACAGATTGATGTGCGCCCGGTCCGTGATTTTGATGCCTATGTGGGCCGTACCATGGAATTCATGATCGTTAAGCTGAACATGGGTTCTGAAAATGTGGTCGTATCGCACCGTGCTCTTGTTGAGACGGATCTTGAAGACCAGCGCACCGAAATCCTTTCGACCATGGAGTCGGGGCAGATTCTCGAAGGTGTGGTCAAAAACATCACAGATTTTGGTGTATTCATCGATCTGGGTGGCGTCGACGGTCTCCTGCACATTACAGACCTTTCTTGGGGCCGCGTGGAACATCCGTCTGAAATCGTAAAACTGGATCAGCGCCTGAATGTGGTCGTTCTGGAGTTTGATGAAGAGAGAAAGCGGATTTCACTTGGGCTGAAACAGCTTCAGCCGCATCCGTGGGATGAAATCGACTCGAAATATCCTGAGGGTTCCAAAGTTCAGGGCAAAGTGGTTTCCATTGCCGACTACGGGGCGTTTATCGAACTCGAAAAAGGTGTGGAAGGCCTGGTTCACATCAGTGAAATGTCATGGACCCAGCACATCAAGCATCCATCTCAGCTGGTCGAGAAGAACCAGGTGATTGAATGTGTAGTGCTGAATATCAATAAAGATGAGCGCAAAGTATCGCTGGGTATCAAACAACTGGAAAAAGATCCCTGGGATAACATCCTGGAACGCTATCCGATCGATTCCCGCCACAAGGGTGTGGTCAGAAACCTCACCAATTTTGGTGTGTTTGTTGAGCTGGAGCCCGGAATCGACGGTCTCATTCACATATCGGACCTTAGCTGGACCGACAAGGTGAACCATCCGAGTGAAATTGTTAACAAGGGTGATGAAATCGAGGTTGTGATCCTGTCTGTTGATTTCGAAAACAGAAGAATCTCGCTTGGTCACAAGCAGATCCTGGAAAACCCCTGGGACAAATTCGTTGAGGAGTATGCATCCGCATCTGAACTGGATGCAACGTTCGTCCGGCATACCGACAAAGGTGCCTACGTGAAAGTACCTCTTGGCCTTGAAGCATTTATGCCGCTCAAGGAAGCAGAAAATCCCGAATCTTTCAAGGGTGATATCAAAGAGGGTGATGCAATCAAAGTGGCTGTTATCGACTTCGATGAGCAGTCAAGAAATATTGTTGTCAGCCAGAAAGAACTCACCCGCGAGAAAAGCGAAAAATCCGAGTCGAAAGCCGCCAAAAAATCAAAAGCCAAAAAAGAGAAGGCGGTTTCTTCGGGCGCTGCCCTGACCCTTGGTGAAATGTCGGGCCTTGCTGACCTCAAGGAAAAACTGAGTGAGCAGGAGGCTGCCGCCGATGCAAAAGCCGGTAAAGCAGCCAAAGCTGCCGACGAGGACAAGAAGGAAGAAAAGGCCAAAGAGGCAAAACCTGCCAAAGCTGCAAAGGCAAAAAAGGCGGAAATCAAAGATGAATCGGAAACTGATCAGGACGGTGACGATTCAGAAGATGCTGAAGAAGAGACCAAATAATAATCTCCTGAATAGCGTTTAATTACCGAGGGAGGAACCTGCAGTTTCTCCCTCTTTTTTTTGAACCGAAGTATTCACTACAGGTACCTGTTTGATCGATGGATGGTATCTGATAAGATTATAATTCCGTATGCCACGTATTCAGGAAGCCAAAAGTGCGTCAGAGACATTCGAGCTTATGAAAACGCTGCTCGGGCACATGGTACCCGAAGCCGAACTGTTATTCAAATCAGAAATTGCTTTCGAGATCAACCGGCTGAAGAAAGAAAAGAAAGCGGTAATTCTCGGCCATAATTATATGGAGCCTGCCCTGTACCACAGCATACCCGACCATGTGGGCGATTCATTGGGCCTGAGCCGTATATCTGCAAGTACCGACGCCGATCGTATTGTGTTTTGCGGTGTCAGGTTTATGGCTGAAACCGCAAAAATTCTGAATCCGGGGAAAATGGTACTGTTGCCGGCACGGGTGGCCGGGTGTTCACTTGCTGCAAGTATAACAGCCGACGATGTACGCAGGATTAAGCAGTCTTACCCGGGAGTGCCGGTGGTTACCTATATAAATACGTATGCCGATGTAAAGGCCGAGACCGATGTATGCTGTACATCCGGAAATGCCGTGAAGATTGTAAACCAGCTGGAATCGGATACCGTGATCTGTCTGCCTGACGAGTTCCTTGCTAAAAATGTGGCCCGTGAAACCGGTAAGCGCATCCTTTTTCCGGGCGATCTGTTACGTCCGGGAGAACCTTCAATGGTGGTTTGGGACGGCAAATGTGAAGTACATGAGAAATTTACCGTTGGTGATATTGAGGCAGCCCGTGCCCAGTTCCCCGATACGATAGTGGTAGCCCATCCGGAATGTCCGCCTGATGTGGTAGAGGCCTCCGACTATTCGGGCAGCACCACGGCCATGGTCGACTTTGTGAAGAACTCTGATGCAAAACGGTTTCTGCTGCTTACTGAGTGCAGTATGAGCGATAACATCGCCGCAGAAAATCCTGACAAGGAGATGCTGGGCATGTGCAGTGTCAGATGCCCGCATATGAATGAGATTACCCTGGAGGATACCCTTGCCTGCCTCAGAGAGGATAAATACCAGATTGAGATCAATGAAGAAGTTCGGGTGAAGGCTAAAAAATCTCTTGACCGTATGCTGGAAATGAGCTGATGATTGTTCTATAACCTGATTCCGGAAATAAAAAAAGGCATCTCAATGGATGCCTTTTTTATTGTTGAATGCAGATTGTGCAGATTATTTGGAATCTTTGTAGAAAAAGATTTTGCTGTTTACAGTGTCTTTTCCACTGCGGATTTTGCTTCCTGTTTCCCTGTTAAATGTGTACACCACATTTCTCATGGAATTGAGTTCTTTGTCGTTTGAGTAGGTAACCTCAAGTGCTTCCCCGCCTGGTTTCAGCTTGTTGAGAGCATCAAGTAACGGACGAAATTTTGAAGAACTTTTCTTGGTAATTTTAACATCTGATCTTGGTACGAATTTAATTTTCATTATACAGCCAGTTAATTATTGTTTAAAAATGTTATGGGCAAATTAACTGAATTATTTGAAAATTGTCAACATTACTGTAAATATCAGTATCAGGGTACATGAACAGTTGATAAAACTTTTTCTATAAGATGTTCTGATGTAATGTCTTCTGCTTCCGCTTCATAGGTTGGAATGATTCTGTGCCGGAGTACATCCATGGCAACTTCCCGGATATCTTCGGGAGTTACATAAGCTCTGTGTTCCATAAATGCATGAGATCGTGCAGAGAGATTCAGATTAATAGAAGCTCTCGGTGAGGCGCCGAAATTTATTAGTCCTTCAATTTCCTTGAGGTGATATTTGGATGGTTGTCTTGTAGCGAAAATGATATCGATTATATACTGTTCAACCTTTTCATCCATATATATATCGTTGATTACCTTACGGGCTTTCAGGATATCGGCAGGTTTAACTACAGCTTTAAGTTTCGGCTTTTCGTCGGTTCTGGCCATTTTTCTCATGATTTCCATCTCCTCAAGGGGCGACGGATAATCGATCTTGATTTTGAGCATGAACCGGTCTACCTGGGCTTCCGGAAGGGGGTATGTTCCTTCCTGTTCAACCGGGTTCTGGGTGGCCAGCACCAGGAAAGGTTCATCCAGAAGGTAGGTCTGGTCTCCGATGGTTACCTGCCGTTCCTGCATAGACTCCAGCAATGCACTCTGTACTTTAGCCGGCGAGCGGTTAATCTCATCGGCCAGAATGATATTGGCAAAAATCGGCCCCTTTTTTACGGTAAAATCACCGACTTTCTGATTGTATATCAGAGTACCGAGCAAATCGGCAGGCAGCAGGTCGGGCGTGAACTGTATGCGCTGGAATTTGGTGGAGATTACCTGTGCCAGTGACGACACGGTCAGGGTTTTGGCAAGGCCGGGTACACCTTCCAGCAGTACGTGGCCATTCGACAACAATCCAATCATGAGACGGTCGATCATATAGCGCTGCCCCACAATTACTTTACTCAGTTCCGAGTTAATCGAATCAATAAACTTGCTGGATTCTTCAATTTTTTCCGCAAGGGCGGACATATCAACCGATTTTTGCATGGATTATGGATTTTGCATTGAATTCAGAGTGAAACTTGCCGTTAAAATGAGTATCATTTGCCCCATTATATATCAGGCCAATTGATATAACAGGCAAAGATAACAACGAAGGAGCTCAAATAAATGGATTTTATTGAAGCAATATTACTTGGCATCCTTCAGGGGATAACCGAATTTTTGCCTGTCAGCAGTTCCGGGCACCTTGTACTGGCACAAGCACTGCTTGAGCGTGATATCGACAGAAGTATAACTTTCGAGATCGTCGTGCATTTCGGAACGCTTTTCAGCATTCTGATCATTTTCCGTGAACGGATCAGGCTGCTGATTATTACGATCGTCCGCTTTCTGACCGATCCGCGGAATATGGCCGTGAACTGGAAAAACGAGTACAATGTACGTTTTGTTTTTTACGTACTGCTCAGTATGATACCGGCCATGTTGGTCGGTTTCCTGCTCAAGGATTATGTCGAAGCAGCTTTTGCAAGTCCGGTACTTACATCCAGCATGTTGCTTGTTACCGGTCTGCTTCTGTACTCCACCCGGTTTACTACACAAAATGACCAGAATGTTACCGCGATGAAAGGTTTTATCATCGGCGTATCACAGGCACTGGCTATAATGCCGGGTATAAGCCGTGCGGGTACAACCATCACAACAGGGCTGTTTCTCCGGTTAAAGCAGACCGAGGTTGCCGATTTCTCTTTTATCATGTTGTTGCCGGTGCTGGCGGGTGCCATGTTGCTTGAGATTCAGGAGATTGCAGGAAACGGAATTGAATCGGTAGCAGCAGCTGAGCTGACAGCGGCATTTTTTGCCTCGTTTATATCGGGAGTAATCGCACTCAAATATCTTATAAAATTGCTGAAAGGAAAAAGTCTCCACTATTTTGCCTGGTATTGCTGGTTTGTGGGTATCTCGGGTATCATCTACTTTGGATTTCTTTAGACCTTTCCGGGAAAAATGTGTTGATGAACGATTCTTAATTGGGTACATTTGGGCACTTTAAAAATTAGCCGAGAATGATAACGTATCTGTTTCTTTTTTTCGCACTGCTGGCACTGGGTACCGCAATTCTTGTTGTAACCAACAAGAATACCGTTAACAGTGCAATGGCACTGGTTTTCCATATGCTCTCGATAGCCGGGCTATACATACTGCTGAGGGCGCAGTTCCTGGCAGTTGTTCAGGTACTGGTATATGCCGGTGCCATCGTTGTACTGTTTTTGTTCGTGATCATGCTGCTGAACCTTGAAAAAGAGGAAAGCCTGTTCGCCGAATTCAGTTTTAAACATGCAGTCGCTTTTTTTGCAGGTATTGCCGTGCTGGCACAGCTGCTTTATGCCGTGGGCAGCTGGTCGGGGGTTCTCCCGGAATTTGCGGACCAGATGATCGCAATTGGTACAGTGGAAGCGATCGGCGATGAGTTGTTTACCACCTACCTGTTACCCTTCGAGGTAACTGCAATACTGCTTACAGCTGCTGTTGTCGGTGCGCTGATGATTGCCCAACGGAAATTAAAATCTCAGGATCAATGATTATCACAAGCTGGTACCTGGCGTTGAGCGCCGTTCTGTTCAGTATTGGTGTTATCGGGGTACTGACCCGGAAAAATGCCATTGTTATACTGATGAGCGTAGAAATTATGCTGAATGCCGTTAACCTTACCCTGGTCTCTTTCAGTGCCCAGCTGGGTGATGTGCACGGGCAAATCCTGGTCTTCTTCTCATTATGTGTAGCGGCGGCTGAGGTGGCTGTAGGGCTTGCCATCATTATTGCCATCTACCGGAATAATCTGACCGTAGATATTTCGAAAATCAACCTGCTCCGGTGGTGATTCATCTTTAAATATGTTATCCGACCAGACCATACCCGATAACTCATGAATGTATTAACTGATTATGTTTGGCTGATTGTTGCGATTCCGTTGCTCGGTTTTCTTATCAACGGTATTCTCGGTTTGTCATCAGAGGGTTACCGAAAGCAGAAAACACTGATCGGCTCTATTGCCACGGTTGCAGTCTTTATCCCGTTCTTTATGGCTGTCGGCATATTTATGTCGATGGGTGCAGATTCTGAAGCCGTTGTAGTACGGCTTTTCACCTGGATTGAAGCTGGTGCGTTTACGTCCGATATCGCCTACCGGGTAGATCAGTTGTCGATAATCATGGTACTTTTTGTTACCGGTGTAGGTGCGTTCATACATCTGTACTCAATGGGGTACATGAAAGATGATGAGGGGTACTGGAAGTTTTTCGCCTACATGAACCTGTTCATCTTCGCCATGCTGAATCTGGTTCTGGGCAATAATCTGCTCCTGTTGTTTCTTGGCTGGGAGGGTGTGGGACTCTGTTCCTACCTGCTCATAGGTTTCTGGTATAAGGACATGGTTAAATCGGAAGCAGGGCAGAAGGCATTTATTTATAACAGGGTGGGCGACTTTGCATTTCTGATTGCCATGTTCCTTGTATTTGTTTCGGTGGGTAGCCTTGATTTTGATGTGATCTTTGCAAATCTCGGACAGATTCCGGGTGATTACGTATTCTGGATCGCCATTCTGATGTTTATCGGTGCTACCGGAAAAAGTGCCCAGATTCCGCTGTTTGTCTGGTTGCCCGATGCCATGGCCGGTCCGACACCGGTTTCAGCCCTTATCCATGCAGCCACCATGGTTACATCCGGGGTCTATCTGATAGCACGCTTTTCCGGTCTTTATGTACTCACGCCGGAAGTCATGCTTTTTGTTGCCGTTATCGGCGCACTGACCGCCATTGTGGCAGCCACCATTGCGCTTACCCAATACGATATCAAGAGGGTTCTGGCCTATTCTACCGTATCACAGCTGGGTTTCATGTTCCTTGCACTTGGCTCAGGTGGATTTATTGCCGCAATGTTCCACGTGGTTACCCACGCATTCTTCAAAGCCTGCCTCTTTCTTGGATCCGGTTCTGTGATCCATGCCATGCACCATGTTGAGCATAAACTGCACGACAAGGGCAAGGACGTACATTTCGATCCACAGGATATGCGAAATATGGGAGGCCTGCGAGAGTATATGCCCTCTACGTACAAAACCTTTCTTCTGTCAACGTTTGCTATTGCCGGCATTCCGGTGTTTTCCGGATTTTTCTCGAAAGATGAAATTCTGGCAATGGTGTTCAATGCAGGTCTTGGGCAGTATGGTGCTGTCTATTTCTTTCTCTGGGGTATAGCCGTTATTACGGCGTTTCTCACAGCGTTCTACATGTTCAGGCTTACCCTTACCACATTCCATGGCCGTTTCAAGCTTCCTGAACTTATTAATGATGCTTCCGGTTCGGAAAAATATCTGCACGAAAGTCCGGTCACCATGACCTCGGCGCTCTGGGTACTTGCAGTACTTGCGGTTATCGGCGGTTTTATGGGCGTGCCCGATTTCTTTGTCTCCACCTTTACCGGAGAATCGGCCCACATCAACTGGCTGCACGGCTGGCTCGAAGGTGTAACCAACGATCCGGCGCTCATACTCAGTTATGCAGTTAAATGGACGTTGCTCGCACTGGCAGTTGTCGTTGCGGTAAGCGCCGTGCTGCTGGCATACAAACTGTATGACCACGACCGTGGTGTTGAAACGGATGCCGCCATAGCCAGACGATTTGGTGGCCTGTACGATCTCTGGTCCGATAAATACAATGTGGACGAGATCTATGAAGCCCTTGTAATCAATCCGCTGGTAAAAGTATCTGACCGGGTTCTGGCCGTATTCGACCTCAGGATCATCGACGGATTTGTCAATTTTATTGGCGGATTTGTCCGCTTTTTCGGTGGTCTGTTCAGATATTTTCAGACCGGTGTTACACAAAACTATGCATTTGCCCTTGTTCTCGGAGTCGTTGTGGTACTTGGCATGTTAATCTTCGGATAAATTCATTGTATTGATGGATATTCTTCTTCAAATAGTAATCTACCTGCCGCTGCTCGGAGCACTGGTTCTGCTGGCCGCAAGAACGGATGAAATGGTGCGAATGGTCAGCCTGATTGTGACGCTGGCAAGTTTTGCCTTATCAGTTCCGCTGATCTTGAATTTTGATGTGGCTAATTCACATGTGGCCCAGTTCTTAACCGAGACAGGCCCGTTGCTGGCAGGTCTTGATGTGAAATATATAACCGCTCTTGATGGCCTGAGCCTTCTGCTGTTCATGCTGACCACTTTTTTTGGTCCGATTGTAGTGCTTTCGTCGTGGACATCCATCAAAAAGCATGTGAAGGGCTTTTATGCCATGCTGCTCATTCTTCAGACCGGGTCGCTCGGTGTGTTTGCCTCACTCGACCTGGTTGTGTTTTATGTATTTTTCGAGCTAACCCTGATCCCGATGTACTTTCTGATAGGTATATGGGGTGGTGAGGGCCGCATCGCAGCAACCATCAAGTTCTTTTTATATACCCTGGTCGGATCCCTGATTATGCTGGTAGCATTAATCTACCTAGGCTTCCACGCGGGCGATGCCATCAATAACGGTGTATTCACCACCGACTGGCGCCTGCTCAGCAGCCCGGTTTATCAGATAGGACTTGTGGAGCAGACGTGGCTCTTTCTGGCCTTTGCCCTTGCATTCTGCATCAAGGTTCCGCTATTCCCATTCCACACATGGCTTCCCTATGCCCATACCGAAGCCCCAACCGCCGGTTCTGTTGTACTGGCAGCGATCATGCTGAAGATGGGAACCTATGGTCTGGTACGCTTCTGCCTCCCGTTTTTCCCGAATGCCACCGAAGAATTCGCTCCATATATGGCCGTTCTGGCCGTAATCGGCATCATCTATGGTGCACTCGTTGCCATGGTGCAGAAAGACGTTAAAAAACTGGTAGCCTATTCCTCGGTCAGTCACCTGGGTTTTGTTGTGCTCGGTATTTTTGCATTGAATACCATGGCGGTTCAGGGTGCAATTATCCAGATGGTGAACCACGGCCTCTCTACAGGGGCGCTATTCCTGATCGTAGGCATGATTTATGACCGCAGGCATACCCGGATGATCTCCGATTTCGGGGGCCTGAGTAGTGTTATGCCGGTTTTTGCTGTTTTCTTCATGATTTCAACACTTGCCTCGATCGGGTTGCCCGGGCTGAACGGATTTGTCGGAGAATTTCTGATCCTGAACGGAGCATTTCACTCCGAAGTGCTCAATTCCTTCTGGTTTACCATTTTGGGTGCCACTGGTGTAATTCTTGCAGCTGTATATATGCTGTGGATGTACAGACGGGTAATGTTCGGCCCGGTAACGAATAAACTGAATGAAAAGCTGGCTGACCTGAATGCACGTGAGATCACCCTGCTGGTACCCGTTATGATATTCATCGTCTGGATCGGAATCCGGCCAACCCATTTCACGCAGTATTCCGAGCATCAGGTAACGCAGCTGCTGGATGAGTCGCGACAGAAAAGTGCTGCCATACTGCAAAGTACAGATAGTGATAAACTCCCTGGCTGGGCAGGCCGATTTTATGACATCACTCGCGAATTTGCATCCAAAATCGGAGATGAGTAATGAGTAACCCTTTATCAGAATCACAACTGAAAGAAAGCCTTAAAGAACTGAACGGCTGGAGAATGGAAGGCGACAAACTGAAGAAGGATTTCAAATTCTCCGGTTTCAGGGAGGCTCTGTCCTTCATGGTACGGGTCGGATTTGAGGCTGAAGAACAGGTGCATCATCCCGAAATGTTCAATATATACAACAATGTAACCATAGGTCTGGCAACACACGATGCCGGCGATAAGGTAACGGCCAAAGATGTAAAACTGGCCAAAGCGATCGATACCCTCTAATAATTGCATTTGCAGATGGAAATTTTAAACGACATGCTGCTCTACCTGCCCGCTATAATCATTACAGCGGCGGGTCTTGTTGTCATGATGGTTGATGCCTATACAAAGAATACGACCGTTATTTACTACGTATCGGTTTCATCCCTGCTGCTGGCTCTTGCCGCCTCTGTTTACGGTCTTTTTACCCCGGTCGGGGACATTTTTTACGGTATGGCTACTACAGGAGGTTCCGCTGCCTTTGGAACGGCACTTGTTGTGGCGGCAACACTGTTTGTGGTGGTGCTCTCCAGGGAATACCTGACTTCCATCAATCACAACTTTGCTGAAGTATATACCCTCATTCTTTTCGGAACGGTGGGGATGATCGTTCTGGCTACGGCAAACGACCTGGTTACCGTATTTCTTGGACTTGAAACCATGTCGATCGCACTCTATGTTCTTGCAGGCATTGTAAGAGAGGAGAAAACAGGTATTGAAGCAGCCCTGAAGTATTTTTTACTGGGTTCATTCGCGACCGGTTTTTTTCTGTACGGCATTGCGCTGCTCTATGGTGCAACGGGATCAACAAGCCTTGCTGAAATTGGCCTGTACACCGATGCCGGTTTGATCTACTGGGCCGGAGTCGGGATGCTGCTTGTGGGTTTCTTTTTCAAGGTATCGGTTGTTCCCTTCCACATGTGGACACCAGACGTCTACGAAGGGGCTCCTACTACAATTACCGCCTACATGGCCACAGCTGCAAAGACAGCAGCATTCGTATCGCTTATACTGGTTCTTGAGAGGGCCATGCCACTTGCCACAGAACAGTGGAGCAGCGTGCTGGTGGTGATTGCCATACTTACCATGATACTTGGCAATATCGTGGCTCTTGTACAGAACAATGTGAAGCGGATGCTGGCCTATTCCAGTATAGCCCATGCCGGATATGTGCTGGTGGGTCTTGCCGCCGGAACGGCAGCAGGCTATTCGGCAGTACTTTACTATTTACTGGCCTACACCCTCATGAACATTGGGGCTTTTGGTGTGGTGGCCTACTATGAGCGACACAAGGGCCTGCAGTTCAACAGCGTTGATCAGTATGCCGGTCTGGGTTACAGGGAACCCATGATGGCTGTTCTTCTGGGAATTTTCCTGTTTTCACTTGCAGGTATACCACCATTCGCCGGCTTCATTGGTAAATACCAGGTGTTTGCAGCGGCAATACAGGCAGACCTTATCGGACTTGCCATTGTAGGGGTGCTGGCCAGTGTAGCGGGTGTCTACTACTATCTGCGCGTTCTTGTATTTTTATATATGAAGGAAGGTACTGAAGAGATTGAGCTTACACAGGCCGGGGTGCCCTACAGGTTTATATTGCTGCTTCTTGCACTCCTCACCATCTATTTTGGAGTACTTCCCGGCGGATTATCGGAACTGCTGGCAGGTTTCTACCAGGGTACACTTTATTCGGCCACTCCGCTTCCCTGAGTTGTAACGACACTGTAATAGTTGTATATTTAAGGCTTCCTGCTGTCGGGATTCGCCGATGGCTGTTGTTAACATCCACAGGAAACCTTTATACATGAAAAAAAACTATTACGAGCTAACCTTTATCGTGAATGCGGTTCTCGATGAGGAGCAGATTAAAGCATCCGTACAGAAGTACAAAGACTTTATTGCCAACGGCGGAGCTGAAATTGAAGAGATCGAGGAGTGGGGCATACAACGCTTTGCTTACGAGATGGACGGGAAAAACAGCGGATACTACGTGAATGCCTACTTTACGGCCCCTGTTGACCTTATAGCCAAAATGGAACGTCAGATGCTCATTGATGACAACATCCTCCGCTTTCTGACTCTTAAATATGACAATAAAATGCTTCACCATCGCGACCTTCAGAAAAAAGGCAAACTGCCAGTTGTTTTTGAACCCCGCGAAAAAGAAGCCTCAGAAGAAAGCTAACCCATCAAAAGATCTCATAAAAAACCCGCAAACAGTATGCTTAAAAATCCACAGCACCCCAAGAAGGGCAACCTCCGTAACAAAGAGTGCAAATTTTCAAAAGCAGGCGTCATCTACATCGATTACAAAGATGTTAAAACCCTTCAACGGTTTACCAACGACCAGGGGAAAATACTGCCCCGCCGCGTTACCGGTACCAGTGCCCGGTATCAGCGTCAGCTAACCAAAGCCATCAAAAGGGCACGCCATCTCGGCCTGATGCCGTTTGTTGCCGAAAACCTGCGTTAATAATAGCACCCGGAGATTACATACCATGAAACTGATATTGAAAAAGGATGTTGCCAACGTTGGAGAACGCGGCGACATCGTTGATGTTAAAGACGGTTACGGACGTAACTATCTGATACCTCAGGGAATGGCAATTTTTGCCACCAAATCTGCCATCCGTACCGCTGAAAATGAGGAGAAGCAGATCTCCCTGAAAAAAGAACTGGATATTAAAAACGCCACCAAACTGGCCGAGAAAATTTCCTCGACCTCCATTACCCTTCCGGTCAAGGCCGGTGAGGACGGGAAAATCTTTGGTACCATCACCACACAGCAGATTGCAGATGCACTGGGTGAAAAAGGTCTCGAGATTGACCGGCGTAAAATAACCATCACAACTGATGTGAAAGCGCTCGGAGAGTATGCGGCTACCATTGCCCTTACAGGCGATATCAAGCCGGAACTCAAGATTTGGGTGGTAAAAGAAGAAGAGTAACCATTTTCCGGTTCATACTGAATTGAAGGCCATCCCGGTTGGGTTGGCCTTTTTTTATTTTCAGAACTCGAAGCGCAGCAGGTATATTAACAGGGAAATATTCAAAAATCCGATTGTCTATACGCCAGGGATACCAAACTTCCATACACATTACTGACATCAACTACTTATTGTGCGCTCATTCAAGAGGCATTTGTGGATATTACTATCGGTACCCCTGATACTGTCGTTTGAGAGCGGAATAGCCCAGACCGGGCTTGAACGCGTTCGTTCGATCGAGATTAAGGGTGCCGGAGAGCCGGTATTCCTGGATTATTTTGTGATTACCTCCGGTCTCCGGGTTTTTCATGCCGACACGTTGATCACCCCCGCGTACTGGACCTATCATCACGCTACGGGAACCTGGGAACTGAACCGAAAACTGTGGCCGGCAGGGGAGGTAAGGGCACTGACATTCAGGTACCGGAAAATCCCGGTTACCCTGCAACCGCAATACAGGGCCAGGGAGCTGGTGCCTGCAGACAGTGATACAACCGGCAGTCAGCCTGGCTCAACCGTACTCATTAGCCGGCCGGTAACAGGAAGTGATCTTTTCGGCGATTCACAACTTACCCGGAGTGGTTCCCTGACCAGGGGAATCTCGTTTGGCAGCAACCGTGATTTCAGCCTGGAGAGTGGCCTGCGTTTCGAACTCAGTGGTTTTATCACTGATGATGTGGAGGTGCTGGCTACTCTTACTGATCAGACCACACCGATACAGCCGGATGGCAGCACCCAGAACCTGAGGGAGTTCGACAAGGTGTATATCCGCCTGAACAGCCCCTACGGGCAGATACAACTGGGTGATATTGATGTGTCGCTTCAGAACAGTCAGTTTGCCCGGGTTCAGCGCCGTCTTCAGGGTGTCGATGTACTCACATCGTCACAGGAAACGGGAACACTGAACGCGGCAGGTGCTGTTGTTCGCGGCGAATTCAGAACTCAGTCCATAAGCGGGTCCGACGGCATACAGGGGCCCTACAGGCTCAGCGGTTCTCAGGGAGAGCAGTTTATCATCGTACTTGCGGGTACCGAAAGAGTCTTCCTGGACGGGACCAGGGTAAACCGTGGTGAGGAAAACGACTATGTGATCGATTACGGCCTGGGTGAGATCACCTTTACACCCGGCCGAATCATAACCAACGCCAGCCGGATAGTTGTTGAATTTCAGTACATCACTCAGGAGTACACCCGAACAATGATTGCCACCGAGGCTGATGCGACCAGTCTGATGGGTGGCCGGCTAGAGGTAGGCGCCAGTTTTATCCGGGAATCTGATGATAAAAATCTGCTGTCAGAGTTCGGCCTGACCGATGAGGAACGGCTAATTCTGGAAATGGCCGGGAACAATCCCGAACAGGCCAATATAAGCGGGGTTGATTCAGTGGGTTTCGGCCGTGAGTCCGATTACATACTTTATTCCAGGCAAGATACCGTGCAGCAGGGTCAGACCTACACCATTTTCCGGCATCAGCCGGGCGACACAACGGCTGTATTCAGGGTGAGGTTCAGCCGTGTGGATGACAGCACAGGATCGTACCGTCGGGCAGGCAGTACCTCAAACGGCATTGTGTATGAGTGGGTGGGACCCGGGCAGGGTAATTATGAACCGTTCCGGCGTATTCCCGCACCTGAGAACCGGATTATGGCGACCATAAGGAGTAGATACCGGTTAACGCCGGCCATTACCGTTCACGGGGAGCTGGCCGGCAGCAGCTTCGACCGGAACCGGTTCTCGAATATTGGTAATGCAAGCAATAACGACAGCGGTTATCAGGCAGGAATCATAATGAGCGAAACCGAGACCGTTGCCGGTCTGGTCACTGTGGGTTTCAGTCATCGCTATACCGGACGAAATTTCAGTTATTTCGACAGGGTGCGGGATGTGGAGTTCGACAGGGTTTGGAATATTACCGATACCGGGATGACCAGTGAACGGATTTCGGAAGCCGACCTTACCTGGAAACCATCCGGGGGAACCCGCCTCGAATATACATTCGGTCTTCTGGACCGTGACGATACCAACGCCCACAGGCACAGGGCGGGCTTTATGACGCGTGAAAAGGGGCTGCCATTCATAGATTACGATCTTAACTTTGCAGACAGCCGGGAAGCCTTGTTTAATGTTAAGGGCGAATGGCTGAAGCAGACCGGAACGGCCGGTTACGATATACCGGCAGGACCGCATACTGTTACCCCGGCCATCCGGGCAGAGCATGAAAACCGTGAACAGTTTCGTGCCGGCACCGACTCGCTGACCGGCCAGAGCCTCAGGTTCACAGATCTGATGCCCGGTATTACGTACCGCACATCAGAAGACCGTTTTAAGGCATCCGTATCGTACGCTTTCCGCAACGACAGCCGGGCTGACAACGGGATCATGAGAAAAGAATCAAGCTCACTTACACGCAGGTTTTCAATGGATTACCGTCCCGGATCAGTGCTGCAAACCTCGAATACAGTGGCTTTCAGAAAAAGAGAATACTCGGATTACTTCCGGGAGACGCTGCAGTTTCAGGACAACAGAAGTGTTGTGGTTCAGTCAAGTACTCTTTTTCGTCCGATGGACCGTTTTCTGGACCTGCTTCTTTTTTACGAGATCAACACCGAAAGCAGGGCATTACTTCAGGAGACCTTTATAGAAGTGGGTCCGGAACTGGGACAGTATATCTGGACTGATCTGAACAACGACGGAGTGCAGCAGGTAGATGAGTTTTTCCCGGCAACGGTACCGGGCGAAGGAATCTATGTGAAGCAGTTCATACCCTCCGACGAACAGTTTCCGGTAGTTTCACTGAATACACGCCTTAGAGGCCGGATCATTCCCGAAAGGATTATCGGTGCCGATGCATCCAATTCAACCCTGCTTGAAATACTCAGGAACATTGAACTGAACAGTATACTCGATATAAGAGAGCGTAATACCACGAGCAGGCTGGAGGATGTCTACTTATTGAAACTGAATACATTCAGGGATGATTCGCTAACCATCGACGGGCGGCTGTACTGGCAACAGGAGATTGATCTTTTTACACAAAACAGGCTGTTTGATCTGCGGTTTTCTGTTGAGCAGAACCTGGGTTTGAACAGAAGGGCTACCGGTCTTGATGAGCAGGAATCGGTATCATTCAGGTTTTATTCCACTCTCAGAACGCGCAGGGGCTGGCAGCTGATTCTTTCGGGCCGTTCGGGCGTAAGTATGAATACCAGCGAAAATTTGCCGGGCAGGAATTATGATATCCGGGATATTGGAGTGGAACCGGAGATCAGATACGAAATAAGCCGGGCCTGGCAGATCGGAATTGGCTCATCTGTTGTCCGGAAAACAGACCGGTTTTCCGACGGGGATGCGACGCTGAATACGATCAGGCTGCGGGCAGATACACGGGTATTCGCCGGGCGGGGAATACAGGGTCAGGGCAGAATCGAGTACAGATCGAACCGGTTAAACGGCACAACCAGCAGTCTGGGTGAATTTGAAATGACCGAGGGTGCCGGCCTTGGTAACACCCTGTTATGGAGTGCCGGATTTTCCTGGCGGGTGAGTGAATTTATTCGGGCAACGGTCAACTACGATGGCAGAACGATAGCAGACCGGGCGGCTGTGCAGACCCTGCGTGTGGTATTAACCGCTGTATTCTGATGCCAGGGCCGGATTTAAGCGCAAAACAATCCGGCTGACCGGGCTCTTGGTGAGTTATGGGTACAGGACCGACAGATAATTTTTCCCAATTTTGATTAAGGGGATGAAATAAAGCGTAAAAAAATGCATATTATACCGTGGTGATAATTATTACAGTATCTGAATATTGGCAATCACAAACGGTAATATTATTTAAGTTACTTTGCTTCTAACTGCAGAACAGGGCCAAAATACTTTCAGACAAATAGTTGTACTGCTTTGACATTTAGACCAAAATAATCTATCATTTCGCATTCTTTTAAACTCTAACCCAAATAAAGGATTAACGGAGTATCTGATATGACCTTCTCCTCAACTGTACTGATGATGCAAGTAACCGACGACATGGGGCTATTCAATGTGCTCGTCGAGTACTTCAATCAAGGCGGCGATTTCATGTGGCCGGTATTGGTCTGTCTCATCCTTGGCCTTGCCATATTTCTGGAAAGACTAATAACACTCAATCGCGCCGATATAAACACACGTCAATTTATTCTTCAGGTTAAAGAAGCCCTTCAAACCGGTGGCATCAGTGCTGCTGAAGAGCTCTGCTCCCGTACCCGTGGACCGGTTGCATCCGTATTCCAGGCCGGCCTTTTGCGCGCCGACGAGGGTATCGAAGCTGCTGAAAAAGCCATTACATCGTATGGTTCCATCGAGATGAGCTTCCTGGAGCGCGGACTAGTCTGGCTCTCCCTGTTTATTGCCCTTGCTCCGTTGCTTGGATTTACCGGTACGGTTATCGGGATGGTTCAGGCCTTCGATGCTATTGAGGTTGCCGGAGACATCTCGCCGAGCCTGGTAGCCGGTGGTATCAAGGTTGCTCTTCTAACAACCCTTGCCGGCCTGATGTCGGCCATTATTCTGCAGGTTGGTTATAACTATTGTGTCTCGAAAATAGACCGCCTCGTTGTTGATATGGAAGAGAGCTCCATTGTACTCATCGATTCTATTGCGATGATGCAGGAAGGTAAACCTCTTATTTCTCCGAGCGAATCATCCGAAAAAGAATAATCATCGATCAAGGGATTTTTTATGGTACCCATTGCAATAGGACTAACTCTATTACTCGTAGCTGCCGGAGTACTGGGAATTCTGGTGTTCGGTTTTATGAATATCGTATCCGGCAAAATGGCCCTCGATAAAATGGTAACGATTGCCGTTCCCTTTATCATTGCCATCATTGCCTTCTTTGTATTCGGTGATGCCACCCAGGCTGCCATCTTCACAATGCTGTTGATGATCGGCATCGTATTCCTGGGCATTTTACTTACCGGTGCAAGAAGTTCATTTATTAAAATTTAACGGTAATACTTCATGTTACTAAAGAAAAAAAAGAGCAAAGGTGAAGCCGAGGTACCCTCGTCGTCGCTAGCCGATATCGCCTTTCTGCTTCTTATCTTCTTTCTGGTGGTAACTACCATTGATGTTGATACTGGTATCGGACTCGTGCTCCCGCCCCTGTCTGATGAGCCCCCGCCACCCATAAGGGAGCGGAACATGCTCAAAATCCTTGTCAACAATCAGGGACTTATTCTGGTTAACGAATCACCATCAGCCCTGCGCGATGTGAAAGACCTGGTTATCCGCTTTGTTGATAACAACGGCGAAGACGAGGAGCTGTCCGAATCACCGCAAATGGCTATTGTTTCGATCAAGACCGACCGCAACACCCCTTACGACATCTACATTGATATGCTGGATGAAGTGATGGGAGCATACAGAGAACTCAGGGATGCCGAAGCCCGGGCCAGAGGTTTCCGGAGTTACGAGCAGTATAAAACGTATGTGGATGAACGCGGTCTTGAGGATGAAATCAGGGATATGTACCCGCAGAAGATATCAGAAGCAGAACCGGATCCGGGTGCATAACCGAATATAAAATCTAGATATGGCACACTTCAAGAAAAAAGCAAAAGCGAAGCAGGATGTACCGACATCGTCGATGCCCGATATCATCTTCATGCTTCTGATCTTTTTCATGGTAACAACGGTACTCCGTGAAGTTGAACTGCAGGTGAGGGTACAGCTCACCTCTGCTACCAATATTGAAAAGATCGAACAGAAGCGTCTGGTCAGTTATGTCTATATCGGCCCGCGGGTTCTCGGAGCGAACCGTTATGGTGAAACAAGCGTGCAGATTGATGACGACCTGATTGAAGATTTCCGTGCAATACGCCGGCTTATGTACGACAAGCTCCGCGAACAACCCAAGCTGATCGTTTCCCTGCGGGTTGACCGGGAGTCAGAGATGGGCGTTGTAAGCGATGTGAAGCAGGAACTCCGTGAAGCAGGAACCCTACGGATTAACTACTCGACCCGAAGAGATCCGAGCTGACCTGCCGGTAACAATGCTGGTTTTGAGGCTGCCCTGATTCAGGGTCGGCCTCTTTTTTTTTCGGCAATAATGTACCTGACATAATCAATGTTATTTCTATATGAGCCATCAACCATTTACACCTATACAGGAAGTGGGCCGGCAACAACTCATCGACAGCCTCAGGCAGTTTGAAACCGCTAAATCGCCGTCACTAATCAAGGGGATAGGCGATGATGCAGCCGTATTCAGAATCAGTGATTACCTGTCGGGTCTGCTGTCAACCGACAGCCTGGTTGAAGGAGTACATTTCGATCTGGTTTATACCCCGTTCAAGCACCTGGGTTTTAAAGCCGTAACAGCTGCGGTTTCCGATATCTACGCCATGAACGGTAAACCGGAGTTGATTACGGTATCGGTAATGCTGCCCAACCGGATTTCATTGGAGATGCTGCATGAATTCTATTCAGGAGTGCATTCAGCTGCCCATCATTATAATGTCGATATTGCCGGTGGTGATGTGGCTCCCACGGTATCGAATATGGTTCTATCACTTACAGCCTACGGAACCACAGATGCTGATCGGGTTTGCTACAGATCGGGTGCCAAACCCGGTGAAGCCCTGTGCGTAACGGGTGATCTTGGGGGTGCCTTTGCAGGTCTTAAGTTGCTGATGAGGGAGAAGAATGTCTGGCAGGAACGCGGCGACGAGCAGTTCGAACCGGATCTGTCGGGCTTTGATTATGTGGTGGGCCGTCAGCTGGTACCTCATGCCCGTAAAGATCTGATCGATGCTCTTCAGGAAGCCGGTATTACGCCCGGTGCCATGATCGACATCAGTCAGGGCCTGGCGAATGAATTGATATATCTGGGCAGGGCATCAGGTTGCGGGGCCCGAATCTATGAAGCGGCGCTGCCTGTGGCACCAGATACAAGGGCTGCTGCCAATGAATTGCAGGATAATGTAGATCAGTTTGCCCTGCACGGTGGAGAGGATTACGAGCTCATGTTCACCCTGTCAGAAAAAGATGTAGAACGTTTTGCAGATTTGTTCAGGGATTTTGTAGTAATCGGTAAACTGGTACCTGCCAGTGAAGGTATATTGTTACAAACATCGGAAGGGGATGTGCACGAAATCAGGCTTCCCGGTTGAACGCTTACGGATTTTCAGCGGTTAACAAAAGCGATCAAATATGCAGTATACCTGTACGTTATTCATTGGGCAGTTGGTCCGTTAACATGTAGTCTGACGGTAGTCCCAAGCGATTTTCATTTGTTTACCTGACACATCTGATGCAGACGGCATAGTTCTATTCTTTGTCGTATCTTAATACCTTAATCCATTTACACCGTTTACAGAATTTTCAGCCGAAATACATGTCTGATACCCCAAATAAGAACAATCAGCCACAAAATCAACAGCGTCGTGCACCAAAATTCCCGTTTTGGATCTACATTGCCATCATCGTTGGTCTGCTGGTGCTCAATTTCTACACGTTTTCACCCGATCAGGGTACGCGCCTGGAATACAGCAAGTTTCTTGACCATGTAAAACAGGGTTATGTTGAAGAGATCGTTATTGTTAACGGAGTGCGGATTGAGGGTAAATTCAAACGTCAGGCGGTAGACGACGGACTGGTGGGCACACGTGCGGATTCCGAGTCGCTTATGCAGTTCCAAACCCGTGAGCCCTCGTATTCATTTACCACAACCATGATCGAGGGTGACGAACTCCGCCCGCTTCTGGATGAAAACAATGTCCGGTATGACGCCCGGATCGATGACAACTGGTTTGGCAGCCTGATCTTCTGGCTGATTCCGATAACACTGATCGTATTGTTCTGGCTGTATATCTTTAAACGGATGAACCCGGGACAACAGGTTCTCAATATCGGTAAGAACAAGGCTGCGCTCTACGACAAACAGAGCGAAAACAAGGTTACATTCAAGGATGTTGCCGGTCTTGAGGAAGCCAAGGAAGAGGTTGAAGAAGTTGTAGAGTTTTTGAAAAACCCCAAGAAATTCACTGTACTGGGCGGGGCTATTCCAAAAGGTGTTCTTCTTGTAGGCCCTCCGGGTACCGGTAAAACACTCATGGCCAAAGCCACGGCCGGCGAGGCGGATGTTCCGTTCTTCAGTCTTAGCGGTTCCGATTTTGTGGAGATGTTTGTCGGTGTAGGTGCCGCCCGTGTACGCGACCTGTTCAAGCAGGCCAAGGAAAAGGCCCCATGCATTATTTTTATTGATGAAATTGACGCCATTGGCCGAAGCCGCGGTAAGAATGCCATGGCAGCATCAAACGATGAGCGGGAAAATACGCTCAATCAGCTGCTGTCAGAAATGGACGGGTTTAATACAGAAAAAGGGGTCATCATCATGGCCGCCACGAACCGCCCCGATATTCTCGATTCGGCTCTGCTGCGGCCCGGCCGCTTCGACCGTCAGATTCTCATCGACAAGCCCGACCTCAAAGGGCGTGAAGCCGTGCTGAAAGTGCATCTGAAAAAAATCAAAGTCGGCAATGATGTAGATACTAATCTGCTCGCTTCGCAAACTCCCGGTTTTGCCGGTGCCGAACTGGCCAATATGTGCAACGAAGCCGCTCTTCTTGCCGCACGCCGCGATAAAGCATCGGTTGAGATGATCGATTTCCAGGATGCAATCGAACGGGTTGTTGCCGGTCTTGAAAAGAAGAACAAGATTATAAGCCCCAATGAGCGTAAAATTGTGGCATTCCACGAATCGGGCCATGCCATTGTTGGATGGTATCTTGAACATACCGATCCGGTTCTGAAAGTATCTATTGTACCGAGGGGTCTGGCCGCACTTGGTTATACGCTGCAAACCCCGCTTGAAGACCGTTTCCTGATGACCCGCGAGGAGCTGATTGACCGGATATCTGTGCTGCTTGGAGGACGTGTGGCCGAAGAACTTACATTCGGGAAGATCTCGACCGGTGCGCAAAATGATCTTGAACGGATAACGAATATGGCTTTCGCCATGGTGGCCATATATGGAATGAGCGAAGAACTGGGTTACCTCTCTTATAACGATTCACAGAATTCAGACGGCGGACAGTTCGGCTTTAATCGTAAGTATTCGGAGGATACCGCCCGTAAAATTGATGAAGCCATAAGCGCGATCATTAAAGAATGCTATGAGCGCACCCGCAAAATGCTGATTGAACACAAAGCCGAACTGCATACGATGGCCGAAACGCTTCTCGACAAGGAGATTCTGACCTCTAAAGACCTTATCGAATTACTTGGCGAACGTCCGTATGGCAATTATCCTGTCTCAAAGAAGGAAGCCGATACCATTGGTGAAATTATGAGTGTGGATGATGTTGATGATGTTGATCAGGACGGTGATAAAAAAGCCATAAATAAATCACCAGGAAAGAAAACCGGCAAGGATTCAGAAAAAAAAACTGATAAGGAACCTGTGAAAAAAGCCGTGAAAGAATCCGGAAATGGCAAAGCGGCGAAAGACGGGAAGTTGACAGAAAAACCGGATGAGAACAAATCCGATCTGTTCTCGCAGGATACTGTTGAAGAAGAACCGGCGGATAATCAGGAGAAGAAATAAACGCTGTTACCGGGCCGGTTTCTTGTTTACACCGAATGCAAGCAGAATCACCGCGATGGTAAGTACCACAGATGATGGCAGTATAAAATCAAATCCGTAGCCGGAATCTATAAGCCAGCCGAACAACAGCGGACTTACCGCGGTACTTATTACCATAAACGTAGTGAGCATACTTCGGATGGCACCGATTGTTTTAATACCATACAGCTCGGCCCACAGCGAAGTTTTTACGCTCATTCCGAGTCCCTCGGTAACTCCCAGCAGGCCGAGATAAATAAAAGCGGCAGCAGGGTGGTCTATCAGCCAAAGCGACAGAATACCCAGCAGAAAAGGTAAAATAAACCAGGGGAAGATCTTTTTAGCCGAGTATTTATCGATGGCGGGACCAACCCATAGCGAGAAAATTACCTTGAGACTCGCAAAAGCGATGAAGGCGGCAGCGATCGTTTCAACCGACCATGATTTGTATTCGGCCAGACTGATCTGGAAAAGAAAGAGACCGGTGAGCATGAACGGGGTAAGCAGAATGGCCGGCAGGAAAAAGTAAAACCTGACATCACGCAGTACATGCCTCCGTTTCCAGATGATATCATCATCGCCGGTTCCGGCAATCTGTGATACCACCCTGTCCGGACGGGTTTCCATTGGCCTCAGCAGAAGCAGAAGTGCGGGCAGGAACAGGATGAAGGCTGAGACTGCGATGATCAGCCAGCTGCCTCGCCAGCCAGCCATACCGATAATGAAAGCAAACAGGGACGGGAGCGTTGCCTCTCCAAACGGCAAACCCAAAGCCGATACACTCAGGGCTTTTCCCCTCAGTGTGTCGAAATACCGGGCCATGGTGGATTGTGCCGTGTGAAATGTAAGGCCCTGCCCGAAAAAGCGAAGTCCGACCAGCCCGGGGATCAGAATCCATGCTGAAAAAGCGACCGACATCAGTAGCGCCGATAGCCCCAGCCCGATAGCGACTGCGGAACTGTACCATTTCAGGTCGTAACGGTCGATGAGCTGCCCGGTCATCATTATCAGAAGAGCGCTTGCCAGAGTGGCACCGGAGTAAAGAAATCCGAATGTCGTATTGGTAAGGTCGAATTCGGCCAGGAAAAATGGGACAAACAACGAGATGAAAAACGTCTGTCCGAATGCGGAATGAAAGGTCAGAACAGGTCCGAAAGCCGATAAACGTTTATTGGAACGAATAAATTCGAAATAGGTCATTCAATCAGATTTCGGCATATGGAAAAGACTATTTCCGACTGATGGTCTTCATGGTAAATTTCTTTGCAAAAGGAAATAAACTGCTCATCAGATTCAGTGTTTTCAGTTTGGCAGTCGGAACCCAATGCACCCTGGATCCATGGGCTGCTTTCCAGACCAGTTCAGCCATTTCAAGGGGACTCAGCCTGGCCCCGAACAATTGCAGGGATCCGGCGCGGTGTTGCTGACTACTTATCATGCCGGTATTTACGTAAAGGGGCATCAGGTCTGTAACGGTAATTCCCTTACCCTCCAGTTCAATGTTCAGTGCCTCTGTTAAACCCCTGACAGCAAATTTTGAAGCCGAATATACCGAAAGGTCAGGCACACCATAAAAGGCGGATGCCGACGACATGGTGATAACGGCAGCATCCCCGGTTTGTTCAAGTAACGGAAGTGCCAGACGGGTACCGATTATCGGCCCGTCGACATTTATCCGTATGGTTTTAAGGTGCTCTTCAAGAGGTACTTCGTCAAAAGGTCCCATCCGCATGATACCTGCACAGTTGAACAGCGCATCCATCCGGCCAACGGTATGAATGGAGAAAAAATCAATGGCATGCTGATAGGACTCCGGGTCGGTAACATCCAGCTTCATGTGGCAGCACCGGTCCTGTCCGATTTCATTGGCTGTCTTTTTGAGGCCTTCCTCATTGATGTCGAACAGCCCGGCAAACCAACCTCTTGACGTGAAATAGAGTGCAGTTTCCCTGCCAATCCCATCAGCAGCACCGGTGATAAAGATTGATTTTGTCATGATCGTGATGATTAGGTTACCTGTAAGATAACACTGTTAAGCGAATGAAATACGATGTATTCCGGACCTGTCTCACATCATTTTCTGTAACAGACGGGCTGATTTGAACCGGATATTTTCCCGGCCGGCAAGCAGGTAATTGAACAGTACTGCCCATGGATATCCGATCACGATCAGCTGGGCTATAGATGCATCAAAACGGATATTCATGGTTACCATGATTCCCAGGTGCATTCCGATGGTGAGGGTTGCGATATAGGGGCGATACCGCTCGAACCAGAATAGAAATCCGCTCAGTTCGATCAGCAGACCCGAAAGAAGGATCAAGGTGGCCATGCCACGGCTCGACCAGGCCAGTTCCTGCAGCAAGTTGTTGGTGAAAGCTCCTTCCCGGGAGAGGATATCGATACCCTTTTCGCCCATCCATAGCCACAGGTGCCGTCCGTCGATCCAGAAAGGACCGGTACCGATCAGTTTGCTCACACCGGCCGACACATAGCTTAAGCCCACAAAAAAGAAGACGGCACCCATGATGAAACGGCGACTGTCTTTTGATGATCTGAAGAAAAGCAGGCCCAGGGCAAAACATAGCAGCGTGGCAGCGGTCATGTGTGCTCCATGAGAAATTTCACCCAGACTGAAGCGGGCTACATACTGGAAGTGCATAAGCACCAGAGCCAGCATGTAGGTCCAGGAAGGCGTAAGCCGAAAAAAGGCGAGTACTACCAGTACACTGATCAGAGCGGCGTTTATAAGCGGTAACGAGTTGCCGTACATAAACGTTATGTCGATGTACTGGGCAATTCCCAGCGGCAGCACCACATCCGTGATGCGGAGTGTGTAGAAACCCCAGTACCAGACCGTCCAGATAATGTGGTACACCATGTAGAGCTCAAAAAGCTTGAAGTGCAGCATTTCTCCGGTGGTTTCTTCCCGGTCGAATTTGAACAATGATTCGAAGAATGTTTTCACTAATCCCTGAAATAAAATGAAGGGGGGAGGTTGGGATTGAACAGCGTCGTGTCGGGTTCCAGCAACAGCATGGGTGTGGCCTCAATGGCAACAGAATCGCTGTTAATGAGTTCGCCCCGCACTTTATAGATCATCAACCGGCGGTTTTCAAGAATGTTTTCGCCCAGCATGTTCCTGAGTGCCTGCACACGAACGGGATTCCAGTCACGCGTTTTGGAAACAAAATTCGAGTAGTCGATTTGATCCACGCCGTGTGCCCGCATCGAAAAGTGCTCACCCGGCAGATCATCCACAACGGTAAGTGTCCATACATCATCGTTGGTATAGCCGGTCACATCCATTGCCATGGACCGGGTCCACGGGTTTCCAGCCTGAGAAAACATTGGAAAAATGCTGAATGGCCAGAATTCACCGAGATGAGTGGCAACGAGTATGCCAAACACCAGGATGGTAGCAATCATGATCCGGATTGAGCGTTGAAGCGGTTTTTCCTGAGTTTCTTCCATGTCAGATTAGGTCAGTATAGGATCACAGATAATAAAGAGTTTCGTGGAATACTGTATAGTATTTCAGTCAGTATATGTGATTTTATTCAAAATACCGGCCAGGGCCCTGCTTCCTTCTTCAGCGGAAAACATATTCCCGGCTGTTGATGCGGTTTGATCAGGTTTGCTCTCGCCGGGTACAGCCTGAATATAGTCTGCCATCGGTTTTGTGGAATCGAAGCCGAAAGAGCGGCCATTACACCGTTTCACCATACGGTTGAGTTCAGTATTTTCCGATATGGCAATGATCGGTTTACCCGTAGTTGCATAGTCGTAGAATTTGGCCGGTATCCTCTGTGCCGAATTGTGTGCAATTACGAGAAGAATATCGGCCGACATCATAAGCGGGTAGACATGGGTATAGGGAACCGGGTCGACAGGGTGTATCATATCTTCTACTCCGAGGGCACGTGCCCGTTCATATGTTTCGGGCAGAACCTGACCGCTGATCACAAGCCGGAAAGTATCCGGATTTACGCCGCGATTCTTCAGTTCGGCGAGTACATCCAGGACCTCGAATCCGTCAATGAATCTGCGCAGGTTGCCCATGAACAGCATCGACCGGAAAGGCAGCTTCTCCGATTTCCCATGGTTTATCAGATTTCTGTCGCCTGAATTCCTGATGCAGGTAAACCTGGCCGGATCCAGATCACTGTAATGCTGGCGGTAATCACGGAGTGCGGTGTCGGTATTCAGGATGATACAGGAGCTTCCGAGAATGATGTTTCGCTCAAGCCGGTCGACCAGTTTTCTGACGGGTAACGGGCGCATAGGTCTGCGCAATTCACAGACCGCCCAGGGATCGCGGAAATCGGGAACAAGGGGCAGGTTAAATTCCCGGGCCAGTACATGCCCGACATGGGCTGCCGCGAAGGGGTCGATGTTTGCAACAATTGCCTTGCAGTCGGTATGTTTCAGAATCTTGCGGCCGTTTCGAATGGCGGCGGGAATATCCACCAGGTGCTCACCATAGGGTATGAGTTCGGGGTTGTTCCAGAAATGGTTTCGTGTGCGGGCCGGACCGGCAATTTTTTGTTTTTTTATGGGGAATGTACCGTTTTTAAACGCATCCCAGGCCGAAGGAGCACCGTTACTGTAGGTGCGGTGAATATCCAGATTGTCTGGTATGTGATGGAGCAGGTCTGAATCGACGGAGTCTTTCAGCTTCATGTCACAGAAAATGACCGGTTCCCAGCCAAACTGGTGGATATGCCGCACGAATTTCAGCGGGCGCAGGGCTCCTACCCGGTTATTGGGCGGGAAATAGGGGGTGATGTAGAGGAACCGTTTCAAGCAGTTGATTGACTGAAAATAATAAGCACCAAATTATTGAATAAATGGGGTAAATGAAAAAATGGAGCAGTTGAACCGAAAATTAAACTGTAATGAGTAATAACAGCCAGGGAGATACAGACATCAGAAAAAAACAGATGCTGCAGGTTGTGATGCCCGGGTACCATGGTGTACTATTTTAAGCTATTTTGAAGGATCACAGTTATTCAGAAACGTCAGTTAAAAAAATGAAAATACTCTACATTTTCCCTCATCCCGATGATGAATCGTTCGGACCGGCTCCTGCAATAAGGCAGCAGTTAAAAAGAGGGCATGATGTGTACCTCCTTACCCTGACTAAGGGCGGTGCAACCCGGCAACGCCATAAATACAATCTCAGCATAGAAGAGATGGGTGAGGTTAGGGCCGGGGAGCTCAAGGCAGCCGCAGATGTGATCGGCATAACAGGATTGATTGTTACAGACTTGCCCGACAGCGGAATGAAAGAGATGGATCCGCGGGAGATCGAAGATGTGATTAAAGAGCAGATCATGAAAATCAGGCCCGATGTGGTGGTAACCTATGCCGTGCATGGCATCAGCGGATTTCATGATCATCTGGTATGTCATAATGTGGTGAAACGGGTTTACTGCGAGCTCAGGGGCGGTGAAGGGATGCCCAGGAGGCTGGCACTGTACACACTCTCACCCGATACCGAATCAAATGGTCATTTCAGGCTGAACACATCAAAGGCCGAAGAGATAGATTGCATAGTGGCCACGACAGATGATGAGGTTGAAACCGGAAGAAAGGCGCTTGATTGCTACCAGACGTACCTTGAAACCATTGAGAATACAGGTATCAAGGAGATGGTGAGTATGGATGTAAGTTATGAGTTTTTTCAGGAGACCTTCGCCCCCCCGGTTGATGATATCTGTTTCAGCCTCGGGGCGTAGCAGCCAGTGCAGGACCAGGCCGGCAAGATGCAGACACAGAGGTGTGGTTTACACAACAACAGACCGGTTTGTCCGTAATAGACGGATACCGTAAGGAAAGCGTTTAACGTATCATCAGACTCACATCCTATGGAAAAGTACCTGCTGCAAAAGGGAACAGTAAACCCGGTAAACAATCGTGTTGTAACTCACTTCATAATTATGGTGCTGATGTTCCTGACAGCCGGTTGTCAGAGTACGATACTCACAAAGACCGGTTCCGGCAGGATTGCTGAGGATTACCGCGAGCTGGATCCGTTCACCCGGATCGTGATAACCGGAACATACAACATTGAGGTTGTCCGCGATTCGCTCCATTACGTTATCGTTGAGCTTGATGACAATCTTACCCGGTATGTAAAAACATCGGTGGATGAGGGAAGTCTGCACATCCGTACAGAGGAAAGGTTCACCAATTTCGTGCCAGTCCGCCTGCTTATAGGTGCCCTCTACATTTCTCACATCAGAACACAGGGAAACCACAAACTGGTCGCTGCAGGCATCGACAATGACATCCTTGAGGTCAGCTCAACCGGGACAATGCACATGGAGCTGGCCGGCCTCGTCGATCAGCTGAACCTGGTTCTGGATGGCCGCTGCGTAGTAAATGCCGGCTCGCTTGAGGCGCTCTATGTACAGCTGAAGTCAACCGGTATCTCAACAAGTACCGTAAATGCAGTCCGTACGATCCGGGCAGAAGGCACAGGCAGCACCCGGGTCTGGTACCTGGGGTCGCCCGGCACCGTGGAGTCGGAGATTGAAGGGCGTGGTTTCCTTATGAAGGCGGAAAAACGGGCCCCAGAAACAGACCCTGGAAATGACGGCACTGCCACCGGTTCCGACTGGTAACTGTGAATCCCCGTATCAGCGCCGGTCAGGTTTTGAATGGGACCGCCACGAAAATGAAACGTTTACCTGAAGTCAGGCTTGTATGACACTATTTGATCAGCATCATCTTACGTGTCAGTACCGTCGACCCAGTCTGCAGTCTGTATACATAGATACCGCTGCCATAACCAGAAGCGTCCCATACCACTTCATGCCAGCCAGCCTGTTTCGTTCCACTGAAAAGGGTGGAGACCCGCCGTCCGGTGATGTCATACACCGTTACGGTTACCTGTTCGGGTTGCTGAACGGCAAACCGGATGTTGGTTGACGGGTTGAACGGATTGGGATAATTCTGATCCAGCCGGATTTCGGCGGGTACTTCGTCTGACAGTGGCAGATTTGTACCTGTACCCATGTTGGTCCGGGTTACCTTGAAATTATCCCAGTATGACGACTGGTTGGCCCAGCAGTAAACGCCTGCCTTGCCTTCAGTAAAGGTCGAATCCGTAACTTTAAACAAAACTTCATCATCAAGCCTTACGGTAATTTCCGGACCGGTTGCATCAATTTTGAGGTTGTACCAGCGGTTGCTTTCGTAGTACGCGGTATCGGCAATAAGGTCGGTCTCAACACCATCGACGAATTTTTTCAGGGCGCGGTGTCCGATCTCCTCTCTCCAGAAAAACAGATAAAAATTGTCCGCATCCTGGTAGCGGAAGAAGGCACCTATGCCGTCATCATCGGTTGACCGGAAATCGACATCGAGCAAGTAGTCGTCCCAGTAGCGGCTGCCGGTGAGGCCGAAGCATGCACCTCTGAGATTGTTGGGTATGTGGTAATTACTGGTCTGGGCCAGTGTGCTGCCGGAAATTCCCCAGGTGCAGTTCCCGAGAAGGGTCCATGCAGGGTGGATGGGGGCGGCAGAAAAATCATCGGCAAACAACAGGGAGTCGGTTATACCGGCCACCTCCACGAAGTTTTCTTTCTTAAGGGGTGTAATACCGAAACGGTTTGTTGTGCTAAGCCCCACCGTATACAGTCCTCCGCCGGTATACTCATGCCATGGATTTTTATCGGTTGAGCTGTTTCCGTCGCCAAAGCTCCAGTTCCATTCGAACGGTGCCATACGGGAATTATCCCTGAATTGAGTGGAATCACCCAGGAAAATGAATGGTTTGGTTACCGTGAAATCCGTTACGGGCGGCGCGTCGGTAATCATGGGGTTGTCGAAACCAATCACCTCACTTGATCCCAGGTATTCAACGGTAATCCTGAGTTCATCAACCTGTTGCATCAGACCTGCCCAGGTTCCTTCCTCCAGAATCCAGTCATTTTCGCTTATGAAGAAGGAAAACGTTTTCCAGTTGGCATAGGCTTCAACGATATCTGCGGGAAGCTCCACGCGGGCCGTTCCGCCCGGTCCTGAAATGCGAACAAAAAAATCGGGATCAAGCAGCGACCCGCTATGACTGATAATATTTATGTCGAAGTTGAGAGCTGCCTGCCCGTCGATATCGGTCCAGTCGCCGAGATAAGCTGGTGGAGCGATGGCGTTGGAAATGACACCGCTGGCATCGCCGATACGAAGGTACCCGCCCGGATTGCCCCCGGTATTCTGCACGGATACGGGTCCTGCGTTCTCAAAAATCCATCCCTCAAAACCACCCTGGTCAAACGTGTTGTGCAGATTGGCCTGCAGTTTCTGAATTTCGGGTGTGAAGGTCAGGCCGATATTATCGAGGCGCACGTACTCTCCTCCGACGATGAATTCAGCGGTCAGTTCGAGCAGGGTTACGTTCTGTATGAGTGCTTCCCAGGTACCGGACTGCATGACCCAGTCGTCCGGATTAAGACTGATAACATACCGCCGCCATTGCTGGTCAGGCGCGTTGTAGGCAGATCCGAGCAAACCCCAGGCGCGGCCGCCCGGCCCGGAAATTGTGAAGATACGCGATGTACTTACAGGATTGCCGTTAATGCGGGTAAGAAAGACATCATAAAAGAGGGAGTCATCTTCCGTTGCATTACTCCAGTCACCCAGGAACTGACGCGGGGCAATGGCATAGAGCATATTTCCGGTGGCATCGTCATCCACGCGCATTACATTGCCGGGGTTTCCGGTGCCTTCTTCCAGGTAGAACTGACCATCGCCTACGGCGGTCCAGCCGTCCAGGCTGGCTTCGAAATCGGTAAAAATTTGTGCGGTAGCCCTGGTGTTAAAAAATAGAAAGAAAGTGAGAACCAGCATCAGATATGATGATGTCCTTATCATATAATACCTCCTTAGGCAGTTTTTTTATTGTATCAATCGAGTCGAAAGCCCTGTGTTCAGCCAGCAGGGTACTATCAGTGTGGGCATGAATATATGCCTCATTGCTGCTCAACTTACCAATTATTAAGAAAAAGGGGCATTAGATTATTCTTACGATGGCTCATTAGGGTTCAATATTGAACAATTTGAAAGCATAGCGTTGTAACACTCAGCAGGGCTATCGGTAACATCTTCCTATATAGTGTTGCCACTTAGGGACAAAATTACTGGCTACCGATCACATCGATCCTCCCAAACCACTTCGCTGTTCAATTGTTCGCGTGTTCAGTACTTCCCTAATTCGAAGCTTACTAACAGCACTATCGTTGTCACCTTTCAAAGCTCCGAAATATCAGCCGCCCGCATCCTTTTCCTGAACAGTCGATCGCCAGAAGCCCCACCAGCTTGCAGCGGTAAATTTCTCCCTGCCCATGGCAAGTAATTTGCGGCTTACACCCATGCCGCTGTCGCGGATGATAAATGCCAGCTGCTTACCGGCGTTCAGGCTGGCCGACCGGCGGATGGCCCCGCGGGGTTTGCGTTCAAAAGAACCGCAATAGTGCTTGGCGACTTCGCCCATGCGCAGGGTCAGAAAAGCGTTGATCGATCCCTCAAGCATGCTGTTTGCTACAAATCCGGAGAGTTGCTGCAGACCCGGCACGGCTCCGGTTGCAGATGCCGCCATCAGATTACCAATGACCGGTTCAAGCTGTTCTCCGATATCAATTTCACCTATTTCCGCGGCAACCAGGGCGGTTCCGGTTACATTAACATACACGTTTACAATCTCACGGGGCGACGGCCGCTGGTTATAGATGTGCATGACCCGCCAAAGCATTCGGCTGATGAGTATTAGCACCAGAAACCCGTCGAGTTTTCCCGCCTGCGAGACGGCCGTGCTCACGAAAACTACTGAAGCCGTTTGCCTTACCTCCTTATCGGTGAGACCGTTAAGGGTGGCCAGGGCCTGCGGCAGTGCATCTTCCCTGGCCATATCGATGCCGGCATCTCTGATGTGGGGGTTGCTTTCCAGACGCTTGCGGAGCCGGTCAGTGTACCGTTTATGCTCAACTTCATTCGCGGGATCGGGAATAAACAACGGTTCAGGAAGCCTGAAATAGAGCCAGACGGGCATCAGGGCCAGGAAGATATAAACCAGGGTGAGAGCTATCAGCACGGATGTACCGAATACCGGGTGAAACCGGTCGGCAAGGGTCACCACCTGGGCGGTCTGGTTAATCAGTACCACCACAAACCAGAGCAGAAACAGCAGCCCTGCATAGAGGGTGATTTTTTTCAGGGAGTTTGACATGGTTTCAAGGTATTACGAAGCAGGGTGTGCATCAAGTATGAGACGCAAGGTTCACTGTGCTGATATACAGCGGGGTGCACGGAGTGGATGGTGTGTGGGGAATTGGTGTTTTGGAGGTGCTAAGGGAGGGATAGGGGGATGGAGGGATGGAGGGATGGAGTATAGAGGCACTCTTCGGGGACCTCCGCTGCGCTCCGGACTCCCGAAGGAGCCTCTATACACCGAGCTTTTTTTCACTATTTGTAGTGTGGTGGTTTTTGCATGGTTTTGAGGCCACGTTCGTTGATCAGATCGCGATAGGTAATCAGGTTAACGTTGTTGCGTAGAAGGGCTTGCCGGAATTCGGGAGAAAGTAGGGCCTGCAGTTCTCCGTGGCGCTGTTCAGCCATGTCGCGGGGTCCGGTGGGATTCAGGTCGATCATGGCGTTCATGTCGGAAAGGGCCGGTGCAACATGCACCACCTGCAGATTTACGGCATCGGGGTTCAGGTTGTTCACACGGTCGACCAGCGCTTGGGTTTTTTCGCCGAGTGGGGCGGTGTAGGTAACACTGGAGTCATCTTCGCCAAACCAGCGGGATATGCCCAGCCCGAACTCTTCGGCAATCTGCTCAACAATAGCCCGGGTTTCCGCGGTCTGAACAGCAGCACCCATGTGGTAGTCGAGGTAGTCGATCTGCAGGCCGGTATCAACCGCCCGCTGTACCTGCGCACGCAATTCTGCCTCAATCCCGGTAAGCTCGGGATTGTTACCGTAGAGGGCACTCCGGGAGGGGAAGAAATAACCCTCGTCATCCACCAGGGAGGGAACGACCGACGGACCAAGTACAGGCCCCCACCGGTAATGTTGCCATTCGGCATTAAGGGTGAGGTGGACCCCGACCGAGACATCGGGATGCTCCCGCAGAATTTCAACGGCTTCTTTCCACCACGGGCAGGCAAACATCACTGAAACGGATACGGGCATGCCGGTCTCTATGAGCTCCTTTATGGCCATATTTTTCCCGTGGCTCATGCCGAAATCGTCGCTGCGGATGAGCATCAGGCGTGGTTCTGAAACATCAGCTGCGGCTGCCGGCGGAGCAACCTGAGCCGGTTTTGGGGCAAGAAACCCTATGTAGAGGGAAACCAGAATTGCCAGAACAGCAGTTAGAGAGAGGATAGTTTTCATGTTGATAATTCGAATAAGTGGGTTGTTATACTAAAGGTTAATAAAAAGATCAATGAATCGGTAATAATTCATTCAGTACACTGGTATTCATTGCCATCTATCCGTTGTCATTTTGAAAGGAGCACCTTTACGGTTCCAGCTTATCAAAACCCGGTGCGAAGACATCATGAATAAAGTTAACGTATAGTATATGTATAGCTGGAGGTTATATGGATGGTTACCGACGGGAGATAATTCTGTATAAAACTGCCGGAATTTGCATATTATGGCACTTATGTCCAAATCAAGCAAGCGCACAATCGTCATATACGGAAGCTATGGCTATACCGGAGTCATTATCACCGAAATTGCAGCCGCATCGGGTCACCCGGTTTTACTGGCCGGCCGCGACGCTGAAAAACTTGCTGCACAGTCGGCCCGGCTGAACCTGCCACACCGTGTTGCCGGACTGAACGACCCAGATACAATGGATACCCTGCTCGCTGATGCCCTGCTTGTAATCCACTGTGCCGGTCCGTTTATGTTTACCTGGAAAGCCATGGCCGAAGCCTGCCTGCGCAATAGCTGCCACTACCTGGATATCACCGGCGAGATTGACGTATTTGAGTCGCTCAAAAAGATGGACGGGGCTTTTCGTGCTGCCGGTATCATGGCTATGCCGGGAACCGGCTTCGATGTGGTGCCATCCGATTGCCTGGCTATGCTTCTCAAAGAGCGGCTGCCCGATGCCAATACGCTGGAGCTTGCATTCGTGGGCATTGGCGGGGGCGTATCGCACGGAACAGCCACATCAATGGCGGAAAGAGCCGGCATGGGCGGTGCCATACGCCGCGATGGCAGGCTCAAACCGGTGCCAAGTGCATATCTTGTAAAGGAAGTCGATTTCGGTCGCGGACCCAAACCGGTGGTATCCATTCCATGGGGAGATCTGTCAACTGCTTTCACATCCACAGGAATCGGTAACATCACCGTTTATACGGCAGTTAACATAGCGGTCATCCGTATGCTGAAATTATCGAATTTCATGAATCCGGTACTCCGGACAGGTTTCGTTCGGGGTCTGATAAAAAAATGGATTGACAGCCGTCCGCCGGGACCGACTCCGGAACAGCGCGAGAGAGGCAAAAGTATGTTCAGGGGCCGTGTAACCAATGCAGCAGGAGAAACTTCTGAAGCCGGCCTGATAACACCGGAGGGCTACCGGTTGACGGCACTCACGGCCTGGCATATAGCCATGAAAGTGGCAGCAGGGAACATGGCAGCCGGTTATCAGACACCGGCGTCGGCTTACGGTAAAGAACTCATTTTTGAAATTGAAGGATGCAGGGAGCAGGAGGTAAGTGGAAGCTGGGAAAGCTGATCATTCCGGGAGGTTTAAGACCTCAACCGGATTACCTGGATGAGAGTGTTTTCAGGAGCATTTTACGGGCGCCATACATGGCTTTGAAAAAAGGGCGGTGCGGCAGTGACCAGAATATTTTTATTTCCTCCCCGATATGGGTCTCTTCGCTCAGGAATTTGAGAATGCCGGGAAGACGGTTTTTTTTGAAAAGGGTTTCAAAAATTTCGACCGCTTTGGAGGGATCATTTTTTATGATGTACAACAGCAGGATGTCGTAAGCCCGGAACCGTTTTGAAGAGGGGTTCTGAGGTAACGGGGTGAGTCCCCGTCTTAGCATTTCAACGATTTGCCGGTTGACTGAATGAATGCGCGTAAAGGTGTAGCCGGTACTGGCTTTGGCCAGGCCTGCAGCAGCACCAATATTGATAACCCGATCACCCGAAGAAGGTCTGAATCCGTTGTCTACCATAGGAATAACCCCGTGCTCCTTGCGGACAACCGTATAGGTATTCTCATCAAGGCCATAACGTTCAGTCAGATACTTTCGGATTTCGGTTTCATAAATATCCCGGGTTAGCAGGTGTTCCGAAAAAAGCGTGTATTCAAATATAGCCTGTGTTTTGGTATAGGGCAGGATGTACATAAAGGTAATCCCTTCGCGCTGTTCAACCGACAGGTCCATAAAACAGGCAGATTCGGTATTGAACACCGGCTTATCGGTGCGGATTTCCCAACCTGTAAAATGCTGTTTCAGGTTTAGTTCGTGCGCGTCAATATCAAAGAGCCGGATGCTCTGAAAAAGATATTCTGCATCGAAAGTACCTGCTGAGGTATGGAGCAAGGCCCGTTTGTGCTGTGTTTCGAAACCGTCAATCCGGCATTCTATCCAGTCAATATTGGATGAAGCACGTAAAAAGTCCATCATTTTGACGTGATATGACCCGCTTTGCACACAGTAGTAACCATAGGGGGGCAGGGGCGATACGTCATGATGGCTGCTGGTTCTGATTTCCAGCTTCTCCCACTCATGATCAATGAGTGATTTATCAGGTATGCCTTTTGCCGACCAGAAGCACCACGTTTTATCATTTCGGGGTTTCAGGGACTGGTCTGCAATCAATATTTTTTTTCCGTTCAGTCCGCTGCTGACCAGAAACCATGCAAGACTCAGTCCGGCACACCCTGCACCGGCTATAATGTAATCGTATGATTGAAGTCTGGTCATTTTAAAAGGGTGGCATAATTGCCAGTAAATCGTCGATTCACGGATTTATTCAGGCAGCAGCAACAATATTGAATAAAATATATATAACCGTAAATGGAATTGTTCCCGTTTACAGGTGCAGACAGTGTTAGGGTGGAAATATCAGTAAACGTTCGGGGCGGTATCAGTGCTTCGGAAGCATTGACGCAATCGTTTCTCCGTTATGATTTGAGATAGCGGAATACCAGACATCGTGCCATTTCCATGATACAACATGTTTACCTCCAATCTCTTTGATGTACACATCGTTAATGTCTGTAATCCGGTTTACGGCCGCATTATCGCGTTCAAGGAGACGGTATTTTTTCAGTTCATCGAGGCAGAATGCAAAAACATAGATGTGGTCGCCGTCATCGACCGTGTACTCGATAAGGGGAGTGTGGTAACCGGATACAAACTCGGCATAAACAACCCCGGAGAAGCTGGCACCCTGCAGTTCGGGTACAGTCAGGGAAATATTGTAATCGTTGCTGAGAATCTGTTCTGCATGCCCGGTACTTTCTGAAGCGAAACTGACCGGGAGAAGACTGCCGCCGTGATTATTATAATGTTCAAAAACAAGATCTTCAACAATGTAACTTTCAGTCGAAACGGTACCCTGGTACAGATGGAGGAGGGCGGCCAGCAGAAAAGCCGCAGCAACGGCGAACAGGCTGAAATAGGACGGTCTTCGTTTCCTTTTTACACTGTCGCTGCTCTGAGAGGAGCCGGAAATGGAAGAAATACGGGTATTTTCGGCAGTACTTGTGGCACCGGATTTACGGGCTTCAGTGGCAATGAGGGTTCTGATGTTATGTGCGAGATGTTCAGGCGTTTTCGCCCTGTGGCTGCGGGTGGCTATAACATTCTTGATCTTTTTCTCTCTTTCGAGGGCGTGATGAAAGTAAGAATCGTCCCTGGCGGCGCGGAGGTATCGTTCCTTTTCCTTTTCCGATGCTTCACCGTCGACAATAGCCGTTACGAGCTCAAGCAATTCTTCTCTATATGATCGGCGTTCCGGCATTGGTATTTTTGAAATGGGTAATAAAAATGAAATATGGTAAACAGTATTGCAGAATGCATATTTGTAGTGAAGAAATAACATAAATCGTCTTTCCAGTGTTCCGGATATGACGTTTATTTTTTTAGTTTTTTATGGAACAATACCAACCTGCATTTTTCAGGTAAAAATCTGTGGTATCACATTACTGAGGGATTCTGAAAAACCCGGATGAGTAATCACACGAAATCTATGACATGGCCGGTTTACCGTAGACCCGTATTGCGGGTCAACTTCTCAGGGGAGTTTGCGCTCAAGCAAATCAGTAAGCTGATCGCGGTAGAAGCGCCCCTGTTCGTCGTCCATCTTTTTTAATTCCACCAGACGTTGCTTGAGGGCATCGTACAACCGTTCCGATTCGAATTGGTTAGCAGCAGACAAGTAGTTTTTCAACATATCCTGGTCTTTTTTAAATGCCCGTTCGAAAAAACGGAATGCATCTTTTGTTCTGTCAGGGAATGAAAGCAGTACAAGGGCCATATTGAAATGAGCGATATGGCCCTGTGGTCCGAATTTTTGTGCTGTTTGCAGATCAGCAAGGGCACCATCGGCATCGCCACTAAAAAATTTACTCAGTGCCCGCTGTGTAAATACTTCGGCATCATCATCAACCTGTTCTGCCACCGTATCAAAACAGGATATTGCCTCTTTGTAGTTGCCCAGGCGGTCGTGGATTTTACCCTTGAGCAACCAGAGATCAGCATCAAATTCCTGATCGGGATCGGCTTCCTGATCCAGTTTTTTGATTAGTTCAAGAGCCTGTTTGCCATTGCCGTTTTCGTGCAGCAGCCGGGCTTTTTCAATCTTTGCATCACGATATCCGGGATCGAGTTCGAGTGCTTTTTCGATATCGGTTTCAGCCTCACTGAACTTTTCCTGCCGGATCAGAACCGAACCCCTGAACCTGTATGCGGCTTCAAATTCCGGATTTTCCCTTATAGAATCTGTAAAATAGGTAACCGCTGCATCGAGGTCGTAGACCTGGTCGGCAGCATAGCCCAGAATGAAATTCTCGTCGGCTGTTCTGTTATCCGGTTTTTTTTTCAGCAGCTGCCGTGCCAGTTTTTCCAGTTTCTTTTTCCCGGCCTCTGTAAGTTGCTTTTCTTCAAGCAGCAGTGGCATCATCAGATCTGCATCAGATATCATGTGAACGAAAATTTGGTTAATTCCTATTTTATGTGGTCAGGAAGTTAACCCAAATTTGGCTTTGGAAAACGGAAAATTTCCGGTCTGTATCATCAGAGAGTCCGGGTCATGCAGAAGGTCTGAGACTTGTTTTCCAAAGCTGTCACCAGGATTTTTAACCCAATACGTCAGAATATTTATGTATAATATTACCAATAAGATACTGTTAATTATAGTTTTCATGCTATTTCCTCTCGCTTCGGTATCACAGGTTTTAAATGTGGAACGATTTCGCACGGATGCCGATACAGCCAATGTGTGGTTAGGTGAACTGAAGTTCGATTTTTCGTTAAACAAACAGAACACATCGGTACTTGCCCTGGGTAATGAGACTAATCTGGCCCATTTTACCAGAAGGCATGTGTATTATTTCCTGAACCAGATAAATCTTGTGATGGTTGATGAGAAAAGCCTGGTCAGTGATGGCTATTTTCACCTGAGGGGTACCTTTGACCGCCGCAATAGCTGGTCTCCTGAGTCCTTTGTTCAGTTTCAGTATAATCTGAACTGGGGTTTAAAGCGCCGGGCACTTGCCGGGGCAACCATGAGATACCGGTATCTGAACACTTCGGCTATGCGGGGATCCATCAGTACCGGTCTGATGATTGAAAATGAATTCTGGAGGGAGAGCGGCGAGGAGGCTGTCGAAAAAAATCTCATAAAGAGTACGACAAGCCTGCTGATCCGGGGGCGTATTGCTGAACAGGCAGAACTGGTTCTGATGGGGTATTACCAGGCTCCGCCTGAATCGTTCTTCCGGCCCAGGGTTACAGGAGATGCGAAACTGAACCTCAGGATCAGCAGAAACATGACCTTCACCACGCAGTTTGTGCTCACTTACGATGCCGAACCGCTTATAGATGTGACCAGGGTGGTGTACCGTCTTACCAACGGGATTGTCATCTCCATCTGATGGCGTTTCTGTGTGCATCAAGCGTTACATTTAAAGTCTTTTACAGAAATATTACACCTTAAAAGATAACAAGTCCGTATTTTTGCGTTAATATTAACAAAATACCTGCATTACCACGCGATTATCAGCTACATGTTAAAAACATCGACTATCATCATACTGTTTGCACTTTTCATTCTGTCGTGTGAGCAGTCAGAAACATCGGCACAGGGGTCATCATCGGATGTCTCAGGTGTGGAGTGGGTTCCTCTGCACACGGCCCTTGAAAAAGCCGGTTCAGACGGGAAGAAAATCCTTATCGACGTATATACGGAATGGTGTGCCTATTGCAGGCGGATGAATACGGAAACCTACGCAGATGCCACGGTACAGGAGACACTGGGCAGTTATTTTTACCCGGTCAGACTGAATGCCGAGTCGAAGAATTTCATCGATTTTGCCGGTGAAGCGGTCACTGAGCAGGAGCTAGCACTTGCTTTTGGCGTACGCGGTTATCCCACAACCGTAATCCTCGATTCTGACGGTGCGGCAGTGGGTAAACAGCCTGGTTTTATGGATGCGACTGATTTTAACAACCTGCTTTCCTACGTGGGTTCGAATGCCTATAAAGACACCCCCTTTGACGACTTTTTAAACCGCAGAAATGAGGATTAGACAGTTTTCTACCACCAGATTTATGTATGTATTTTGTTGGTTTCCGGAGTGTTGTGAATCTGATCTGATTTAATGACTGTTTTATAATGAGAAGTGTATCTCTGATTACCCTGCTAACCGTTTTACTGTATCTGCCTGCATTTGGCCAGTTTGATATGAGCGCCGACAAGGTCGGTATCAATTCCTATATATCGGTTGAGCAGGTACCGCAGGGGAGTGAATTTCTGGTGGCTGTAGTAATGCAGATCGAGGAAGGCTGGCATATCAATGCTGTGAATCCGACCCTCGACTGGCTTATACCAACCACACTCAGTGTTGAGCCGGGCAATGATGTTATTATTGCAGATCAGCGATATCCGGCAGCGAAGGTGATGTCGTTTGCTTTTGCCGAAGATGAACCACTCCGGGTTTACGAGGGTACTGCTCCGATTTTTCTGAGCATGAGATCCTCATCCTCAATTGAAACCGGAGAACAGGTTATTCGGGGCAACCTGACTGTACAGGCCTGTGACGATCAGACCTGCCTGCCCCCGTCAAATATTCGGGTCGAAATCCGGTATGATGTGGTTGAGGCTGGCACGGAAGTGGTGCAGGTGAACGAGGAGCTGTTTGCCCTGTTCGATACCTATGTGCAGGACACCGGTCTGCAGAATGAGATCGCGGGTATGTTCGAATCGGACGGTTTTTTACTGGCTTTCGTCGCCATCTTTTTTATAGGGCTTGCCCTGAACCTGACGCCCTGCGTCTATCCGATGATTTCGGTAACCGTATCCCTGTTTGGAACACAGACGGAAACCAATACCCTGAAAGTGTTTTTCAGGGCGGTAATCTATGTACTTGGAATTGCGACCATGTACAGTGTGCTTGGCGTGGCCGCTGCCATGAGTGGGGGTCTGTTCGGTTCCTGGCTGCAGAGTCCATGGATGCTCGGATTTATCGCATTTCTGATGTTCGGACTGGCACTGAGCATGTTTGGCCTGTATGAAATTCAGATTCCCTACTGGCTCACAAAACGGCTCGGAGGATCCGGAGCGACCACGGGTATACTGGGTATCTATATATCCGGTCTGGTTGTAGGAATATTCGCTGCACCGTGTGTAGGTCCGCCGATAATTGCATTACTGGCCTATGTCGGATCAGTTGGCGATCCGGTTTTTGGTTTCTGGTCGTTCTTCATCCTGTCGCTTGGTCTTGGTTTCCCGTACCTGATTCTGGGTACATTCTCCGGACTTATGCAGAATCTGCCGCGGTCAGGGGTATGGATGGTCTGGGTGAAGAAGGTTTTTGGCATCGTTTTGATCGGTGTCGGATTTTTCTACGGTGGTCTTGCCCTGTTTCCGAAAATAGTACCCTATGTGATCCCGGTAACCCTGGTTGCCGGAGGTATCTATCTCGGATTTATTGAAAAAACCGGACTCGACAAAAAAGGGTTCACCCGATTCCGCTATGCATTTGGTGTGATTGCGATCGTGCTGGGTGTGATGGTGTTTCAAAATCTGCAGAAACCCGGTGTTGAGTGGCAGTCCTATTCTGCCGAAAAACTTGAGCATGCAGCAAATAACAACCAGGCAGTCATTCTCGACTTTTACGCCGACTGGTGTATACCTTGTCTGGAACTTGACCAGATTACCTTCACCGATCCGGCTGTGATCGATGCCACATCCCCGTTTATGCGCCTGAAAGTGGATCTGACTCAATTCGACTCGCCCGAGTCGGAAGAATTGCGCCGGCAATATGAAATTGCAGGTGTACCCACCATTGTTTTTCTGGATGGGCAGGGCAATGAAATCAGAAGTGCACGGGTGGTTGGATTTTTACGTCCCAACGAATTTCTGAGCCGTGTTTCAATGGTGGCTCCGTAGTATCAGAGGGTGGTATTGAATACATCCCAGGGCTCACCCCGGGGTGGGTCGGCGCTGAACGCAAGCCGCTCACCTCTGGTTGGATGGTCAAATTCGAGCCTGGCCGAGAACAGCGCAATTGTTCGTCCGTCGGGTTGCCGGCTCCCGTATTTGTAATCGCCCCAAACGGGGAGCCCCGCCGCCGCAAGTTGTACCCGAATCTGATGCGGGCGGCCCGTTTCAAGCTCCACTTCGATCAGGCTCAGCCCGTTTTTGCGGGCGATCAGGTTATAGGTAAGCGAGGCCGGTTTTCCTTTACCGGAGCCGGCCGGAAATGCCGATACCCTGTTGTTTTCATGATCTTTTACCAGTTCATGCTCCAGCCTGGCTGTATCTCTGGCATGACCCTCTGCGATCACCAGGTATTTTTTAACTACTGTCCGGGTTCTGAACTGGTCTGACAACCGTGATGCGGCCTTTGAGGTACGTGCAAATACCATGATTCCGTGTACCGGCCGGTCGAGCCGGTGCACCAGCCCCAGGAAGACCTTGCCAGGTTTATGGTACTTCCGCCTGATGTATTCCTTTAACAGGCCAAGAAGGTCGCTGTCGCCCGATTTATCTTCCTGTACCAGTATATTTTCGGGTTTGTGAACAACGAGAAGGTGGTTGTCTTCGTAGTATATTTTTGGGGCCGTGGTCATGTAAGTATGCAGGTATCAGATTTTAGGCGGGATGAATCGGGCCAGTTGGATTCTTTTTGTATGGGACGTGAGACATCAGATATCAGACTTGGGTTTAGAGATCTGAGATGTAGGAAAAGTGGATCAGGGTGTGTTGAACGGGATTGGGTTCAAGGTGTATGGTATTGCCGGGATTTGGCCAGGCGATTCAAGTTGAGAGGGAATTGGCTATTTTGGTGTTTGTTATAGTGATTTGGAGTTATACTTCAGATACGGTTATGACTTTTTTAACGGGTTTCCGGTATACCGGAATGTACCGAATTTCAATCTGATTTAATGTTACCGGAGAATGGCTGAAGCTCTGCTGCAATCTAAACTTGATCACCTGCCCCATCTGCCTGGCGTGTATATGTTCCTGGAGAAGGGCGGGGAGGTGATCTATGTGGGAAAGGCCAAGCGGCTGAAGAACAGGGTGAAGTCCTACTTTCAGGAGTCTCGCGGGCATGATGGCAAAATCCGGGTAATGATCTCGAAAATCGCTGATCTGGAGGTGATCGTAACCGATTCGGAAGCGGAGGCCCTTATTCTTGAGAATACCCTCATCAAAAAACATCAGCCGCGGTATAATGTGATGTACCGCGACGACAAAACCTACCCTTACATTTGTGTTACGGCGGGCGACAGGCCCAGGGTGTTTCCCACCAGGACGCTCGTTCGCGACGGCAGCCGGTACTTTGGTCCATACGATCACGTGGGCAAAATGAAAAGCATGCTGGAGGTGATCCGCCAGGCATTCGGGCTGTGCACCTGCGCCTGTTCACCGCGGATGATCGACAAAACGAGGGGTGTACCCCGCTGGCACAGCTGTTTTGAAGAGTACTTCGAGAACTGTTCCGGCGACTGGCCGGCCGAACAGTACCGCGATACCATGGACAAAGTCCTTCAGCTGCTGAATGGCAAAACAACGTCCCTGATCAGACAGCTTCGGGACGAGATGGACATAGCTGCGCAGGCGCTGCAGTTTGAGCAGGCGGCTAAACTGCGTGATGGCATTCAGGCACTCGAAAAATACAGCGAGAAAATGAAGATGGTGACGAACGAGTCGATCGACCGGGACCTGTTTGCGGTAGAAACTGACGAGATCGAAGCCACGGCCTGCGGGGTGGAATTCCGGATACGGGAGGGCAAACTGGTGGCCAGATACCATCGGTTCATCCGGAATATTGAAGGCCTGGGCGAAGGTGAAATTCTGCAGGCTTTTGTTGAGGATTACTACACCGGCGAAATGGCGGCCACAACACCCGACGAGGTTCATCTGAGCGTCGAAATGCCCGACCCTGAGCCGCTGATCGAATACCTGTGGCAGGAACATGGCAGGAAGGTTCCCATTTTGGTGCCTCAGATCGGCGAGAAAGCACAGCTGATTAGAATGGCAAGGGCCAACGCGCGACTGTTGCTGAGCGAGTATATCCTGGAGCGGCAAAAAGCGGTCAAAGACTACATCCCCCATTCCGTGCAATCGCTGAAAAGAGACCTGGGGCTGCAGGTAATGCCCCGGCGTATTGAGTGTTTCGACAATTCAAACCTGCAGGGAACCGATCCGGTCGCTTCCATGGTCTGCTTTGTTGATGGCAAGCCCCGCAAATCGGAATACAAAAAATTCACCATCAAAACGGTTACCGGCCCCGACGACTTTGCCTCCATGAGGGAGGTGGTGTTCCGGCGGTACAGCCGGCTGGTGAAAGACAAACAGCATCTGCCTGATCTGATCATGGTGGATGGGGGCAAAGGGCAACTGTCGAGCGCGGTTCTGGCACTCAAACAGGCTGGACTGTACGGGCAGGTGCCGGTTATTGGCATCGCAAAACGGCTTGAAGAGGTGTTTCTGCCCGGCCATTCAGATCCGGTGATGATCCCCAAAACATCATCCAGCCTGAAATTGCTGCAGCAGCTGCGCGACGAGGCGCACCGTTTTGCCATCACCTACCATCGCGATAAAAGGAGCAGACGAACGTTCTCAACCGAACTTCTTAAAATTGAAGGGATTGGCGAGATGAAAGCAAAAAAATTACTTGAGACGTTCGGATCCGTAAAAAGGGTGAGGGAAGCAGATCTTGAACAGCTCGCAGAGGCGGCAGGTAAAGTAACGGGTAAAGCCGTGTACGACTATTTTAATTCCGCAAAGAACCGGGAATAGTGAAAAATTTTAATCCGCGTAAAACCATGTTACTGATAGGAGAAAACCCTGTCAACAGAGCTGCATTTTTATTATGTTATACTGATGTTAATGTATGGTTAATAATTAAACCGTAAACTCAGAGAGATGCAGTTTTAGGATTTTTTCAGGATGCGTACAGAATGATGGCTTCTTCTGTTCTGTTATGGTTTTTGGATAATATCGTGGCATTTTTAGCAAGAATGTCATTTCAGACGTGCAATATGAATATTTAATCAGCGTTTCTTTCTCATATGCTTGGTATGGCAAATAATAAAACGAAATATGACAGCATCGACGATCATCAGCTCGTCAGGCTCTATCGCAAAGATGGCGATGAGATAGCGTTCAAAACGCTGCTGGACCGTCACCAGACCAAAATATATTCCTACATATACAGTATGGTGGGCAACCCGGAAGTCGCAAACGACATCTTCCAGGAAACGTTCACGAAAGTGATCACCAAAATGGACGATACCTACAATGAACAGGGCAAATGGATTGCCTGGGTTATGCGTATCGCTCACAACGCCACCATCGACTATCTGAGGAAACAAAAACGATTCGTGGATGTGAATGCACAGGGCGATCCGGATTATGATTTTTATGACCGCCTCCCCGACAACAGCATCACAGACGCGCAGGAATCCATTGAGATGGATGAATCGAAAAAAAGTCTCATGAAACACATCAATGAACTGCCGCCTGAACAGCGGGAGGTTGTGATGCTGAGACATTATTACGAAATGTCATTTAAGGAAATAGCGGAACTAACCGATGTTTCCATAAATACGGCACTCGGGCGCATGAGATATGCTCTTATCAACTTGAGAAAAATGTTTGAGAAGGAAAATGGCGATGAAATCAAATTATCAGAACGCAGATGACCTGTGTTTAAAATATGTTCTGGATGAGCTGGATCCATCCGAAGTTCTTGTGGTCGAAAAAATGATGACCGAAGACGAAAATGTTCTCATCGACGTGGAGTCGATGAGGCAAACTCTAAACCGGCTTGAACAGCTTCCGAATGTAAATCCGCCGGAACATATCCGGCAGCAAATCATTGTAAAGGCTTCGGAACATGTACGCAACGGCAATAGTACCATTCCGATCTTTTCACTGCAGAACCGGATGCTGAACTGGGCTGCCGCTGCAGTAGTCGTGATTGGGCTGGGCGTTGCCGGGTATACCATTTCGATGGAAACACCCGCCGAACCGGCCGCTTCTGCCGAACAGGGTGTTGTTGCCAGTCAGGAAGAGACCGATGCAGCAGAAGAGACCATCAATCCGTGGGTAGACCGCAACGAAATTCTGCAATTGAATGCACCGGCAGCCGGACAGGGTGGTGAAAACGGTCTCCAGAATCTGAGACCGGTGGAAAACACCACACAACCGATTTCGCCGTTCAGGGAAATTCAGTTAACCCGCGTACAGAGGAAATAGCCTATACCGTTTTTTACAGTTATTCCTTTCTTACATGCCAACGTAAAAAAATCCCCGGGTTACCCCGACCCGGGGATTTTGCATTTCGGAATTCCGTAACTTCGCCCTCATTAATTTCTTAAACGGCCGGTTGGTTGCATCAGGCTCTCCGGTTATATTGCGTTTAAATAAAATCACAAGATCAGAGTATTACTACATGGGTAAAGTCATTTCCATCGCTAATCAAAAGGGCGGCGTGGGAAAAACAACAACAGCTATTAATCTGGCAGCAAGCCTCGCAGCCATTGAACATCCGACATTGATTATTGATCTGGACCCCCAGAGCAATACCACGAGCGGAATCGGGATCGATGCCAAATCGGTGGTCAACTCGATTTATGAAGTGATGGTTGGAGGCGTTGAACTTCGTGATTGTATCCGGAATACCGACATGCCATTTCTTGATATTGTTCCGGCGCACATCAACCTGGTAGGTGCCGAAATCGAGATGATCGAACGCCACAAACGGGAACACATCCTGTCGCAGGCGGTTGGAGAAGCCCGCGAACGATACGATTTTGTGATCATCGACTGCCCGCCGTCACTGGGGCTGCTTACCATCAATGCCCTTACTGCTTCCGATTCGGTGCTCATTCCGGTTCAGTGTGAATACTTTGCCCTTGAAGGTCTTGGACAACTGCTCAATACCATCAAAATTGTTCGCCAGCATCTCAATACTACCCTCCAGATAGAAGGAGTGGCTCTTACCATGTACGATGTACGTACACGCCTTTCAAGTCAGGTTGCAGAAGAGGTAAAACGCTATTTCGGCGAAAAGGTGTTTAATTCGGTCATTGCAAGGAATGTACGGCTGGCCGAGTCGCCCAGTTTCGGCAAGCCGGCCCTGTTGTACGATTCACTCAGCACCGGATCACAAAATTATCTCGCACTTGCCCGTGAGATCATCATAAGAAACAGGGATATGTTCAGCCACAGTCCGGTGTTTGCTGAAAAATCAGAGAATTAGCACGGAAACAGAACCTATGGCAAAGAAAGTTTTGGGAAGAGGGCTTGGTGCTTTTTTTCCCGACATGGAAAATCAGGACCCGGAAAAAACGCAGGAGTACATCGGCCAGCTGTCTAAACTGGACCCCAAAGAGCGGGTCAATGTAATCCTGCATATACCTGTGGAAAGTATCCGCCCGAATCCCCATCAACCCAGGCAGGAATTTGATGAATTCAGGCTGAGAGAGCTCTCCGATTCCATTCAGATGCACGGTCTTATTCAACCCATTACGGTTCGCTATCTCGGTGAAGACCGGTATGAACTGGTATCGGGCGAGAGAAGGCTCAGAGCGACCCGTATGGCTGGAATCGGGCACATTCCGGCATACATCAGGGAAGTGAACGACGACGACATGATCGCCTTCGCACTGATTGAGAATGTGCAGCGCGAACAGCTGAACCCGATCGAAATTGCCGTAGGTTACAAGCGACTGGTTGAGGAGTGCAACCTCACCCAGGAAGAGGTTGCCCGCAGGGTGGGTAAAAACAGGACCACCGTCACAAACATTCTGCGGCTTCTGAACCTGCCGCCTGTCATCCAGTCCGCCCTTAAAAGGGGGCAGATTACGACCGGCCATGCTCGTGCCCTGATCAATGTTGAGGATGCCGACTTGCAGGAAAAACTCCTCAGGAAAACCATTGAGGACGGCTACTCGGTACGGCAGATCGAAGATGCCGTACGGAACGCATCGGTCAGGAAAGTAAAAAGAACAGCACCAAAAGCCAGTGAACACGACATCGCCATCCGTGAAATATCGAACCGGTTAAGAAGGCAGTTCGCTACCAAAGTGGACATCAGAAAAAAGAATAAAGGCGGAGAAATCCGTATTGAATACTATTCTGATGATGAACTTGAACGTATCCTCAATCTGTTTGATAACATCAGGCCATCTTAAGATTTTCCGGAATTCCGCAACCGGTATGGTTACGATGCTGTTCATCTCTGCATTATGTTGCAGTGTGGCCAGTGTACAGGCCCAGGTGAATAGTATGATGATACAATCAGATATCTACGGGTTACCCGGAATAAAGGCCCGTTACGCACAGAAAACGGGGTTTATGCCGGATCAAATCCAGCCGGGATTTAACAAGGTGTATACTGCAGGTTCTGAAGGCCCGGTTTTTTCAAAGCGGGAACCAAAAAAAACAGTTTCAGCACCGATAATTCACTCCGGAATGGGCCTGCCAGAATATGCGTTAGGAGACTACCAGCCATATCAGCCCGCCACAGGCGATACCGTACCGCATCCCAGGAAAGTCCTTTTCCGGTCGATGATCATTCCCGGATGGGGGCAGGTAACCAACAGGCAGTACTGGAAGGTTCCGATTGTTTACGGTTTGCTTGGAGGCCTTGTTGTTTACAGTATCTGGACCCATAATCAGTATACCGACTACCGGGCTGCATTCTACAATGCGGCTTCCGGCAATGATGACCAGCGTTTCGGGCCCACACCGCCCAACCTGATGGGAGTTCCCCAGGAGTCGTTACGCTTCAGCAGGAATTCTTTCAGGAACCAGCGCGATTTCAGTTTTATCCTGATCGCACTGGCCTATGGTTTGAACATTCTGGATGCCTACATTTTCGCACATTTCAGGGACTTTGATGTGAGCGACGATCTGGCTTATGCATTCACTGCGCAGCATGAACCTTTTGGACAACCCGTGGTTAATCTGAGATACCGTATCCGGTTCTGAGGTATATGAACCCGGCAGCATTTGAGGCATGAGCTTCATCCGGACCCACTGTCCGCCACTGAATAACAAACATATGAGATTATGAGCAGCGAAGAAAAAAAATACCGAAAGATACCCGATAAATACGATAATGGCTTCGACAAGGAAGTGTGGAGCATTTTTAAGATAATGGGTGAATTTGTGGAGGGGTATGACAAACTGCTTCGGATTGGCCCGTGTGTGTCTATTTTTGGTTCATCAAGGCTTAAAAAGGATGATCCCTACTATGAGATGGCAGTGGACGTTGCCCAAAGGCTGACTGAGGTTGGCTTCGGGGTTATTACCGGTGGCGGACCCGGCATCATGGAAGCGGGCAACAAAGGAGCAAGGCAGGGAAACGGAAAATCGGTGGGACTTACCATTGAGTTGCCTTTTGAGGAGGATGCCAATCCTTACATCGACAAGCAGTACCTGATCGAATTTAACTACTTTTTTGCCCGGAAAGTGATGTTTGTAAAGTATGCACAGGGGTTTATCGTGTTTCCGGGAGGATTTGGAACCCTTGATGAATTTTTTGAGGCGCTGACGCTGATTCAGACCCGTAAGATCAATCCGTTCCCGATTGTGCTTGTTGGAAAAAAGTTCTGGGGAGGGCTGATAGACTGGATAAGGGATTCGATGATTGAAATGGGCACCATTTCACCGAATGACATGAATCTTTTCCATCTGACCGACGACCCGGGAGAGGCCGTTGAAATTCTCTATAATTACTACCAGGACAATATTCTGGCCCCCAATTTTTAGACTATCCGGTGTTAATTTTATACTAATTAATTCCAGAAAGTGTTTGATTTTTTACGTTTTATACAATATTTTGGGCTGTTGTAGGGACTTGAGGCAATACTAAAAATTTTCGTACATTCGTTTCCCTATATGTCCGCTGATAACTTTAACGAATCAGGAATTATGAAATCTACAGCAAAAAGTTTCCTCTCCCTTTTATGTGGGCTGCTTTTAATAGCCATGCTTGATGTTTCCCAGGCACAGAGCAGGGAAGATGCCATTCTGGCGTTCAATGAGGGACTGGAGAAAGTACAATCCGGCAGCAGAGCCGAAGCCATTGAATCATTCAAAAAAGCCATTGAGATCAGCAACAGTGTAGGTTCCGAGGCGGACGATATCCGCGGAAGGGCTCAAAGCCAGGTTCCCCGTCTCCAGCTGGCCATTGCTTCCGATCTGTACCGTGAGCGGAAATTTGAGGAAGCCATTCAGGGTTTCCGGCAGGCACGTGAGTATGCCCAGCGTTTTGGGGAAAGCCAGATTCAGCGGGCAGCAGAAGGGAATATACCCATCATCTATCTCGTTATGGGAAATAACGAATATCGTGGCGGGAATCATGAAAAGGCTCTTGAATACTACGATGAGTCCCTGGAGATGAATCCCAATAATCCGAAACCACACTATCAGAAAGGGTTGGTTTTCCGTGCCCAGGAGAATGTAGACGAAGCACTTTCCAGTTTCGACCGTGCCATTCAGCTGGCACTTCAGACTGGTGACGAACAGACCGAACGTGAGTCGGAAGCCGCAGCACGCGACATGCTTGTATTCCGTTCCGCAAAACTGATTGAGGCCGGACAGGCCAGGAGAGCTGTTCCCCTTCTGGAGAGATCTCTCCAGTATGATTCGGAACATGCGGCTACCTATTACCGGATGGCAGAAGCGCACAATCTCATGGGAAACTGGGATCAGGCCGTCAGTGCAGCCAACGAGTCGCTTAAACACGAAACAGGCGGACGTGTGGACCGGGCCAAAATTTACTTCGAACTGGGAACTGCCTATAAAAACAAAGGCAATGTTCAGCTGGCTTGCGATAATTACCGTCAGGCTGCGTTCGGGTCTTTCCGGAGCGCTGCCGATCACCAGATTGAACACGAGCTGAAATGTAACGGCGGTACCCGTTAGGGTTATTTCCGCAGTATTTTTAAAAAAGGCCGGCCTGTTTTCAGGCCGGCCTTTTTTTGGTGCGCCCGGCAGGGCGCATTCACTTGGGAGTGCAAGTCTCCTATGCACCCGACAGGGGGAAGCATTAG
>JBLRWO010000022.1:0-73050 GCA_047921215.1 Cyclonatronaceae bacterium | reverse complement strand
GTCTGCTGCTGCGCGGTATCGACAAGAACGATCTGATGCGCGGCATGGTCATCTGCAAGCCGAATTCGATTACCCCGCACAAGAAATTCAGCTGCGAGGTATATATCCTGAGCAAGGATGAGGGCGGACGTCACACGCCGTTCTTTAAAGGCTACCGTCCGCAGTTCTATTTCCGCACGACCGACGTAACGGGCATCTGCCAGTTGCCCGCCGGTGTGGAGATGGTGATGCCGGGCGACAACGTGTCGTTGGAGGTTGATCTGATCAGCCCGATCGCCATGGAAGAAGGACTCCGGTTCGCGATCCGCGAGGGCGGACGTACCGTCGGCGCCGGTGTTGTATCGAAAATCCTCGACTAATAAAACAGGAAACAGGAATACAGTGGCAACACAACAAAAAATCCGGATCAAACTGAAGTCATACGACCACAATTTGATCGACAAGTCAGCAGAAAAAATCATCAAGACTGTGAAATCGACCGGTGCGGTTGTATCCGGTCCGATTCCTCTGCCGACAGACAAAACCATTTTCACGGTTAACCGCTCTGTATTCGTCGACAAAAAGTCGCGCGAACAGTTCGAGTCCCGTTCACATAAAAGACTGATCGATATTCTCTCCACCGGATCACAGACCGTAGACGCGCTGATGAAGCTCGAACTGCCGTCCGGTGTGGATGTTGAGATCAAAGTCTGATAACGCAATAACCGACAACACGATGAGCGGATTATTAGGAAAAAAAATTGGCATGACCAGCATCTTCGATGAAGCCGGTAACCACCTTCCGGTTACGGTAATCGAAGTGGAGCCCAACGTGATCACCCAGATCAAAACGGATGAGACCGACGGGTATACTGCTGTTCAGCTGGCCACCATTGAGAAAAAAGAAAAAAGTACCACCAAGGCTCTGAAAGGTCACTTTGGCAAAGCCAGCACGACCCCGAAGAAACTTGTGAGAGAGTTCAGGGATTATCTCCCCGAAGGTCTGTCGATCGGAGATCAGCTTACCGTGGGTGATGTATTCACCGAAGGTTCACTGGTTGCCGTTGTGGGCACATCGAAGGGCAAAGGCTTCCAGGGTGTTGTACGGCGCCACGGTTTCAGTGGTGTGGGTGGACGAACCCACGGCCAGCACAACCGTGAAAGGGCACCCGGATCCATCGGCCAGTCATCCAGCCCGTCGCGGGTTTTCAAAGGGATGAAGATGGCCGGACGTATGGGAAACAGCCGGGTGAAGGTGAAAAACCTGAGAGTTGCCCGCATCCTTGCCGATTCTAACCTCCTTCTGCTGGAAGGCGCTGTTCCCGGTTCTAAAGGAACAGTGGTTGAAATTCACAACGCAAGACCATTTTAAAACTGCGTAATTCATGAAAGTCAGCGTTTATAAAACCGACGGTACCAAAAGCAGCAAAAAGGTTGAGCTGGATGATTCCATCTTCAACATTGAGCCCAATGATACTGTTATTTACGAGGATGTTCGCTCCTACATGGCGAACAAACGTCAGGGTACTGCCAAGACCAAAGGGCGTACAGAAGTACGCGGCGGCGGCCGGAAGGCATATCGTCAAAAAGGAACCGGTAATGCACGCCGGGGATCCATCCGATCACCCCTTCTCAAAGGCGGTGGAACGGTATTTGGTCCGAAACCACGCGATTACTCTGTAAGAATCACAAAGAAAATGCGTCAGCTTGCCCGCAAGTCGGCGCTTACCTACAAGGCGAAAGATGAAGCCATTCGGGTAGTCGAAAATTTTGATTACGATGAGCCGAAAACGAGTAAAATGGTCGAGATGATCCAGGCATTTGAACTCAGTGGTAAAAAAATACTGCTGCTTACAGCCGGTCTCAAGCCGAATGTTTACAAGTCGGGTCGCAATGTTCAGAAACTGAATGTACTCGAGGCCAGTAACCTGTTCACGTACGCGGTACTCAATGCCGATGTTGTGGTCATACAGGAAGATGCCGTTAAACTGATCGCCGAAAACCTGAAATCCGATAAGGTTGAGGAGGCTGCAGCATGAGTGCAATACTGATTAAACCCCTGATCACCGAAAAACTTACCCGTCTGCAGGAACAGCAGAACAAGTATGCTTTCCAGGTTTCGATGAGTGCATCCAAACCTGAAATCAAGGCTGAAGTGGAACGGCTCTATCCCGAAGTGAAGGTAGAGAATGTGAGAACCCTGGTTACGGCTACCAAACCCAAGGGCAGATTCACCCGCGGCGGCTATATCGCCGGACGCAAGCCGAAAATCAAAAAAGCAATTGTTACCCTGAAAGAGGGCCAGGAAATAGACTTCTTCAGCGAAATTTAAACAGAGTTCACAATGGCTACTAAGAAATTAAATCCTGTTACACCCGGTACGCGTCACCGCATTGCCCCGGTATTCGACGATATTACGACGGATACACCGGAGCGTTCGCTGCTCGTAAGCCTGAATAAATCGGGTGGGCGGAACAACCGCGGCCGTATGACCGTGCGCCACAGGGGCGGCGGCCACAAGCGCAAATACCGTATCATCGATTTCAAGCGAAACAAGGATGGTATTCCCGCTAAGGTAAAGACAATCGAATACGATCCGAACAGAACAGCCCGTATCGCCCTTCTTGCTTACGCCGATGGCGAGAAAAGGTACATTCTTGCTCCCGACGGTTTATCAGTGGGTGATGTGGTCAGCAGCGGTGACGGCGTTCAGCCTGAACGTGGTAATTCAATGCCACTGCTCAAAATGCCGCTTGGAACCGTTGTTCACAATGTTGAAATGGAACCGGGTAAAGGTGGCCAGATTGTACGCAGTGCCGGTACCAGTGCCCAGCTTGTTGCAAAAACCGATCGCTATGCCACACTTAAACTGCCTTCAGGTGAAGTAAGAATGATTCTCGGAACCTGCAAAGCAACAGTTGGAACGGTTAGCAACATCGACCATATGAATGTGACACTCGGTAAAGCCGGTCGCAGCCGATGGAAAGGTATTCGTCCTTCGGTTCGTGGTGTTGCAATGAACCCGGTAGATCACCCGATGGGTGGTGGAGAAGGAAAAGCATCAGGTGGCCATCCGCGTTCACCATGGGGACTTTACTCCAAAGGTAAAAAAACCCGTGAACGCAAAAAGTTGTCATCCAAATTCATCGTTCGTAGAAGAAACGCGAAATAATTTACAGTATGCCCAGATCGCTTAAAAAAGGACCTTTCGTCCATTATAAACTCCAGGCCAAAGTTGATAAGGCACTGGAAACCAGTCAGAAAAAAGTGATAAAAACATGGTCGAGAGCGTCCATGATCACTCCGGATTTTGTTGGCCTGACCTTCGCGGTTCACAACGGCAAACAGTTTATACCGGTCTATGTAACTGAAAATATGGTAGGCCATAAACTCGGTGAGTTTTCTCCGACCAGGATTTTCAGAGGTCACCCGCAGAAGAAAGGCGAAAAAGGTAAACGCTAATGGAAACTACGCAAGTTAAAATGGAAGCACGTGCCGTACAGCGCTATCTGCGCCGTTCACCAAGAAAAGTTCGCCTTGTTGCCGATTATGTTCGTGGCCTGAACGTTCAGATGGCACTCGATAAACTTAAATTTACCAACCATGCTGCCGCGCTTGATGTATCGAAAGTGATCAGATCGGCCGCAGCCAATCTGAAAGACCGTTTTCAGGATGAGCCGATTGAAGATGAAAATCTCAAAATCAAAACCATTACAGTTGATGAAGGCCCGACCCTCAAACGGATTCAACCTGCACCCCAGGGCCGTGCGCACCCTATCCGCAAACGTTCTTGCCATATTACGGTGGTCGTGACTGCAGGTTCTACAGATAACGAGCAAAGCGAGGAGAAATAGTTTTGGGACAAAAAACAAATCCTATCGGACTCAGACTTGGAATCATCCGCGGATGGGACTCCAACTGGTATACGGAAACGAATAACGCTGAAAATCTTCTTGAAGACAACAAGCTGCGTGAATATTTGAAAACACGCCTTCGCAATGGCGGACTTTCTCGCGTGGTAATCGAACGTACACCACGTCGCGTTCTGCTCACCCTTCTTACCAGCCGTCCCGGTGTAATTATCGGCCGTGGTGGCGAAGAGGTTGAATCGCTTAGGGAAGAGCTCAAAAAAATTACCAACAAGGAAGTACAGATCAACATCAGTGAGATCAAGCGTCCTGAAGTAGATGCAAGTCTCGTTGCCCAGAATATCGCACAACAGCTCCAGGCGCGTATTTCTTTCCGCCGGGCCATGAAAACCGCTATTGCATCCGCCATCAGGATGGGCGCAAAGGGAATCAAGGTGAAATGTGCCGGCCGGCTTGGTGGTGCAGAAATGGCCCGTACAGAGCAGTATAAAGAGGGCCGCGTTCCCCTGCATACACTCAGGGCCGAAATCGACTATTCGAATACATCCGCTCAAACCATTTATGGTACGATCGGTGTTTCGGTCTGGATTTTTAAAGGTGAAGTGATCGGTGAAGTTGATCTTACGCCGGCAGCAATTACCACTCGTCAGGAGAAAGCCGAACCGCAGCAAAGAAAAGGTGGCCGCGACAGAAGATCCCGTGGCGACAGATCAGAGCGCGGCGGTGGGCCAGGCGGTGCCGGTGGCGGAGACCGCAGACGTCGCAGATCTTAATAATTAACACAGCTTATAAAGCAATAAGACAATGTTAGAACCAAAAAGAGTAGAAAGAAGACGGGTACACCGTGGTACTTTTCGGAAAGTATCCAACCGCGGTCATCAGCTTGCCTTCGGTGATTTCGGTCTGAAATCGCTGGAACCCAAGTTTATTACGGCCCGTCAGATTGAAGCCTGCCGTGTGGCAATATCCCGGAAAATGTCGAGAGAAGGCCAGATCTGGATCCGGATCTTCCCCGACAAACCGAGAACCAAGAAACCGGCCGAAACCCGGATGGGAAGCGGTAAAGGCGCACTCGATCATTTTGCGGCAGTGGTTGAACCCGGCAGAATCATGTTTGAAGTTGCCGGCGTACCCCAGGCCCTTGCACGCGAAGCTTTGAGGCTGGCACAGTTCAAACTTCCTGTTAAAACAAAAATCGTTGTCCGCAGGGACTACGAAGGCGCATAGGAGACCGCACGATGAAAGCACATGAATTGAGAGATCTGTCGCTTGCAGAGCTGGAAGCACGACTCAAAGATGAAACAGAAGCGCTGCAGAAAATGCGCTTCAATCTGGCCGTAGCAGGCCAGGTCGAAAATCCGGCGCGCTTTAAAATGCACCGGCGGGAGGTTGCACGATTGCACACCATTATAACTGAAAAGAACCGCTCAGAAGAAAAACCCGCATAATATGCAGGAAGCAAAAGATATGGCAGAAAACATTGTCCGCAAGGAAAGAAAGCAGCGTATAGGCCGCGTTGTTAGTGACCGGATGAACAAAAGCATAACGGTGGCTGTAGACAGGCAGATCAAACACCCGATTTACGGCAAGTTCATCACGAAAACTACCAAGTATATGACGCACGATGAAAACAACGATGCGCATATCGGCGACACCGTACGCATAATGGAAACACGACCACTCTCCAAGAACAAGCGCTGGAGACTGATCGAAATTATTGAACGTGCGAAATAGACTACCACGGTAGAGGGATACAGCAATGATTCAGAATCAAACAGTTTTAAATGTGGCCGACAACAGCGGGGCCAAAAAAGTAATGTGCATCCGTGTGCTGGGCGACTCGCGACGTCGTTATGCCCGCGTTGGTGATGTGATTACCTGCTCCGTTAAAACGGCTATACCTGGTGGTACCGTCAAAAAAGGCGATGTAGTGGTAGCTGTAGTTGTGCGAACCAAAAAAGAGTTCCGCAGAAAAGACGGCAGCTACATTCGTTTTGATGAAAATGCCGCCGTTGTTATCAATAAGGAAAAAGAACCCATCGGTACCCGGATTTTCGGTCCTGTAGCTCGCGAACTTCGCGAAAAAAACTACATGAGGATCGTATCGCTGGCGCCCGAGGTATTATAAACCGGTACAGATTATGCCACGCAAGTACAACAAACAGAAAAAACTCCACGTCAAAAAAGGCGACATCGTTCAGGTGATTGCCGGTAATGACAAAGGCCAGAAGGGCAAAGTCCTGATGGTATTTCCCGACCAGGAACGTGTGCTGGTTGAGGGAATCAATATGCATGTGAAGCATCAGAAGCCCAGCCAGGAATACCCTCAGGGTGGACGGATGCAGCGTGAAATGCCGGTACATGTATCCAATGTGCTGCCTCTGGACCCCGTTTCCAACGAAGCGACCCGAATCGGCCGCAAACGGATCGAAGAAAGTGGCAAAGAACGCTGGGTTCGTTATTCCAGGCTCAGCGGCGAAGTTCTTGACAAATAGTTTATATAAAAATGGCAGAAGCAAGACTATATACTCAGTTTAAAAACGAAATTGTTACAACCCTTCAGAAAGAGCTGGGCATTGAAAACAAGATGGCGGTTCCCAAACTGCTTAAAATCAGTATCAATGCCGGGGTGGGCGAGGCAATTGCCGACCGCAAAAGGCTTGACGATGTGGCGAACAATATCGGAATAATCACCGGTCAGAAACCGGTTATTACCAAAGCGCGGAAATCAATCTCGAACTTCAAACTTCGCGATGGAATGCCTATCGGCTGCAAAGTGACGCTTCGTTCGAATATCATGTACGAATTCCTTGACCGGTTTATCAATCTTGCCCTGCCGCGAACACGCGACTTTCAGGGTATTAACGACAAAGGGTTCGATGGCCGTGGCAATTATACCGTTGGTATAAAGGAACATGCCATTTTCCCGGAAATCGACACCGATAAACTGGACCGGCTTCATGGCATGGACATCACCTTTGTAACATCGGCCGAGAATGACGAGCAGGCCTACAAGCTGCTTTCCGCGTTCGGAATGCCCTTCAAAAAAAGAAACAGATAACAACGACCTACTATGGCAAAAAAGAGCTGGATAGCCCGTAACGAAAAGCGTAAAAGAACGGTCGAGAAGTACGCCGAAAAGCGTAAGGAACTGATTGCAAAAGGCGAGTGGGAAGAGTTGCAGAAACTTCCCCGCAATGCCAGCCCCACAAGGGTGCGCAACCGTTGCTCGCTTACAGGCCGCTCGAGAGGTTTCATAAGCAAGTACGGAATCTCCCGTATCAAATTCCGTGAGTTGGCTCTCGACGGTAAAATTCCTGGTATTCGAAAAGCCAGTTGGTAACACACATAATCTTCTTTAAACAATCATGACTGATCCAATAGCCGATTTTTTAACCCGTATCCGCAATGCCCAAACCGCCGGGCATCGCAGAGTGGATGTACCGGCTTCTAAACTGAAGCGCGCTATTACCAAGATTCTTCTTGATAAGGGCTACATCCAAAATTTCCTGGATATCGATGATGACAAGCAGGGTTTGATCAGGATTTTCCTGAAATATGACCACTACGGACAGCCAGTCATCAAAAAACTGAAGAGGGTCTCACGGCCCGGACTTCGCAATTATGTTCCCAAGGAAGAGATCCCACGGGTTCTGAACGGATACGGTATTGCCGTACTGTCGACTTCCAAAGGCATCATGACCGACAAAGAGGCCCGCAAATTACAAGTGGGTGGCGAAGTAATCTGCCACGTTTATTAAATACAGTTTCAACTATGTCCCGAATCGGAAAAATGCCCGTGCCTGTTACCGGCAATGTTGAGTTCAGCATTAATGCTGACAACCTCGTAAAGGTAAAAGGCAAAAACGGTGAGCTGACCCTCAGGGTCGATCCAAAAATCAAAGTCGAAAAGGTTGATGACAATATCATTGTATCCCCGATCGATGATAATCGCGAAACCAAAGCGCTTCACGGCCTGTACAGGGCACTGATCAACAATCTTGTTGTTGGAGCCACCGAAGGGTTCAAAAAGGAGCTCGAAATAATTGGCGTCGGTTTTCGTGCCAGTATGAGTGGCGACATTCTTGAGCTGGCGCTGGGCTTCTCACACAATTTCTATTTTGCACCACCCAATGGTATCACCATTGAAGTGGATACGAAATCAAGTAAAAACCCCCGCGTGATTGTATCTGGCGCCGATAAAGTACTTGTAGGACAGGTCGCGGCCAAAATCAGGTCGCTTCGTCCGCCCGAGCCCTACAAAGGCAAGGGTATACGATACCTGAACGAGCAGGTACGCAAGAAGGCAGGAAAATCAGCAGGCAGATAAGGATATATAAACAATGGTACTTACAAAAAAACTCCGCAGGGCCAAAATCAAGCGTCGTATTCGCAGCAAGATCAGCGGATCTGCCGATCGACCCAGATTAACCGTATTTAAAAGTCTGAAGCACATCTATGTGCAGATCGTTGACGACCAAAAGGGAGTAACCCTGCTGGCCGCATCAACCAAAACAGCTGACCTGGTGAAAGCTGTCGATGGCAAGCCCGGCATTGAAAAGGCAACAGCAGTAGGTAAATATGTTGCTGATAAGGCCAAAGAAGCCGGCATCGAAAATGTAGTGTTTGACCGCAGCGGTTACAAATACCACGGTAAAGTCAAAGCTCTGGCTGAAGCAGCCAGAGAAGGCGGATTAAAGTTTTAATTTATTCTCAGAACCCATGCCAAGAGTAAGAAGAAAGCAATACAATATTAAGGCCAGCGAACTGAACCTTGAAGACCGTCTGGTACACATCAACCGTGTAGCGAAGGTTGTGAAGGGTGGACGCAGATTCAGCTTTAACTCCATCGTTGTTGTCGGCAATAAGGAAGGAATCGTTGGGAACGGACTTGGCAAGGCCAATGAGGTTTCCGATGCCATCCAGAAAGGCGTTGACGATGCCCGTAAAAACCTGATCAGGGTTCCTGTTACCAAAGCCGGATCCATACCGTTTAAGGTTACCGGCAAATGCGGTGCCGGCGAAGTGCTTCTGGTACCGGCATCTGAAGGTACCGGTGTTATCGCGGGCGGTCCGGTGAAAGCTGTTCTTGAAAGTGCCGGCATCACCAACATCCTGAGTAAGTCGATCGGCTCTTCGAACCCGCACAACATGGTAAAAGCCACCATGGACGCGCTTCGTCAGCTTGTTGACCCGATGGAGATTGCCCAGCGCCGTGGCATAACGCTCAAAAAAGTATTTGAAGGTTAATATAAACTAGGGATTAACATCCAAACCGAGTTTTTCACGATGAAACTTCACAATTTAAAAGCCCCCGGACCCAACAAGAAAACGGCCAAAAGAGTTGGTCGCGGAGAGGGATCAGGCCTCGGCAAGCAATCAGGACGTGGCCACAAGGGCCAGAAAGCCGGAAGCGGATACAGCCGCAAGGTATCTTTTGAAGGTGGCCAGATGCCGCTGCAACGAAGGGTACCCAAGTTCGGGTTCAATAACTTCTTCCGGGTTGAATACAAAGCTATCAATCTTGATGTGATCCAGGAGCGCTTTGCCGATGCCAAAGACGGGAAAGTCGGTGTAGCCGAGTTCATAGGTGCAGGCCTTGTGTCCAAAAAAGACCTGGTAAAGGTTTTGGGTCGCGGCGAGATTACATCCAAATTAGAAATTGAAGCCCACGCTTTCAGCGCAACTGCAGTTGAAAAGATTGAAAAAGCGGGCGGCAAGACAAATAAAATCCAGTAACCGTTCACTCGGGTTATCTACGGCTAATGAGTTTAATAGAAAACTTTCGCAACATCTTCAAAATCGAAGAACTGAGGAACCGGATTCTCTACACCGTGGGTATTCTCATGGTCTTCAGGATTGGGACCTACATAACCATGCCTGGTGTGGATGCATCCATGCTGGTGCAGAGCACCGGGCGGGCTACCGATCTGCTGGGTCTGTTCGACATGTTTGTGGGTGGGGCGTTTGCACGGGCCGGTGTATTTGCCCTCGGAATTATGCCCTACATTACAGCGGCCATTATCATCCAGCTTATGGGTGCCGTTGTTCCCTACTTCCAGAAGCTGCAGCGGGAGGGTGAAGAGGGAAGAAGAAAAATAAACCAGCTCACACGGTATGGTACCGTTCTGATCACGCTGGTGCAGTCCATTGGTTTTGCCATCAATTTGCTTGCAACCCAGGGAGATGCCATCATCGTGAGCAATACGGCATTTATCATAAACTGTATGATTGTACTGACCGCAGGTACGGTATTCGTGATGTGGCTTGGTGAACGGATTACGGAGCGCGGTATCGGTAATGGTATCTCGTTGCTCATTATGATCGGTATTATCGCGGCACTGCCCACCAACTTTATGAATGAGTGGAACACCAAAGACAATGCCATCATTGTAATTGCCGAGATAGTGATACTGGTATTGGTAACAGCGTCGGTGGTACTGCTTACCCAGGGTCAGCGGAGGATTCCGGTGCAGTATGCACGCAGGGTGGTGGGGCGCAAGGTCTATGGCGGTACGACACAATATCTTCCGCTTCGTGTGAATGCAGCAGGTGTGATGCCCATTATCTTTGCCCAGTCGATCATGTTCATTCCCAGCACCTTCGGTCAGTTCTTTCCAGGCAACGAAACTGTACAGATGCTCACCGGCTGGTCGTCCGATTTTACCGGCGTGGCTTATAACATCATTTTTGCAACAATATGTGTGTTCTTCACCTTCTTCTATACCGCGATTGTGATCAATCCGAAGGAGATGGCGGATACCATGAAAAGACAGGGCGGTTTTATACCTGGGGTACGTCCCGGCAAGCAAACCGTCGAGTTCATTGATAACATACTGACAAAGATTACACTGCCCGGATCAATCTTCCTGGCCTTCATCGCGATTATGCCGGCATTTGCCGCCAACTTCGGGGTCACACCCGGTTTTGCGATGTTCTACGGTGGAACGAGCCTCCTCATTATTGTGGGTGTGGGCCTGGATACACTGCAGCAGGTTGAAAGTCACTTGATGATGCGTCATTACGACGGCTTCATGAAGAGCGGCAGGATCAAGGGTCGCCGGCGAATGTAATGATCTACCTCAAGAGCGAACAGGAAATAAAACTGATGAGGGAAAGTGCACAACTCGTGTCACGAACCCACGCTGAGGTAGCCCGATACATCAAACCGGGTGTAAAAACATCAAAACTGGATCAGGTTGCCGAAGATTACATCAAGGCAAATGATGCAAGGGCAGCATTCAAGGGATACGGACCATTTAACAATCCCTTTCCGGCCACTCTTTGTGTTTCGGTGAATGAACAGGTAGTGCACGGTTTTCCGGGCAACTACGAACTGCAGGAGGGCGACATCGTGTCGATCGACTGCGGCGTTGAAAAAAATGGATATTTCGGAGATTCCGCCTACACGTACATCGTAGGGGAGTGCGATGAGCAGACGATGAAGCTGCTTCTGACCACGATGGAATCGCTCTATTACGGTATTGAAAAAGCGGTACACGGCAACAGAGTTGGCGACATCTCCAATGCCGTGCAGACCCATTGCGAATCACATGGATTCGGAGTGGTACGCGATCTGGTAGGCCACGGCCTGGGCAGGTCGCTCCACGAAAGTCCATCGGTTCCCAACTTCGGTAAGAAGGGCCGTGGTGAGCGTTTGCGGTCCGGCATGACACTGGCTGTAGAGCCGATGATCACCGACGGAACGTGGAAAATAAAGACGCTCAGTGACGGCTGGACCATAGTGACGGCAGATGGAAGCAAGGCCGCCCACTATGAGCACGATGTGGTTGTACGCGAAGGAAATGCTGAAATTTTAAGTACTTTTGAGTATATTGAGGAGATAACCAAAATTCAGTTAGACAAGTTTACATTTAATGGCTAAGCAAGAATCAATAAAGCAGGAAGGTACCATCATTGAGGCGTTGCCGAATGCGCGATTCCGTGTTAAGCTCGATAATGGACACGAAATTCTGGCCCATGTGTCGGGAAAAATGAGGATGTATTACATCAAGATTTTGCCGGGCGACAAAGTGACCGTTGAAATGTCGCCCTATGATTTGAGTAAAGGAAGAATAACCTACCGTTATAAATAAGACCGATGAAAACAAAAGCTTCCGTTCGTAAAAGAACCGCCGGCGATAAGATTGTACGTCGCAAAGGCCGGATTTATGTAATCAACAAGAAAAACCCGCGCAATAAACAGCGTCAGGGATAATAAGGAGTAGATACAGTTTATGGCTCGTCTTGCAGGTATAGACCTTCCAAAAGAAAAACGCGGAGAAGTAGGCCTGACCTACATCTTTGGTATTGGCCGCAGCCGTTCCCGGGAAATCCTGGATAAAGTTGGCATGGATTATGATACCAAAGTTGGAGATTGGACTGAAGAACAGGTAACCCAGTTGCGGAAGCTTCTGGAAGCCGAATACAAACTCGAGGGTGCACTCCGCTCGGAAGTGAATGCGAACATCAAGCATTTCATGGATATCGGCTGCTACCGGGGTCTTCGTCACAGAAAAGGCCTGCCCGTACGTGGTCAGCGCACAAAAACAAACGCCAGAACCCGCAAAGGCCGTCGCAAAACTGTGGCCGGCAAGAAGATGGCTAAGAAGTAATCCGTAACCGTTTATAACCGATGGCAAAAAAACAGACAAAAACTACTGCTGCTTCCAAAAAGAAAAGAAAGCAGTTAGCTGATCCGACAGGGATGGCTTTCATCAAAGCTACCTTCAACAACGTGATCGTAACCCTTACCGATGGCGATGGGAATACCATTTCGTGGGGTTCGGCCGGGAAGAAGGGCTTTAAAGGTTCACGTAAAAATACCCCTTATGCCGCCCAGCTCAGCGCCGAGGATGCAGCAAAATCAGCCTACGAGGTCGGTTTACGCAAAGTTACCGTATTTGTAAAAGGTCCGGGCTCAGGCCGCGAAGCTGCAATTCGTGCTCTGGCAACCAACGGTATTGAAGTGCTGTCCATTCGGGACATGACACCAATACCGCACAATGGCTGCCGCCCCCCCAAACGCAGAAGAGTATAATCATATTTGTAAACGGATAAAGACACATGGCAAGATATACAGGTCCCAAGCAGAAAAGAGCACGTCGATTTAAAGAGCCTATTTTTGGTCCTTCCAAGGCACTCGAGCGCAAACCCTACGGCCCGGGTCAACACGGCCGCTCACGGTTTCAGAAAAAATCGGAGTATGCGATCCAGCTTGAACAAAAGCAAAAAGCAAAGTATACCTATGGTATGCTGGAACGCCAGTTCCGGAACCTTTTTGAAAAGGCCAGCAGCAAAACCGGTGTAACCGGCGAAAACCTGATGAAATTTCTGGAAGCCAGGCTCGACAATACTGTGTTCCGTATGGGATTTGCCCGTACACGGCGCCAGGCCCGTCAGCTCGTTACTCACAAACATATCGTGGTTAACGGTATTGTGGTCAACATCCCATCATACACCCTGAAACCGGGTGATGTGGTAACGGTAAGGCCGAAATCACGTGATCTTGAAATCATCAACGAAACCATCAGTTATGCCCCGCGCAACCGTTACAACTGGCTGGAAGTGGACCGCAAACTGATGACAGGTAAATTCCTGAACTATCCGGAATTCGACGAAATCCCGGAAAATATCAACGTACAGCTCATAGTGGAGCTCTACTCCAAGTAATCATTTCATTTTTAAAGGTACTTCACAGATTTATGAGTACAAATCAACTCCAAATGCCCGACAGCCTGGTGGTGGAAGAATGCACCGATTTTATCGGTAAATTCGTTCTTCAGCCGCTTGAACGCGGTTACGGGGTTACCATTGGTAACGCCTTCCGCAGAGTTCTGCTTTCATCCCTATCAGGAACAGCTATAACCGCTGTAAAGATGAACGGGGTAAAGCACGAGTATTCCAGCGTTAAAGGCATATCAGAAGACGTATACGACATCATTCTGAATCTTAAGGGCGTTCGCTTCAAGCAGATCGACCAAAGTACCGGCGTGATTCGTGTTACCAAAAAAGGCCCCGGTGTGGTTACTGCCAACGATATCAATGAAGCAACCGCAGAATTCACGGTACTGAATACGGATCATCATATCGCAACACTCTCTGAAGATGGGGCAATCGATATGGAACTCCGGCTTACCCGCGGTAAAGGTTATGTGACCTCCGAAGAGCAGGGCTCCGAAGAGGAAACCGATGTGGATGTAATGTCTGTCGATGCTATTTTCACACCGATCAAAGTCGTGAAATTCAACGTAGAGAATGTTCGTGTAGGTCAGCGCACTGACTACGAAAAACTCGTGATGGAGGTAACAACCGACGGTTCCGTAAATCCGAAGGAAGCCCTGACCATTGCAGGCAAAATTCTCAAAGACCACATCGAAAAATTCATTACTGAAAAAATCGATGAGCCGTTCTCGCAGGAAGAGGATGAAGTGGATTCTGAAAAGCTTCGCATTGCAAACCTGTTGAAAACGAGCATCGAAGATCTCAATCTCAGTGTTCGATCGTACAACTGTCTTAAATCAGCCAACATAAACACCATCGGTGAGCTGGTGGCAAAAGATGAGGCAGAGTTGCTCAAATTCAGAAACTTCGGGCGTAAATCGCTCAATGAGCTCATCGAAGTGATCGAAGAGAAGAATCTTTTCTTTGGTATGGATGTGCAAAAATACCTCGAGAAACAAAAATAATTTTTAAGGAAACAGATCAATGCGCCATCAGGTAAGAGGCAGAAAACTGGGAAGAACCAGTTCACACCGTAAAGCGACGCTCGAGGCATTGTCAAATGCCCTGATCAAAAATGAGCGTATTACAACAACACTTCCGAAAGCAAAAGAACTCCGCAAGTTCGTTGAGCCGCTTATTACGCGTTCCAAAGAGGATAATCTGCTGAACCGCAGGATCGTTTTTTCGGCCCTTCGCGACAAGGATACCGTTAAAAAGATCTTCGAAGAGGTCGGTCCGCTGGTGGCTGACCGGCCGGGAGGGTACACCCGTATCGTTAAAGTCGGTAACCGTTCTGGCGACGGGGCTCCTGTTGCCATTATCGAACTGGTAGACTACAACGACTCAAAACCGGAAACTGCCGGCAAGAAGAAAAAACGTACCCGTCGCGGATCGGGCAAGACCAAAGAAGAAACCTCTGCAACGGCTAAAACACCAGCCAAAGATCAGGCTGATTCCAAAAAAACCGCGGGCAAGGCCAATGCTGCACCCGAGGTAAAAGATGAAGAAGCCGCTCCGGCCGAAAAGAGTGCTGAACCGGTTCAGGATGTGAAATCCGATCAAACGGCTGAAAAAGAAGTCAAAACGAAAACGACTGCCGAAGCATCAGAGGAAACAAAGCCTGCCACATCGCCTGCCGCACAGGAAACTGAAGCCGAAGTCAAAACAGATGAAGCCACGGCCGATGCTACTGAAGCCGAAACCGTAACCGGGGCCTCTGATGTTGCCGAAGAGAAAACGGAAGCCAAAGATGACTCCGAAATAACAAAGGCAAAGGCTGATACCAGTTCCGAGGCTGATTCCTCTGCCGGTGATGAAAAGAAAAAAGAGGATAAGGGGAAAACGGATAAATAATCCGAATTTCACCCCTGATATTTTAAATTTAAAACCCCGCCGATGCGGGGTTTTTTTATGTTTTTTGTTCCCGGTACCGTTCACCTATTGCGTTAATTTCATCTGATTCATAAAAGAAAACACCGGGGACATCAGCAGCGCCGATACTGACCATAGCGGCAGCCACAGTGCGGGCATTTATGGGACGGTACTTTTGCAGTGGCCCGATCATCAGTGGGCCGGCAAGTCTGAGCAACCACTCGGCGATTCGTTCACCCGGACGGCTTTCATCCCGTTCACCAGTCAGCAGAGATGGCCGCAGTATGTGTACACCACGAAAATTCAGGATTCTGACGGCTTTTTCAACCTGGCCCTTTACACGGATATAGAATGAGGAGGATTCCGAATTTGCCCCGGCCGATGATATCAGTATGAACTGTTTTGCCCCGTTATCCACACCGTATTCGGCCAGGTTAACAACATATTCAAAATCTACTTTATAGAATGCCGGCCGGCTTCCGGCCTTTTTCATCGTTGTACCCAGGCAACAGTATATATCGTCTATACTATCGTCAGCCAGTATTTCCTCAAGGCGGTTGAATGGTCCTTCATATGCGGTCAGTTTGGAATGGTCTGCCTCCGGACTTCTTCGCCCGATCGTAATTATACGCGAATAGGTACTGCTGTTCAGCAGATTTTTAAGTACATGGCTACCGGTAAGTCCGGTTGCTCCTGCAATCAGCGCAGTTCTTCCATTCATAGATCGTAGTCAGTTTGTTGGTCTGTGTAGTATATCTGTCAGGTAAAGTAGCCGTACTGGACCGTATATGCTCTGAATATTTTACAATTATTATTAAGAAAGTTTAATTATTGGCGGAACATTTGTTGGCATCAGCCGATTTAACCATTAAATTCTTTTAATCTTTTAAAGAAATCTGATATGGAAGCCATCGAAATTCTGCGCGTATCCCTGACAACCATGTCCTATCTCGTATTTACCGGTATTATGGTCATGTCGATCGTGTTGCCCATGATAAAAGAAGAACCAGCCGAAGCCTGAAACATCATTACCGGGTCCTGCTGCACTTCTTCATTTTGCAGTGCCAACGGGTAAACAATGGCTCAGATGTCGTCTTCATTCTCCTCCCGTTCAGCAGAAGGCCTCTTTCCGAGATCAAAGTAGATTTTTGTCCCTTCACCAGGCTTGCTTTCAACATGGATTGAAGTCTGATGTGCATCCATAATGCTTTTTACAACAGCCAGTCCAAGTCCCGCACCCCCGCTGTCGCGCGACCGTGCCTTGTCGGTCCGGTAAAACCGGTTAAACAGGTAGGGATGATGTTCGGGAGAAATACCGATACCGCTGTCCTCCACAGTAATTCTTACCTTTCCGTTCAATTCTGAATACCCAAGCCGGATATAACCCTTGGATGTGTATTTTTCAGCATTTGAGATTAGGTTATCAAGTACCTGCTCGATGCGCGCCGGATCACCGTACACTTTGCAGAAATGTTTGTCGACACTGAATTCGAGATTTCTGCCGGAGAGCTTGTCCTTATACACGTTTTCGATCCGGATGGCGACCGACGACAGGTCAAACAGCCTCGGGGTAAGAAAATGGTTGTCGGATGCAGACCGCTGCAACAGGATGAGATCCTTGAACAGGCTGCTGATGCGTTCAGCCTGGTTTTTGGTATTTTCGAGGTAGTGTTTTCTTTTATCTTCCGGAAGGTTGTTCAGCTCCAGCATTTCGATTGAGCCGAGAATGGTGTGCAACGGGTTGCGGATTTCGTGCGCGATATCGGCAATGAATTCCTGCTGACGTTCATAAATCTTCTTCAGTTGTTCATTATCGGCCCGCAGGGTTAGAGCCATCTGATTAATCGATTCGGCCAGCACACCGAATTCGTCGGAACGTTGCAGGTTGATCTTGTGGTCAATATCACCCGAAGCAATCCGTTTTGAGGACCGCGTAAGCTGCAAAATGGGCTTCGCCATATATCCCGCAAAAGAAAAACTTACTATCAGGATGAGACCTATCGAGATAAACATGCCGGTGTATATGATCCAGCGGATGGTTTTAACCGGTTCATAGATTGTTTGTCGAAGGCTGCTTATTCGAATTGTCTGCAAAGATGTGTGGCTGCCGGACGTGGCAGGTGAAACAGTATCCGGGCCGGAATCACTGACAGTGTATGGACTTTCGGTAAAGGTATAGACTTGAACAAAAGCATCATTCCGGCTGTTTATTACAAGCAGGTTTTCCTGTGATGATTCAATGGCAGTGACCAGTGCATCAGAAAGATAAGGTGAGCTTGTTTCCGTGTTTTGAGGATATTCAGTGAGAAGGCTGCCATCGGGTTGATAGACAGAAATGTGATACCCTGTAATGGTACTGATTCTGGCCAGCCGCAGCTGATCTTCAAAAGACTTTTCGATACCATCGAGCGAGAGTGCCATCCATCTCGCATCCCGTGTAAGATTCTGTATGGCCTGTTCCAGCAAATACCCGCGTATGAACACGATGGAATAGCTGCTGATAGCTGTTACGCCAAATATGAGCAGCAGAATGAAGGTTATGGATAGTTTTGTACGGATTTTCATTCTACGGCCATCTCCTTGTTCAGTCCGTAGCCGACTCCACGATGCGTTTTGATAAGCTCGCTGCTGTCATCCAGCTTAAGCCGCAGGTTTTTTACATGAACATCCACAGTCCGGTCGAAAACAAACTTGTCATCCCCGGATATATGCTCCAGAATATCCTGACGGCTGAAAATCCGTTTTGGATTCTGGAAAAACATCTCAAGAATTTTGAATTCGGTATTGGTCAGGTCAACCTTTTTGTTGTTTTTATAAACCTCCCTCGACTGCAAATCCATATAGGTACTGCCATAAATCAGCCAGTTGCTTTTTTCAGGAGATTGCCTGCGGAGCAGTGTTTTAACATGGGCAAGCACCAGGTTCAGGCTGGCCGGTTTTGCGATATAATCGTCTGCACCCAGGCTGAGGCCGTCAATTTCGTCTTTTTCCTGGTCCCGGGCGGTAAGAAAGATGACCGGTATATCGGTGGTAACCGGATTATTGCGAATCCGTCGACAAATTTCGTGCCCGTTGGTTCCAGGCACCATAATGTCGAGTATTGCCAGGTGGAGCTCTCCGGCTTTGTCATTCAGTAGTTGTATGGCCTGATTGCCGTCGTACGCGACAAATACTCTGTATCCCTGTAATTCCAGAAAATTGGCAAGCATGTCGGCCGATTCGGTTTCATCTTCCACCAGCAGGATATTGTTTCGGTATATCGGGATATCGTCCATTTTATTTACTTGCAGATCAATTCACATCGTTTTTCAGCACAAACCATTGCGAAATGGCAGGAAGGTTCGCTACAGGTTCATTTTTGGTAAATCACGGACACGGGTGCACCTTTTTGCACACCCAGCATTTCAGCAGCATCACCCTTGTTTATTACAATTTCGATCATGCCGGAACTGCCGGTTACTGCAGCGGCCTCACCGGGGCTTACATCGGCGAACGTTCGGGACACCCTCTTCAGAATATGAGTTCCGACGTAAATCTTCAGGTTTTGATTGTGTTCTGCAGTGATCAGTTCGCCGGGTATATTGGTGATCAGGTTACCGTAGCTGTCTATATGTACGATCCAGCCCTGTATGCCCTCGTCGTCGATGATTGCGGTGGCCCAGCGGTAGGTGAGCAGTTCACCTGATGATATACCGACATCTGAAAGCCGGACACCGAGTGAAAGATGGGCCGCAACGGGGCTGAACAGGTCGCGGCCATGAAAAGTATTGGAATGGATACTGCGCCAGTAGGCTGAATCGGTAAGTTCGTAAACTTCGGCCGCATCGGCACCGGCAAGCAGGGAGAAAAGACCGTTGTCGGGTCCGACAAACAGGTGCTTGTTCATATTCACGGCAACAGGCCGGCGGTCGGAGCCTACGCCGGGGTCAACCACTGCAACGTGAATGGTACCCTCTGGAAACAGGTATGCAGAATTCCTCAGAACCCAGGCGCCAGCCATGATGTCCTGTGGGGGAATTCCGTGTGATATGTCAATGATGCGGGCATCCGGGTTGATCCCGAGTATGACAGCTTTCATCGCCGCCACATAATGATCCTTATAACCGAAGTCGGTTGTAAGTGTGATAATGGGAGCCCGGTTGGTCATCAAGCATAGGTGTTCAGCATAACAGGCATCACAAGCATGAGCATCTCAACATTTTCGTCCTGAGCCGAAGGTTTCAGGATTCCGGCCCTGTTGGGTGTGGAGAATTCGAACAGTACTTCCGGATCGTCGATATTATTGAGCACATCGCCCAGGTAACGTGCGTTAAACCCGATCTCCATAGGATCCGAATTGTATTCACAGGCGATAGACTCTTTGGCTTCGCTGCTCATGTCTATATCTTCGGCGGCAATCACAACTTCGTCGGGATGCAGCTGCAACCTGATCTGCCGGGTGGTTGTGCTCGAGAAGATAGATACCCGTTTAACCGTAGCCAGCAGCTGGTCTTTGCTCACCTTCATCTGCTTGTCGTTATCGCGCGGTATCACGGTATCGTAATTGGGGTACTGCTCATTGATCAGACGGGTAACCAGTAGCGTGTTACCACTTTTGATACGCAGATGTTCGTTGGATACGGTCATGTCGCACTCTTTACCGTCGAGGGTTTTCAGTGCCAGGGAAAGGGCTTTCTCCGGAACGATAAAGTTTACAGGTACCGCGGCAACGAGGTCGTTGTGGGTGAGGCGAACAAGGCGGTGCCCGTCGGTGGCAACGATTTTGCTGTTTTCCGTACCGATCTGGAAGTATACTCCCATCATGGCCGGGCGCAGATCGTCGTGCGAAACGGCAAAACTGGTCTTGTCGATCGCCGATTTCAGCAACTCCGTTGATGTTTTGATGGATTGCCCATCCTCAAGTGTCGGTATTTCGGGGAAATCGTCACTGCTTTCACTGTTCAGCTTGTAGGTACCCCGGTCGGTTTTGAATTTCACGATCTGATCGTCTGCCTCGAAAAAAACAGGGATATCGGGTAATTGCCGCAACACCTCCAGCAGCCTTTTGGCGGGAATGGCTACCGAACCTTCCGATTCGATTTCGGCCTGAACAAATTCGACAATACTGATTTCAAGGTCGGTAGCGCTGAGCTTGAGTTTTCCGTTCTCGCTTTCAAAAAGAACGGTTTCGAGGATGGGAAGCGTCGCCTTTGTTGGTACGGCACCTGCCACGGCCGACAGCCCCTTCATCAGTTCTCCACTCGACACGTTAAATTTCATGATAATAAGCCTGTATGAGCATTAATAATGTTAAATTCATCTTGCCATATCCATTATGGTTAACCGCATGACAGGCATACGCCCGACAAGATGGAATACTAAGAAATCCTGACCCACTCTGCAAGCTGCAGAGGCGTTAAATTGCGGTAAAATACGCCTAATTTTCAGATATGAAGACTTTTCGTTAGGTTTATGATCGGAATAATTGAGAGTAATGAAGGCTGAACAGCGAATAGAGTCGAGTAAAGGATATTTATGAAGAATAAAATTATTGGTATAGGAGAACTGCTATGGGATATTTTCCCTGATCAGCGCAGGCCCGGAGGGGCTCCGGCGAATGTAGTTTACCACAGCGGTGCCATGGGAAATGATGCCCGGCTGCTTACAAGCATTGGTGATGATGATTCAGGCAGGAAATTGCTTTCTTTTCTTGAGAACAGGGGCATAGACACAAAATGGGTTCAAAAAGACCGGAATTATGATACCGGTACGGTAACCGTATCCATTGAGGATGGTGAACCTTCGTACCACATCACCGAAGATGTGGCATGGGATGCAATGGAACTTACGGCATCCTGGAAAAAGACATGTGCCGAGGCAGATGCCATCTGTTTTGGCACACTTGCTCAACGGTCGGGAAAAAGCAGAAATACGATCAGGAGTCTGGTAGAATCGCTTCCTGAAAAAACACTCAGAATTCTGGATGTCAACTTCCGGCCTCCCTGGTACAACAGGGAAATTGTGGACTGGTCGATCCGGCATTGCGATCTGATCAAACTGAACAGGGATGAATTTCAGGAGATCGGGCAATTATCCGGCAAGGAAGATGTTACCTCATGGCTGCTTGAAGATGTGGGTGTTACGTGGATCTGCCTTACCAAAGGTGCTGATGGCAGTGAGCTTATCGGGAAAGAGTGTCATTTTATTCTGCCCGTTCATAAGGCGGATGCCTCGGCGGGAGACAGTGTGGGTGTGGGCGATGCCTTTACGGCCCGGTTGTGTCATCACCTGCTTATCGGTACCGATCCCGAGGTTGCTCATGTGGAGGCGAGCAAGTACGCATCGGAGATTGTGGCACGAAAGGGCGCAATGCCAGATGTGAGTACCCTGTTGAAGTAAAGACCGTACATGAAACAAAAAAAGACGTTAACAGATAACGGCATCAGACCGGCTGCGGATTCCGACACTGCGGGGAACAATCAATCCGGAGCATCATCGGGCAACCGGCTGGGAAGTCGCAACAGGAAATCCCCGCTTGGCCGTCTACTTGAGATCTACAAAACAGAGCTTGAGACCCTTCCCGAGCTGAAGCGCAGAATTGAAATTCATTTCGACGACTTCCTGAAGGCCTATACAAACGTGTACACACCTGACGGAAAAAGCGACAAACGGATAACGGAAATATTCGGAAATCTCATCCGGAGTGTGAAAAACCGTGCATCTCATCTGAAAGAACTGGACAGGAAAAGAGAACATCATTCAAACTGGTTTCAGACGGAACAAATGGTCGGTGCCATGTTGTATGTCGACCTGTTTTGTCAGAACATCCGGGGTCTGCGCGACCGGATCGACTATCTGAAAGAGCTCGGAATCAATATGGTACATCTGATGCCTGTGCTTAAACCACGTGATGGCCTGAACGACGGAGGCTATGCGGTCGAAGATTTCAGGCAGGTTGACCCAAGGCTGGGTACCATTGATGAGTTGAAGAAGATTGCCAGGGAGCTGCACGATGAGGGCATCAGCCTGGTACTTGATTTTGTAATGAACCACACGGCACGTGAACACAAATGGGCCCAGGCTGCGCTGGCAGGTCATAAAAAATATCAGAAGTTCTATCTGATGTTCAACAGCAGGGAGGAGGTAAATGAATATGAGGATCATCTGATTGAGGTGTTCCCCGATTTTGCCCCCGGCAGTTTCACCTATTACCCGCAGGTCGATAAATGGGTTTGGACCACGTTTTATGAATTTCAGTGGGACCTGAACTACAGCAACCCCGATTTGTTCGAGGCGATGCTGGATGAGATGCTGTTTCTGGCGAATGCGGGGGTAGATATTTTCAGGCTTGATGCCGTACCCTATATATGGAAAAGAAAGGGAACCGTTTGTCAGAATGAGCCCGAAGTACATGAAATTGTAAGAGCATACCGTGCCCTGTTCAGAATGGCCGCACCATCGGTACTGTTCAAGGCCGAAGCAATTGTTGGTCCCGAGCAGATTGTGAAGTATCTGGGTACAGGCGGGGCGGAGGGCAAGGAATGCGACCTTGCCTACAACGCGACGCTTATGTGCCATTTGTGGCATGCGCTGGCATGTGAGAACACCCATCTGCTCAGAACTACGCTCAACACGCTGCCAGTTGCCCCCAAAGAGGCATCATGGATCAACTATATCCGGTGCCACGACGATATCGGCTGGGGTATCGGAGATGAACACGCGGCAGCAGTGCAGCAGAACGGATACCATACCCGTATGTTCTGCACCGATTTCTATTCAGGCGAAATTCAGGACAGTTATTCCCTGGGTTATCCGTTCCAGCGCGATTACTGGTCCGGCGAGGCGAGGATTTCCGGAACGGCCGCTGCTCTGAGCGGTCTGCAGAAATCCCAGATCAATGCCGACGAAATCGGCGAGGATGATGCCATACGCCGTTTGTTACTGCTCTACAATGTTATATCGTCGTGGAACGGTATTCCGTTGATTTACATGGGTGATGAAGTCGGGCAGCTGAACAGCTACCAGTATCTGTCGGATATGAACAAAATGCGTGATAACCGGTGGGTTCACCGTCCTGCGATGCCCTGGGAGAAGGCCATGCTACGGAATGTGCCCGGTACGGTTGAATACCGGTTATTTAACGGCATCAGGAATCTGATGAAGGCCCGCAAACGAAGCAATGTACTCGATGCCCGCTCCACAGACCGGGTGATTCTGATCGACCGGGATGCGGTCTTTGCATTCGAACGGAAATTTGCGGGCGACAAAATGCTGATGCTGTCAAATTTCAGCAAATCGAGTACCCATATCCCGCTTGAACTACTGCCCGAAGAATGGAGAAGTGAGTGGTACCACGATATGATTCGCAACGAAACCCTTCATTTTACAACCGGGGAAGTACTGCTGGAGCCCTATGGGTTTTTCTGGCTGAAAAAAGCAGGTAAACCGGGTGATGTCGGTTTGGCACCGACTATTATCAGCCTGATTGCGGAAACGAATCCCGGAGAGGAGATTTTCCTGGTCGGTAATATTCCGGAACTGGGTTCCTGGAATCCGGTAAATGCGGCAGGACCGATGAACCCTTACGCATATCCTACATGGGAAATTGAACTCGACTTGCCGGCCGACACCTTTTTTGAATTTCAGTGGGTCAAGAAGCGTGACGGGCAACTGCTCGAGTGGTCGGTGAACAAATTCTGGATGGAAAGCGGCAAGGAAATCTTTTTTTATTAGGCATCAACATGTGTTGCCCGCTTTAGGGTCGAAATTACCTGCTTGCCATAACGGGGTTTGCATGTCCCTCAAACAGTGTGTTTGGGCGATATTTTGTTGTAAATTTGGTACTTCAACAAGCAGAGGTGGATACTACCCGATTTGCATCCACACATCAGTGATGTTCTTAATTAACGAATGACGACTATTTTTAAACGAAACCTATGAACAGGCTCGATGAATTTCGCAGAAACCGGAAGGCTATGAACGAGAAAATCATGGAGCTGGACCATCTGGGTGTAAAGCGTTTTTTTAATCTCGATACAAATACATACCGTGATGGTGCATTGAGTGCCAGGAATAAAGAGTTGCTGGGCCTGGTTGCCTCGGCCGTTCTCCGGTGCAACGACTGCATCGATTATCATCTGGAACAGTGCGCAGCTGCAGGGTGGACCAGGGATGAAATTGTTGATGCACTGAATGTGGCGCTTGTCGTGGGTGGCAGTATCGTAATACCTCATATGAGGCATGCCGCAGGGACGCTTGACATCCTTGAACAAGAGGGAAGCCTTAAAAATTGACCGGTTTGCGTTCGTTATACATCCCCGTTCTGCTGTTAACGCAGTTATTGCTTTACCCGTTGCAGCTGCCGGCACAAGGTTATTCTGATTCCGCCGGCGAACAGACCACTTGTAAGGGTTTGAATATCCCGATCGGGCCTGTGGTAAAAGAACAAATGTGCCTGGCTGCCAGGCCCGGAGGATCAGAAAGTACCGGTTTGGCCGGTGAGGCAGAAAGTGCCGGTGTGGTTATCACTAACGCGGGAGTTAACGATGCGTATTCAGAAGAAAGCAGCCGCGGGGATTCGGTCTATGTTGCCATACTTCCCGGATTCAGCTACAATTCCGACCACGGATTTTACGGGGCGGTTAAACTGAACCGCTACGACTTCAGGGGAGGATTCTTGCCGTTCAGGGATTTCCGTGAATTAAAGCTGGCCGCATCCACAAAAGGGCTCGTTCTCGGCGAATTTTTTAGTGATGTAACCCGTACCCTGAACTCGCCGGTACGTACCGCCCTTCACTTGTATGTATTCCGCTTTCCTGAAGACACCTTTTTTGGGAAAGGCAACGGAACCTCCTTTAACCGGGACCTCTGGAACAGCGGTCACTATTTTTTCACCTCGTTTTCGGCAAGTGGTAATTTCAGGGCAAGAATACCAGTTACAGGATCGGTGCACAAACGTCGTCTCGATATTGTACCCGGGGTGGGCTTCAGTTATGAAAGATCTTACACCGATGATTTGACCCTGATGGAAACTTCTCCGCCGACGGGCATTGGCGGAGGCTGGTTTAATACCGCAGGTATCGGTCTCAACTGGGAGAACCGCAACAGTGAATTTCTGCCATCACGCGGAAACCGTGCGGAATTACGTATTGATGCTTCGCATCCGTATCTGGGCAGTGATTACAGGGGCGCCGTTATCCGTACATCGGTTAGCCAGTTCGTTGGTTTCAGGCTGCTTCTCGACCAGGTGCTGGCCATGCAGATCAACTTTGATCAGGCCCTGGGCAGTGTTCCATACTGGAAGCTTCCCTCTCTTGGAGGCGAGATGTCGCTGCGGGGCTATGCTTTCAGACGTTTTCTTGACAATGCATCCCTGAATTATCGTGCCGAGATCAGAAACTGGTTCTTTCATCACCAGGCAACGGGTGTACAGCTTGGCGGGCAGATTTTTATGGACGGTGGACGCGTTTTCGAGACCGTCAATATGGATGAGCTGGCGCGTAATCACCACATCACCCTGGGATTTGGCGGTGTGATTTCAACATCGCGCCGGAATGTATTTTTCAGGGGAGACCTGGGATTCAGTAATGAGATGATCCGCTTCTATGCCGGAATAGGTTATGCTTTCTGAGATGCAGTCTGTTGACAGGAAAGAGAGCCGGTTGGCTGCAGGAGTCACGATTACGGGGAAGTATTTCTGCAGGAGGTACTACTATAAAAGCCCATAATACAAAGACATGTGGTGCAGGAACCCGGGTCCAAAAATCAAATTCAGCGCTCCAAATCCATTGATTACGCCAATATCAGGTACATTATGATATTTCTGAACATCCTTATACTGCTTTTTGTTTTTTTGACATCCTCATTCGGATCGGCCTTTATGATGAAAAGATTCGGTTATGAGGTCCCGCGTTTCCCAAAGACCCGGGAAGATTATATCATCGTTCTGATGAAAATAATGCTGTTTTCAATCATTGCACTTCTCATGTTTGCCGTTCTGCTGCTGGCGGGCTTAAATCCGCTCAGTGTGTGACCGCTGCAGGATTGTGTAATGACGCCTGAGAACTGCTTTCTCATGTCCCTTGCGCAGCTACCCATACCCGCACAGGTAAAACTATTTCCAAATTAAGCATTCATCAAGTTACTGTTATTTATTGGCATAATATTATAAAAGCATAATTTCCGGTTTTTTTTCGCGTACCACTAGTTACTCCCGAAAAGTCATGTGTATTAACAGTGTAATCGAAATGAAAAACTAAAAAAAAGGTCAGTTATGTTATTTAAAATGTTTACCCCGATTGTGTTAATCATGGCAGTACTTGCAGTTTCTGCAATCGCAATGAACCAGGATCAGCCGGTGGTTCTTGAGGAAGCTTCTCTCTCAGGTTATGTGTGGGATGCGGCTTCTGAAACCGTTTTGGCCGGTATTGAGGTCAAGATCGATGGTCACGATATCAAAGCTACCACCGACGAAGAAGGATACTTTTCGATAGAAGCTCTGGAAGCCGGTGAGTATACTGTAAAAGTGGAACATGAGGGCTACGATACCTACGAGCAGGCTATTGTGGTTGCTGATGAACCCGTAACACTGAATATACTCCTCGAAAGAGCAGAATAGAACCTTCAAGAGAGAGGTAACAGTAACTGGTGTGCGCCAGACCACCAGTGTCCCGAGAGAGTGATACATTCGTGACAGCGGGTGTATCACTTTTTTTATCAGCAATTTTGATTATATGACAGTTCAAGCCTATGAATATATAATTACTATATTGGAATCATCACCATTACCGGGTGTACAGGTATGAAATCAACAGGATACAAGCAGGCATATCACCAAGTTAAATAATTGGTTATGCAAATAATGTGCCGGCTGTAGTTGATGTGAAATACCCAAAATTCCCTACATGCCCGAATCGATGATCCGATTCTATGGATTCAGACACCAAACATATGGTTTCCCGCTGGAGCAGGGAACTGAAAGCCTCTGACCGGGATGCATTCAGGAATATTTTTGACCATTTTTATTCCATGCTGCTCGCTTATGCAACCAGGATTCTTGAATCAAGGGAGTCAGCCAAAGACGTGGTGCAGGAAGCTTTCATCACGCTCTGGAATCAGAGAGATTCCGTAGATCCGGGAAAGTGCTTAAAATCGTTTCTTTACCGGATTGTTTATACAAGGTGTCTGAATCATATCAGAGACAGGCGGCTTGTCGGCATGGATGAAGAAAGTTTTGAAAACCTGCTGGTTCCGGATGAGATCGAACATGACATGATGAAGGAGGATTCCGGAATTCAGGAAGTATTGGCAAAAATGGTTTCCAGGTTGCCGGAAAGGCAAAGAGAGGCACTGCTGCTGAGCCGGCAGGACGGACTGACGCACGACGAAATTGCCGTTATTATGGAATGTAAGCCTGCAACAGTAAATAATCACATTACGGGAGCGATGAAAAACCTCAGAATATATCTGAAGGATTTGAATATTGAGGGATATCAATGAAAAATGAAAAACAGTCTATACCTCCGGAATTGGAGAAATGGATCGGCGAACTCGATCCATCTGAACAGGAGGTATACAGAAAATTGTGGATGGAAACCGGAGACTTGCCGGCTGTAGTGCCACAGGTTTCTGATGATGAATTGAACGAGGCCTATGATGCTGTGAGCAGTATCCTGTTTGAGGATGAGAATCATGACAACCCCCGGAACGTGAATCCGGAATCCCACAAAAAAGGCCGCAACCACATCTTCTACTGGGCTGCAGCTGCAGTTATTACCATTGCAGCATCAGTTGGTTATCTGTTGTACACAATAGGAAATGTAGATATTAATGCAGCTTACGGAGAGCAGATTTCCTATGAATTCAGCGACGGATCGAGTGTAGACCTGAACAGCGGATCATCCATCCGGTACCGCCGTGGTTTTTTCTCTTCAGAACGGCATGTTACCTTAAATGGTGAAGCCTTTTTCGAAATCGGGAGTAGTTCAGCCCCCTTCATCGTTGAAACCCATAATGCCGTGGTCAGGGTAACAGGCACAAGTTTTAATGTGCGGTCGCACAGTGATCATGTTGAAAATGAAACCTCCGTGGTATTATCAGAAGGAGAGGTCCAGTTTTTTCCGCGTGCCCGGCCCGATAACAGTGTGTTTCTGAAAGCAGGTCAGTTAAGCAGGCTCAAAGAACTAAGTGAAAAACCCACTGAACCTGAAGAAACCACCGTTGAAAGTTTCCTCGCATGGAGGCAGGGCGGCCTGTTTTTTAACGATGAGCCGCTTGAGTTCATCTTCAGGGAAATAGAGCGCCGGTTTGATGCCAGGATCGAAGCCAATCCGGTTGCAATTAAAGATCAGAGATTTTCAGTACTGTACAGTAAGCCGGAGAGTGCCGAACGTGTTTTACGCGATATCTGTGAAGAGAACATGCTGACTATGAGTATCGTCGGCGAAAACCGTTTTGAAATTTATTAAGTGTCTGCCCGGGCCGGACTTGTAATTTTTAGAGGTCCTTTATAAATGGGGTTGTATCAGAAACATTGAAATGTCTGGGTACTAAAAGGCACTTCAGGCAGGTTTTACAGGGGAGATCAGGGTCGTACATCGAAACCGGTTTACAACAGTCGGGATGGTAGTGCAGGCGGGTTAAAGGGGGAAAATGAAAAATATTAGGTACATTGCACCGGATTGAGAAATTCAATTTGATCCAATCACATATCAGAAGTTCATCCGGGTGGTGTTGCCTGATTCATTCATAAAATATGCGGTTGCTCTGGCAAGAGTATTATCAGCTGTGTTGTTTACAGGTTTTCTGTGCAATGAATTACAGGCTGCCGGTACGGATTCGCTCTATTCAGTAAGTTACACCAATACCAGCCTTGATGCCGTACTTCTTGACCTGGTAGAAAAGACAGATATTGACCTGGTTTACTATCCGGGCATTACTGCAGGAAAGCGTATTACGATAGAGATGGCAGAAAGCCCGGCAGAGGCGATACTTGAAGCAGTAGTCGGGCAGGCCGGACTGCGGTTTCACCGCCTTGAATCAGGAACGTATGTAATAAATCGTCGCGTACCAGAACCCCCGCCCCCGCCACCGCCGCCCCCGGCAGCAGTACAGGGCAACGTGCTGGATGCTGAAACGGGAATGCCGGCAGCCAGTGTAAGGATTATCAGTGCCGGCAGGTTACCGGCGGTTGTAACCGATTCATCCGGTTTTTTCCGTTATGATTCTGTTAAGGCCGGTGTTCACCTGCTTGTCGCCCAAAAAAAAGGTTTCAGTTTCGCATTTCAAAAGGTGGAAGTCGTGCCGGGCAGAACCGCGAATGTTCAAATGCTGCTTACAGCAGAAACGGTTCCGGACGAATTATCAGAAATGCCCGGGACTGATAATCTGCCTGTTTTCACCACGGTTATAGACGGTTCCTATCCGCAGAACCCCGTGGTTTTTCCGGAATGGAACGGAACGCATCATGAAGCCTGGCCGGCAACCCTGCCTGGTATCGTCACCCTGAAACCCGTTACAGGGTATCACAGTATCAGTTTCTGGTCACCGGCTGATCCGGGTTCTGGTCAGGGCCTTTTCCTGTTCACCGGCCGACTTCAGACTGATATAACCGGCGCATTCAGGAACGGGTACAGGTATGCTGCCAAAATGAACACGTTCGAAGAGAAAGATTTTGATGTTGCAGATGATGATCAGGTGGGGTTCAGGACAGTAGTGGAAGCATCGGATACTTTTCTGGAAGCTGGTATCTCGGCGGGTCATTTACGGTTAAAAAACGGGGTTTTAAGGGCTGGTGTAAACATGCGTATAATTAATCCGGTTACAAGCAGCAACAGCCGGATGATTAACGATCTGACCCGTTGGCTGTATACCGAAACGGAAACAGCACTGAGTGCGCCGGTGGTTGACAAAAGCCGGCAAAGTATGGAAGCAGGGTTGCTGGAGTCTGGCATCAACCTGGATTACAAAGGGAATACCCGGGTTGCCACCGGTCTGAGTGTATATACCGGGCACAGTTACCTGGATGTAAACCGGTTGGATGGAACCTTTTTGCTGGTTCCCCTGTCAGATCGTTTTGAAAACCGGTATACAGTGGTGTCTCAGTTTATCCGGTACAGTGCTGGCAGCCAGGGTACATTTTTTCAGAGAATGAACTACCACTATTCCGGTTTGCAGCATCAGATCATTGCAAACAGGATTGCTGAGCAGTATAACGGCAGTTATACTCGAAGTGAATTCAAAGTTGAGGCAGGTTATTCAGGGCAATTATCGAAAATAGCAGGATTCAGAGCAAGCTATCTGTTCGACAGAGCTTCGTATGAAGCTGATTTCACTTCAGGATTAATTGGCGGGGTTAATGGTGACGACGACCGGTTAACAGATCACCGGTTGAATGTGGATGTAACCCTGAATTTTGATTCCGGCCTGACAGTAACACCCAAAATCGGGATACTGCAGAGCAATATCGCCGGGGCACTGGTACTGGATCCGGGCATATCCATAAAATATTCGATGACCGTTAACGATGAAAAGCCAATAACCATTCTGGCCGGCTGGCATCAGGTGTCAAACTTCAGGCACCGGTTTAAATTACCGGTTCCATTCAGTTCGACCCCGGTGCCGTTTTATGATGTAACACTGGCGCCCCGGGATGGGGATAAGCCCGTGGTTGTGAGCTTTAGTTATCTGGAAGCCAGTTATAAATTAAGTAACAGACTCCAGTTCAGGGTATTTGCCAGGTACGGGACACAGAAACAGCTGCAAAGGCCCGATTTTTTAACCGGATCAACCGGGACGTCCGTTATGCCTGGCCATGAAGCACACCTTACGGATTCTCGTGAATACAGATTAGGTGGTGTTATATATGGTTACGGCAACCGGACGGGTCTTGAGGCCGGCCTGTCTTACAGCTATGGAAAATTTACGGAAAAAAGTACGTCCTTCTTCAGCGGGAAACGGGTACAGGCTGCTGAGAATGTGCCGCATCAGGTAAAACTGCTGGCAAACTGGCCGGCAGGCAAAGATTTCAGGCTGGAGGCCCGGTGGGAATCCGGGTTTGGAAAAATGACAAGGGCATTGCACGGTAAATACTATCAGTACCGATACGAACCTGGTGATGTGCCCGTATCCATTTCCAATCCGGAGAGCAGTGAACACCGGCGTGAACCATGGCACAGGCTGGATGCGGGGATTGTGAAAAAACAAAAAATATCAGGCGTTGAATTATTAATAAAATTACAGTTTATGAATATACTCAACAGAAAAAATCATTTGGATACCGTCATTGTAACCGATCTGAATTCACCGGAACCACAGTTCTCGTATCTGAAAAGAAGAATGCCGGGATTTTATCCCCAAATTTCATTAAAAGCTGAATTCTGAATAGTCTGATACTCCGATATTAAACCGATTGTCTGCATCAACTTACAGGAACAAGTAGCCGGAATATATGTTTGCAGTTTGTTGAAGGTCAATCTTTCCGGTGTCGCCGGGCATTTTTATTCATTATCGTGCAAACTGCTGCTGATTCTGATTCTGGTATTGTCGTAAATGATTTGCATCCTTTTGCACGTACAGGTTACCGGCTCTAAGGGAACACTGACCTTGCGGCAGAGATAGTTCGGATCCTTACGTAGTGTTTAGTTACTTTTTAGAATGGCTGCTTCCAACTGGTTTTCTCAATCCATGATAGTGTTGATTCGTTATCTGTCGGTACTGTTTCTGTCAACTGTTTTCAGCTGTTCGGATCAGGCACCGTCGGCAAATAATGAGAATATTGAATTAAAGGGCTTATGGCCGCTGGCGATAAGCGATCCGTCCGGTCTGTCACTTCACCCCGACGGAGAATCGATCTGGGTGGTTAGCGATAATCCGGGCAGGCCGGTTTACAGAATCGATCTGAGGGGGAACCGAATAGGAACCATCCCGTTCGACGGTGAGGATCTGGAGGGCATAGCATGGGATGCCCGTGATAACACCCTGTGGCTGGTGGAAGAACGCCGCAGGGAAGTCATCCACATGGATACCACCGGCCGGATTCTGAAGCGGAAAGAGCTTGAAATCGTGCAGCAGGTGGAAAATGACGGGCTGGAGGGCATTGCCGTTAATCCTGCTAACGGTCATATCTTCGTAATTAATGAGAAAAATCCGCGAATATTTATTGAGTTAACGCCGGAACTCGATATTATTAAAATTACGCCGGTCGATTTCGAAGGTAAAAATACAGTAACCGATATATCCGGTTTATTTTTCGATCCGGATAGTTCCGAAATCTGGATACTTAGTGATGAGTCGCAAAAGATTGTGATTACTGATGCGGAGCTGAATCCGTTGAGAAGTTTTGATTTGCTTGTTGACAAGGCCGAAGGACTCACGGTAGATACGCATCGGCGCCTGATTTATGTGGTAAGCGATTCGGAAAGCATTCTTTACGTGTATGCCTATTAATACATTCCGGTTGATATTTAGATCTGGGTGGAATGCTGAATTGTTTGATTTTATTGCATAGCATTCGATTTTATGTATTTTAAGTCTGATTTTTTACAGGTCACAAACAGATTACTTTTAAGGTGTAAATAGCTGCACATATGTTGTATTGCCGGTTGGTTCTTATTGCCATAGTATTTTTTGTATATAACAGCACAGCCGGTGCTCAGTACCAGGTCACTGAGGCTGATGGTGGTGGCCCGATGCCCGTTGAGATACACTGTAACGATCAGATGATCGACCGGGACGCCCTTCACGCCGAGCATGCAAAAATCATATCCGGGTTCAGGGCCTTTGGAGTAATTGGCGATTTTGTTCTGAATGTTCCGGTCAGGTTTATCTTCCCTCTCGCACAGAAAACGGGTGTTAGTGATCCGGGATTTCATGGAATTTCCAATTTTGTGGATCATAATCCAATAATCGGGCAGCTAACCGACTATACAGGTGGATCCAGAACATACGATCTGCAGTCAGGTTATCAACACCAGGGTACAGACTATTTCCTTTGGCCGTTCAACTGGAACAAGGTGGAGGATGATGAGGTTGTGGTTGTAGCCGCGGCAGCCGGTAACATACTGAACACGATCGACGGTAATCCCGATAAAAGTTGCGGTTTTGATGGTGCGGGGCAGTGGAATGCGGTATATCTGGTACACGACGACGGGTCGCGAACATGGTACGGTCATATGAAGAACGGTTCGGTAACCACCAAGGTACAGGGTGCCAGGGTTGAGGCAGGAGAGGTACTGGGTGTCGTTGCGAGCAGTGGTATGTCGAGTGGTCCACATTTGCACTTTGAGGTCTATGACAGTAACAACCAACTAATTGACCCATATGCCGGACCCTCAAACCCGACTACAATGGTAAGCTGGTGGCTCGAGCAGCACGATTATTATGATTCTGCCATAAACAGGCTCATTGTGCACTCTGCACCGCCACAGTTCTATGCGTGCCCAAATGTTCACCAGATTAACGAGGCTGTTCAGGTTGAAAAGGGTGATGTTGTGAGCTTTGCAGCATATTACAGAGATCAGTTAGAGGGACAACTGTCTCAGTTCAGGGTATTGAATCCGTTTGGTGAACCGGCGATTGCCGACTGGAGTCACCAGAGCTCAGTAGCTCATTACGCTGCATCCTACTGGTACTTCAACAGGATCATCGGTGAGGAACAGCCATCAGGGCTGTATACCTTTGAGGCGTTCTTTGGAGAGGAGATTTACACACGGCAATTTCAGGTAGGGGCCATAACATCGGTTGATCTGGATGCGGGGCACCACACAGAATTTCGTCTTCTCCAGAATTTCCCGAACCCGTTCAATCCGTCAACCAGTATCCGGTTTAATCTACCCGAGGCCGGTCCGGTACGTCTTGCTGTCTACGATCTGACTGGTCGTGAAGTAGCACTGCTGGAAGACGGTCATTTTTCTGCTGGCAATCACAATTCTGCATTCAATGCGGTTAATCTTTCCAGTGGTATATACATGTACAGACTTGATGCAGGTAAATTTTCGGTAGTAAAGAAGATGACGCTGATAAAGTAAATGTATTGTGAGGGTCTGATATAGTAACCCGGTTTACAACTCCACGATGGTGCATCCTGGCCCACCACGCTCCCAGGGGGCCAGTTCGAAGTGTTTTACCTCTTTACGGTTGGAGAGGTATTCACCGACCAGTTTTTTAAGAATGCCGTCGCCCTTGCCGTGAATGATCTCCAGTTGGTGAAGATTGCGCTTAACGGCCTCATCCACGTACCAGGTTAGTTCCCTGACCGCCTCATCGCCCCGCTTTCCGCGCAGGTCGAGCGTTGCAGAAAATGAGGAGGGGGCAGGGTCGTTGGAGGTGATCAGATTGTACCCGGCCTTCAGTTCTTTCTTCTTTTTTGGTGGTTCGGCCTTGAGCAGCTTGCCGTAGTCTGTGTGAACGGTAAGGCCGTTAACCATTACCGTTGCCCTGCGGCCATCGCGGCTTATGAGCTCACCGGTGGTGTTGGAGTCGGAAATGCGAACGGTGTCGCCAACAACGGGCGGATCCTTGTAGGTGCGCACCGGTTTCTCCTTTAGTTCCCCGATGGCCCTGGCAACCTCATTCGATTGCTTCTTCACCTCACTGCGGGCTGTTTTTATCGATTCTTTGGATGCATTCTCAGTACGGATCAGCTCAACCAACTCCTCAATCCGCCTGTTGGCACCCAGTACGATGTCGCGGGCCTCGTCAAGGGCTTTCTTTCGGTAGTCGTCTTTGCGGGATTTCAGGACGCGATTCTGCTCCTCGTACTCACGGATTTCGCGCTGCAGGGCGGCTTTCAGCTTTATGGCCTCCAGCTCAGCATTCTCCATTTCCTGTGTTTTTTTCTGCAGTTCCACGATGAGCGATTCGAGCCTGCTTCGCGAGCTGCCAACGAGCTTGCGGGCACGCTCCAGCAGGCTGCCCGGCACGCCCATTCGTCCGCCGATTTCGAAAGCGAAGCTGCTTCCGGGGATGCCCTTGGTGAACCTGTAGGTAGGGCTGAGCTGGGTCTGATCGAATTCCATGGCCCCGTTCACACAGTCGGGATGGTCGTTGGCGAACACCTTCAGCTGCCCGTGGTGGGTGGTTACGATCACCCGGGCGCCACGTTCAATCACCTGCTCCAGGAAGGCCTGGTAGAGAGCCACACCCTCCTCGGGATCGGTTCCGGTTCCGGCCTCATCCACCAGTATCAGTGCATTGGACGTCTGCCTTGTCAGGGTTTCGCGCATCCAGAGCAGGCGGGACGAGAACGTGCTCAGGTCGTCTTCAACCGACTGGTCGTCGCCCAGATCAATGAAAAGGCTGTCGAAAACGGGCAACCGGGTCTGTTCGCCGGCCGGTATGGCCAGGCCACTTTGCATCATGATCTGGCAAAGGCCGGCGGTTTTCATCGCTACCGACTTTCCTCCTGCATTCGGGCCAGTTATGATCAGGGCCTTTTCCTGTTCGGTCAGTTCCAGATCCAGAGGCACCACAGGCTCATGCATGGTTCCCTTCAGGGCCTTCATGAGCAGGATGGGATTGCGGGCATTATCCAGACGAATATGTTGATTCGTGGTAATCTCCGGGATGACCGCCTTCAGCGAATTGCAAAACCGGGCCCGCCCCCTGATCGCATCGATACGGCCGATGAGGGTACTGTTATGGTACAGGGAGTCGCGGTGTTCCCGGATTTTTGCGGTGAGGGCCCTCAGAATGCGCTCGATTTCGCGAAGTTCGGAGGCTTCGGTCTGGCGAATATCGTTGTTGATCTGCAGCACTTCTACCGGCTCAAGGTAAACCGTCTGCCCGGTGGCCGATTCGTCGTGAATGAAGCCACTCAGTTTGCGTTTGTGTTCGGCCTTCACCGGCAGAACCATGCGTCCGTTGCGGATAGTTGGCTCCGTTTCGGCCAGCAGCTTGTCTTTCGACGCCTTCCTGATGATGTTGGCCAGGGTAGTGCGCAGGCTGTTTCGCAGCCGGCCCAGTTCCCTCCTGATGCCGTGCAGTTCGCTGCTGGCGTTGTCACGCACCTGTCCGTTTTCAGACAGCACCCGGCCGATCTCATCTTCGAGCTGCCGGAGGGGGATGAGCCCGGTGGCCAGAGCGGTCAGGGCGGGATAGCTTTCAACCCGGCTGTTGAAATATTGCTTCAGATTGCGGGCAGCCGCTGCCAGCTGGCGGATATGCAGTATGGGATCAGGATCAAGAAGGCTGTTCTCGGGCCGGGCTCTTTTCAGGTGTGGGCGAATGTCGTGGAGGTCCTCGAACGGAAGGGTGCTGTCGTGACCTGTCAGTTCCATCATCTCGCCGGTAAGCTGCAATTCATGGATCACGATCTTCGGGTTGCTCACCGGCTGCAGCACGGCGGTCTCCTCGCGCCCGGGTTCGGTGCGCACCGACTCCATAATGGCCTCTCGTACAGCCGAGAAGCCCAGTTTCCGGAACGTGCTATCTGGGTAGATGATCATGGTTTGAAAGATAGGAAAAAAGCCGGCCTGGCACATCTTCGGTGATCTGTTACGATAATACAACTCATCAGTATAACCGGATATCGATATCTGAATACGGGAAAGATATATATGATGTCAATATCTATATTGTTCACATCAACGTTGAGTGCTATCTGTATGAATTAAAAAGGAACTGAATACAGGCAACTAATTACCATCCCGCATGAACTCAATCAGATCATTGGTGAAGCACAAAATACCTGAGTGCATGGTGCTCTCCCTGCTAATTCTGAATTTATCCACGGTATCTGAAACGGTTAAAGCCCAGAGCGGAGAGAATCTCACCATTTCCGAGCGCATAAAGCAGATGGATCCCGACAGCCTGTATACCGGATTGTGGGTCTGTTACCCGCAAGGTTATACCCGGCAGCGCTGGAGGAAATCGCACCAGGGTTTATGAATTGGGCCGCAATGTGCCGGCTATAGGACTGCTGCAGGGTACTGTGGTATATAATTGTCGTGCAGGATATTGTGCGATTTATTTTAATGGCTCACTGAAAGACTCCAGCCTATGATGGTGCTATTATGCACTGAATTCATGTTTTTGGTTGAATTGCGCCACAATTATACCTTAATTGTATTTTGGAACTTCTGAAATGCCCGGGTAAGAATATGCCGGCTCAGGGCATCATATAAATGTTAATCAGAAAATTATAAGGTATGCCAGACCAGATGATAGAAACCATTGATAAAATCAGAGATCAGAAAAGCGACACCTTCCCTTTCAACCGGAAGGCACTTTCAGAAAGGTTCAGGGATACAAGGGCCTATACCCTGTCACTTACAGAGCCCCTTGAAATTGAAGATTATGTGGTTCAGGTAACGGAAAATGCAAGCCCCGCAAAATGGCACCTTGCCCATACTACATGGTTTTTTGAAACATTTTTGCTGGAGAAGGCGGTGAATGGGTACACCCCGCAGCATCCACAGTACAGCTATCTGTTCAATTCGTACTATTTGCAGACAGGGGTGCCGCATTGCCGTGCACGGCGTGGAACTATATCACGGCCCACGGTCAGGCAGGTTTTTGCCTATCGCCAGAATATCGATGAGCTGGTGACCGGTTTCATCGAAAATGCTGATGATTCAGAGTTCAGGCACTGGGCGCCGGTTATTGAAATTGGCATTCACCATGAGCAGCAGCATCAGGAATTGCTGCTTACCGACCTCAAGTATATGTTCGCACAAAATCCGCTGAACCCGGTTTATAAAGAGGCAGCAAGGCCGGAAGCAGCACCTGTTACCGGACTTGAATGGATGTCGTTTAAAGAAGGGGTCTATGAAGTCGGCCATTCCGGAGACGGATTCGGATACGACAATGAATTTCCGAGTCACAAAACCTACATTCATGACTTTGAGCTTGCCAACCGGCTGGTAACCAATAGTGAGTATATTGCTTTTATCGAATCGGGCGCATATAGTGAACCCAAATGGTGGCTTGATGAGGGCTTTGCAACCATAAGAGATGAAAACTGGAAAGCACCGCTGTACTGGCGCAAAGTGGACGGGGACTGGCATCATTTCACCTTGTCGGGACTCATGAAACTGCATCCGGATGAACCCGTTACGCATATCAGTTATTTTGAGGCAGATGCATACGCCCGGTGGAAAGGATACCGGCTGCCGACAGAACAGGAATGGGAGCTGGCAGCAGCGCCACTGAATATTGAAGGCAATTTTGCCGATGCCGGTTTCCTGCAGCCCGCCACTGTCGCACTGGGAAAACAGGGTTTGCAGCAGATGTTTGGTGATGTATGGCAGTGGACACAAAGTTCCTATTCCCCTTATCCCGGTTACAAACCCCTGCCGGGTGCCCTCGGTGAGTATAATGGCAAATTCATGTGCAACCAGTACGTTCTCAGGGGCGGGTCCTGTGCCACACCCCGTTCGCACTTCCGTAAAACCTATCGCAATTTCTTTCATGCGAACGAGCGCTGGCAGTTCACGGGAATTCGCCTGGCTCGTTAATCTTGTTCATTTTACTTTCAAAACCAACTATCCGGTTAGCCAGCCAACCAACTAACCATCCAAAAAAAACAACCATCCATCATAACGGTACATCCATTACCAATACACATTCTATTATATGCAAAGTCAGGAAACCCTCACCGGCAGCGACATGCTGGCCGATGTTGTTCAGGGATTGAACAATCCGCAAAAAACCCTTCCCTGTAAATACTTTTACGACAAACGCGGGTCGGAGCTTTTTGAAGCGATTTGCAACCTGGATGAGTATTACCTCACCCGTACAGAGCTGAAAATAATGGAACATCACCTCGACGAAATAACAGGTGCCATCGGAAAGGATGTTCAGCTTATTGAGCTCGGCAGTGGCAGCAGCCGGAAAACCCGGATGCTTCTCGACAACGCCTGCTCTCTGCATTCCTATGTGCCGGTAGATATATCGGACAGGTTTCTGGACGAAATCGCCGGCACCCTGAAAGAGGAGTATCCCGGCTTGAGCATCCATCCGGTTCATGCCGATTACACGAGGCCGTTTGATATACCCCCGGCTCCTGCCGGAGTACGCAGGGTAGTCTACTTTCCCGGTTCCACAATCGGGAACTTTACTAAAGAGAATGCCAGACAGATAATATCCCGTATTTCCGGTATGGCCGGCGATGAAGGTGGTCTGCTGATCGGCTACGACCTGATAAAGGATGCGGTGATCCTGGAGGCCGCCTATGATGATTCGCAGGGTATTACCGCCGAATTCAACAAAAATGTACTCCTGCATATCAACCGGGAACTGTATGCCGATTTCAATATTAGTCTATTCCGGCATAAGGCGGTGTTTAATGATGAAAAAAGCCGTATCGAGATGCATCTCGTCAGTCTGGCTGACCAGGTGGTACACATTCAGGGCCATACCTGGACAATCGGTGAGGGAGAAACCATTCATACCGAAAATTCCCACAAGTACTCAACCGGGTCCTTCCGGGAAATGACGGCAGGGTTTTTCGATTCAGTAACTACCTGGACCGACCCCGATGAACTGTTTTGCATTCAGTACCTGGAGTGACCATAATAACAGGGTTATGAAAAATCCAACATCACAATTGCAATGAAAAAAATCCAACTGGTAAAAATAACCGAACTGCATGACAGAATACCTCAACATCAACTGGTAAACGGCCTGGATCTGGTAGTGGTCAGGTATGACGAATCTGTATCCGTTTTGTACGGCAGGTGCCTGCACCGGGGCGCCATCATGGCCGACGGCTACATTGACGGCGACAACCTGATCTGCGGAGTACACGGCTGGGATTACCGGTTCGATTCCGGGGTAAGTGAGTACAACAATGAGGAAGTACTTCATAAATTCCATGCCGAAGTGAGCGACGACTGGGTCTGGGTGGATGAAGACGAGATCAACCAGTATCTAAAAGATCATCCCCAGCCTTTTAAAAGGGATGAATACCTGGGGGCGTATGCCGATACCCATCCTGAAGATACAGAGCCCTTTACAGACCACATCCTGGAACTGGCGCGGAACGGATTGAAAAATGTAGGTCACCACGGGCCATCTGCGGCAATGGGCGTAGACCGTAATACACTTCCAAAATGGGAAAGTATTCAGTTCCTGCCCGCGCAACTTGCACACCGCCCGTTGATGGATGAACACCAGGTGCAGACAAAAACAGTGATTGGACCGAAAGCAAAAAAACCGCTTAACCTCGAAATCCCCCTGTTTGTATCGGACATGAGTTTCGGGGCACTATCGCGGGAGGCCAAGATTGCCCTGGCGAAGGGCGCTGAACTGGCGGGTACCGGTATTTGCAGTGGCGAGGGCGGTATGCTGCCGGGTGAACAGGAAAACAATTCCCGGTATTTTTATGAGCTGGCATCCGGGAAATTCGGTTTTTCGTGGGATAAGGTGAAAAAAGCACAGGCCTTCCATTTCAAGGGAGGACAGGGAGCGAAGACGGGGACCGGCGGACATCTTCCGGGGATCAAAGTTACCCGGGAAATAGCCGAGGTACGGGGCCTTAAAGAAGGAGAAGATGCGATTTCGCCGGCTGCTTTCCCCGATTTGATCACTACTGATGATTTTAAAGTTTTTGCCGCTGAGGTTAGAGAGAAAACGGGCGGAATTCCTGTCGGATTCAAGATCGCCGCAAGTCATGTGGAAGCCGACATCGACTTTGCCCTGGATGCCGGGGCCGATTACATCATACTCGACGGTCGCGGTGGTGGAACAGGTGCGGCCCCGATCATATTGAGGGACAACATCAATGTACCCACAATACCTGCCCTGGCCCGGGCCCGGAAACATCTCGATAACGTCGGTGCCGGTGATGTAACGCTGGTGATTACAGGTGGCCTGCGGGTAGCCGAAGATTTTGCGAAAGCGATGATGCTGGGAGCAGATGCCGTTGCCATCGCCAACTCGGCCATACAGGCCATTGGCTGCCTGGGAATGAGGGCCTGTAACACCAATAACTGTCCGGTGGGGATCGCCACCCAGAAAGAGAACCTCAGAAGCCGTTTAATTATTGATGCATCGGCTGTACAGCTGCATAATTTTCTTGCCGCCAGCACCGGGCTTATGAAGGTAATTGCTCGCGCCTGCGGACACGACGATTTCACCCGATTCAATAAAAATGACCTGTCAACCATCGACTATACCATTCATCAATTAACAGGTATCAGATATGCCGGATTACAATAAAACAGACCAACAGGTGCATCTGTTGTCGCAGATCTTAGCAAAATTCAACCGTACGTATGTACCTGTAAAGGACGATGACAGCCATACCAATCTCGGTTTCGATCCGCTGGGCCACCGGCTGTATGCCCGCTGGGCCAATACGGGTGCGGGACGGATCATACCGGCGTTCAATATGGAGGCATTTCAGTTCGAATTTCTGGATGAAAACCGCACCGTTATCGGGGAATTCCCCGCTGATGGCAAAACTGCCGGTCAGCTGGAAGAAAGCATTGAACAATTTCTGACAAAATCAGGCCTTGAAAGAGAGGGCTTCAGAGATAAACTGCACTTTGAAATCCCGGAGTATACCTTTGCGGATTCGGCCCTGGAAAAGCCTTCTGACGCAGAACGGGAAAAATGGGAGAACATCAGGTCGATCGGCAATGAAGCGTGCAGCCTTTTGCTGGGTTACCTGCAGGAGGATAGCGATATCAGAATCTGGCCGCATCATTTCGACACCGGTGTTTACGTTGAACCAAATCAAAAAAAAGGCCTGGGCTTTGGCCTGGCGATGAAAGACAGCATGGTGGGTGATGCCTATTTTTACTACTCCATGTACCGCCTGGATGGTGCCGATTCAGATTACTCAGGGGTTCCTTCACTCGATACTGGCAGGTGGATCATAACTGAAAAATGGAAGGGTGCTGTGCTGCCCGTGTCTGATTTTGAAAGGGGCGGGTTGTTAGTGGTTAAAGGCTTTATTAAAAAGGTAAGCGATGGTTACTTGCAATGAATCGGTAGTAGTTCAGCTTATTTGCGATAAAAAGGTAACCTTTCTTTAAAATTGTGTTGAAGTTTGCATCATTTGAGGGTGTTTCTGATGAAACCGGTATTAAAAAACAAACATAAACGCCCGGAGTAACCTTTTTTGATCAACGGCTTCATCCACGGACCAGCGGCATTTCCCGAAGTGCAGAGTACCGCTTTCTTTGTTCCGTTGGCTAAACTGTTCAGAGCAGCCATCACGGTTTCCCCCGCAGTTACAGGTGTAGCCTGGTGAGGTGCATGGATTATTACAAACCAGGCATCGAAGATAAAACCGGGAGGGAGCTAAATGTTTCATTGATCAGCTTGCAATAGTCTGAAAGCCATGGCAATAAATGGTTAGCCAGGCTTCGTGCCGCACATTAATTCATCAGTAATGCAGAAATTCCTGATGAAAAATGTTTTCAGACCATATCTCTCATCAACATCAAAAGTACCTTTTTCGGGTCAAAACAGGAATAGGGTTATAAGTGTGATTTTAAACGTAAATCACACTCTGCATCTACGTATTTTCGACAACTGCCGTGCCATCATCAGCCCGGTTGTAACGGTTGAATACCTCTTTAAGATTATCAAGCAGGTTTTGTTGCTTTTCCTTCTCGAGTATTTCCAGGGCCCGCAGGGATGGGCCGAACCAGGTGCGGAATACTTCCACAGCATGCTCTGTTGACAGGTAGTACGCAGAGCGGTCATTTTTTTTGTTTTTGATTGTCCGGGATTCCCGGCCAAGGAGTTCATTTAACCCATCTTCAGTACCCCACAGCAACGGGGGATTCACACCGGGCGGTGGTGGAACGTATATTCCGTGGGCAGAGAAAAAATCGCCACTCCAGCCCTCTGGTATGGGGCCAGCCAGACCGATATTGCCTCCGGGACGGCATACACGCAGCATTTCGGCGGTACCACTGCCACAGGCTATATCCAGCACTTTCTGTCCCGGGCGTGGATCTGCCTCCTCACAGAGTTTTTCGGCCGTTACTACATTCTGTCGCGCAATTTCATTGAAATCGCCCTTACCCCATGTTTCTTTTTGGTTGTCTGTGATTTAACGATAGTTAGCGATGCTATTACCTTTATTCATGATATCTCCGGTTTCGATTATACGTCTAATCAGGGAATCACTTATAATGTTGGAATATAAGTTATTAATTTAAATACTGTAAAGTCTCGTAACCGGAAGACGAATCATCATTAATAGCTAATTAATCCATGAAAGCATTTCGACATACAAGCCATAATTCGTTCGGGAAATACCTTGATAATATCATGCCGGTTGAACGGGAGATCGTTTTTTCTCTTAGGGATCTGGTTATTGAGCACATAACGGCATCGGAGTAATCAGCAGGGGGGCGCATACGCCGTTGCGTGTTTCTGGCCTCATCCCCGAAACTAATTTAGCCTTTTCTGTAAGATTTTATCACAGTCCGGGTAATAATGGTGTAAAGAACCATTCCGATGACTGAAGACGAACAAAAATATACGTTTACCGCCTGGCTGCATCAGCACAAACCACTGCTTTATAAAGTTGTAAGGTCGTATGTATTCTCCGAAGCTGAACTGTCTCTTGCCGAAGCGAAAGCATCTGGAGTCGCTTCAACACAAGATTACCGGGGAACGATCCGGCCGTGATCTGAAGCCGTACGACCGGACTGCTAATACTTAACAAAACCGCCAACTTACCGCACCAGTAGCATTTTCCTGTTCAGCATATCTCCGCCCGATTCCAGGCGGTACAGATAGATACCCGAAGCCAGCCTGGATGCGTCGAAGGTTACATGATGGGTGCCTGCCGCCAATCGGCCATCTGCCAGTACGGCTACCTGCCTGCCCAGAAGATCGTAAACTGCGAGCCGCGTATGACCGGAGGCCTGTTCCGAACCAATCGTAAACCGGATTATGGTTGCAGGGTTGAACGGGTTGGGATAGTTTTGGTCCAGTTTAAATTGATCGGGGGTTTCGGATCCCTCCGCAATGGATGTTCCCAGCGGATCGGTGCTGTACGACCAACGGATGGCATCGGCCCGAAGGACACGTCCCGAATTGGCAGGCTCGGCATTTTCCAAAACGACCAGCAGCTCACCGGAACCATCGGTCAGCCAGGTGCCGACCGTCACCCAGTCGCCGCTGTCTGCATTCTGGTCGATTACCGTGACGCCAAGGAGCCGTGATCCCTGATAAACCGAATACTGTGCCATGGTTGTGGCATTTTCTGTCTCAGGCACAATTATGGAAAGTTCGTTCAGACCTGCTTCATATTCCCGGACAGTGTACACCGCCTTGGAATCGCCCCATGGTGCATATCTGCTCGATTCGCCCCAGGACTGGGAGCTGCTGCTGGTGAACCAGGTACCGGTTTCCGCGTAATCATCGCCATCGTTGTCGACTATCGTGTGGCGGATATCGGATCCCAGCATCTCAAGCTGCACGGCATCGGCCCGCAGCACGCGTCCCGGCTGGTCAATATCCGGCAGCGAGACGGTTATGGTAATCTCATCGTCGGGGCCGGCCCATATTTTGCCAATCCATTTCCAGTGGTTGGTCGGCGCGTTTTGATCGACAATATTTTCAAGTACGAGGTCGCCGTTAACGTGTATCTGGTACAAGGCGCGAAGGGCACTGTTTGTTGCCGAAGGCACCAGGAATGATGCCACATGCCACGCTTCTTTTTCAACGGAGATCATATATACTGCCCGGGCATCCCGGTTCGCCTCCCTGATGTTGACAAACCGGCTGCTCGAACCGTACGCCTGAGCCACACTGGTTTGCCAGTTCCCGGTTTCGGTGTACAACTCCTCATCTTCGTTGTCGGTAACGGCAAACGGGCCCTTGCCGAAAGCTTCGACCGGTATCTCCATTACCGGGTATCGCGGATCGGTGGTGTGAAGGACCAGGGTGTCGCGCAGCGTACCAAAATTCTGTGCTGCAAACAGGAAGTCGAGTTCAACGGATCCGCGACCTCCAACCGGTATTGAAACAGAGGGCTGTGATCCAATCAAGCCCATCCGGCTTTCGTAACCGGTGATGCTGCCCTGTTCGTAACCCCGGTTAGCGATGTTCACCTGGAATGGTTGGGACGTTCCGTTAACCACGTATCCAAGGTCAATGGTCATGCGGTCGGCCTCAAGCATCACAGGCGGACGGTAGGCACTCAGTTTTACCGCATCGGCAACAAGGGTCTGGGGTTCATCGCCGGCCTCACGGCGGATTTCAATGGTCACACTTTGACCGGCATTCAATTGAACATCCTGCATAAAAAGCCACTGGTCGTACCGGATGGACCCGAGCGTACCTTCGGCGACGGGGGCACTGTCCACATAAATGGTGTAGGGGATGGCAGCCGGAAGCTGATGTCCGGACGGAAACCGGATGGAAATGTCGTAATGTGCAACCCTTTCGATAACGGTTTGCCAGGAGGCGGCTGCACTGCCTGCAGAGGGCCCGGCAACGTGAGCCTGATCATTCCAGACCGCGTCCAGTGTGGTATAGGATTCGGTAATCCAGGTGCCGGTAGAAAAAAAGGCATCCGATTCATCGTCGAGCAGGATGTTCCGCGGCAGTACATCCCGGTGGTATTTGCTCAGGTTACCCGACGAATCGGTTGCGGCAACCGACCAGCTTACTGCATTTTTTTCATCAAACAGTTCAGCCGATTCCCAGGTGAGGTACCCGGTCGGCGTCATCTCCACATGGCGATGCCGCTCGTATACATCCTTCGCGGCCAGAAACGGGCTTTTCATGAAAAGGGCTTCGTCGGTCTGTACCCGAACACGGTAGCCATTGCCGGCCGGGACCTCGGAAACCGTCAATAGGGGCGGGGTATGGTCGGTGGTCCCGAGCCAGCCCTGCATGGCCTCAATGGCGGTATCGTAGCGGTATTCGATATCGGGATAGTCTGCTGCTACGAGCTCGATCAGGTCAAATACGTTGACGAAATCCTCCACAAATGTGTTTTCTGCTACGTGCGACCAGATGCAGGGTACCTGGTCGATGCCCTGGTCGGCCGCTTCGAAAATTTCGCGGATGGTGGCTTCCCTGACCGACCGGAAATGGATGGAACGCGTATTCCACCCGCGGTTGCCACCGGGCAGCTGGTAATTGTCAGACCGGGGCTGGAAGGGCACCCAATCAGACGGGGCGTCTTTCCAGACGTAGATATTATTGACCGGTTCAGGCGTACCGGAGGCATTGGCGGGCCAGGCGTTGTGCAGGCTGAATGGAATCCAGTCGTCGAGATCGGCCTGCCAGTCGTTGTCCATGAAGTGCCACCCGCTGCGGAAAGATACCGGAAACATATCTTCCTCAATCAGGGCTTCTGCCATGTTAAGGAAGAAATCATCGCGTGAATCGATGTAATGAGGCGTCTGGTTCCAGTAGTATATGCCGTCGCCGGTGGCATCCGACCAGACCCAGGTGTGGTAGTGATAGGTGAACTCATCACCATACTGTTCCATGCTCTCCTTCTGGTATTTGTTCATAAGATAGAGCGACATCAGGCTGGGAAACGGCAGATTTGTGTTGGTAGCATAACGGTAAAGGGACCCGCCCTGCATCCACCATGTAAATCGGAAAGGCTCGCCGTTGGAATCGACGTAGCGGTTACGAAAAGCGGGTTCCATAATCCGGGCCGTATTACGGGTGGGCGAGCGGAACAGGTCGAAATTGGTGTTCCTGTAATTGGCCGTTTTGGTTCTGATATGGATGCCCGGTGTTGAGCTGTCGGAACCAAATACAAAACGGATTACGCCTTTATCCTGGGCATGCAGGTTATCAGTGAATGTAAGTGTAAAAAATACTGCGAAAAATGCGGCGGGAGCCAGGCTGCAGATGAGTCGTTTCATGATCAGGCAGATTGATCTGCACGTGCGAAAGAGCACAGATAATGCAGATTTGAATAGTTTCTATGAGTCCTTACCTGAAAAATGCCAATCTTTGACTTTTTTTCCTAACCCTTAGTGATATGTGTGAGTAATACCCTTAAAAGCACTAAATGCGAAGATAACTGAACAGCATTGCAGCGGCCACGGTGCTTTAATTGAAGTGGGTTTCGTAATCACCATTAACGGGAGAGAGAAAGGGGGATCAACCTTCCGCCGGGCGTTTTGCTATTTTTTGGCATAGTTGATCCTGTGTTTACCGGTCAGGCTGCGACTCTCGGTTTCGTAGTTATCAAGAATTTTTTTCAGTTGTTTAACAGACTCATCAGGATATTCACCCTGAGCCCCGTTAATAATCCACCGTACCGCCGAGGCAAGCGCTGCCAGTTCGTAGGACTGGAGCGTGACCCGCAATACAGCTGGTTTGAGTCGTTTGATTTTCATGGCTGATATATTGATCTCTGTGAATATAACTGCATGAGGGGGCACGTTCTCACTGCAGCGGTTTAGTGATGAACAGGTATAAGCCGGCCTCTTACCCCTTGCGATTCAACCAATACCGGTTTTGTACGTTAACAACATAACACGAAATCTGCAAAACGTCAACAAATACATGTTTTTAATCGTTTTAACGGTACATAAATATAATTATGACTGATATACCCAATCTTTCAAGGCACGGTTCGAGTTCATTGCGGCAGCTTTTGTATCCCTTTCCGACAGTTTTTCAACTCCGGGGATATCCCTTTCGATTATGTATTTAGGCATTCAATATCTCCATTTGGTTTTTTGATAGTTGTAGAGTGTTTTTACCAGTATTGTGTCAGGAACCGGAGAGAAGGTTTTTTATTAATCCTGATGTTTTTAGCTAAAAGCATATAATAAACAGCAATTAATAGTTTTTATCGGGATTCTTTTTTGCTTTTATTGTTTGCAGTTTATTTATTATTGGATGTTGTGTTTATAAAACGTTTACGTTTACGTTTGCGTTATTAGTTGGCCATATTATATACGGTTAAAGCGATAAAAATGAATATGTTCTATCATGTTTGGGAAAACAACAGGGCAGAATCCTGTTGAGGTCAGTTTGGATGGGTTGAGAATACAGGAGAGCATAAACGATGGATACATCCCGGATAACCAGTTTGCTGCGGGCTCATGCTTCCGGCGATAAGAAAGCCCTCGACGAGATGATTCCGCTGGTATATGATGAAATGCTCAATATGGCCAGGCACCGGTTGTTTGGCGAACGCTCCGACCACACGTTCAGCGCCACGGCCCTTGTTCATGAGGCATACCTCAAACTGATCGACTTCAACCGGATTGAATGGCAGAACAGGCATCATTTTTATGGAATAGCATCTCAAATCATGCGGAATATCCTGGTAGATTACGCCGTAAAGCGTCAAGTGCAAAAAAGGGGTGGTAAGCGAAACAGGGTAACCCTTGATGAAATACACCTGAAGGAGGAGTTGAACCTGGAGGATATTATGTCAGTTGACCAGGCACTCGATCGCCTGGAAAAACTTGATGAACGACAAGCCCGCGTAGTGGAGTGCCGCTTCTTTGGCGGGCTTACCATAGAAGAGACTGCTAAAGCGCTCGACATATCGGAACCTACCGTAAGCCGTGACTGGAAAATGGCCCGGGCATGGCTGAACAGGGAATTGCAGCACCATTAAAACAGAAAAGGGAGGGCAGATAGCTACTCAATAGCACATCTGCATGTTAGTATGAATCGGCATTGGGAAAAAGTTAAACAGATTTTTTTGGAAGTCTCCGGCGTTCCGGCAAGTGAACGCAGAGCCTGCCTTGCTGAAGCCTGCGGCGGAGACAAAGTAATGTATGAGGAGGTTCTGTCACTGCTGGCTGCATGTGATGCAACCGGTGTACTTGACAAGCCGATTGATCATATCCGGTTGTTGGCAGTTAGTGCTGTTAAAACCGGGCAGATGGCGGGGCAGAGAATCGGCAACTACAGGATAGTCACCGAGCTGGGGCATGGGGGAATGGGTAGCGTTTACCTTGCCGAACGGGCCGACGGAGAGTTCATGCAGCGCGTTGCCCTGAAATTGCTGCACAATCCGCTGGCAACAGAACAGCAGGTGCAACGCTTCAGAAGTGAACGGCAAATTCTGGCAGCCCTTGAGCACGAGAATATTGCACGGCTGCTCGACGGTGGTGTGACCGAACAGGGGCTGCCCTATTATGTGATGGAACTTGCCGAAGGTTTACCGGTCGATGAGTACTGCGACAAGCAACGGCTGACCATCGAAGAACGGCTAGAGCTGTTTCAGGATGTGTGCAGGGCTGTGCAGCACGCTCACCGGAATCTGGTGGTTCACCGCGATCTGAAACCGTCGAATATCTTTGTTACGAACGATGGCAGGGTAAAACTCCTCGATTTTGGAATAGCAAAAGTGCTGGGAAATGGTGGTTCAGTGTTAACAGAGGGCGCATTAACCTGCCCGGGATTGTTGCCCCTAACACCAGCCTATGCAAGTCCGGAACAGATCCGGGGAGGTACCATAACCACCGCATCCGATATTTATCAGCTTGGTGTGGTACTCTATGAACTGCTTTCGGGTTACAGGCCCTATAAAATTGAAGGCCGGTCTCCGGCTGAAGTGGAAAAAACCATCTGTGATACCGACCCCAAGTGGCCCGGAAATCAGTTATCGTTAAGCAACCTGACCAGGAATTCTGAATCCGGTGAAATAAGCCGGATTTGCGGAGCCCGAAGTACCGGTTTACGGCAACTCAGGAAGCAGCTTCATGGTGATGCCGGAACAATCGTGATGAAAGCCATGAGCAAGGAACCAAACCGCAGGTATGAGTCGGCGGAACAGCTTGGCGAGGATATAAGAAGGTTCCTTGCCAATAAACCAGTGAAAGCGCATCCTGATTCACGGCTTTACCGGGCCAGGAAATTCCTGCGCAGAAATCCGGTCGAGATTGTGGCTGCCGTGCTCATTGCCATCCTGATTGCCGGCTATCAGATCACTACAACCTGGCATTCACACAGAACAGAAGCCGCACTCGAACAGGCACAGAGAGAGTCCGGGAAATCGGCGCAGGTCGTCGAGTTTATGCTGGGTATATTTGAAGCCGGTGACCCGCTAGCCAGCCCGGGCGATCATGTAACAGCAAGAGAGCTGATGCAGCGGGGTCTTGACGAAGCAAACCGGCTTGACGGTCAGCCGGAACTGCAGGCCAATATGTTTAATGTGATCGGAAAAGTATATACGAGCCTTGGACGTTACCGGGATGCGGCAGAAGTTCTGGAAAGAGCGGTGGAAATAAAACGCAAGTACTCCGGTGATGAAGGTACTGAGACGGCCCGGTACATGAATGATCTTGCCGTGGCACTTACCCGACTGGGCAGATATGAAGAGGCTCATTCAATTTACCGTGAATCACTGGCAATACTAACCGGGCAGTTTGGTGAATACCATCCTGAAGTTGCCAATACCATGATGCTTATGGGATCGTGGGTACCTGTAACGGACATCGATACAGCAACAGAGTTACGGCAGAATGTTCTTGAAATCAGGAGATCAATTTACGGGGACGATCATCTCCTGACGGCCGATGCCTATATGAAAGTTGGAGCCATCATGCGTGCCCGGGCAGCTCCGGGACCGGCCATTGAAGCTTTCGGAAGGGCACTTGAAATTCGCCTGAAAGAGCTCGGACCGGCCCATCAGGATGTGGCAGAAAGTATGATTTTTATGGCGGATATATACCGGATGTACAATTTAGACCAAAAAAAGGCAGAGGTACTTTACCGGGATGCCCTTGCCATACAGGACGAAACTCTCGGTGAAAGGCATTACGCCAGACTTCACGGTTTAACAAGTTATGCCACATTGCTTTTGGAAAACGGGAAGCACGGCCTGGCTGAGGAGCTGTACCTGAAAAATCTGTTGATAAGACGGAATATTTATGGTGAAAAACATCCATCAACTGCGGCCGGATACGGACAACTTGCCACTGGCTACAAACGAATGGGAAATTATGAACTGGCGGTAGTCAATTACAGGAAGTCGCTTGATCTTTGGATAGAAATAATGGGTGCCGATCATGTAACTGTTGCCGGTGCCATGGTTGGTTTGGGGAATGTTCTCGTAGAACTGCACAAATTCGGGGAGGCGGAATCGCTTCTAAGGCAGGCTCTTCAAATCCACAGAAAATATCAGGGTGTGCATCATGAAGCGCTGGTTCTGGGGGCCATGGGACTGTTGTATCAGGAACGCGGCGATATGGCTGTTGCAGAGAATCATTACCGGCAGGCCATAAATTTGTTTGAAAATGCAGGGGTGGAGAGCCATTATGATGTTGTGCAACTCCGGGAGAAGTTGAATCAGCTGATGGTATTGCGGGATTGATGTGTAATCCCTGAAAGGAAACACGAAAAGTTGGCCGGCAGGCTGGGAAAAATAACCCATTGCACGCGTTCCGCATGCAATGGGTTTGCCATCTTTTTATTTAGTCGATATCGGATGAGTTGATATCGATGGTTATCATAAAACCATTGCTGCCCCGGGATTCGAAGGCTTTGTCGCCGGTCCGGTACGCCTGAACTTCATTTGGCATCAAAATAAAACCGTCATGGCGCGGTGCAGCCCAGTACTGAACATTGGTGAGAACGGCTGGTTCATCGGTCATGGCGGTAGGCGGGTGTACAAGTCGCGTTTCTGCGGCCCGGCCGTTGTCTAACAGGGCTACTGCTTTTTTCGTATCGGCGCTCCACGATATGGGTTTGTCTTCTTCTACAGTAAAAGATTTCCAGTTGGCGGGAAACAGGGGTCCGAGTATGGATGTAATCCCCTCGCGCTGTGCCTCAGATACGGAGGGATCGAAATGAAGAGCCGCCCAGTCGACATTTCCGTCGGCCCAGCCGGATCCGAGATCACCTGCAATCCAAAAAACAACTCCTGCCAGGTTAGTATCGCCGAAGTGACCTTTATTCACCTTCCAGGCCATATTGAATTTGCAATAGTGTTCCTCATCGCCGTGATCGTGTGAGTGCGATGCGGGTTCCGTGTTAAAATAACACTGACAGAACATCGGGCAGGTACAAGCTTCAATGGCGGTTGCATTGAATGACCATTCGGTGGATTTGTTTTTATCCTTGTCATCACCGGGTTGATCCGGAACCAGAGCGGTACCAAATAAAAAGAGCGGAATCAGACTGAGAATGAATATTCGTTTCATAGGATTTCCTTCCATTTTTTAGTGGGTGTTATAACACTTACACCCACTAAAGCCGGGAATCGGTGATCATTCTATCACAGTTTCTGCAACGGGAGGTTATTTTCATATTTGCATTGTGCGTGTCAGGTGTAGAATGGTGGCTGCCACACCAACCGCGGCTGGAATCAGGTAATTTTAACGACGACATTATTGATGAAACTCGTTTCTCTGACAGAGAAAACGGTGCCCGGCATGGGATGTTTCGAAACATCTGCGAGCTGAAATCGTATCTGATTGCGTTCAAAATCAACATATCTTTTTTTTTCGTATGTTTTCCTTGATTAACTGATTGTCAGATACCATGTCCAGCAAACGCGTCTATTCCGAAGAAGAAGTTGCCCGTCTGTTTCGCCGTGCGGTCGAACTTGAAGCCGACCGGTCAGTGGCCCGTGATGACGGAGCAGGTGCAGGGCTTACCATTTCCGAAATTGAGCAGATTGCCGCAGAAGCCGGTATTGATCCGGAGCTAATTCAGAAAGCTGCAACCGAACTGGAAACAGGGGGGGGCGGCCGTAACTGGTGCGAAAAATGATGGTAATTATTCCGCTCAACGGCAGAAGGAAAAAGCGGAAGTCCGCAGCAATGAAATTTTCTGTGAACGCTGGGTGAACGTACAGCCCGGCCGGGGAACAATAAACAGCCTGATTACCGAGCTCAATCACCGCTTTGGTACGTCCGATGAGATCAGCTGGTGGGACAAACTCTGGGACAGCTATGAGGGGAAGGCAAAAATTCGCCGTACGGATGGTACGGTAGAATGGCACTATACCGACGAATGGCAATACTATACTACCCGGGTACTGATGCAAAAACGGGGTGACCGGTTCCGGATCCGCGTGAGCAAACGCCAATCATGGGGTGTTAACTGGGAATCGCAGTGGTGGATGTATATGATCTTCCTGCCGGTATTTATGGCAGTGGGTGGTATTCTGGGATACAACCTGCTGGATTCGGCCTGGCCGGGTATTGCAGCAGGTCTTGGTATATCACTATCGGCATATCCGTTTATTAAAATGTATTCGTTACGAAATGTTAATAAACACAGGGATGAGGTAACACGGCTGGCCGAAGATCTTGCTGCTTACGCAGTTCAGTTTGAGCAGGAAAGCCATACGGCCCCTCCGGTTGAATCAACAGGCAGGCTTGCTTCCGCAACCGGAAAAAAAATTCAGATAGAATCAGATGATGAACCTGATATGGATATTGAGCCTGAGTTCCGCAAATCCGACTCCACCAGGCTTCGTAACCATTTGAAGTGATTTGCAGATTAGCCCCGTTCTTAACGGTCAATAAAGTGTAAACCAGGTCATGCTGTACAACAGTTACCCACTGGCGATCGGGTGGCAAAACCCGCTGCCCCGTTTAGGGTAAAAATACCCTGCAGTAACATTCTGATTACCGGTATTTCAGTTTTCGGGGATTATTAAAATTTATGTACATTATTATAATAAGATAGTGGCATTAATTTCTGCCGGGCCTGACTATGACAGGGAATTTTAAATCCTGGCAGTAGAATTATCATGTGGAGGGTTTTATGCAGACGAATTGGGATCGACGATCATTTCTAAAGGCCGGTCTGGCATCTGCTGCCGGTTTTGGACTGGCCGCATCAACCGGACTGTTCCCGAATACGATAGCCTGGGCCTCGGGCCTGCAGATCAGTCCCATGCCAAAACGGGCACTGGGCAAAACGGGGTACGATGTAAGCCTGTTCAGCCTTGGCGGCCAGGCTACACTTGAAAAACCGGGCCGGGAAGAAGATGCAATGGAGATCATCAACCGGGCACTCGACCTCGGCGTGAATTATATCGATACGGCCAATCAGTACGGCCGGGGGGTGAGCGAAGAATATATCGGCAAGGTGATGAAGTACCGCCGCAATGAGGTTTTCCTGGCAACAAAAAGCCATGATCATTCCTACGACGGTACCATGAGGTTATTTGAACAAAGCCTGAAGCGGCTGCAGACCGATTACATCGACCTTTACCAGCATCACTATGTAAGCACATACGAAAAGCTCGATCAGATCCGCAGTGAGAACGGTTCTCGCCGGGCTTTTGAAAAGCTGAAAGAAGAGGGGGTAATCGGCCATATCGGGATAACGGGTCATTCCAGTAAAATTCTTGCCGATGCCATTGAGGAATACCCTTATGAGTGTGTCCTGATCACGTTGAACCCGGCCAGGTCTATAATGGATGATACAGACCATCTCGACCGGTTTTTCCGGCTTGCATCTGAAAAAGGTACCGGTGTGATCGGGATGAAAGTGTTTGGCGGCGGCGGGCTTATGAGCCGGGGCTTTACTGCCAGGCAGCTGCTATCGTATGTGTTCAGTTATCCGGTTTCGACGGCTGTTGCGGGAATATCGGTCATTCCCCATCTGGAAGAAAATGTGCGCATTGCCGCATCCTTTGAGCAGCTCAGTGAGGAGGAGATGGCCCGCATCCGTGCAATTGCGGCGGCAGGCTGATTCCTGCTGAACAGGATTCGGGCTGATTTTCAGGAATGAATTATTAATCCGGGATGTGTTATTTTGCCGGAGAGCATTCCCGGATTTGTAATGTTGTCAGCATACAAATGGTCAGCAGAGCAGCAAGTCATTAAATTGCCGTTTAAACTGCAAGACGGCATATGGTTACAGGATTAATAATTCACCCAACCGATCGTATGAAGTCTGTGATATCCGTAATAGTAATTCTGCTGGTTTTTCCGGCAGGTAACGGGTTTCCGGTATGGTATCAGAATAAAACTGATACCGGTACTCTTTTCGAGATTACCATATCTGCAGGCTCTGTCGACCGGTTTGGAACCGTGGTGCCGGTATTGCTTCCGGCAGCTGTTGCAGCGGGTAATTACATTCTCGAGGGCCCCGGTGGTGCCAGCAGCGTGCTGCAGGTCGATAACCGGAATACCGGCTGGCTGATGCTCAATCAACTGCCGGCCGGCAGTGATATCCGTTTCAGGTTCGATAGTTCAACATCCCGTATTGAGGCTGATGACCAGACTGGCAGCCCGGAATACCAGAGTGGGACCAGGGTAGTGATGCTCGAAAACACACTCGATTTTTTAAGTAATGAAAGCCATGTAATCTCCTTTTTCCACGGTTCGAACAACCCGCCGGCGGAGCTGACTGAACACTACCGGCGTGGCGGCTACATCCACCCGGTTAAAACGCCGTCGGGCACGGTTTTGTCAAGCCATCTCGACCCGGAGCGTCACCCGCACCACAGCGGCATCTGGTCGGCATGGACGAATACCTCCTATCAAGGTCGCACCCCGGATTTCTGGAATGTTGATCAGGGCACAGGCCGGGTCGATATTGAGGAGCTTGTAAACACCTGGTCGGGCGGAGTTCATGCGGGTTTTGAATCGGTAAACCGTTTCACGGATCTTTCATCGGGAGAACCTGTAACCGTTTTGCTTGAAGACTGGATGGTGCGTGTCTATTCCGTACCGGAAGACCGGGGTTATCACATGTTTGACCTGGAGATTACCCAAACCATACAGGGCAGCGATCCGCTGATTCTGCCGGAATACCGTTACGGGGGCATCGGTTTCCGGGGGCATGCCGACTGGGCCGACCATCCCGAAACAACCAGGTTCCTTACATCCGGTGGCCTGGGTCGTGACGGGCATGGTACCAGGGCCCGCTGGTGCCATGTGGGCGGGTACAGCGACGGGGATCTGGGTGGAATCGCCATTCTTGGACATCCCTCGAATTACCGGTTCCCGCAGACAGTGAGGATACATCCCGAAGAACCGTTCTTTAATTATGCACCCACCCAGCTCGGCGATATGTACATACAACCGGGCAGGCCGTACACAAGCAGGTTAAGGTTTATCACGTACAATGGTGAACCGGATACTGATCTTATAGAGCGATTGTGGAGCGACTATGCCTGGCCTCCGGCTGTACATGTAAGCGAACTTAACTGACTGTATTACAGATGTATGTTTCAATCGTTTAACCCGTTGTTCCGAGTCCGCTGGCAATCGCGTTCAGTACGAGCAGCATCTCCGGAAGCATGGCATCGGCCTTATCTTGTTGCCCTTCCTTTTTAAGTCGGCGCCAGGTTTTCAGCTGCCCGATCTGTAGATGGTGCAGCGGTTTCAGGCGCTCCGCCCGGAATTCGATCATCTGGTACATCCTGGGTCTTCGGCCCGCCAGGCTTTGCCCGTATAGGATCTCCAGCATGTTGCGGGTCCTGTGGTATTCCGCGGTGATCTGCCTGAAAAACAGATCGGCAACCTCCTGATTATCCACCAGTGAACACCATGCCTTCATGATCTCCACATCGGCAAGAGCAATGGCTGATGAGGCATTTGTGATGATGTAGCGGAAGGGCATGTACTGAACAGCTTGTTTGCTCAGGAATTCAAAGGATTCGGGATCGTGGTGCTGTAGTTGTTCAAGTGCGGATCCGACCCCGTACCATCCGGTTAGAAAAAACCGGCTCTGACTCCAGCTGAAAACCCAGGGAATCGCTCTCAGATCCTCGAATGTGCGCCGGCCGGTTCTTCTTGCCGGCCGGGATCCGATCCTGCTCGATTCGATGATGTCGATCGGGGTTGCCTGGGCAAAGAAGGGTACGAAATTGTCTGATCTTACGAGCTCCTGGTAGCTGTGAAGGCTGTGATCATACAGGCGGCCGATAATTTCTTCCAGCTTTTTTTCATCCGCAGAAAGATCTGTGCCCCGTTCAGATGCAGATTTTCCATCGTTACCAAACTGCATGGCCCCGGCTGTACCCGCCTGAAGAAGCTCGAGATTATAGAGGGCGGTAATCGGATTGGCATACTTTTGTGCAATCACCTCACCCTGTTCGGTGATCCTGAGATCGCCCTGTATAGTACCGGATGGCAGACCCGCGATGAATCGGTGGGTGGGACCGGCGCCCCGGCTTATCGTGCCGCCCCGCCCGTGAAAGAACCGGATGCGGATGTTGTGCCGGTTGCCCGTTTCACTAAGTTCACGCTGGGCGATGTGCAGGCTCCAGAGGCTGGCCAGGATACCCCCGTCTTTGTTGCTGTCGCTGTAACCGATCATTACCTGCTGGCAATCATCACCAATTGTATGCTGCCTGTGGTATGTGAGACTGCGTTTTGTTGCAGGATGACTCAGGAATCGGTCCAGTATATCAGGCCCGGCACGCAGGTCATCTATGGTTTCAAAAAGCGGCACGACCGGAAGCATAAATGCCATGCCATCGGTCTGCATCTGTACAAGGCCTGCTTCCCTGCAGAGAAGATAAACCACGAGCAGGTCCGACAAACTGCGGGTCATACTTACGATGAGAGAGCCGATCCCGTGGCTTCCATAGCTTTGGATATATTTATACAGCACACGGTAGCACGCGAGTACCGCATCGGCCTCGGTTCCAAGCCCGTGGCGGTGCCGAACAAATGGCCTGGATGTTGTGAGTTCACGGTTCAGGAAATCAACCCGTTTTACCTCGGGCCAGTCTGCGAAGTTCTCCCCATCCTCAATACCGGCCGCCTGAAGCAGCTGCGACAGGGCGGCATCGTGAAACTTGCTGTTCTGGCGGATGTCAAGCGATGCCAGATGGAAACCGAAGGCTTCGGTTTTACGTGCCACAGGTTCCACATCCAGCCTGGCAATCAGTCCGGCATTGATTTCATGCAGCGAACGGGTCAGGATGTCCAGGTCACCGAGAACTTCCCCGGCGGACTGATAATACCGGCTGCTATCCGGTTTGTATATGGGGTCGTCGTTTTCGTCGAGGGGAAGCAGGGCTTGCATAAGGTTCAGGTACTGCCGCCACGGTTCATCAGGATTGCGGCTGACCGCTGCCTCTGCAATGTCGCCTGCAGTTTCTTTCATCGCCTCAAGCCGGTTTTTTAGAACATCTGGTACATTTACTTCGAAAGAGGAGATACTGATTCTTCGTGCCAGGGCCGACAGGTCATCGCGGAGTTGCAGAAGCGCCTGTTTACGCAGTTTGATCAGGGTATCGCGGGTTACATCCTCTGTAACGAACGGATGCCCGTCGCGGTCGCCGCCTACCCAGTTACCGAAGCTGATTTTGGGCATATTGCCGGTACCATCGAGCAGGGAAGGGTCAAATCCGGTCTCCGACCACGCTTCACGCAGGCGCTGGTCGAGTATGGGCAGTACTTTGGGGAATACGTTGGACAGATAATGCATCACGTTACGGAGTTCATCCTCAATGGCCGGTTTCTGAAGAAAAACCTGGCCGGTTACCCAGAGCCGCTGCAGTGCAGCCATGATCTCACGTTCAATCTGTTTCTTTTCATTTTCTGTCCACATACTGTTTTCCCGCTTAACCATAAGCAGGTAGATCGTACGGAGCTGATCGATAACCGTTGAGCGTTTCGACTCGGTCGGATGTGCCGTAAGAACGGGTTCGACACGAGCAGAGGGCAATTTTGCCGCGATCAGTTCACCCGGAATTCCGGATTCCTTCAGATTCAGCAGGGTTTTGCCCCACAGGCCGGAAATCCGTGCAAGGCCAAACTCATCTTCGAGCCTGCGCCGAAGCTGAATTGCAGCATTTTCTTCGACAATGGTGACGAGCTGAAAATAGAGTGTAAATGCCTTGCTCAGTTTTTCGGAATCAGCATCTTTGCCGGGCTGGCCGGGCTTGCCGGGCTTGCCAGCGAGTACGGATGCCACCTCATGCTCACCGGTTTCCCGAAGCATACTGATGTAGCATTCGTGCAGAAAAGTAAGGTCATCACTGATTTTCTGAAGCTCAATACTGTCGTCTGTTGTGCTGAAGTACATAATATTGTTTTTTTAAGCCTGATTTTAAACCCTGAATGGCATTGTTAAAGAGCTTTTGACCGGTCAGAACCCTTATCTGATGCCGTTTTCCTGCCTGTGTCAGTTCCGGATCAGTTGATCAATAATAATGTCCGGTTAAGATGACTGCTTTGCTAATGAATAAACATATCTTTCGGTTGAAAAGAAAGTTCTGGTCTTATCGCGGTATCACATATAGTTGCGTCATCCGGCCGTCGATATAATAAACTGTTTCGCCGTCGAATATCGCATCTTCTTCCAGCATGATGCGCACGTTCCGGTTCCACCCGGGCACGAACACTTCTGCATTCAGCTCGATCGAATGGGCCGTATTCGGGTAGAGAGGATAGTCGCCCTTGCCTGGAACACCTCCCTGCTGATCCCACAGCCCGATGGTGGGTCCCGCACCGTGCCCCTGATAGCCGATGGGATGGGTGTAAATGGTAGCGGTGATGCCCTCCGCTTCCGCCTTTTGCAGGGCGGAGAGCAGGATGTCGTTGCCGGTTCGGCCTGTACTAAATTCACCGGTCAGGATGTCCTGAAGGCGGTTACCGGTTTTGAACGCCTCCCTCAATCCCTCAGGCACTTCAGATTCGCCGGGCCGCAATACATAGGCCATACGCTGAGTGTCGGTGTTCAGGCGCAGATAGGTGATGCCAAAGTCCATATGGATGAGGTCGCCTGGGCGGATCACATCGGCGTCGGCCGGTCCTGAAAAATCGCCCGGATGTTCGGGTGCCTCGCTTCGTTGGACCGATACCGACGGGTGGAACCACACCTGCAGCCCCAGTTCCCGCACCCGCTCACGGTACCACCATTGCACGTCGGCGGTGGTCGTTATGCCGGGCGTGATCACGTTTTCCGAAAGGCCCTCCTCTACTATCTGATGGGCGATCCGGTTGATATGACGGTACACGGCCATTTCGTCGGGGGTGCGGGTCTCCAGCCACCCAACAGCCAGGTTCTCGGCCGAAACAATCCGGTTCCGGAAACGGGAGGGAAGATTATCCCTGAGTTTGGTGAAATCGGTCCAGGCAATGCCGTCGGCCAGGCCGAAATCGGGCGAATAGTTGAGCGCAATACGTGAGGGATTCCGTTCTGCCACGATCTCCGCCAGGCGGGCCCACTGGTCGGGCTGCGTTTCGGGGTCCCAGGCGGAGGCGAAAAAACGCCCGATATCGTAGCGGGCAACAGCGATACGCTCCACGGGCCTGCCTTCGCCGGGATCGTGAAACACCAGTATGGTGCGCCGGCGCGCCGCGTGCCAGGTGGCCGGGAGCATTGTGAGCAGCACCGGGTCCTCGTTGTACTCACGGGCCACAAGAATCCACATATCGGCGCCCTCGCGGCGCATCAGTTCGGGAACGATGGTATTGAGCCGGTGCTCCAGCCAGTTGTCGATGACTTCAGCCTGGCTGCGCAGATCAAGAATGGCCGCCTGGCGGGCGTGGAGTTCAGCGGTAAACATAGCAGCAGTGAGTAAAACTGCCAGAATGGAGCCGGAGAGTTTTTTCATGTTTATCTGGTTAGGAACATGTTATTGGAACGGGTTGATGTGAAAAAGACGGGCAGGTTGACCTGTAGCTGGCGAAGCACCCGGTGAGAAGTTATTTAAATCTTGAATTATTTGCGGGCTATTGTTTTATTGCCCGGGAGAGATGTTGTATACTTAAGATTCTTTGATACAATTTGAGTTACGTTGCGACTGATTGAAATTGAAAGCAGACTGGAATTGGTCTGGACTAGATTAGACCAGACCAGACTAGATAAGACTAGATAAGAGTGGATTAGAGTAGATTAGAGTTGATCAGAGTTGATGTGATGAGATACTGGAAACCCATTTACATTGTGTTATTGCTGTTCATTATCCTGATAACAGGCTGCAACTCTTCCACCGGACCAAAACCAATCGAGCTCACCGACGGCAGATTTTTGGCTTCAGTCGAGGGAAGTGATGCCTTTACGGGAGATGCGTTTTTCGAGATATCGGTACCTGAAAATGAATGGTTCCCGGGCGAGTACGAGGATCCGGTTTTATTCCTCCGGCTGGTAACCGAAGAACTGAAACCAGCGAACAGGCCGGTTGAATATGTGATTCTGGTGGGTATTCTGGTCAATGTCCTTTGGGATGAGGAAAGCCAGGCGCTTGAAATCGGCAATACCGTGATAAGCAATACCTTCATCGATCCCCGCACCTACGCCATGCATGATATTAAATCGGGTACTATCCGGTTAACGGAACGAACGGATGGCCTGCTGGCCGGCACAGTCGAACTGATAATCGAAAACAGTGCGGGGGTGGAAAAGGAACTGACCGGTGAGTTCAGGGCGGTGCCGGAGGAGCAGCAGGGAACCTGAGGCCCGGTTTTCAGATAAGATGGAGTTTGGCTACATTGCCTGTAAAAAAACGCTTAGCTGAGTTAACCGATGACTTTTTCCGAAAATGAGTTGCGCTACCTGGAACTGCTGTCCAAGCAGTACCCGTCAATCAGGGCCGCATCCACAGAGATCATCAACCTGAGCGCAATCATGGAGTTGCCGAAGGGGACGGAGCATTTCATAAGCGACATCCACGGCGAATTCGAATCGTTTCTGCATGTGCTGCGCAACGGATCGGGCTCCATCAAGCGCCGGATCGAGGAGATTTTCGAGTACACGCTTGATGAAAGAGAGAAGCGGAACCTGGCCACCCTCATCTACTATCCGGAGCAGAAGCTGTCGATGATGCTCAAGGAGATCGACAATCCCGCCGAATGGTACCGGAAAACCCTGTTCCAGCTCATCAAGCTCTGCCGCGTCTACTCGTCGAAATACACGCGGAGCAAGGTGAGGAAAACGCTGCCAAAAGACTTCAACTACATCATTGAGGAGCTGTTACATGAGCAGGAGAGCTCGAAAAACCGGCAGGAATATTACAGCAGCATCATCACCGCCATCATCAACACCGACCGGGCCGGCGCATTCATCATTTCGCTGGCTCATCTCATCCAGAGGTTAACCATCGCGCAGCTGCACGTAATCGGCGATGTGTACGACCGCGGGCCGGGTGCGCACATCATCATGGATACGCTGATGCAGCACCATGCCGTCGATTTTCAGTGGGGCAATCACGATATCGTGTGGATGGGTGCTGCCGCCGGAAGCGAGGCCTGCATCGCCAGTGTGATCCGTGTTTCGTTGCGCTATTCCAACATGGAAACCCTGGAGAACGGGTACGCCATAAGCATGCTGCCGCTCATCTCACTAGCTGTGGAGGTGTATGGGGATGATCCCTGTACGCAATTCAGGCCCAAACAATCGGCCGAAAACTTTACAGAAAATGAACTGCAGCTGATGGCCCGCATGCATAAGGCGATCTCCGTGATTCAACTTAAGCTTGAAGGCCAGATCATTCAGCGACGGCCCCAGTTTCTCATGGAAGACCGCCTGCTGCTCGACAAGATCGACTACGGGAAGGGTACCGTTCAGATTAACGGGAAGAGCTATCCGCTCATCGACAGTAATCTCCCCACAATCGACCCTGACAATCCCTATGAGTTGTCGGAGCAGGAGCAGATGGTGATGGACAAGCTCTGCCTTTCGTTCAAAAACAGCGGCCGCCTGCAGGACCATGTGCGGTTCCTGTTCTCGAAGGGGAGCATGTACCTGGTGTGCAACGGCAACCTGCTCTACCATGGATGCATCCCCATGACCCGCAGCGGCAAGCTGCGCCATTTCACCTTCGACGGGGTTGACCACAGCCCGAAGGGATTCATGGACAGGCTCGAGCGTCTGGCGCGGCAGGGCTATTTCACGAATGATAATCCCGAAATGAAACAGTACGGCATGGACACCATGTGGTATCTGTGGAGCGGGGCCCAGTCGCCGCTGTTCGGCAAGGATAAAATGGCCACCTTCGAACGCTATTTCATTGCAGACAAAGAGACCCACAGGGAAGAGAAAAACCCCTATTATGATTACCGCACCGAAGAGAATGTGGCCAGCGAGATATTGGAGGAGTTCGGTCTGGACCCGGAAAATGGTCACATCATCAACGGTCACGTGCCGGTGAAGGTGAAAAAGGGGGAGAGCCCGGTAAAGGCGGGCGGACGGCTGCTGGTGATCGACGGTGGTTTTGCCAAAGCTTACCAGAATGAGACCGGGATAGCCGGCTACACTCTCATCTACAACTCCTACGGGCTGCTGCTGTCGGCTCACCAGCCGTTTGAGTCGACCCAAAAGGCGATCGAGGAGGAGCAGGACATTCACTCGACCACAAAAATACTGGAGCGAAATTCCAGTCGCATAAGGGTATGCGATACCGACAGCGGCCGGGAGATCAGAACACGCATCGAGGATCTGAACAATCTGCTCGACGCTTACCGCTCAGGGCTGATCAAGGAATCGTGACGGATATACGGATTTAAAGTGGTATCGGTTTGAATTAACCAGGCACAGGTTTGATATACTCAGGTGCCGGTGATACATATTCAAAGTTGAAATTTGTACATAGCCGCCCGGCAAGTGTATATTCCTGCGCGATTTGAAATCACTGTGATCAGAACCGCAACCGATCAACAGGCAGTGTACTGAAGCAATGCAAGTATACCCCTATACATATGAAATGCGGCCGAAGGCAAGTGAACGGGCATGGGTTTTCACGGGTGGATTCTTTTTGGCCGGAATTGCCGGATTCGTCAACATCTGCCTGCTGGGGTATTTTGAAGTGCCGGTAAGCCACATGACCGGAGCGGTTGCCCGGCTGAGCAGGGATGTGGATGCCAGAGATGCCGTCGACCTGCTGTTTATTCTCTACATCGTGGCCGGATTTCTGGCTGGTGCCGTTTTGTCGGGCATCCTGATAGGTGGAAAGAGGCTCATACCGGGTCGGAGGTACGGAATTACGCTGGTAATTGAGGGACTTCTAATCGGGGCATCGGCCTGGCTGCTTGCACAGAATGAACCGATGGGTGTGCCACTGGCAGCCATGGCCTGTGGTGTGCAGAATGCGATGGCCAGCAGTTATTATGGCATGATTATTCGAACAACACATATGACGGGCATCATAACCGATATCGGGATAATGATCGGACACTGGATCAGGCATCGTGAATTCCGCTTTTTGAGAATCATGCTGCTGATCTTTATTCTTGCCGGTTTTTTCACGGGAGGGGTAGCCGGAGCCCTCGGGTACCGCGTTGGTGGCATGGAGGCCCTGTATGTACCGGCGGCCAGCTGTATCCTTGCCGGGATCGGGTATTTCATCTGGAGGCACACGGGTTTGGTGCGGGTCAAGATTGTAAACTGACAGCTCCATTACCTAGTTGTATCTCATACCTGGCTTATGCGTAATCAGGCATAATCATCGTGCAAAAAATCCTGGAGTGTGAGGTTCAGTTATGCCTATACCCTGACCGATGCCCCAAGGATGTCCAGCATAAAATTGCGCTTCCATAATCCCTGATAATTCCATTTATTCAAACACCCTGAAACCAAACCGGAATCAATCATGAAATACTGCCTGATAACCACAGCTGTACTATTTTTGCACCTGACAATTGCGTTTTCTCAGCCCTCCGTCACCGAAAAAACAGCGGGGATGGATAAGTACGAAGGTTTTTTCAATTTCTGGTGGGATGACGATGCTGGCAAAATCTGGCTGGAGATCGACAAGCTGAACGAGGAGTTCATCTATGTTAATTCCCTGGCGGCCGGTGTTGGATCCAACGATATCGGCCTGGACCGCAGTCAACTCGGCAACACACGGGTCGTCAAATTTGTACGTGTGGGGCCGAAAGTGCTGATGATTCAGCCGAATTATGACTACCGGGCCTCATCTGATAATGATCTGGAGAGGAAGTCGGTTGAAGAAGCGTTTGCCCGGTCGGTGTTGTTCGGTTTTGATGTGGAGGCGGCCGAAGGCAGGCGCGTTCTCGTCGATGCCACCGATTTTCTGATGCAGGATGCCCACGGGGTTACTGCCCGGCTCCGTTCAACGAATCAGGGCACCTATTCGGTCGACAAATCCCGGTCGGCCATCTATCTGCCGGGCACGTTCAATTTTCCCCTCAACACAGAATTTGAAACCCTTCTCACGTTTACCGGAACAGGGGCGGGCGGATGGCTCCGTTCGGTTGCGCCCACGCCCGAATCGGTAACCGTGAGGCAGCACCATTCCTTTGTGGCCCTACCCGACGACGGTTACAAACCGCGCAGATTCGATCCGCGGTCAGGTTATTTCCCGTTGAGCTATCAGGATTACAGCGCCCCGATCGGCGGCGACTTCCACAGGCGCTATATCAGACGGCACCGGCTTGAAAAGAAGGATCCTGCGGCTGAAGTGAGCGAAGCGGTTGAACCTATTGTCTATTATCTTGACAACGGTACCCCCGAACCTGTGCGAACGGCGCTGCTCGAAGGGGCGCGCTGGTGGGCTGAAGCGTTCGAGGCGGCCGGTTACAGGGATGCCTTCCGCGTGGAAGTACTGCCAGCCGATGCCCATCCGCTGGATGTACGCTATAACGTGATCAACTGGGTACACCGCTCCACACGCGGCTGGTCGTACGGATCGTCGGTGGTGGATCCGCGAACCGGTGAAATCATTAAGGGGAATGTGCTGCTTGGATCGCTGCGGGTGCGGCAGGATTACCTCATCGCCGAGGGGCTGCTTGCACCGTACGAAGAGGGGGTGGATCCCGATCCTCAAATGCTTGAAATGGCCCTCGACCGCATCCGCCAGCTGTCGGCGCACGAAGTCGGTCACACACTTGGTATCGCGCATAATTTCGCGGCCAGTATTAACGATCTGGCTTCTGTCATGGATTACCCCCATCCCATGGCCACACTGCAGCCCGACGGCACACTGAGCCTTGAAAACGCCTATGATATTGGAATCGGTGAGTGGGACAAACGCGCTGTTCTGTACGGATATCAGCATTTTCCGGAAGATGTTGATGAAGATGAAGCCCTGGAGAATATTCTCCGCGGTACCATCGATATGGGACTGCTCTATCTGTCGGATGAGGTTGCACGGCCGTCCGGAGGATCGCATCCGGCCGCACACCTCTGGGAGTATGGGTCCGACGTGGTTGCCCAGCTTGGTCACATCCTCGATATCAGGAAAGCGGCACTTGCCCGGTTCGGTGAGCGGAACATCCGAATGGGCCGGCCCATGTCGGACCTTGAAAATGTGCTGGTACCGGTTTATCTGTTTCACCGCTATCAGGCTGAAGCCACTGTGAAGCTGATCGGCGGGGTTGACTATGCCTACAGCTTGCGGGGTGATGGCCAGCCGGGCCCTGATGTTGTTGGTGCGCAGGTTCAGCGGGCGGCGCTTGATGCCTTGCTCCGCACACTAGAGCCCGATGTACTTGCCCTGCCCGAACACATCCTTAATCTGATTCCTCCCAATCCAATCGGAGTGCCTAACACTCGGGAACAGTTCAGGGGCTACACCACCCCGGTACTCGATCCTGTTGCGATGGCCGAGATGGCCGCCGACCATTCGGCATCGCTTATATTCAATCCACAGCGGGCATCCAGGCTGATCAATCAATCCGCCAGGAGTGCCGGTTTACCCGGTCTTGATACGGTTATAGATGCGGTATTGGGCAAAACAATACTGGCCGCACACCAGGATGGCTACAACGGACTGGTACAGCGGGCTGTGAATATGGCTGTATTGCGCAACCTGCTTATTCTGGCAGGCAATGAACAAGCAGCTCCCGATGTGCGGGCGGTATCTGGGATGATGCTCGATAACCTGAAGACCGAAATGATGCGCAGGCAGCAATCAGCACGAGAGGTTGTCTGGAAGGCCCATTTCAGCTATATGGCAGGGCTGGTTGATCAATACAAAAAAGAAACGCTCACATTCTCCGCCCCATCCGCTCCCTATACACCACCGGGCGCGCCGATAGGCAGCGGAGAAACCGGGCCACAACACATGCACTGCGATTTCTGATCGTGCAGGAATATTGCAGGTCAGATTACATCCGGTGGTATTATACCTGATATGGTTCCCCCGATAGAGTCGAATCATACCTGACTGTACCGAACCGACCTGGATCGGACATTACCGATTCATACTGGTCCCAATTTTGGTCAGATGGCATTCTGTTAATTTCATGGCATGGCGAAAAATGCGATGGCGATCAGGAGAAGCAGTGCGATCAGTATGGCCAGGCGGCGGATATACAGGTGCAGCATAACAGTGGGTTTATACGATATTGAATCGTTCGGAGTGTATTTTGTAAACCGGTACACCCCAGCCGCGCAGGGTTTTTTCGGCGACATCCATCATAGGCGGAGGACCGCACACGTAGTATTCATACTCGTCTACGGCATCGGGTGTATATCGTTCAAGCAGTTTGTCGGTAATGAGCCCGGTTTCCCCGTCCCAGCCCTCGGGAGGTTCCTCCAGCACATGAATCACCGCCAGATCCACTTCGGCATGTGCCGCAAGGGCTCTGAGTTCGTCCATAAAGGGCGTCTGGTCCAGGTCGGGTGTGCCGTAGATGAGAGTGGATTTGCGGGGGTCTTCCAGATCTTTCTTCGTTTCAAGTATACTCATGACCGGGGTGATGCCTATGCCGCCGACAATGAAAAAATTGTGTTTAGAAGAACTTGAATCGAGAATGAAATTGCCATAAGGTCCTTCCAGGAAGGCTTTGGTTCCGGGCTTAAGATTTCCGATTTCGGAAGTGAAATCGCCGAGTTCTTTTATGGTAAACCGGATTACACGGGGATGTGCAGCGCTTGAGGAGAAAGTGAACGGATGCTGACGAATTTTCCATGCATTATTACCGAATGTAACCCAGGCGAACTGCCCGGCTGTGAAGGGGATTCCATCGTGTCCGTCGGCTTCAAGTTCAACCGACCAGGTTTCATCAGCCTCTTTTTTCAACGACAAAACCCGGTAGGGTCGTTTTGAACTCTGATATGGCCTCCATACCCTGGTATGTACCAGAAATGCCATTGATCCAGTGGTCATGCCGGTCCAGACTACCTGTTGCCACAACTCGGTAACATAATGGGCAACCTGCAGGGTGTGAACCAATCCGATAAACAGGATCAGAAACGCGAGCAGCCCGTGCGAGGCCCGCCACCACTCGTAGGGGATGCCCAGTTTGTCGATCCATCTGGTAAATACGATAAGTGCGGTAAGCAGAATGATGACGGTGCCCAATGCCAGTGCCCTGATAAAACTGTCGGCCGGATTGAGCCAGTCGAGCCAGGCCGGGTTGGCGAATAGGAGTATCGTGAAGTGCGCAATTATAAAAAAATAGGCGATATAGCCGGCCTGAGCATGAAATTGCAGCAGCTCGTCGATACCGAATGGAGCACCGATCTTGCCACTTCGTGCAGTGAGCATGAATTGCAACCCCATCATGGCCAGGCCGACGAAGCCGAGCCCTACGCCGAATTCAATCCAGAAACCGCGGTATTCACCCTCATGACCAATTGAGGCAAGAAACAATGGTGCGGCGACAAGTACAATGAAGAGAACCGACCATAGTGCGGCGCTGGATATAAATGTTGCTTTGTTTTTCATGTATCGGTTACGAATCTGTCGGGCAGTGAAAACGCTCGCCGCCAAAGGGCAGCTACCGGCAGATATAACTGTTTTGGAATTTAAAAAACGATGAACGACCAGATCTGCGGTGTTCCCGGTCGATTTCATATTGTAATATCGGGGATGGAGGGCAAGTCATCAACTGAAAATGCCCGCTTTTCGCTATGCAGTAACAAGGCCTTTGAATTTTACATTTTCCGGGTTGAAGCAAAGTATTCTATTTTATAACTTCGTTATTATAATTATTGACGGGTGCCTTCCGGAGTTATTATTTCCGTACTAAATCCAATTACCAGCACTTAAATTAAAAAAGCTCACTCAGGCAATCTATTTTAATAGCTTAAAGACTCTTAAAACCGAAACCTGATGAAACGCATCAGAAGATTTATCCGGTACATCACTCCGCCTGAAAACTGGCGAATCCCGGTATTTGTACTTTCGGGGGCCTTTGCCGGCCTTGCTGCGTATGCGCTGGTTGTTTCAAATGCGGTGAGTTATATGTCAGACAATCCCGCAACCTGTGTAAACTGTCATGTGATGGGCCCGCAATACGCGACCTGGTTTCATAGTTCCCACCGGGAGCATGCCACCTGTAACGATTGCCATGTCCCGCAGGACAATATCTTCAAACACTATGTATTTAAAGCCCAGGACGGGCTGCGTCATGCCACCATATTTACCCTGAACACCACACCCGATCCCATCATCATGCATGAGGCAGGCCAGCGGGCAGTACAGGCCAACTGCCAGCGGTGCCACGATCATACCAACCAGCACGTTACAGCGGGAAGTGTGAGTTTTGACCAGGTTCAGAAGGGTGAGGGGCGGCTCTGCTGGGACTGCCACCGCGATGTGCCGCACGGAACAGTGCGGTCGGCAGCGGCCGTACCAAATGCCCGCGTACCGGTACCGCAGTCTCCCATGCCTGAGTGGCTGAAGACGATTACCAACCGATAAAACCAAATTCACCAAAGCTATGAAAACCATTGGCGACCGCATCAAACACAGACCCTGGCTCGGCTGGGTGCTCTTCATCGCAACCATGATCATCGTTTTCCTGCTGGGAGTACTCACCTACTCGATCGTGGAGCGCCGCACTGCGGGTGAATTTGCCTATGCCACCACTACCGACATCGATCCGCTCGATCCCAGGGCAGAAGCATGGGGACGTTATTTCCCGCGGCAGTTCAACACCTATGCGCAGATGAGCGACACTACTTTCAGGAGCAAATACCTGGGATCGCAGCGCCGCGACCTGCTGGCAAACAATCCGAGGATGGTGATCCTGTTTGCCGGTTACGGCTTCTCCCGGGATTACAACCTGTCGAGAGGGCACTACTACTCCGTACAAGATGTACGTGAAACCCTGCGGACCGGTGCCCCGATGAATCCCGGCGATGGTCCCATGCCGGCAACCTGCTGGACCTGTAAAAGTCCTGATGTGGTGCGTGTGATGGATGATATTGGTCCGGGTGACTTTTACGGTCAGATGCTCTCGGATACCGGCCACGAAATTGCCAACCCGATCAACTGTGCGAGTTGTCATGAGGCCGAAGACATGAGCCTGAAGATCGCACTTCCGGCCCTTGCCGAAACATTTGAGCGCATGGGTCAGGATGTATCAGGTTTCTCGCATCAGGAAATGAGGTCGCTTACATGTGCCCAGTGCCATGTTGAGTATTATTTCGGAAAGGATAACTACCTGGTATTCCCCTGGGATGAGGGCATGACCGCCGAAGACATGGCCCGCTATTATGATCAGCGCGAATTTGCCGACTGGATTCATCCGCTCAGTAAAGCCCCGATGATCAAGGCCCAGCACCCCGACTATGAGGTATTCACCACGGGCATTCACTATCAGCGAGGGGTCTCCTGTGCCGACTGTCATATGCCCTACAAGTCGGAAGGCGGCATGAAATTTTCGGATCACAAGATCCAGAGTCCGCTGAACAATATCGCGGCGGCCTGTCAGACCTGCCATCGCCAGAGCGAAGCCGAGCTGATCCGCAATGTATACGACCGTCAGGATATGGTGTATGAAATACGTACCAAACTGGAAGATGTACTGGTAAAAACACATCTCGAAGCTGAATTTGCATGGAAACAGGGCGCAACGGAAGATCAGATGCGGGAGGCGCTGCACCTGATCCGCCATGCCCAGTGGCGGTGGGACTATGCGGCCGCAACCCACGGAGGCTCCTTCCATGCCCCGCTTGAGCTGGCCCGCACCATCGGCAACGGTCTCGACCTGGCCCATGAAGCACGAAGAAAGATAACGGCCGTGCTGGTTGAACTGGGCTTTACCGGCGAAGTACCCCTCCCGGATGTATCGACAAAAGAGAAGGCGCAGACTTATATAGGAATCGATCTGGAACAGCTTGAATCCAATAAAGAACGGTTCCTCACACAAGTGGTGCCCGAATGGCTGAGAAAAACCGCCGAACGGCAACAGCGGTGGGATGAACAGAGAAGTGACCCGGATCATGAGGGATCTTATATAGAATGATATTAAACCGGACCTGCAAGTCTGCATGGCAGTATTCAAGCCCGCAGCCTGTTTAAACGATTACTGATACTGCAATCAGCACGCAATAATCTTCAACCAGTATTCAGCAAACTGTAACCTGAGACTTCGGTCAGAACCGGCCCGTCCGGATCCAATAAATGAATGTAATCGGCATAAAAATGGATGAAAACAGACGTATAAAAAAACCGGTCTGGGTCGGCCCCTGGGGCTTCACCGAGGGTTTGTTCATGGCTCTTGGCCTGCTGGTAACCGGCCTGATCCTGCAGATGATTACCGGGGGGCTTGGTACGGAGGCTCTTTCCTGGCCGGTCAATATCTACACTGGCACAGGTTTTACGGTGATATTGATCGCAGCCTGGATTTTTTTCCGGAAAAGCGTTCCCGTGAACTGGTTGTCGAGAGTACCTGCAGCCATCACATCCATCGCCCTGGTCACCTTCCTGGTAATAGTGATGGGCTTTACCCTGCAGGAGGATGCTCAAAATCCTGCCTGGGTGCAGAAACTGGGCCTTTCCAACATGACCAGCTCCTGGCCGTTCCTGCTGGCCATGGTCTTCTTTCTGGCATCGTTGGGAATGGCCACCCTGAAGCGCTTCATCCCGTTCAGGGGCCGGAACATCGGTTTCTTCCTGAACCACGCCGGGCTGTATGTGGCACTGATGGCGGGCCTGCTGGGTAGTGCCGATCTGCAGCGTTATACCATGGAGCTATACGACGGCGAGATTGTCTGGATGGCACAGGACAGGCACGGTCATCCGGTTGAAATGCCCCTGGCCATGCAACTGCGTAATTTCAACATGGAGGAGTACAATCCCAAGGTCACTGTTATAGAGCAGGAGACAAGGCGCATCGTACCGTCAGTACTTGGCGAAATGTTTGAAATCGGGCCGGGGAATCGGGGCATGCTAACGGGCTGGGATGTTGAAATACTTGAATTCCACGGCATGTCGGGCAAAATCGGTGATCGTTTCGAGCCGGTTATGGATGCCGGCGCGCCGCCATCGGCACTGGTACGCGCTACGAATGCGGAGGGAAAGGTCCGTGAGGGCTGGATCACTTGCGGCAGTTTTCTGTACGCTCATCAGACATTGCCGCTCGACTACGATCATGCCCTGGCCATGACCATCCCTCAGGCCAGCCATTACAGTTCGGATGTGGTACTCTACACCAAATCAGGGGATGTTAAAGAGATCGTGATCGAAGTGAACAAGCCCTACAGTGCCGCAGGGTGGAAACTCTATCAGTACAGCTACGACGACCGCTTCGGCAAGTGGTCGCCCACTTCGGTAATCGAGGTAATCCGAGACCCCTGGCTGCCGGTGGTCTACACCGGAATTTTCATGCTGCTTTTCGGATCGGTCTATCTGATGTCGCTGGGCAAGGCACCCGAACCCGCCGGGTCGGCCGACATCAAGTCGCCGGGCAATGCGCCAGATTCCGCCGATTCGGTCTATTCGAAGTCGCCGGGCAAGGATACAGAACCCGCCGATGGCGAATCCGGTGACGGAAAAGGAGAACCGAAACAATGACCACTTACATGCTGCCTGTTGATCCGACCCTCTTTACCATTGCTGCCATCGTGTTGTGGCTGATCGGCATGGTTCTCTTTGCCTTTGCAGGGGAGAGGAAAACCGTAAAAATACTGGCACACACCAGTTACCTGGCGGGTATCG
>JBLRWO010000021.1:0-74007 GCA_047921215.1 Cyclonatronaceae bacterium | reverse complement strand
TTCGGCTAATGCTTCCCCCTGTCGGGTGCATAGGAGACTTGCACTCCCAAGTGAATGCGCCCTGCCGGGCGCACCAAAAAAAAGGCCGCCTCTCCGAAGAGGGCGGCCATTATATGTTGCCGGGAGGTTTCTTACTATTCCCTGACCCTGAATGAAATGAACATCCTTGAATTCTGCCGGACGGCCTGCAGCAGGGCAACATCCCCTGCAGCAATACTGCCTGCAAGCTGATTGAAATCCTGTACTGTTCGAACGGCCCTGCGGTTTACCGCAATGATGAGGTCACCTTCACGCAATCCGCGTGAGTAGGCCTCGCTTTCCGGATCGACGGATGTGACAAGCACGCCGTTGAGGCCCGGGTTCAGATTGTACCTTCCAGCGTCCTCTCTCGAAAAATCCTTAACCGTGAAACCAAGACGGCTTTCCTGGCTCGACTGATCGGCAGATGCAAGGGCATCCTCGGGCAATTCGTCGAGTGTCACTTCCATGTCAAGCATTTCCCCGTTACGGTTCACCTTAAGGTTCACCTTCGTTCCGGGAACCTTTGTCGCGATATTTGCCCGCATCTGATCAAAACTCTGAACCGGTTGCCCGTTCATCTCAAGGATGATGTCGCCGTCTTTAAGACCGGCTTTTTCGGCCGGGCTTCCCTCTCTTACTTCATAGACCAGGGCACCCATGGCCGATTCAAGACCGAAGCCCTGGGCCATGGTCTGATCGAGGTTCGAACCGGTAACACCAAGATAGGCCCGCACCACCTTGCCGGTCTCTATGATGGACTGCATCACCCTCTGGGCAATGTTCGACGGGATGGCAAAACCGATACCCTGAAACCCGCCGCTGCGGCTGGCAATGGCCGTGTTGATGCCGACCACTTCACCGTCAAGATTCAAAAGGGGTCCGCCGGAATTACCCGGGTTGATCGCCGCATCGGTCTGAATAAAGTCTTCAAGATCAATAAGCTGGATGTTGGCACGGCCTTTTGCACTTACAATACCCTGTGTTACGGTATGGGCCAGGGATTCACTGAGCGGGCTGCCCACTGCCATTACCCATTCGCCTATCCTGAGCTCGTCGCTGTTACCCAGTTTGAGCATGGGCATATTCCGGGCCTCCACTTTCAGTACGGCGATATCGGTGCCGGGATCAGTACCCACAATGCGGGCGGTAAATTCGCGGTTCTCGTGTGTGCGCACATAAACCGAATCAGCATTCTGTACTACATGGTTATTGGTGAGTATGTAGCCATCGGCACTTACAATAAATCCGGAACCCTGTCCGCTGCGTCGGAACTCCCTCTCCTGTGGCTGCTGGCGCTGGCCCGGTCCCGAGAACGGGTCAAAACCAAAGAATTCGTCGAAAAGGGAACGGGGTGCCCTCTGGCGGATGGTCTGACTCGTGAATACGGTAACAACAGCCGGCGATGTGGCTTCTGCCAGTTCCACAAAAGCGTTGTTAAAATCTCTGAGGGTGCGGATCGGCCGGTCAGCAGCTTTGGGTACGTCCTGTTGTACCACTGTAGATGTGTACATCCCTGCATTTTCAGAATCAGCTGAGTGGAATGCCCCGAAATTAAAATTGATCAGGTAGATGATGGCGGCTAACAACAGTGCTGCCATAAACTTGACCGAAAACTGGTTCATCTGTTTCCTCCCGGAACTAATAGTGCTTAATTAATAGTATTGGTTAATGTTTTTGTACTGTCAGATTCGATGTTTTAACACCATGCAAGGTTCATTTATTGTCCTGCTGCGTGTGAAAATGCTAAGTAATTGCAACTGGTCTGGTGATAGTTCCGACCAATACCAGTGAACATCCCGGCAGCTATTCTCAATACAGTTTTAACCTGTTGCCGGATGCTGTGGGAACTCAATGGCAGCCGTAATCCGGTAAATTCCGGAAAATTATCCATATTATCATTTTGTTACGCGATTGACGATATCAACCAATCGGCTTATTATCAGCATATGATACCTCGAACTTTCTACCCGGCTTTTTCGGAATTCCTGAAAAACATCGACGGGCAATTCGCACAGATACCCGAACAGCGCAAACAGCTGCTCGAACAACTGGGAGCCTACATCCGTGAAAAGAGAGAAGGCGGAAAAACCTGCAATCTGGTTTTCATATGTACTCACAATTCACGGCGAAGCCATATCAGCGAAATTTTTGCCCATGCCGCATCCCGGATATATGGTGCGGAGCATGTCCAGGTTTTCTCGGGAGGTACCGAGGCAACTGCCTTGAATCCAAACGCGATAGCTGCCCTGAAACAGACCGGCCTGCAAATCGAGGCCGAAACAACGGGAAACAATCCGCGCTACCGGGTACGAACAGGTGAATCGGATCCCGGCATTGTCTGCTTCTCAAAGACCTACGACCAGGTCAGCGACAGCCTGGGAGAATTCGCAGCAATTATGACCTGCTCAGACGCCGATGAAGCCTGCCCGATTATTCCGGGGGCAGAGGTACGGCTGCCCATCCGTTATGAGGATCCGAAACAGTTCGACGGAACCCCGGAACAGGATCAGGCCTATGCCGATACCTGCCGGATCATCGCCAGGCAGATGTTTTATGCCTTTTCCCGGTCAGTTTAAAAGAATTTCACAGTCAGTTTAAAAAAAGGGAGAGCGGTAATACCGCACTCCCTTCGTAACCCTGTCAACCTTTATCGTCGTTGTTTATTTAATAGCGATCTGTCTGCTGACCGATTTTTCGTCTTTTTTGATCGTGATATTCAGTATACCTTCGTTCATCTTGGCATCAATGGAGTTGCTGTCGATGTGTTTCGGCAGGGTAAACGAACGTTTGAACGTTCCGTAACGGCTTTCAACGAGGTGATACTTTTTGTTCTTTTCTTCTTTCTCGAACTTGCGCTCACCGGAAACGGTGAGGGTATTGTCTTCAAGTTCGATCTTTACTTCATCCTTTTTAGTACCGGGCAGTGTTACCCTGATTTCATACTGCTTGTCATCCTCCATTACATCGATACCCGGTACGAAATTTTCACGTCCGGTTACCGCTTCGTTGAAAAAGGTGTCAAGCATTTCACTGAATGACCTCGGAAGTACCGGGGTTTCAACATCGTGATCTCTGAATCTTACAAGTGTCATAGCGACCTCCTGTGATTTTGGTTGTCTGTTTGTGTTTCACATTATATGAAGGCAAACAGTGTACCAATCGGGAAATGACTTATTTTTTATGCCAAAAATTCAAATGACTGCCACTTACAACAGGCGAAGTGTCAGGTATAGTGAAATTTTGACAAGCCCCTGCAGCGCTTTGACATGATGGCCGCGGTACCGGGGGCAGAACAGTGCATACAAACAGCATAATAGTTGTCACTATTCAGATTGTGTAATCCCGAAATTACGTGCTCATGTAACTACTTTCTCAATATGCCGGGCAACTGTTAATGCCCGTTGCCATTCCTGTATTTCCACTCTTTGGCAATGAGAAAGGCCATCTCCAGGCTTTGCTCATAATTGAGACGCGGGTCGCAGTAACTTTTGTAATTCCTCGACAGCCCGTTTTCATTCAGGCCTTTTGCACCGCCCACACATTCGGTAACATTATCGCCGGTGAGTTCAAGGTGAACACCACCCAGAATGGATCGCATCTCCCGGTGAATCATAAACGTCTGTTTGATCTCTTCAAGGATATCCTCAAAATCACGGGTTTTGTAGTTTGTGCTGCTGGTAAATGTATTCCCGTGCATCGGGTCGCAGCTCCACACCACATTGAATCCGTTGTCCTGAACAGCGCGGATAAGGTCGGGCAGCTCATCGGTTACCTTATCGCGTCCGTACCGGGTGATTAACACAATCTTACCTTCTTCATTATCGGGATTGAGCCGTTCAATCACCTTAATTATCTCGGGCACATCGACCTTGCCGCCAACCTTTATGCCAACCGGATTGCGAATGCCCCGGAAATATTCGATATGGGCTTCCTCCGGATTGCGGGTACGATTGCCGATCCATGGCAGATGGGTGGTAAGGTTGTACCATCCCGGTGTATGGGGCACCTGTCGGGTCTGGGCCGATTCGTAATAGAGGTTCAGGGCCTCATGCGAGGTGTACATGTCGACCTGTTTCAGGGTAACCAGTTCGGTCGGCAGGAGTTTTTCCATGAAATTGATGGCATTCAGGATAGACTGCACCATCGACTCGTATTCCTTGTAATACTTGTTCCTGAGCATGAAGTCGAGTTCCCAGTATTCGGGATGGTGCAGATCGGCAAATCCCCCGCCTTCGGTAAGTGCTCTTACGAAATTTATGGTCATCGCCGATTTCTGATAGGCTTCGATAAGCCGGCGCGGATCGGGCTGACGCAGCATATTGTCGGGCTCGATAGCATTAAACAGGTCGCCGCGGTATATGGGAATCTCCTCCTCGCCCACCAGTTCACTGTCGTTCGAGCGGGGTTTGGCATACTGTCCCGCCATTCGTCCAACCCGGATTATGGGAATATTCAGTTCATGGATCAGGATAAAACTCATCTGAAGCATCACCTTGAGCAGCTTCACTATGTGCACCGAATTGCAGTTATCGAACGTTTCGGCACAATCGCCGCCCTGCAGAAGAAAGGCTTCTCCCCTGCCGGCCTGTTTCAGCTTTTTTCTGAGTGCCTCAATCTCCCAGGACGTAACCAGGGGCGGATACGTCTGCAACTCGCGAAAACTCTCTTCAAAAAGTTTTTCGTCGGGGTAATCGGGCATCTGACGTTTCGGGAGCGTACGCCAGCTGAGGGGCGTCCATGTACGTAATTTTACTTGCTTCATTAACTGATTTGTGCTTATAAACTGTTGCTGTGATTTCAGCAACCCCGGGGAAACAGCTAAAATAGCACCATATATAACGATATGAAAACACGATTTTGTGTTTGATTGAGGCTACCACCATGCCGGGTAACTATTTAATGATCGATCATGCAGCAGACAGGGGTTGTCCTGTATTGAACGTCGGTGTTCGTCTGTCGTCATCAGCCGCTGTAAAGCTGCCGCTTGTGATACAATGGGCGAGTTGTTTGTCACCGCCCATATTCTATAGCCCGATTGCGGGCGAAATCAGAAGCTGCCGGCGACATCTTCCCAAATCACTTCGCTGTTCAACTGTTCGCCTGTTCCGTACTTCCCCAATTCGAAGCATATTAACGGCACCTTCGTTGTCACGTTCCGGATTGTGTGGCAAACGGGGTCCCTCGACTTCGCCGCGGCTGCGCTCGGGATGACGACTTCGCCGCGGTTGCGCTTGGGATGACGGGGCGGGTTGGGTTTTTAGTTTATGATTTCGATTTAACATGGCGCGACAAATGTGTATCTTTAGGATTGGCTTTTTTAAGATGACATCCGCCGGAACGATGCCGCCGGAATCCCGATTTTCATGAAGTAAACGACATTTTGCAATCATCCATCATCATACGAGGTGCCCGGGAGCACAATCTCCAGAACATCGACATCGACATCCCCCGCGATCAGCTTGTAGTGATTACCGGTTTGTCGGGGTCGGGTAAATCCTCGCTGGCTTTCGACACCATCTATGCCGAAGGGCAGCGCAGGTTCATGGAGTCCCTGTCGGCCTATGCCCGCCAGTTTCTGGGCATGATGGAGAGGCCCGAGGTCGACTTTATCGACGGCCTGTCGCCGGTCATATCCATCGACCAGAAGACAACCAACCGGAACCCGCGGTCTACGGTTGGCACCGTAACCGAGATTTATGACTACCTGCGCCTGCTCTATGCGAGGGTCGGCGAACCCCATTCGTGGAAATCCGGCAACAAGATGACCCGGCAAACCCCAGACCAGGTTGTTGAGAGCATCATGAAGCTGCCTCAGGGAACGAAATCCTACTGCCTGGCCCCGGTCGTGCGCGGACGTAAAGGTCACTACCGAGAGCTGTTCGATCAGACCCTGAAACAGGGCTACATCCGCGTGCGGGTTGACGGTGAATTCCATGAACTGGAGAGCGGCATGAAGCTCGACCGCTATAAAACTCACAATATAGATGTGGTTATCGACCGGTTTGTGGTGAGCGAAAACAGCCGCACCCGCATTACCCAGAGTGTTTATACCGCCCTTGAAATGGCCGATGGCAACGTGATCCTCCACGTGCAGGATACGGGCAGGGACCAGCTCTACTCCATGAAACTTTTCGATCCCGAATCGGGGCTGGCCTATGAGGATCCGGCCCCCAATCTGTTCTCGTTCAATTCGCCGTTCGGTGCCTGCAAAACCTGCGGCGGGCTGGGATACAGTTATGATGTGGATCCCGAGCTGGTTATTCCCAACCGCAGGATGAGCATCAGTGAGGGTGCCATTCGCTACCTGGGCAAACCACGCGGAAGTTTTTTCTTCAAACAGATTTTCTCAGTACTTGAAGCATACGGGGCCGATTTCAGCACACCTGTCAACGAATTGACTGAAGAATGCCTGAATGTACTTCTGAACGGCAGCGATGGGCGTAAATTTGACGTCAGTTATGATTTCAGTGACAAAAGCGTGACCTACAAGCACGCGTTTGAGGGGCTTCGTAACAACATCAGGCGTCAGTATGAGGAGAGTAATTCCGGAAAGCAAAGGGACAAGGCCCGGGCATACATGAGCCGCGTTACCTGCCCGGACTGCAACGGCGGACGCCTGAACAGGGAAGCCCTCTCCTATAAAATTAGCGGTTATTCCATACATGAACTCGTGAGGATGGATGTAGCCGAACTTCGGAACACGCTCGGGCGGCTTGAGCTCACCGAACGGCAGAGGACTATCGGCAGTCAGGTACTCAAGGAGATACGCGACCGGGTAGATTTCCTTCTGAATGTGGGCCTGAGCTATCTCAGTCTCGATCGCGAGGCACAGACACTGAGCGGCGGTGAGGCACAGCGAATTCGTCTGGCCACCCAGATCGGCACCCAACTCGTGGGTGTGCTCTACATACTCGATGAACCCAGTATCGGCCTGCATCAGCGCGACAACATCAAACTGATCAATTCCCTGAAGCTTCTGCGGGACCTCGGCAACAGCGTGATTGTAGTGGAGCACGACCGGGAGACGATCGCCGATGCCGACTACGTGATTGATCTCGGACCCGGAGCAGGGGTAAACGGGGGTCATGTGGTATCGCAGGGGAAAATGGAAGACCTCGATCCCAAATCCCTCACCAGCCGGTTCATGAACTACACCGAAAAGATCCGCATACCGGAAATACGGCGTCCGGGCAACAATAAGATGCTAAGCCTGAAGGGTGCCCGCGGTCACAATCTGAAAAATGTGGATCTGGATGTGACCCTGGGTAAATTTATCTGTATTACTGGTGTGAGCGGCAGCGGTAAAAGTTCCCTCATCAACCAGACGCTCGTACCGATTCTGAGCAATCATTTTTACAAGTCGAAGGATGTGGCCCTACCCTACGACGAGGTCGAAGGCATTGAACACATCAACAAGATCATCTCCATCGACCAGAGTCCGATCGGCCGCACTCCACGGTCGAATCCCGGAACCTATACAAAAGTGTTCGATGCGGTGAGGCAACTGTTTGCGGAGATGCCGGAAGCGAAGATACGTGGTTATGGCCAGGGCCGGTTTTCCTTTAACGTAAAGGGCGGCCGATGCGAGGAATGCGGCGGCGACGGTGTCAGGAAAATCGAGATGAATTTTCTGCCCGATGTGTATGTGACCTGCGAAAGCTGCAACGGCCGCCGGTACAACCGGGAAACGCTGGAAATCTATTATAAAGGCAAAAACATCTCCGATGTGCTGAACATGACCATCAGCGAGGCTCTCCTCTTTTTTGATGCCCATCCCCGGATCAAACGCATTATAGAAACACTCGACAGCGTGGGACTGGGATACCTCAGGATCGGCCAGTCGAGCACCACGATCAGCGGTGGCGAGGCCCAGAGGGTAAAACTGGCCCGGGAGCTGTCGAAAATAGGCACCGGCGACACGATCTATGTGATGGATGAACCCACCACCGGGCTCCATTTTCAGGATATCAGTATGCTGGTGGATGTGATCCAGAAGCTGGTGAACAAGGGAAATACGGTAATTGTGATCGAGCATAATCTCGACCTGATAAAGGCGGCAGACTGGATTATCGATATGGGGCCTGAGGGTGGAAATGCGGGCGGGTATATTATTGCCACCGGTACACCGGAGGAGATCGCCCTTACAGAAGCCTCTCACACAGGTCGCTATTTAAAAGAAGAGCTCGAACGGCACCGGAACGGGGAAAGCATACGTATTGAACAGTAGAACAAGAGAATGGGGAATGGGGAATGTGGAATGGGGAAGTGGGATGTTGACACAGGTAACGACTAATTTCATCCGGTGCGGCAAAATTATAGGCTACCTGTGACATCTACCCAAACCACTTCGCTGATCAACTGTTCGCTTGTTCCGTACTTCCCCAATTCGAAGTATACTAACAGTACTATTCGTGTCATCTCCATAACCTCTATAATTGAGTAGCCCCGAATGGTCTATAATTACTTGCTCACCATAATGGAGAGGGGCGAGTATTTTGACATTGCCTGTTGCTGCGGCTGCTCATACTTCCTATCTTTGCCGGATGCAGATTTTCCGGAATCCATACAGCAACCGTTACATATCCATCGTCCTGTTCATCGGATGGCTGGCCATGCTGTTGCCCACGAAGTATGAGCTCAGAAACTTCGAGGCATTCACATACTGGCTAAACCAGCATGTATCCGTGACTAACGGACAGGTTGCTGATCAGAAAATCCGTGAAATCCGGTTGTTCCGTTCAGATTTTCAAAGTGTTGTAAACAATGCAGCGGATGTAATCAGCCGGAACAGCGACCTGTTTGATCTGCCATTCGACAGCTCCGACGATCCCGATATACTTGCTACACGTCTGATGGCTGCATTTACGCAGACGTCCGACACAGGTATGAATGAGAACAGTATACTTTCCGTTTTTAATGCCAAGCACTATCTCACCACCAAATCGATCGATCTGTCGTGGACCACTCTGATCATACCCTCAGGCAAATCGGCTCAACGATTCTTTGAGCAGTTCACAAACGGAATACCGGCAGGCATTCCGGCCTTTCTTCTGTCCCCGCTCATCAGCGGCATTAGTATCGGCGCACCTTAGCCCGGGCGGAATGCCCAACCCCGGTCCCGGTTCGCCCGGGTACCCCTGTGCGTTGCACTATTTCGATAAACGGAACCCGGACGCCGTGTGCGCTGTCCTGTTCCGGACTGTTATCAACACACCAAACAAACCAGAATTATGAAGGAAAGTAACGGAACCAAGATATTTTTTATCATCGGCTTCATCCTGGTTACAGGATACTACCTGCAGTTCAGTGTACGTCACTGGCTGGAGCAAAGGCATATCAACAGTCTCGATGAGGAAGCCCGCGTGGAATACGTGGAGGCTAATTTTGAGCGTCTGAACAATCTGAGAGAGCGGACGCTGAACTTCGGCCTTGACCTGCAGGGCGGCATGTATGTAACTCTTGAACTGGCTACAGGCCAGTTGCTTGGTGAACTCGCCCGTGAGTTCAGGGATGATGAATTCAACGATGTACTGTCGACTGCCTCGCAGCGGGCCTTTGAAAACAACACCGATGTAATCGATGAATTTGTGGATGAATTTGAAAGCCGGGATCCGCAGGCACGACTTAGCCGGTATTTCAGATCCGACTCTGATAACATCACACGGCAGTCTACCAATGATGAGATCAAGAATTACCTGCAAAGTCAGCGAAATTCAGCTGTAGACCGGGCCGTTGAGATCATCAGAAACCGGATTGACCGCTTCGGTGTAACCGAACCATCGATCGTGAAACAGGGAAGCAACCGTATCGTTGTGGAGCTGCCCGGCGTGGACGACGAAGAGCGGGTACGCAACCTGCTTCGCGGTACGGCCCGTCTCGAGTTCCGGACGATGGCCAACCCGAGTGAACTCCAGACTTCGCTTCGCAGGATCATCGATTTTTACGAAACCTCTCTGCCTCCTGCCGACGGCGACACGCTCGGTCAGGCGACCCGGATTAATACTTTCACCGATGTATTTATTCCTGTGGGAGAAAGTGTAATCTTCGGATACGCTGCAACCGCTGATACTGCCGAAGTAATGGAAAAACTTCGCAGAGAAGAAGTGCAACGTATGCTGCCCCGCGATACCGAACTGATGTGGGCTGCCCAGAGCGAGCGTCTTCAGGGGTCATCCAGTGAATACTACACCCTGCTGGGCGTAAGAAAACAGGTAGAACTTACCGGTGAGGTCATAACCGACGCCAGACCCTCGTTTGATCCGCAGACCAACCAGCCCGAGGTATCAATGACCATGAACCGTGAGGGCGCGCGCCGCTGGAGCATTCTGACCGGGGCCAACATTGGTCGTCCGGTAGCCATTATCCTCGACGGGTACGTGTACAGCTATCCGACGGTACGAAGCCAGATCACGGAAGGGCGTTCGTCCATCAGCGGTATCGGCGGCCTTAGTGAAGCCGAAGACCTTGTGAATATCCTGCTATCCGGTGCACTTCCTGCACCGCTGGATATTGTGGAAGAGCGTACCGTAGGAGCCACCCTGGGTGAAGCTTCCATCCGGTCGGGATTCCGGTCCGCTATTTGGGGCCTTACCATTGTGGCTCTGTTCATGATCTTCTATTATCGTGCCGGCGGAGCGATTGCCGACCTGGCGCTTATACTGAACATCATCTTCATACTCGGTATACTGGCTGCCTTCAGGGCCACGCTGACCCTGCCCGGGATTGCCGGCATTGTACTTACCATCGGTATGGCGGTGGATGCGAACGTACTGATATTCGACCGTATACGTGAGGAGATGCGTGTGGGCAAAAGCCTTGTGGCGGCCATCGACAGCGGATACAAGAATGCGATGAGTGCCATCCTTGATGCGAACATCACCACGTTTTTAACAGCGGTAATCCTGTTCAGCTTCGGAATGGGCCCGATCAAGGGCTTCGCCGTTACGCTGATGGCGGGTATTATTGCCTCCCTCTTCAGTGCCATTGTCATTACCCGTGTGATCGTCGATTCGTTGACCCGCGGTAAAGGCCTCAATGTCAGTTTCGGATAATTTTTAAACACAGGAAAAAGCAATGAGACTATTTGAAGATCCAAAATTCAATTTTATACACAACCGGAAGATCGGATATATCGTATCCGGTACATTGGTGGCGATTTCACTGTTTGCCATCATTTTTCAGGGCCTCAACTTCGGCATCGACTTCCGTGGCGGCAACGAGGTAGTTGTGGCCTTCCAGGAGTCATCCCCTGCCGTGGGTGAAATCAGGACAGCCCTGACCGAACCTCTTGAAAGCATGCCCGAGGTTAAACTGTTTGGTGCCGATATTCTGATCCGGACCGATGCCCAGCTTGAACCCAATCAACTCAGGTCAATAATTCTGGGTACATTATCGACAACCTTTCCCGGTAACCAGGCCGAAATCATCAAACTCGACCTGGTAGGACCACGGTTTGCCGAAGACCTGAAGCAGGCTGCCCTGATGTCGGTCATATTCGCCCTGATCGTGATTTTCGTGTACATTCTGGTACGATTTAAGAACTGGACATACTCTACCGGAGCTGTTGCAGCACTCGCTCATGATGTAATCATCACATTAGGTATTTTCACAATCTTTTATGATATTCTGCCATTCAACCTCGACATCGATCAGGCTTTGATTGCAGCATTCCTGACTATTGTGGGATATTCACTGAACGACACCGTGGTGGTATTTGACCGTATCCGTGAGAATTCACTTATATTTAAGACCGAAGCATATGATTCAATGGTGAACAGAAGCATTAACAACACCATGAGCCGTACGGTGGTCACATCCCTTACCACGTTTATTGTTGTAACCATCCTGTTCGTATTTGGGGGTGAGGTCCTGAAGGGTCTGTCATTTGCCCTGATGCTGGGTGTAATCCTTGGTACCTACAGTTCCATCTTTGTGGCCAGTGGTCTATTGGTCGATTTGCAACTTAAAAAAGTAAAAAGTTAAACTAACCATAGGTTTCTGTTATGAGCTTTAAAGTCTCCGAGCGATATAATTCCGTTGTTCTGGAATTCAAGGGTAACGTGATGGGCGGACCCGACGCGGTAACCCTGAATGAACAACTCCATGAACTGATCGACCAGAACAAGAAGAATATTGTGGTTGATCTGGGCAAGGTTAAATTTATGAACTCTTCCGGGTTGGGAATGCTCATCGGGGCGCTTACAACCATGCGCAATGCCGGAGGAGACCTCAGAATAGCCAATGCGACAGACAAAATCGAAAGCCTGCTGATCATCACCAAGCTGATCACGGTATTCCAGCATTTCAAATCTGTTGATGAAGCTGTTGAATCCTTTAAGGAATAACTTCACGTCAGCCAATTAATAACGTAAAAGAGGTGCACTGCACCTCTTTTTTTTGCGATCATATCATGCCAGTTCGTGTAATTATCGGAGCCCAGTGGGGCGACGAAGGCAAGGGCAAGGTTGTTGACCTGCTCAGCGACAATACCCCATATGTAGCCCGCTATCAGGGTGGGGCCAACGCCGGACACACCCTTAAATTCGACGGAAAAACCGTTATCCTGCATCTTGTACCATCCGGCATCTTCCATCCCGGAACCAGCTGCATAATCGGAAACGGCGTTGTAGTTGACCCGCTGAAGCTGCTCGAAGAGATCGAAGCCGTTAAAAAACACGGTGCCGATCCATCCAGACAGCTTTTTGTGAGCGAAAACGCCCATGTGATTCTCCCCTACCACAAGATGATCGACAAGGCCCGTGAGGAGACGCGGGGCGACCATAAAATCGGTACCACGGGCCGCGGCATCGGTCCGGCGTACTACCACAAAATTGCCCGGAACGGTATCCGAATGCTCGATCTGCTCGATACAGATCTGCTTGCAGAAAAAGTGGCGCAGGTGCTTGAAGATGTCAACGTGACCCTGGTACATCAGTTCGGAATGCCGGCACTGGAAGCCGGCCCGATTGTGGACGAGATGGTTGAATGCGGAAAACAGCTCAAGTCCTATATCTGTGATACCGGCCTCATACTGCACAACGCAAATAAAGAGAATATCCCCATCCTGCTTGAAGGGGCGCAGGGTGCACTGCTCGACATCGACCATGGCACCTATCCCTTTGTAACCTCATCCTCGCCCACGGCTGGCGGGGCCTGTACCGGAAGCGGCCTGCCTCCCACCTCCATCACCCATGTAATGGGCATCACCAAAGCCTATTGCACACGCGTAGGCAACGGACCGTTCCCCACCGAACTGCACGGCGAGGACGGCAACCGGCTTCGCGAGCTGGGCCATGAATTCGGATCCACCACCGGCAGACCACGGCGGTGCGGCTGGATCGACCTTGTGGCGTTAAAGTATGCCGTTCGTATTAACGGTATCAACGAGCTGGCCATCACCAAGATGGATGTGCTTGATTCTCTCGAAACGGTCAAAGCCTGTACCGCCTATTCAATTGACGGTGCTGAAACCGACCTGTTCCCCGCCAGCCTGAAAAAACTTGAGCGAATCAAACCCGTATTTGTGAGCAAACCGGGTTGGAAAACGTCGATCGCCGAATGCAAAACATATGAGGAACTTCCGGAAAACGCCCGCCTGTTCCTCGAATTCATCGAAGATTACCTGGGTGTTCCGGTAAAGATTGTATCAACAGGCCCCGAGCGCACCGAGACCATTGTGAAGGGCGGGCTCTGAACAGTTAATGTGTCCGGGCAGGCCATCCCATGATGACATTCACCCATGAAAACCTTCACTGTTACCTATCAAATCACACTGGCCGGCATGGAGGAGATTGCCGGAAAACTCAACGGGATTTGCTACGAACAGAGTGTGGAGATGCCCCCCGATGCCATCAGTGATGAGATCCGCGGTCACATCGTCGGGCGGGTTACGCAATGTGATGAAACAGGTCCGCAGACATACCAGGTCAGTATCGAGTGGCCGCTGGCCAACACAGGTTATGAACACACCCAGTTCCTGAATGTGTTGTACGGCAACATCTCGCTGAAACCGGGAATTATGGTTACCGGTCTGGACTGGAGTGCCTTTGCAAATGGTGCAGTCGCAGATAACGGCGGAACCGCTACAGCTAGTACCGGCCCGGGTACAGCGGAACCTCACGATACTTCTGACGGATGCGTCCGAAGCAAACCTACAGACGACAGTGCCAGTACCTCATCCATACCCCCTCTTTTCAGCGGTCCTAGCTTCGGTATCGGCGGAATCCGGCGCATTCTGAACATCCCGGAACGGCCGCTGAGCGCAACGGCACTTAAACCGATGGGATTGACGGCAAAGGAACTCGGTGACCTATGCTACCGGTTTGCCCTTGGCGGTATTGACATCATCAAGGATGACCACGGTCTGGCTGATCAGCCGTATGCACCGTTCACCGAACGGGTAAGGGCGTGCACCGATGCCATCAGAAGGGCTGCCGATAAAACCGGACGGGTATCTATGTACATGCCGAATATAACCGGCAGCTGGCCCGACATGATGGATCGGTTCAGGACAGCCCGTGATCAGGGTGCCGGAGGTGTGATGATCGCACCTCATATAACCGGACTTGCAGCGCTGGGCGAGCTGTCCCGTCAGGATAGCGGCCTGCCGGTTGCGGCCCATCCGGCGTTTTCCGGGTCTTATACCCTTCAGTCAGGCAGCGGCTTCAGCAAAGCGTTCCTTTACGGCGAGCTTTGGAGGGCGCTGGGTGCCGATATGGTAATCTATCCGAACGCCGGCGGACGGTTTTCATTCAGCCGTGAAGAGTGCCTGCAGCTGAACCACGCAGCCCGGCGGCAACTTTCCGGATTCCGTTCCTGTTTCCCCATGCCCGGCGGCGGCATTCAGCGCCTGAACCTGCCGGAATGGGTGAAATCTTATGGTCCTGACACCGTTTATCTGCTGGGCGGAAGTCTTTACCAGCATCGCGATGGTATTGAGGCGGCTGCCAGGGAGATCACAAATCTACTATCTTCAACACTATAACCAGACAGTTCATAATCACAACACATCGTGCAAAATCGGTTGCCTGAGCTTACATATCAAAACCAGCCGCAAAGCAAATCATCCGATTCACCCTGCAACACGCCCATTACACGCAAAAACATCAACAATCCACACCACCCGGGTACTCACTTACCGAAAGAAACTCTATCACTATGAAGAACAATTCGAAAATAATCCGGGCGAATGACTACACCTGGGAAGGTGTTGAGCGAAAACTGTATAAAACCGACGGAACTGCATTCCGGGATATTGAACGCTTATCTCTGCTCGGCGAGGGTGAAGGTGAGCATGAGCTGAACTTTCAGACCCGCTATTTCGAGGTGCAACCCGGAGGGTATTCATCGCTTGAGTACCACCGGCATCCCCATTCAGTTGTGATCATACGGGGCAGAGGTTCGATGGTGCTGGGTGATGAGGTGCATGAACTGAACCTGCATGATGTGGTCTATATATCGCCTGAAACTCTGCATCAGTTCCATGCCGACCGCGGCGAGCCGCTCGGGTTTGTGTGCGTGGTCGACCGCTACCGCGACAAGGCGTCGGTGCCATCAGATGAGCAGGTGAAAGCCTGGCTGGGGGATACGGATGCGGGGAAGAAGGCGAGGATGTGAGATGTGAGAGGTGAGATGTGAGACATCAGACATCAGACTTTTTGGGGGGGCTTTTTAAAAAGCCCCCACGTGCTTCGACTGCACGCAGCTGGGCTGCGTTGCGCTCAGAATGACTATTATTATTACTCTAACCGACTATTGTGTGCCGATTAATACTGCTTCTTATTCTGTTGCTGGGTCCTGAAATTGCTGGGCTTCTTGCCCAGCCTTCGTTGAAATTTGTGATACGGGTGGACGACATCCTGTCGCGCAATACGTCCATTCTGCCACGCTCTATTACGCCCCTGCAGGACAGTGTTGCTGCCCGTGGCGGTGTACTCACCTGGGGGGTGATGCCGCACCGGCTTATAGAGGGCCCGAATCTTGACGGCGGGCTGGCGGCGGAACTGACCGCATCGGCCGCACTTGGTCATGAGATATCGCTGCACGGCTACATCCACATCTGTCAGCGCTGCAACCAGTCGAGCCATGAGATGTACTGCACCTTCTACAACCAGCCTTTCACCGAAGAGCAGCAGGCAAAGCTGATCAAAGACGGCATTGATCTGCTTGATGAGCATACGGGAATCAGGCCGGTTTCTTTTATCCCCCCCGGACATGTGAGCGATGAAATTACCTGGAAGGTGTTGCCCGAATTCGATATCCCCTACATCTCAACCACGAAGCCGCAGGATTTCCTGAACAATGAGCTGTTCAACCTGCCGCCGGATTCCGAATACACGTGGGCGCTCACTTCGGCGAACTACGACAAAAACCTGAGAGACGCCCTGGCCGACATCCGCCGGAAAGCCGAAGAAAAGCAGGTTTACACCCTGTTGCTGCACGACCCGTTTATCAGGAGTGGTTATGAAGGGGGCATCACCATCCGGTGGATCGGTGAGCTGCTCGACTCCCTGAACACCTATTACGGAGAAGGTATCGAATACCTGACCCTGACCGATGCGGCCCGCCTTTTTAGCGGTGAAACGACTGGCACAGTGCCGGACCATCGTCCCGTGGCCCATTTTTCGCTGGATCAGAACTATCCGAATCCGTTCAATCCGCAGACTGAAATCCGCTTTACGCTCGACCGGGTGGCACGCGTATCGCTTGCGGTATATGATGTGGCAGGCGCTCATATCCGTACCCTTAAAGACGGGCCGATGAATGCCGGCAGCCATCGTGTCAGCTTTAATGCAGGCGATCTTCCATCAGGGGTTTACATCTACAGCCTGAGGGCCGGCGGCGTTACCCAAAGCCGGAAAATGACGCTGATCAAATGAGGAAAATTTTCATGATGGTACATAGAATTTCCCCTGCAGCCTCAGAATTGATGTAGTACCACCACCGGGATTGTCAAATCCGTTGGTATGCGGTATTGTCAGGTCCGTTGGTATGCGGGCTTATGAGTTATGCCCGGTGGTCTCAGCGTGGTGTTTAACCCGCTCCAGTGCAATGCATTCAAACATCACATCGATCACTGTATTCATGTCCTCTTCGGAGATGTTCAGAGGTGGCACGATGCGCATCACGTTACCGGCCGTGCAGTTGCTGATCACCCCGCGCCTGAGCATTTCGCGGGGTATGCCGGTGCCATCGAAAGCCAGTTCCACACCGATCATCATGCCCAGGCCCCGGACCTCTTTGATGGCGGGTTCATCGCTGGCACGGTCACGGATTTTCTGCATGATCATGCCCCCGAACTCAGCCGCCCTGTGCACCAGGTCCTCCTCTTCGATCACATCCAGATTGGCCAGGGCGGCACTACAGGCCATGGGATTACCCCCGAACGTGGTTCCGTGATTACCGGGTTCCATGGCATCGGCGACGTGCTGCCTGGCCACCACAGCGCCAATGGCCAGGCCGCCGCCAAGTGCTTTTGCCAGTGTGAGGATGTCCGGTTTTACGCCACTGTGCTCCCAGGCAAACATGCGGCCGGTCCGGGCAATCCCGCACTGAATCTCATCAAAAATCAACAGAACATCGTGTTCATCACAAAGTGCCCGTACATCGCGCAGAAAATTGAAATCGAACGGACGCACTCCCCCCTCTCCCTGAACCGGTTCAAGAACCACGGCATTGGCACCGGCAATATGGGCCCGGATAGCGTTGAGATCCTGAAACGGGAGCTGACGGAAACCCGATGGCATGGGTTGGAAGCCGTCCTGGTATTTAGCGGCGCCTGATGCAATTTCAGAGAATGAACGCCCGTGAAAACAGCCCTGCATCGACAACACATCACCCTGCCGGCCCCTGTTGTTACCGTATTTCCGGGAAAACTTGTAAGCTGCTTCCATGGCCTCAAGGCCGCTGTTGCAGAAGAAAACGCGGTCGAGCCCAGACAGCCCGGTCAGGCGCCGGCTGAGTTCCGCCTGTGGCGGTGTTGTGAAAAAATTCGAAACGTGCATCAACGTAGCCGCCTGCTCCTGAACGGCCTTCACTACACGGGGGTGGCAATGCCCTGTACTGTTCACCGCAATACCGGCCAGGGCGTCGATATACATGTTCCCGTCGGAGTCCCATACACGGCTTCCCTCACCACGTACAAGCGTAACGGGATATCTTCTGTAGAGATAAAAATGGTGTTTACTGTCCAGTTCCTGAAAATCGGTACTCATAATACGTTTAAAAATTGAACAGATGACGGCGGAACATACGGAGTTTGATATCCTGATTATACCCTGTGTTGGCAGAACACATCGCTGCGGCCGGCCATCGTGACTAAAGTAGCCAAGATTTATAATGACTCAAAACGGGATTGACTACATTTTTTTGTGGAATCAGCGGAAAAGGGCCCGTTTTATCATAGTTATTAAAATTATAATGCGGATGACCTGGCAACAGCCTGCTTCAGCCTTGCAGGAAGCACCTGTATCATGGTGCTTTTTACAAACATGGAAAAGGCCATGTTTCTGCTTGTTGTAAGAATTTGTTGGAATAAGCAGAGAGCCGGCACAACAGCACGGGAAATCATATTTCTCTCAAAAATCTCCGAAACAGGTCTTGTTTATAGGGTATAAACCTCTTTATATTTAAATCTACGCGAGAATAGCTCAGTTGGTAGAGCACGACCTTGCCAAGGTCGGGGTCGCGGGTTCGAGTCCCGTTTCTCGCTCAGGCAGGCAGCTCCGTTTTCGGTGCTGCCTTTTTTTATGTCTGTATGCCGGGTTTACATGCCAGGCAGTTAACATCCACCAGTACGGACTATTCGACTGCTACGTGGGTTCCAGAGCGACAACAGCCTGATGTTCTTAGCTGAATTCCGGTGTGGAGCTGCCGCAATTCCCGCATGGCCGGGGGTTAATTTTCGGTGCGGATAAGGCAATGATGTTGACATCACAATAGCCGACTCAAACCATGATACGTTCGACTGAACGGCCACATCGGGCGGCTGGAAACGCAATACCCTTACCATTTTGAAGCGATAGCGGATAAAACTGCCCGGAGGTGCCGGTGCCAGTGGTGTCCAGGTGAAGACCGGATAGGGCTGACTGACCACATCCCCTTCTATGGGGGTAATGTGCTGTGGAGGCGAGAAAGGCTGCACTTCATGATCGATACATTCGCGGCCGACTTCACGTCCGCTCTGCGCCTCATAAGCCGTAACGCAGATGGTGTAATTGCCGGCGGGGAAACTGCCGGTACGGACCATGGCCTCACGGTAGCGGGATGAGGCATAGCTCACGTTCACCGGCTGTACATCACGGCCGCTCAGGCGGTTTGGTCCCGCGTTCAGCAGAACATTGGCCGAACGGGCTTCCCCCACAAGCCCCTCGCGCTGTACCTCTACTGTGCCGATCAGGTAGACGAGAATGGGTGTAGATGCACCCGTGGCTGGTGAGAGATTGGTTAGTTCGAGCTGCCACAGGTCGGCCACACTGAGCTGATTTGGCGGTGGCGGCGAAATGCGGACAATAACGATGCTCTGCGCCATGGCCTGGATAACCGGCAGCTGCATCAGCCCGGTGAACAAAACAATAAACAGGACTTTTGACAGTTTAAATCGGTGTTTTTTATACATTTTTTCGGTTTTTCAAGGGTTACCCGCGAACGTGTTTCATGTTTTGAATCAGGGTTCGTGGTTTGGTAGTCAGGGGTTTGGGGGATTGTCGGGTGGAAATTGTGATTTTGGATTCGGGAGTATTTCTGGAGGCTTTGAAAAGCCTCCATGTGCTTCATTCACGTGTCGTTGTTTACCATGAGCGGGTGAGTATGGCGCTGAAACGGGTTTGGGCGAATATTCCGTCGGTCAGGGCCGGGTTATTGAATTGGGTATTCTCGATCATCACCTCCAGGGTGCCGAGATAGCGGATGGGTACTGATGAGCGGTACCAGAGTCCGGTAACGCGCACCTGGTTTTCGCCGGAAGAGTTCCGCAGTCCTGCTTCGTGCATCCACATGCCCAGTACACGGATTGATCCGCCAAGGGTGACGTCGTGGCGGACCAGGGTATCATCCAGACGGGTGAATGAAAACCGCTGGTAACCGGCATTTACGCCGGCCCTGCCGAACCCGACGTTCTGGTTCAGCCCGAAGGTGAAGGCGGATGCATCTGCACTCTGCAGGTCGGTGGTTGATTTCTGGGACGACAGGTTGACGGTGGTCGTACTCACCAGGTTTCCGATCGGTACGGTGTATCCGCTGATCGCGTTGAGCACGGTGGTATTATAGGTGTATTCGCCTGCCGCCGGTACAACCGGATCGCTGGCTTTGTTTTTCTGGATCAGCGGGATGTACTGCAGCCTCAGTCAGGGCATATCCCGAAAGTTAAGCGCCAGCTGCAGGTCGTATCGGGTGGAGGTGCGGGTATAGTTTTTCAGGTCGTTCAGGTTATGGCGCTCGGTACGGATGTTCGCGCTGATGGTCATCTGCCGCCGGTAAAACGACTGTTCAATGCCTCCCATCAGTTCACGCAGATCGTTGCGCAGAGCCGGTACAGCCAGGTTGATGTAGCCCGGACCCACGTACTGGATACCGCTGCGCAGTCGGGTGCCGGACGACGGAAACCGGAGGGTGGCCTCAGCCATGCCGGCTGCATCAGCCGAGCTGCTGATGTTGGGATCAATCAGTGATGATATGAGCGGGATGCTGCCGAGTTCAGGATCATCGAGCTCAGGGGCATCCGAATCGCGGGTGAGGAACGACCCGGCCAGCTCACCCTGTACATCGAGATTGTCGTCAAGGGCCCCAAAGCGGAATGTGGCCGGGTATTCCGATCCGAACCGCTGACGGTCGGCCGTTTCGAAATGGATTTTATGATATCCGCTGAACAGAAACCGGAACGGCTGGCCATTCTGCAGCTGCGCTGCAGAAGTTACCGGACAGGCGATCACACAAGAAATCACTACCAGAAGCACAGGCAATATCCTGCTGAGTACAGAGCATCGATATATAATCAGTGAGTGCATACGCTGTATCATTGTCCGTTTACGGGGTCGGCGGAACCTCAATTACATCGGCGTAGACGATCCGCTTGCCGATACTCTGGCCCACAGATAAACCCGTGATGCCGTGCTGAGCCTGGTCGACCGGCAGCATTTCTTATTCCCTCACCACCACACGGTACTCTTTCTCTGTTACCGGTTCCGCAAGGATGGTATCGCCCGGATCGGAAGTACCAAGCTCGAAGGCGGTCATCCAGAGCATACGGGCGTCGTACTGTTGTACGGGATCAAGCTCGACATCGGTGAATTTATCGGCGGCCGGCAGCCAGGCGTCCTGCGTGCCCTGCAACCGCTGCATGCGAACGGTGCCCAGCCAGGTCGTACCTATGGACTGAAGAAGCGGAACGGTGCCGATCATCGCCATTGCAGCCAGCATGTCGCGGCGGCTGAGCTGAAAATCGCCCCGCGAATTGATCATTTCGGCCGGGCCCGGGTTACCCGCACGATTGCGGACCGGCCTCTGCCTAATACTCCGGATATTCAGTCGGGGACGAGCCAAATTTTACCCTTAATTGCCGTTACTTACGTCTATAACTCCTTTTATACCCGTGGGCAAAGTAGATGCGGTTATTAAAAAAAGCAAATTCTAATTTAATGCAGCCCAATAATTAACAAACATTAAAATGTAAATACACGGATTGGAGCCTGTTAGGGGTAATTTATGGTCAAAAAAATTTAACTATCCGGTGGTGGACTGCACCATCCTTTCCAGGAAATCCACAAGGTTTTTGGGCCGGTAGTTCGGGTCGGCATTGTACCGTTTCATTACGGTTGCATGCAGCGCTTCGCACATGATCTTACCATTGCGGTTGTTGTCCGTGTTGGTCACTGGTTTTCTGTCCGCCGCTTGTTCCGGTGATGAACGCCTCTCCACACCCCGATGCGATGCATCTGCCTCATCCAATGAACCCGACCGTGCGGAATTTATGCCTTCACCGGTATCCGATCCGATCACGGCTGTGGTGCTTGCCTCCCGGGGCTGATCACCGGCAGTTGTCAATTGGCAGAGACGGTCTATTTTTCGGTAATACGGCGGTATCAGCTTGTACAGGCCTGTGCGGGAGTTGGCGGGTTCCTGAAGATAATCGGGGTGATAACTCAGCTCGTCCAGGGCCAGTCCGGCCGATTTCGCCTTGCCAGCCATCCATTCCAGTGCGATATCGGAAAGACCGGTTGTGGTGTACCCGCCGCCCACATTTGAGTGGACGCCGATGAACCAGACCTGCTCCATGGTCTGGTGGGTATCAGCGGGATCTTTCTCCCAAAGTGCGGCCTGAAAGTGGCGTCTTTTTTCGTCGATGGCCACAGCATGGTATGCATGTTCCACTTTTGAACTCAGCTTGTGATCGTGAAAACTGTTGCGTTTCGTAAATATACCGTTCAGCAAAAGTGGATTACCCAGGGCCCCGACGGTATCCCATACACCCATAAACTTTATGGGTATCAGATCACACACCGAATAGGTTTTCCGGAACATGGTGGCCTCAACCATCCTGGGATGGGTATCAAAACGGCGTGAACTGTAAATACCGAAAGCCTCAGCTATTTTGGTTTCAGCATTTCTGTTCAGGATTCCGCAGTTGCGGATCATGCCGGCAAGGGTGCGCACCGTGAAGGCACCCCGGCTGAACCCGAACAGATAAATTTCGTCGCCGTGTTCATAATTCCGGATAAGGAAACGGTAAGCGTTGAGCATGTTCTCTGACAGCCCCCGGCCTGTGGCCCCGTCGATTATCCGGCGGATGCGATTGCCCCTGGTGCCTACCCCCTTGTCGTAGTACATCATCTGCCGGGCTCCGTCGGCGCTTTCAGGAAGAATAGCTCTGGCGATCTTCACGACGTTGGTCATTACCGGCTGGCCCCCGAACTCGGTATCGGGTGTGTTCCAGGTTCCGTCGCAGCAGATTATTATACGTTTCATACCCTCAACCCGGTCTGGTTATCCACTTATTCATTCATGTTTTCTGATCTGGTGTAAACCGTTTTACCGCCCACCATGGTCCGCATAATTTGTGCATCACGGATTTGTACAGGATCGGTCTCAATCAGGTTCCGGTCGATAAACACAAGGTCGGCCAGTTTGCCGGGTTCAATCGTGCCCTTCAGCTCTTCCTCGAACGAGGCATAAGCACCCCCAAAGGTATAAAACCTGAGCGCTTCCTCCACTGTGATCTTCTGTTCCGGTACCCAGCCATCAGGGTTGGCTCCGTCGAGGGTGCGGCGGGTTACTGCAGCATAGATGCCCTCGAGCGGGGTTGGGGGAGCCACAAACCAGTCGCTGCCAAAGGCAATATGCGCGTTGGCGTCGGCCAGGGAATGGAAGGCATAGGTGGTGGCGATGCGGTCGCCGATGTAGCGGCCGGCCCACCTCCCGTCGTCGATGGCATGGTACGGCTGCGTGCTGGCGATCACACCGAGTTCGGCAAACCGGGAAATGTCTTCGGTGGCGATGTGCTGAGCATGCTCGATTCGGAACCGGCGGTCGCGCGGACCGTTCTCTCCGGCAACCTGTTCAAAAATATCGAGCAGCTCACGGATGGCCAGATCACCGATGGCATGAATGAGCATCTGCAGGCCTGCCTCATCGGCATCACGGATCAAACCCAGGATCGTATCAGGTTCGATTACAAGGAATCCGGCATCGCCGGGAGTGTCGTCGTAGGGTTCCAGGAAAGCGGCGGTGTGCGATCCGAGTGACCCGTCCATGAATCCCTTTACTCCGCCGGTGCGCAGCCACTCGTCGCCGGAGCCGCGGGTACGTATCCGGCCGGCCGCTTCCTGCCAGCGGGCGAGCGGCACGGAGGCATAAATCCGGGTAATGAGCTCTCCGGAGGCATGAAACCGGTCGAAAACGTCCATGGTGCCATTCACGTCATGCACAGAGGTCACCCCCTGTGAGGCCACATAGTGCATGGCCGATCGGAGCGCCGCATCCTCCTGCTCCGCCGATGGCGGGGGTACCACCCTGTTTACGGGATTCATGGCATTGTCTTTGAGGATGCCGGTCAGGCGCCCGTCATTGTCGCGGACCATTTCGCCCCCGGGGATGTCCTGTGCGGAATCGTCCAGGCCGGCGGCCCTTAGTGCAGCGGTGTTGGCCAGGGCCATGTGCCCGTCGAGCCGGTTCACCCACACCGGATGGTCGGGGGTGTGGTGGTCGATCCACTGCCGGTCGGGCAGCTCACCGCCCCAGTTTTCATGATCCCAGTCGCCGCCGGTGATCCAGGTGCCGGCCGACAGGGTTGCAGCAAAATCGCGGATGCGTTCCGCAAACTCTTCAGGTGTGGATGCATCCCTCAGCTGCACCGACGACAGGCGGAAACCGCCGGTAAGAAAGTGGATATGACTATCGATGAACCCCGGGGTGATGAAGGCCCCGCCGGCATCAGTCATTTTCGTATTGCCGGACCGGTACTGGTCAATATCACCGGCATCGCCAACGGCCAGTATACGATCGCCGCGAATGGCCACCGCTTCGGCATAGGGCTGCAGGCTGTTGCCTGTCCATACCACGGCGTTGGTGAAAATCTGGTCGGCGGAACCGGGTGATCTGGCACAGCCGGCCAATAGCATTATGAGGGATGTGATCAGATAGCCGATCTTTTTATATGATGACGTCATGGTGATGGTATCAGGTTGACGGGACTGCGGGTTAGCTATCTGTGGAGGGATGCTTGACGGGAATATAATGCAGGTCTACAGGGGCTGCAACTTTTGCCCGGTTCGAGGCTACACAAACAAGGAGGTGAAACCAATCATGCTGTAAGTATACTTCGAATTAGGGAAGTACGGAACAAGCGAACATTTGAACAGCGAAGTAAGTCGCCTCGTCATGGTGAGCCGGTAATTTTGCCCCTTCGGGCACCACTGTTTTGGATGACAGGGATCGCGAGGGGTATTTCGGGATTGTTTTCTATTTAATGAGCATCATTTTCCTTGTTTTGACATAGGTTTTACTCTGCATATCAGCCGGTTGAGCCACCATTTCATACAGGTACATGCCGCTGGCCATTTTGGTGGCATTCAGCTGAAGCGTGTGGTAACCGGCGGGTATGGTTCCGTTAACCGGCATGGCAACCAGCTGCCCTGTGAGGTTGTAGATGCGGATCTGTACATGACCGGGTTCGGGCAGGTCGTACCGGATGGTGGTAGCCGGGTTGAACGGGTTCGGGTAGTTCTGATGCAGCATGAAGTGCTCGGGCAGCTCCGTAATCTCGCGTACCGTGTTCACCGGCATGCCCTGCAGCCAGCGGAACATACCGTAAATGACGGTATCTGCAGCGGAAGTCGTATGTGAGGTGCTGTAGGTCAGAATTGCCCCGCGCCCTGCACCTGTGAACGAAAACGCCGTTTTGTAGTTGGTATTGGTGTTTCTTCCCAATATCGTCCAGCCGGCAGGAAATTCGTTTGTGATAGCATATGCCTTTTCGGCCGACTGAAACTCAGCCTGATATCCTATATGGTGTTCGGACATGTAATCTGCACTCGACTCCACGTACAGGCTTCGGTAGGAAGCAGTAGTGGATTCATTCCACCGCCCGCCCAGTACGGAGGCCGACGCATAAAACAGGGCGATATTACTTCCTTCGGTCAGTTTTGAAGTGATGCTGTGCATATCCAATGACGGGTATGCGGCCGCCACAACGATTTTTGCAGCCGAGAGGTCGGAATGCCGCAGACGGCTGAATCTTACGTAGGTGATACTGAAGCCGTAATCGAGTAACCGGGCCTGCAGGGCAGTTTCCTGTGTATTTAGATCGGGTGCCAGGTCATCATCGTTGAAGCGGGTTATCACAAACGCAATATTGTCCTCATTCACGGTCTTTCCCGGTGCCGGCGGCGACTCTTCCATCCATTCGTTGATCATATCCTCAATATTTTTTCCGCTCTCGCTGGTTTCAGCGGGATTATAGGTGTAAATGAGGCCTTTTCCACCACTGGCATGCGTCCGGTACAGTATTGTTTTATAGGTGGATGATGTATTCCTGGCAATTGCTGTCCAGCCGCCGGGATAATCCGAACTGATGGCATAAGCACCACCAGCTTTCTGCGCAACAAATGCCAGTTCTGATTTGTAACCGTCCAGGAATGCCTGGTTCTGTTCCACAATCATGCTTCTGTAGCCTTCGCCGGCAGATACTCTCCAAACCCCGCCCAATGATGATCCGGAGGTGTTAAATAGCAACACCTTTTTACCATTGGTAATGTAATCGGTAATGTCGTTGGCACTGATGGCCGGAAACGTCGCCGCTACAATCATACGGGCTCCGGCAAGATCGGACTGCCGTAGTCTGCTTGAACGGATGAAAGTGATGTTGTAACCGTATCCAGTCAGCCTGAAATGCAGCGCGGTTTCTTCACTGGTAAGATCGGGAGTCTGATCGGAATCGTTATACCGGGAAATCACAAAGGCGACATTACCTGCTTCAACCGTTTTTCCCTCGTGGGCCGGTGTTCCCTCGAACCATTCGTAGATCAGGTCATCGATATTTTTACCGGTTTCGCTGATCTCGGCCGGATTGTAGGTATATATCAATCCTTTGCCTCCACTGGCATGGACCCTGTAGAAAACGGATTTAAAATTGCTACCCGCATTCAGACCGATGGCTGTCCACCCACCGGGATAATCCGCACTGATGCTGTAGGCTGTACCACTTTTCTGCACCACAAAGGGTACCACCGACTGGTACCCGGCGAGGAAAGCCTGGGATTGTTCAATTGTGAGGCTTCTATAATTTTCACCGGTCGAAAATCGCCAGTCACCGCCCAGTGAGGCAGCGGAATTGTAGTACAGGGCCATATCCATGCCATCGGCCAGCTGCTCATTGATGGTGACCATATCTATACTCGGGTATTCGGCAGCTACCACCATTTTAGCCTCTGACAGGTCTGAATGCCTCAGTCGGCTGAACCGGATGTATGAAAGTTCGTAGCCATTGGCAAGCATACTGGTCTGCAGGGCGGTCTCTACAGCGGTGAGATCCGGAGACAGGTCATCGTCGGTATATCGTGTAATGACGAAGGCGACCTTGTCTTCGCCGATGGTTTTGCCTGCATAGGCGGGTGAGCCTTCAAACCATTCGTAGATCATATCGTCGATATTCTTACCGGTTTCACTGGTTTCGCCCGGACTGTAGGTGTAGATAAGACCTTTGGCCCCGCTGGTATGCACCCTGTAAAATACTGATTTGTAGGTGGTACTCGTACCTGATGCAATCGCCGTCCAGCCACCCGGATAGTCGGAAAGCACGTTATAAGCCGTCCCGCTTTTCTGAACCACAAAGGATATTCCAGAGCTGTAACCAGCCAGAAAGGCCTGATTTTGTTCAATAGACAGGCTTCGCCAGGATTCTACAGATGATGACCGCCAGTCGCCACCCAGCGAGGCGGCCGACGTGTAGTACAGCGCAAGGTTTTTGCCGGCTGAAAGAAGATCAGAAGCACTCTGCAAATCGATACTGGGATATTCTGCCGCAACCACCATTACCGCACCCGACAGATCGGATTGGCGCAAACGGCTGAAGCGGATATAACTCAGCGAGTAGCCGTATGCCGACAGTTTGGTCTGCAGCCAGGTCTCTTCGCTGCTCAGGTCGGGGGTCAGATCATCATCGTTATAGCGTGAAATTACAAAGGCAACACTACCAGCCGGTACGGTTTTGCCGGCTGAAGCCGGTTCATCCTCAAACCACTGATAGATCAGATCATCCATATTTTTACCTGTTTCACTGATTTCTGCCGGATTATAGGCAAAGATCAGACCTTTACCGCCACTGGCATGAACCTGGAACAAGACCGTTTTATAACCCGCATTCGTATTGGAGCCGATGGCCGTCCATCCTCCAGGGTAGTCGGATATGACGGAATAGGCCGTGCCGTCTTTTTGTACCAAAATATTCAGTGACGCGCTGTAGCCACTGAAGAATGCCTGATTCTGCTCAATGGAAAGCCTGCGCCAGTTTTCGCCTGTTGACGATCGCCAGTCCCCGCCCAGCGAGGCCGCCGAATTATAGTAAAGTGCCAGGTCCCGGCCGGCAGACAGATGATCTGAAATGCTTTGCATATCTATACTCGGATACTCGGTGGCAACCACCATTTTTGCACCCGACAGGTCGGATTGCCGCAGCCTGCTGAACCGGATATAGGTAATGTCATATCCGTATGCCAGCAGTTTGGTCTGCAGCCAGGTTTCCACGCTGGTCAGGTCGGGCGACAGATCGTCATCGTTATACCGTGTTATCACAAAGGCGACATGACCGGCAGTTACCGTTTTACCGGTATAAGCAGGTGTATCCATCAGATACTCAAAAATCATGTCATAGATGTTTTTACCGGTCTCTCCTGCCTCAGCCGGGTTATATGTGAAAATGACGCCCCGGCTACCGCTTCCGTGCTCACGGTAGAATACGGATTTATAGTTTGCGGCAGCATTCCAGCCCAGGGCTGTCCACCCGCCGGGATAATCTGAGATAATGCTGTGTGCGGTGCCTCCTTTCTGCACTTCAAAAGCTATGGGCGACCGGTAGCCTTCAAAAAAGGCCTGGTTTTGCTCAATGGCCAGCTGACGGTATGATACACTGGTCGATGAGCGCCAGTCGCCACCCAACGCTTTGGCTGCCGAAAACAGCAGCAATACTTTTTTACCGTTCTCCAGCAGCTGATTAATGGTTTCGGAATTGAGAGCCTGGTCCTCCACCGCCAGGGTAAGGTCATAATCTTTCAGAAGATCATAGTTTGCCGTCGAAAAATTAACCGTGGTTACGGTCATACCGTAGTTTTCGAACATGGTGCGCGCTGCTGCCTCCGGTGTGGTCAGGCTTGAGGTGTTCAATACCACCAGGGCAGCACTGGAACTGCTGTTGATACTCTGTGCCAGTATCAACGTATACGGCATTGTCAGAATCATTATCAGAACAGAAACGACCATACCGTACAGACAGGTTTTGTATGATTGGTTCATCACAACTCTCCTTTGTACCTGTAATGGGTACATCATTGTTTACCGGTATTTCTATTATTTGCCACCCTGAACCGGAACCCCGATAAGCCCCCAGTGCCTGCAGATTAATTGTAAATTCTGTGACTGTTAATACTGCACATGGGGTTAATAGAGACAGGGCTGCATGTACTATCGGTTCCCCTGCACTGAAAGAGGCTACAGCGCTTAAACCCGTCCGGGTCAGGAATATTACCAAAGCCGGCAATATCACAGGGAACTTTCTCTTGCACAATCTACCCCAATGTTAGTACCGTTCCCTGTTAAAATCAACCAAAAATCATGAAAGAACCCTTAAAATCCCGGAGGGTTACAAAAATCAAAAGATAACATCGACGGTGCTGTCAGCAGGCTTCGAATTCGGGAAGTACGGAAAAAAGCGAACAGTTGAACAGCGAAGTGATTTGGAAACTTGTCACTGGTAGCCCCTAATTTTGCCCCTTCGGACAACACTATTCTGGATGTGACAAGCAACTTGTCGCTGGTGAAGGTCCACCCATAGGTGTCGATTATGGACTGGCGCGCCTGCTCGGAAGCGCAGTAGGTAAGCCCGTTGGCAAGGAATTCAATATCGCTCTGCAGCTGCTGCCCCGACCATCCGATCAGGGTCTGATCATAGTTATCGGTGGAGAGAGCGGTGCCCTGAAGCATGCCACCCGCCTGTGGATCCCGCACAATCGTCACCTTTCCGATATTTCGGGTATAACAGTAATAGTGGGTATCACGGAAATTGCTGTATTTCCGGGAACCTCGGTAATTACTATTTGATCAGCGTCATCTTACGCGTGAGCACCTGGTTGCCGGTACGGAGCTGATAGATATAGACGCCGCTGGCCAGATTGGATGCATCCACCGATACGGAGTGACGGCCTGCCTGCTGTGCACGTTCGCTGATGACCGGCATTACCCGGATTCCGGTTACCGTATAAATATCGAGGGAAACGGTTGACGCTTCGGCAAGGTCGTATGTAATAATCGTGGACGGGTTGAACGGGTTCGGGTAGTTCTGGTGCAGGGTTGCCCGATCGGGCAGATCAGAGGTGATTTCGCGGGGATTGGAAGTACCCGTTGAGATCACATTCAATGTTGCTTCCATAGTTGTACCGTCATATTCGTCTGACAAAAATGCCTTTTCGGCATAAATCGTGGCGATTGGAAACCCATCGACTGTAATAAACTCAACATCAGTGGACTCCATAGAAAAGAAACCCAAATCAATTTCTTCAAGTTTCGTGATTTTGAGCACATTAAACGTGCCGTTTGGCGTGACCAATTGGCCCCAGCCATCAACCACAACATCAATTTTATAATCCTGGGTAAAATCAAATCCACCGGATATCAGTTGTTCCTCGAATTCGTATGTCCAGGCACTTTCGTAGGTAACCGGAAACTTGTAGTAGACCTCTGCAGGCCGGCTGTAAAGAACGATTTCGAACTCTTCCGGGTCATCCGGATCCAGCGATATTGATCCGAGCGATAAAAATTCGTCATCATTCAGAATGTTGAATTCATAGCTGGTAAATGACAATTCACCATCATCGCCTCCGAAATCACCTCCAATGCTTACAGCGCTTCGGGTCACATGGGTTGCCTGCTCAAAATGTTCATCCCCCTCGCCAGGTGTTCCTTCGACTGATGGCAGGGTTACTGACGAACCCGAACCCGTAAATGTGTAATCATAATCCAGGGTGGTGAAATCCCAGGTCTGATCGGCACCACTCAGTTCCAGCAGCGGCAGGATGTTCAATGTATCGACGCTTGCTGATACAGTAACTGTATACTCCCCGTTCAGGAAGGCACTCAGGGAGTTTCTCGTAAGCACAATCTGTGCCACAGCAGCCTGGGCTATAAACAGTGAGGTGATGATGAATACGAACAGGGTTGTAGCAATTTTCAGCATAGATCTCCGGATTTTCATGGTATCTGTTATTTATTGTTATATGGAACCGCAGGAAACATGATAATACTACCCTTTATGTGCAAAAAGTACTCTCCACTATGAAACCGGCAGTATTTTCATAAATCCAGCGTTGACGATAAAGACCGAAAAGTAAGGATGATGATAGTATCATCCTTACCGGATAAACCTTTGCCAATAACACAGGAGAAAGGATGCACCCTGCATTCCCGATAACCTACTTCATGAATCCGGAACATACCCTTCTCCAGTTTTTTCCGGCAATGTTTACCAAACATTTCTTACCTGTGTGAATGTAAAGAAAAAAAACCTGATATAAATCTGCAATTACATCAGAATCTGATATAAATTCTTAATGTTGCGAGGATGCGAATTGGTAACACCGGATTCCGTATGATGCGGGTAAAGACGAAGTATACGGGATGAACCGATATCGGAATAAACCAGCCATCGATGCTGCCAAATGGTGCTTTCAGAGTTCCACATCACATACATCAAGGCTGGACAACCCTTGATCCATGAACGTAATGGTTTTTTGCCCCGGCATTTTCGTAGTTCTGCCGTTCGAGAAGCTTCCGCCACTGTTGGTCGATCTGTTTCTGAATATCGGACAGCCCGTTCGTTGCTTCATCCTTGAACAGCTGTGCAAAGCGCTCCTGGTGTTTCATATACTCACTTACCGGTAATTTTTCTTCCGGCACGTGGGTGATGCTGAATTTTCCGTTTTCAGCTTCAAAAAGTGGGAAATAGCGGGTTTCAACGGCGAGCCGCGCCAGCTGTATGGAGATGTCCGGGTCGTGCTTGTGGCCCGGCGGGCAGGGGCCGTCGATCATGAGGAAGCGGAAGCCGGTTGCTTTTTTTGCTTTCTCCAGCTTGCCCTGCAGATCGGGGAGGAAGGCAGGTGAGGCCGTTGCACAGTACGACAGGTTGTGGGCCTCCACAATGCCCATCAGGTTTTTGGCCGCCGTCTTCTTTCCGGCCGGATCGGTGGTGGTTTTAACGCCCTTCGGTGTACCGGTACTCGACTGCACACCGGTGTTCATATAAGCGGCGTTGTTGTTGCAGATGTAGATGATGTTTTCGCCGCGGGCAGCCGCACCCGAGAGCGCCTGCAGCCCGATATCGAAGGTACCGCCATCGCCGGCAAGAACCACAACAGGCGTATCCTTCTTGCCCTGACGGTCGAGCGCGTGACGCACGCCGGTGGCCGTAGCAGCAGCGGCTGCGAACAGGGTGTGAACGACCGTCCCCTTCATCAGGTTCATCGGATTCGGACCCGATATTATCGAGAAGCAGCAGGCCGGTACCACATAGACGGTTTCAGGGCCCATCACATAAGAGACATACCTGGCCAGAAGCGTCCAGCCGCATCCGCGGCAGCTCAGTGCCCCGCTGTAGATGTTCTCTTCGGTTATTAAAAATTTGTTTGCGGGACTCATGGTTTTTCCCTGTTAGGTGTTATAAGTTCAGTAATCAGTGACTAGTAAACAGTATTGAGTATTGAGTACTGAGTACTGAGTACTGAGTAATCTGAAGTATCTGATAACATGTGGTGAAGCCAGCAGGCTTTTACAACGTTGGATTCCATCCGATTTCTTGCATCTGTCACATGAATTGTGTTTTGATCTGTTACTTCCATTATTCTCGTCTCATTTAATCCAGTGCACTTCTTCGGTCTGCGGTGATTCAAAATCGATGTTCAGTATACGTTCGATGGTTTCGGGAGGTACATCCCGGCCGCCCAGCCCGGCATAAATGCCGAAGATTTTTACCGGTTTCCCGTACAGGGCCCGTTTCATTTCCTGCATTACCGCGCCCTCGTGATCGCCCAGGAAGTTCCGGTCGATGTTGATGATAATGCAGTCATCAGCCGCTTTCTTCAGTACATCCAGCACCGACTTTTTCGGAAACGGCTTGAACAGGCGGATTTTTAGCAGGCCCACATCGGGGTGTTGTTCGATTACCTGACGTGCCGTGGTGGTGATGGTGGCCATGGTAACCAGGATTCGCTTCGTGCCGCTGTGTATGTTCACGGCTTCGACCGTGCCATACTCCCTGCCGAACAACTCACCGAACTCGTGGCCCATTGCGATGGTTTCGGCTTCAACCTTATGTATGGCATCCCAGTACTGCCGGTTGTAGGTATCGTAGAGCGACGGATCGACCAGGCCGCCGAACGCCTTCGGGTGGTTCAGGTCCACCTGGTTGTCCGAAATTTTTCGGGCAGGCAGAAACGTGTCGGTCAGATCCTGATCGGGGATGTACACATTCTCGCTGGTATGGCTCAGGTAGAACGCATCGAGCACCACCATGACCGGCAGACCCAGTTTTTCGGACAGTTTATACGACTGGAGCACGGTATCGAGCACCTCCTGGGAGCTTTCGCAGTAGTACTGCACCCAGCCGGTGTCGCGCTGTGATATGGAGTCGCTCTGATCTGCCCATATATTCCAGGGGAACGATGGCCGGCCCACATTGCAGGCCACAATGGGCAGGCGCATATGGGCGATGGCATGCAGCACTTCATGGGCGTAGAGCAGGCCCTGGCCACTGGTCGCGGTAAAAACCCGCTCACCCACAACGGACGCACCCATCAGGGCGGCGAATACGGAGTGTTCGCTCTCCATGTTAACCGATACGGCATCGAAATCGCCGCGGGCAATCATGGACGCGACCTCCTCAATGATGGTGGTCTGGGGCGTGATGGGGTAGGCCGTAACGAAACTGACCCGGCTGAGCCTCACCGCTTCGGCGGCGGCAATATTCCCTTTCATCACCTTTTTGGTGTGCCGTGGCGGGATCCCGGCTCCGGTCTGGTTTTGCTTAAGTATGAATTCGGTGGTTGTCATTGGTTTATCGGATAGTCATAAAAATCAGTTGGTTTTACCCTCTTCTGCGAAGGCGATGGCAGAGCAGGGACATTCCTTCACACAAATGCCGCATCCTTTGCAGTAGTCGAAATTGATGCGCAGGCGGTTCTCATCATCAAAAGAAATGGCCGCATCGGGGCAGAAATTGAGGCAGTTGCCGCAGCTGTAGCATTCGCCGCAGTGCAGGCAGCGGTCGGCCTCCTGCCGGATGATCTCTTCGGTGAGGCCTGCTGCCACCTCGTCAAAATTGTGGAACAGAACGTCAGGGGTTTTAACCGGCGTTGCATGGCCCGGTGTACGCATGTAGTAGGCAAAATTCATCTCGCCCGGGGTCACGGCTCCCCTGCTTTTCGGAGCTTTCACATATTCACTGGCACGGAGAAACGCATCCACTTCGCCGGCCACATCATTTCCGCTGCCGATGGCCTCCACCACGGTTCCACCCCAGGCCATGTCGCCGGCGCAGAATACGGGTGTTTTGATGCCTGCAAGGGCGGGATCGAGCCGGCCCTGACCGGCCGAAATATTCTTGCCTGAGAAGACGTAACCGTCGGGCCACTGCCCGGTTGCGGTAATGATCCGGTCGACGGCAGCCGTCATTTCGGATCCTGCGACCGGTACGGGACGCCTTCGGCCGGATTCGTCGGGCTCTCCCATCTCCATCCGCTGCATGGTCATGTGCAGCCTGCCGTTGTTTCCGTGTTCGAGTGCGACCGGGGCAGACAGGAATTCGATTGGTACACCCTCTTTCATTGCTTCTTCCACCTCTTCTGCGATGGCGGGCATCTCGTTGCGGGTGCGCCTGTAGTAGATGACCGGATCACCGCCCAGGCGCAGCACGGTTCGGGCCACATCGACGGCTGTGTTGCCGCCGCCGATTACGGCCACACGTTCTCCCCGGCTGATGCCGTTGCGTTTGCCGTTTATGTTGATCTCTCTAAGGAAAGTGATGCCGTCGGTCACATCCGCATCATTTTCATTGCCGAGCCGCAGGCCGGACCCGATGTGCGAGCCAACGGCGGTGATGATGGCGGCATACGATCCCTCCAGATCACTCACCGATACCTTTTTGCCGGTCACGATCTCCACCCCCTGTTGTTCGATACGGGAAATTTCCCGGTCGAGCACATCCTCTGGCAGTCGGAAGGCGGGGATGCCCGAACGCATCATGCCGCCAGCCTTTGGAAGGGCCTCAAAAACAGTGACCTCATACCCCAGGTTACGCAGGCGCAGGGCGGCCGTAAGTCCGGCAGGGCCCGATCCCACAACGGCGATTTCTTCAGGATGAACCACAGGTGCCGGCTCAGGTGTCAGGTCGCCGGCCTTGTCGCCGATAAACCGCTCGATTGCGCCGATATTCACCTCACCATCGAGTGCGATCCGGTTGCAGCTCTGCTGACAGAAATGGGGGCAGACCCGTCCGCAGATGGCCGGGAAGGGATTGTGTTCGTAGATAGTGCGGAAAGCCTCCTCGAACTTGCCCTCCGCAGCGAGTTTCACGAACTGGCGGACTTCCGTGCCGGCCGGACAGTTTTCGCTGCACGGGGCGGGCCGTTCCACATAGGAAGGAGCGAACACGCGCCAGTTGCCTGTTTTGTTGGCCGACATGGGTTTGTCCCAGAACGGGACATCTGAAGCCGGTTGTTTAGCGGGTGCAGGGGCGCTTTTTACCGCCGGACGGAAGTCCGGATCGGTGAAGCGTTTCACTTCGCAGAATGCCGCTGCGGCGGCCTCCACATTTGCCTCCGGTTTGGTTGGTACCTCTCCGGCAATAATCTCTCTGGCCAGTTCAATGTCCGCATCCATAATCTGGAGCAGGGCTCCCACCATGGCGGCGTTCACGATGGGCAGTGACCTGCTGCCCAGTTTCTGGTCGACCGAGATGCGCGTTGCCGGTACGGTACAGATGTGCCGGGCTTTGCCCTTATAGAACGATGGCGGTTTTTCGCTGTTGATCAGGATGGTTCCCCCGTCGGCGAGTCCGTCAAAAACCGGGGTCTGCTCTATGAGTCCTTCATCGAACACAACCACCAGGTCGGGATGGTAGATGTAGCTCCGGTTCAGGATTGTACCGGGTGCGATGCGCAGATAGGCCTGAATAGGTGCACCCGTTCTTTCGACGCCGAAAAACGGGAATGCCTGTACCTCAAAATGGTAACGATAGCTGAAAATTTTGGCCAGCATCTCGAACGCGGTAACCATTCCCTGTCCGCCCCGTGCATGCCCTCGTATTTCAACAGGTTTATCTGGATAAAACATCATTCTCCTGTCTTTAGTAGCCGGTATTTATCGGCATAGCCGGTTGCACTATCTGAATATAATCAATTTCATATAAATCTAATACTGATATTAGGTTTTAAAGAGGTAAGAGATACACGATGTCAGACACAAGACATCAGATTTCTATCAACGTTTTTGAACAAGTAAACTTGTTGAACAATTCAACAATTGAACTGCGAAGTGATTTACTTCGGCAACCCTAACAGGTGATGTTGCCCTCCGGCAACACAATTCTGGAGGTGACAATGAACCTGGCACTGGAAGCCACTAAATTTACCCCAAAAGGGCAACACAATTCTGGAGGTGACAAACTTGTCAGCGGTGGCGCAAACGTGAGAACTGCGGAAGCTAAAGTCGGGGGGATCCTATAGCAACGTAGCGGAGTGGAAGGATGTAGTCGAGTAATAAGCAGATGTCAATTAACTACTCCAGCCTCTGAAACCGTAATTTTAGTCTCCAAATCCGAAATTTTCAAGGTATACGGACCACTTTCCACGACTTTCCTGTTATCCGCGTTCACAAATGCCAGATCTGATACAGGCATGGCAAAAGTAACTATAACAGATTCCCCTGCCGGGACCATCGTTTTTTCAAATGCCCGCAGGCGCTTTACTGGCGGTGTGATCGATGCATACTGTTGGGATGAGTAGAGCTGAACCACTTCCTCTCCGGCGCGTTTTGAGATATTTCGAAGCTCAACGGTCACTAAAACCGTATCATTTAAAACGTAGTTGCTGTTGTCTGCAGAAATCGAAATGTATTCAAACACTGAATAGCTGAGACCGAAACCGAACTCATACTGTGGATAAAAGGCCGTGCCGGTGGGTGTGCCCGTTTTTTCGACATTTTCGGTATGTTTGTGATAGTAAGGAATGAGCTGATTAGGGTACCTGGGATAGGTATACGGAAGTTTTCCCGAGGGATTTGCATCCCCGTAAATAATTGAAGCCAGCGCGTCGCCGCCATAATTGCCTGGCAGGTAGGTGTTCAGAATGACATCAGCGGCCGGTTCAACCTTGCTAATTATACGTGGCCGCCCCTGCGCCATGACCAGAATGACCGGCTTTCCGGTTGATGCGGCTTCCATAACCAGCCTCTGCTGATTGGCCGATAAGTAGAGATCATCCATGTCGCCTTCACCCTCCGTATAGGAATTTTCCCCAAGAGCAAGCAGAATGACGTCGGCCTGAATGGCATATTCGCGAAACTGGTCATAATCATCCACAAATTCATCATCAAACGCGCCGTCGTGATTATAACGAACTGTTTCATACACCGATATCCGTCCATCCCCGGCTTTTGCTTTCAGAGCTTCGTAAATAGTATTATAATCAGAGGCGAACTCATCTACCAGGTTGCCCTGCCATGAGTAGCTCCAACCGCCATTGAGCGGACGCATGGTATTCGCTGCCGGACCGGCAACCAGAATTCGGGTTTCCTTACCCAGTGGAAGAAGTGACCCCTCGTTTTTCAGAAGAGTGATCGATTCTACAGCTGTCTGATACGCTGCATCCGCAAAATCCCGGGATGCGAATTCAGGATAATCTTCTTTAAACGTATATGGCGTTTCAAAAAGACCCATCTCCATTTTCACTCTCAGGATACGGCGGACAGCATCATCAATACGCTCCATTGAAACCTCGCCCTCATTCACAAGCTCTACAAGGTAGCGGGAGAAATCGAAATCATACGGCACCATCGACATATCCACACCCGCATTGATCGCAATCCGCACAGCATCTTTATATGAGGATGCCACGCGATGGCGTGTGTACAGATATATAATATCCAACCAATCGGTTAACACGAAACCTTGCAGTGCATGTTCGGTTTTCAATAAACCGGTGATCAGCTCCTTATTGGCATGCACCGGAATGCCGTTAATCTCACCGGAATTTAACATAACGGTCATGGATCCCGCTTCGAGGCCGGCCTGAAATGATGGCACATGGTACTCTCTCAGCTGTGATTCCGGAATCCAGGCCGGACTTCGGTCGCGGCCGCTCAGTGTATGAGAATAACCCAGATAATGCTTCAGACAGGCTGCGATATGATACGGACTGCCAATTCCCGGGCCCTGATATCCGGTAACAATGGCATGCCCAAGAACAGATGCGAGATATGGGTCCTCACCGAACGTTTCCCAGTGCCGGGGCCACCGCGGATCTACACCAAGATCGAGAACCGGTGAGAATGTCCAAGCCACACCGATTGCCCGGGTCTCATAGGCGGTAATTTCACCAGCCCGTTTCACAAGTTCCGGGTTCCATGTGGCGGCCATTCCCACCTGCTGGGGAAACAGGGTTGCCCCAGCCACATAGGATGCTCCGTGAATCATGTCGAGCCCGTAGATTACCGGGATATCGAACCGAGAGTGTTCAATGGCGTAATCCTGAATCTCTTTTATAATATTATTCCAGACTTCCGGGGTTCGGGCCCGGTTGTTTGCCGTATTCAATACGGAACCTACGTGATATTCGATGAATGCTTTCGACATCATTTCCGGGTCGATCCTGAACGGTTCGAAACTGCTGCGCACATTTTCACCCTCCCCCAGTACATCGAGTGTTATTTGTGTCATTTGCCCAACTTTCTCCTCAAGGGTCATCTCTCTAATCAGGCGTTCTATAGTTTCAGATACCGGATCTGTAACCATGATCAGTGCGGGGAGCATCTCAAGGTCGCTATTCAGATGGTTGTTGCGGGCCTCAATACCTCCCATTCCACCCTTTCCGGATTGGCAGGCAAGTAACAGCAGTAAAAAGGGCAAAAGCTTCAGAATGTTGACTATTTTTATGATCATTTTTTATGATTATGAATAATTCTATGCACTTTTCAATGCTTCGGCTGAGTCAATCTGAACTTTGCCAGATGAACGTTCCAAGAGCCTGGCCCGGTATTGTATAAATGAAATTACCTTTAGCTGATGTCACACGAAACTGCTGTGAAAAATCTGTATTGTTCATCACCACTAGAACATCAGGCCCATCGCCGGTGAATGCCATTGCGCTCAGGTTTCCCTGATTTATTGTTGTACTAACACGGCGGTATCCGGGGCGTATAAACCTCGAAAGATGCGCAAGCAGATAATATTCTTCGTTACGGATAATCCCGTCGTTACCCCGGATCGTAACCACTCCGCGGCAATTCTGGCAACCTCCGTTCTTAGGACCATCCTGCTCATCGAGTGCCAGGTTCCACAGGATTACATTCTGTGAATTGTTGCGCATGGTTCCGAAGAAAATGTTGTCGATATTCCAGGTGATATTCGGCCAGAAGCCGGTCGCCCAGCCACCCCCCGAAATCTCCGTAAAATAGAGCGCCTTGTCCGGGTGCACATCCGACACATTCGACATCTGCCCGACATTCCCGCCGTAACCGTGGAAAGCCGATCCGTCTACAAACCGCCGGGTTTCCTGGTCGTTCAGGATATTTATTGGATACTGGTAATTGTCCCAGTTATGGTCGTAAATAATAATCTTTGTATCGATTCCCGATGATGCGAAAAGCGGGCCGAGATGGTCGCGGATGAATACATTCTGGTCCTCCCACGGCATAAACATAGTAGGATACCCTCCGGTTTCATGGAGCGGTTCATTCTGAATGGTGATGGCATTAATCGGAATGCCCTCGGCTTCGAAGGCTTCCACATACAATTTCAGGTAGAGAGCGAAATCGTCGAAATGTTCATGTTTCAGACGGCCTCCATTCATCGTGCCGCTGGTTTTCATCCATGCGGGGGCGCTCCATGGGCTGGCCATTATCCACAGATCGGGAGAGATACTGAGTATTTCCTTCATCAGAGGGATCAGATCGCGCCGGTCGGTAGCGGGAATAGCGAAATTTTCGATCCCCTCTTCATCGCAGTAGGAATAGTTACCGAGCGAAAAATCGGATGCGCCGATGGTGAGTCGGATGTTGGAAATGCCGATCCCCTCTTCGGGGTCGAACAGTTCTTCGAGCAGCGCCGTCCGGGCTGATGCCTCCATACGTGTTATCAGGTAAGCCGATGAACCCGTCATCGCGGCACCAAATCCGGTCACCGGCTGAAATACCTCTGTTTCATCAATTGTTATCGTAACACCTGCAGGGCTGTCGGAAAAATCGAACGAGTTTTGCCTGTCGAATAGCACCAGCCGGTTTCCAGTTGTCAGGTATACATCGACATCACCGTTTATCGGAGGATCGATGTCCGGGTCACCGTTCCCTCCATTCACGGGTGAGTCGCTACAAGCATGCAGACCGCTCACCAGGCAAAGCACAGCGAACAGGATGATCAAATGAGATCTGTTTAGACGTTTTCTCTTTATATCAGGAATTTTTTGATTCCGGTTCATTATTCTTTTTTTATTGAATTCTGAAGAATACTATTTCTAAATCCGTGATCTGACCGGATAATTTATTCTACTGCCAGAGGGAAGATCACCCATAGGTATAGATTAGCTGGAAGGAAGATCATCGGTAGCCAATTACAGCAAGTAATCAAAGTCCATATAATGATCAGCACCGCGGTTTAATCCGGCAGTTTCTTATTAATGCATCAATAACCGAAATTCTGGAGTAACCGGGGATTTTTGTCGAGTTCGGATTGAGGTATAGGCCAGGTTAGGGCATAGTCCACGATATTGTAGTTCAAGTCAAGGCCAAGCTGGTTCTGCTGATTACTCATTATTTCGAGTGCGCGTCCCGACCGTTTCAGGTCGAAATAGCGCTGGCCTTCGAAAGCCAGTTCAAGCCGCCTTTCCCTGAGTACCAGTTCCAGCGCCTGTTCTTTGCTGGAAGCCGATATATTCCCCAGCCCGACCCGGGCTCTTACATTGTTAACAAGGTTCATGGCATCCTGGGTCTGACCCAGGTTTGCATGGGCTTCGGCCTTCAGTAGCATGATATCGGCGAGCCGTATCAGAATATAATTCTGTGAACCGGTCTCATTTCGGTATTTGTTCATAAACGGATAATTGGCTGTGTTCCAGTGGCGGTCGGTCCAGACACCGGTAACATTCCGGAATTCGATAGACGATTCCAGGCGGACATTATCTCCTGCCTCCTGGAACGCGGACACCAGATTGTACGACGGTGTATTGAATTTTTTCCAATCTGTACCACGGAACATGAAAACGCCCCAATTACCGCCAGTATCCCAGTTATAATAGTTCACTTCAAAAATAGATTCACTTGAATTTTCAACCGATCCATTCCAGAGCGATTCATAGTCCGGCAATAACGAATACCCGCCCGACATAACCTGCTGTGAAAGACCGATCACCTCATTCCAGTTGCCCAGTTCGGCGTGTACCCTTGCCAGCAGGCCCAAAACCGCGCCACGTGTGGCATATCCCTTGTCGGGTGCCGAAGTACGTACCCGAGTAAGCGCGATATCGAGATCGGATAAAATCAGTTCATAAACCTCTTCTGCAGTACTTGATTCAGGATACAGGATCCCATATACCTCTTCGATATTCCTGGCGTTGATACCGGAGACATCCCTCGTTATGATCGGTACATTCTTCCACAGCCGTACTATATCGAAATATGCCCACGCCCGTATGAAACTGGCTTCACCCAATATCCTGCTTCGCTGTTCATCAGAAAGGCCCTGAACATTCCCTATGTGCTGAATCACTGTATTGGTTTTAGACACCATGCCATACAGGTAACCCCAGTCGCGGCTTACCAGCTGATTTGTAGCAGACAGTCGCCATTCCTCTACCTCAAACATATTCGGGTTATCGGCTCCGGCATGTGCATTGTCGGACTGTGCCTCACCGATAAGATAGTAATCGAGTTGATAATACTCGGATTTAAAGTCGCCATAGGCACCGCTAAGCAGGCCTTCAATCTCGTTGGCGGTATAGACCTTCTCATCGAGATCGCCCTCATTCACCCCAAGTGACTCATTCGAATACGATGACCGGGGCTCATTCGAGAGAAAATTTTCACACGAGGTCATAAACGGCACTGCAAACAGAAGCAGTACGATAAAATGCAGGATGGATGCTTTCATAGCTGGAATGGATTAAAATTCAATATTTACACCGAAAATGATGGTCCGGGACTGCGGATAGGTACCATAATCCACACCCAGTGCTACGTTGCTGGTGCCGTACGCATTCACCTCGGGATCGAAACCACTGTAATTTGTGAGGGTAAAGAGGTTTTGTGCGGTTGCAAAAACATTCATGTTGTTCATCCCGAACCGGTTGATGAACCTCCGGTTCAATGCATACGACAGGGTTACGGTTTTAACCCTCAGATAGGATCCGTCTTCGACAAACCGTGAAGAGTTGCGCACATTCGACATATCGCTGGTAGCCCGTGGTATGCTTGTGATATCACCGGGGGTTCTCCAGCGTTTCAATACATTTGTCGACTGGTTTTTATGGTCGAACATGCCCTCACTGTCGATACGCGATGCATTGTAAATATCGTTTCCGTAGGATCCCTGCAGAAATACCAGGAATTCAAACCCGGCATAGCGCACTTCATTCGTAAAACCGAATACGAAATCGGGTTGAGCGTTACCAATCACCGTCCGGTCGGCTGCGGTCAGTGTACCTGATCCGTCAACATCACGGTACATCATCATACCAGTTTCCGGATCGACGCCATCTGCGATATAGCCAAAGAACGTACCAAGCGACATACCCGGCTCAATCCGGATTACGGTCTGGGTATTGGAATAGATCTCAGCGAAATCATAAACCTGATTCAACCCGAGTTTCGTTACCTCGTTGCGGTTGAACGAGATGTTGAAATCAGAATTCCATTTTACCCTGCTGTCGAGGTTCACTGTGGAAATTGAGAATTCAAGACCACGATTTTCCATCTCACCATCATTGCGTGTGATGTAGTTTGCCGCACCGATCTGTGGTACAAGCACGTTCAGCAGCAGATCTGTTGTCTTTTTATAATAGGCATCAGCCGTAAAACCAAGACGTCCGTCGAACAGCAGCAAGTCGACTCCAATGTTGGTCTGAGTGGTAGTTTCCCACCTCAGGTCCTCATTTTCAAAAGTGACTCGCTGCATGGCCGGGCCGGAAAGCGGTTGCGTCGGAGGGATCCGGTTTGTAGAGAAAAGTCCGTACGCCGCGTAATCGGAAATCCCCTCCTGATTTCCGGTCTTTCCCAATCCCGCCCGGAGTTTAAGATCTGTGATCATTGTTGCATTCTGCATAAATGGTTCACCGGAAATTCGCCATGCCACCGATACCGACGGAAACATTCCCCAGCGGTTTCCTTCGGCAAGCTTTGAAGAACCATCGTACCTCATAGTTGATGTAAGCAGGTATTTGCTTTGATAATTATAGGTGAAACGGCCCAGGTACGACATCAGCGACCATTCTGATTGTACTGTTCCGGCGTTTTCAATCTGATTGGCAACATTCAGTGTCTTCACGGATGTATTGTCCGGGAAGTCGCGGACTGTGATGTACTTCAGATCCCACAAATTGTGTTGCAGGGTCATTCCTGCCAGAGCACCGAAACTGTGTTCCCCGACATCTACCCTGTAATTGGCAGTGTTCTCGAGAAGCCAGTTGAAGTTGCTGTTCTGGTTATCTGTCGCACGCCCGTTTTCCTGTCTTCCGTACGATGTTTGAATCGGGTCAATGAACTGATACCAGTTCCAATTGTCATAGTCGATACCGAAATTTGTTCTGAACGTCAGGTTTTCAAGCAGGGAAATATCAGAGATGAGATTACCAGTGAGCCGGTTTCCACGGTCCCACCCCGCCCGCGACATATATGCCAGCGGATTTTCCCAGGATGGCTGGTAGGGGTTCGCCATGAACTGACCGCTGAAGTTCGGATCGGGGTTCCATACATCGAGAAATGGTGGCGTATTGATTGCACTTAGAATAATCCCCCCACGGGCAACACCCATATTATCTTCAGCGTCCCGGCGGTCGCGTTTGGTGTACGACAGATTGGTCGAAACCTTCAACCAATTCAGCACCTGATTATCAAGATTTATGCGGAAGTTGAACCTGTCGGTAGATGCCGGGTTTACGATTCCATCCTGATTCAGATAGGCAACTGACAGATAATATCGGAGAAGATCCGTTCCGCCCGATGCCGATATCTGATAATCCTGATAGACGCCGGTACCGAACGTTTTATCCATCCAGTTGGTGTAATGGCTGTAGGAATCCGGAACAGTACCCGGCCCGTAAATTTCCGACATCATTTCCCGGTATTGTTCCGTATTCAGTGCGTCTATGCCAAGTTTCAGGTCTGAAAAACCGACCGTGGAACTGAATCTGACCCTGGGCATACCCGAAATCCCTCGCTTCGTGGTGATAAGCACCACCCCGTTTGCCGCCCGTGACCCGTAAATGGCAGCCGATGAAGCATCTTTTAGTATCTGAAGCGACTCGACATCCCGCGGGTTCAGCGACTGGATGTTAGTCATGGGCACACCATCAACCACATACAATGGCTCATTGCCGGCCTGCACAGAAGTGGAACCACGAATCCGAACGGATAATGCGGTTCCCGGTTTACCGGATGGTTGAATAACCTGCACACCCGCCGCTTTCCCCTGAATCGCCTGTGCCACATCTGTGATCGGCCGCTCTCCGACGCGGTCAACATTTACTGTGGTAACCGAGGAAGAGATGTCACCCACGCGCTGTGTGCCGTATCCGACAACAACCACTCCGTCGAGCCAGAACAACTCCTCCACAAGGGCGATAGTAAGCTCGGTCCGCCCATCCACATTGATTTCCTGTGTTACATACCCTACATAGGAAACCACGATTACCGATTCCGGCGATGGTATATCCAGACTGAATTCACCGTCCACATTGGTTGATGTACCCAGAGTTGTACCCCTGATGGTGATGGTTGCCCCGATTAGTGACTCGCCGGTGGCTGAATCGGTAACGCGGCCGGTAATACGGTGTATCTGCTGCACTTCATGCCGTGATGATGACCTGGCACTTGACTGCCTGTTACTTGTTATAACAATTATCCTGCCAAATATGGTAAATTCGTTCACCTGCCCGTCGAAAAGCTGGTTCAGCACATCCGAAACTTCTGCCGCTTGTACATTCATGTCCACCAGTACAGAATTGTCGATATCGATATCCCTGTAGATGATACTGAAATCGGTCTGTTCTTCGATCATTCGCAGAACGGAGACAAGACCAATCTGTTGTCGCCGGATAGTTACACCTGTCTTCACGACTTCGCCGGAGGTGTCCTGTCTGCCAAGGTAGGTCACTTCAGAATTTTGCGAATACACATCTGTGGCACCCTGAAACATGAACAGGATCATCATTACTCCCGACATTATTATCAGGAATAAACAGTTGCATCGGGATGGTGACAACGCGGTTTTATTTTGTTTCGTCATGGCCGTTTTCGTTAGTTTTGGAATATGCTGGCAGTTGTGGTTTCGGTCGGGCCGGTGCCTCTGGTATTATCACTGGAAGCCCTTCCAGGCCGATAAAAATTTATTGAAGACTCTGCGTGCGCTTGTGAGGGCTGCCCGTTTCGTCTTATTTGGTTATTCGATAATGATGGTATTGTTTTCAACCCGGTACTCGAAAGGTGTGATAATCCGGACGCTTTCCAGTACCTGGGTAATATTTTCCCTGTTTCTGTAGACACCACTAAAACGAACGTCCGCAAATTGCCCGGCGTCGAATGTGATTTCCACATCAAACCATTTTTCCAGACGGCTTACCAGTTCTGCAAATGTGATATTGCGGAATGCCAGGATGCCGTTTTTCCACGCCGTATACTCGAATGTCGAAATTTCCGATATTTCAAGCTGATCATTTATTTTATTGAATACAGCACGCTGATCCGGCTGCATTACTGAAGGACCTGATCGTTTTTGACCCGGTGCAGTAATGTGCAGTTCGACCTGCCCTCTTTCCAGAGTGGTTTCGACCATCTCCTCTTCCGGATAAGCCCTCACATTGAACGCTGTACCGGTCACCTTTACATCAAGGTGTGATGTTGCCACTACAAGCGATCCTGACCGGTTTTCAGGCATTTCGATGAAGGCTTCACCTATCAGGTACAATCTGGTTTCGCCAGGCGTGCCGGAAGCCAGTTGCCTGATAGTGGATCCGGAATTCAGCCATATCTGCGCTCCGTTCTCTAGTTTGAATGATGGCTGCTGACCCTGGGGTACTGTAATTTCCACCATTAGGGGCACGGAATGTCCACCGCCCCCGGTCATCCAATACGCGGCCAACCCAAGGAGTGAAATGAGAAGTACAGCAGCCGCATACCGTATTACCGGTAGTGTATACAGTTTGGAGTACATGCCGCGCACGCCTTTACCACAGGCAGGGGCAATGTATTTCACCCTGGGCATCTGAAGACCTGCAGATTCTGAAATGTTCTGCCATGCTTTGGCTTCATCCGGTTTGAAATGATGATGATCGCCGGCAGAGAGGTCCCAGGCTGTTTTAATCTGTGTGTACAATTGCCGGTTGGAGTCCGTTGCGGCGAGCCATTTACTCAGCTCCTTTTTCTCTTCATCACCAGCCTCATTACGCAGATTCGATGATATTAAATTCCAGGGTGTTGTTTCAGGCATGTTATTTTAAATTTTAAGTAGGACACTGCTCAGACGCCGTACCCCCAAACACTTTTATGGTATCTTTTAAGCTTTACCAGACATAGGTTGCAGCACTCCTTGCCGGAATTTCGGTCATTGCAGTCATATCGCCGCATTCTATGCCAAATGTAAGTGCACGTTCCTCCTGATTGAAAACGATCAGCACGTGACGGCCTTCCGGTGTCAAAAAAGCAACATTCTGCAGATTTTCTGCCATGTCTGAATGAATTCTGACAGAACCCGGCCGCACAAATTTGGAGGCATGTGCAATAATGTAATAGGCATCATTCCGCGTTACCACATCACCATCTATAGTAACAGCACCCAGGCACAGTGAACATCCGCCCGGTGTGTGGGGCTGCAATTCTGGGTTCGCGGCAAGATTCCATTCCAGTACGGTTCGACTCCAGTTTCGTGGTGCACCAATAATCAGGTTTTCCATGTGCCAGGGCAGGTTATCCCGGAAATCACTGTTCCCGCCGATCCATTGCTCGGTAAAGTATAGATTCTTATCCGGATGCTTCTCGTGGAGCACACTCATTGAATCAATAATACCTCCGTAAAGGTGGAATGCCGTCCCATCTATATATTTGCGGGCATCGGGATCGGCCAGTATTTCGAGAGGATAGTCTATCCGGTCCAGATTATGGTCATATATGATTATTTTTGTATCAATTGCATGCATTTCGAATGCAGGTCCGAGGTGATTCTTAATAAATTCAGCCTGTTCGGCAGCCTTCATGAGAATACTTGGGTTGTTTCCCGGATGCAGGGGTTCGTTCTGCACTGTAATCGCATCGATCCGGATGCCCTCTTCGCGCATCTCCGTTACATACTTTACGAAATAGAGGGCATAGGCATCGTAAAACTCCGGCAGCAGGGTTCCACCGATTGAATTCTTATTCGACTTCATCCAAACCGGTGGTGACCAGGGTGATCCCAGAATTTTGATATCCGGAGCTATGGACAGGATTTCCCTGAGTACCGGAATGAGGTATGCACGGTCGGGGTTCAGGTTGAACTGTTCCATATCCGGATCTGTTTCCCCATCCGGCAGATCGCTGTAGGAAAAAACATACGGGTCGAGATCAGAGGCGCCGATACTTACCCGGAGATAGCTGACGCCAATTCCATTCCCTGCAGTAGTAAACAGTTCATGCAACAGATTCGCCCTGGCTTCATCTGCCATCTGATGAATCCAAAGTGCACTCCCTCCGGTGAGTGTATACCCGAAACCGTCCATCACCTGGAAAGTTTGCGACGGGTCTACGCCAATTACAGGCATACGGTTATCATGAACAGGCTGTGTCGTTTCATTGAACCGGATCTGTTCACCCTGATTCTCAAAAAGCATGGATTTGTCGGAGGTGGTTATCCAGACAGATATTGATTTGTTATCCGATTCGTAGTTGTTTTGGCAACCGAACCATGTGACTGTAGCAAGCAGTACCGCCGCCGCAATAAAAAACCACTCAATTACTTCTGGATATCGTCTGATTCGTCTGATACTGTTCATTTTCCGGGAGGTTAAAGCGTGTCTGCGTCTTTAAAAGAAAGACACATCAGCACGAACCTACCCCCAAGAAAAAATATTTACGATGATGAACACACCCACATGCAGGATTTTGTCGAGGTGGGGGCCCAGTTTCGAGCGGAGTTTCCTTAGCGCGATTGTATTCTGGTTTTCGATGGTTTTGATTGACAGGTTCAGCACCTCGGCAAGTTTACGGTTTGTCATACCCGGCTGCCGGCTCATGTTGAAAATTACCCGGCAACGCTCAGGGAGTTCGAGAATACCCTCAAGTGCCAGTGCATATAACTTCATCATGGTTTCGTCCTCATCGTCAGAGATTTCCTCGGCAGGGTGGCTATCGGGATCTGCATCATGTACAAACCGTTTGTCATAGTCTCTGATGTGGTTCAAACATTTATTGCGTACCGATCTGTGAAGATAGCTGCCTACCGATTTTTCAATCAGCATGTCTTTTCGCTGAGTCCAAATTTTTACAAACAACTCCTGAACGATATCTTCGGCTGTATGTTCATCTCCCACAAATATCAGGGCATGCCTGCACAAAGGTGTATACCATTTATCGAACAGCGATCGCAAAGCTGCCGGATCGTCGTTACGAATCCGCCTCATTAACTCGATCGAAAACAGATCAGCCATATAGCGTTACATTTTAATCTTGCACGATATGCCTTAAAACTGCTCACTGTTTCAGTCTTAAAGAGCAAGCCACATATCAGGGGGGGGCAATACAGTCCTTTCCCTGAGGCCGACCAACCGGAGAGCCCGTCCGGATTTTTTTAATTTAAGACATATTTAAATACTGTAAAATCTACCCCGGGCTGTACGTACCATCGGGCAGAAAGAACATATTAATATTACAGTTATTTTCAATTCCGAACAATACAATTTGATTCATGTGGCGCTACTTAATTTCATATACCCGGGACCTTAAACTTAATATAACATCACAACACTATCACAAAACAATAGAAGGACGGCTAATAACTAAATGTCTCCCATTTAGTAAAAGCCGTCCTCCTTATTCAACTTTATTCAAACAGAATGAATCCGGCATCGGATTATTCACCGGATTATTATTCTGTTTACTTGATCAACTGCATTTTGCGTGTCTGTACAAAACTGCCGCTAACTAACCGATAGATGTAAAGACCGCTCGACAGATCAGCAGCGTCAAATGTAACGCTTTGCAATCCTGCGGATCGTGTCTCATTCAATACCTCTGCCACTTTTTGTCCGTTAACAGTGAAAACTTCCAGGGTAACGTGAGAGGTTTCCGGAAGTGAAAAACGGATTGTTGTCGACGGGTTGAATGGATTGGGATAATTTTGCCCCAGCTCGAATGCCACAGGATTTTCGGGGTGACTTACAGATGTTCCGCTTACCTGAACCAGGCTTACTTCATCAATCAATACCTTGTAGGAATTAATTTCATTGGCACCCCAGCTGCCCAGGCCCACTTTTATACCGAAATAGAGAGTAAGCTCGCCCTCCCCTTCGATAGTAATCCGGTTGTCGCCCTCTCCTTCACAACCATCATTCAAAAACGTACCGTCGACGCCGTTGCCGCACCCACCCCAGGTATTAAAACCGGAGAAATGCTGTCCCCAGTCCTCACCAACTTCGGGTGCTTGATCCCTGATGCTGACTTCAGCCCAAAACTGATGTACGCCTTCGACATCCTTGAAGGCTGCGTCAAAAAAATAAGTTTCACCACCTGTAAGAGTCACTTCCTGATAAAAAACAATATTCCCGAGCTGATTGCCGGGATTTCCAGTTACGGTTGCGGTAACCATCAGATTTCCACCGGCCCCATGTTTGGGAGTGTCAACGGTATATCCGAACTCGTATTCGGTATCAACATCCGAATTGATATGGGATACATTCCAGTGATCTTCAGACTCCATATTCCCGCCTGTCAGCAGATTCTGGCCAATTGCTGTACCCGTCAATACAATGCTCAAACTGGTTATTACTGCGATTTGGTAGAGCTTTTTCATAATTATGTGATTTTGTGGTTAATAACAAGGATGTACTCCTTTGAATCAGGACACACCCAGTGTCCCCTACCCCCAAAAAATTCAAAAAAAAAGCCCGTACAAAGATGGTTCGTGGTTCGACTGCACTCCACTTCGGCCTTCTACTTCAGCATGCGGCCTGCACTCATGGTGACGAAGTATCACTTCGCGGTTCTACATGTTCTGTTCTTCTGTTGTTCTGTTGTTCAAAAGCGTGCTAACACCCTTTGTTGTCACCTCCAGAATAGTGTCCCCCCCCTTGCGGGCGGTCTCCCCAGATGTAGACTTTGTCACCCTCCTGAACCGGTGTTTCAATCGGGATCGTGCACTCCATGCCCTTGCTTGCGAGCCCGGCGGGTTGTTCATCCACCCAGAGTGAGGTAATCAGGTGTTCCGCCACCCCGGTCTTTTTCCCGATGAAGAGGATGGTATCATTCACAGAAACCTGCCCTGCCTTTATCCGGATATGGGCCACCTTTGCTTTGGGGTAGTAATGCAGCACGGTGCCCGCGAAGGTTTTTGCTTTTGTGGCGGCCGAGCCGTGCACCAGACTCCATTCCCCGAGTTTGCGGCCCAGATAGTAACCATCCCAGAAACCCCGGTTGTATACTTTTTCCAGATCGTTTTTCCATACGGCAACCCTCTCCGGTGTATAGGTTCCGTCTTCCACGGCCAGGGACGCCTCCTTGTAGCAGCGGGTGACGGTTTTCACATATTCGGGTGAGCGTCCCCGTCCCTCAAGCTTCAGTACCGTCACACCCGCGGCAAGTATGTGGTCCAGAAAATCGATGGTGCACAGGTCTTTCGGCGACATAATGTACTTGTTGTCGATCTCAAGCTCGATGCCCTTCTCGTTAGTCACGGTGTAGGCATGTCGGCAGTTCTGTTTGCAGGCCCCGCGGTTGGCCGACGAGTTGTAGGTATGCAGGCTGAGGTAGCACTTGCCGGATACCGCCATGCAGAGGGCTCCGTGGGCAAACACTTCGATTTGTACCAGCCGACCGGAGGGACCGGTTATCTCTCGCTGCTGAATGCCCTGCACGATACCGGCCACCTGGCCCAGGCTCAGTTCCCGTGCCAGCACCATCACATCGGCAAAGTGGCTGTAGAACTCAACCATTTCGATGTTGGAGATATTAGCCTGCGTGGAGATGTGTACCTCCACCCCGGTTCTGAACGCATAGGATATGGCCGCCTGATCGGCCGCGATGATGGCGGTAATACCCGTTTCCTTCACTTTATCGATGATCCGTTTCATCAGGGGCAGATCGTGATCGTACAGGACCGTGTTCAGGGTCAGGTAGGTGCGCACGCCCTTCTCCTTTGCCAGCGATGCGATTTCCGGCAGATCGTCCATCGTGAAATTGTTGGATGCACGTGCGCGCATATTCAGCTGTTCGATGCCGAAATAGACGGAATCGGAGCCGGCCTGGAAAGCGGCGGCCAGCGACTCCCAATCGCCGGCCGGTGCCATGATTTCGGTGTCGTTGCCTGCTGCATCGGGGCTTATATGTTTTTCCTGAAACTGTGCGTCGATTGCCATATCGGTGATCCTGATCCTGAATTTCGTTCAATCTGAAAAATAGGGAGATTTCAGACCAATTAGTAAGACCGGGATGTGAAAGAACGCTCTAATGGCTATTGTTGCCGTGGGATGTACCTGTTGATGGTCTGGTAAACAACAGCACCAGCACGCCGGCGTAGGCAACCGAATCGGCCAGTATCTAAGAGAGTGAAAAACCCTCATCTCGGCCGGCAGCCAGTACGACTGAAACATGAAGACCCCGCTCATGAGGATGAAGAGGCTTGCTCCCAGCCGGAGCCACAGGCTGCGCGTCGAACCGTGCCAGACCATCAGAACCGGCAGGCAGGCGATCAGGAACAGGACGCTCCTCAGAAGCTGTACCGGGATCAGTTCTCCCCATCCGGGAAGGCGGAGTCCGGCAAGCTGTTCTTCATAAAAGCCGATGATAAGGGGCTGCACCGGCCAGCCCGGCCACACCATAGGTGACCATCACAAACCCGAGAGATGCCATTGCGGGCGTAAACACAGTGGCTTCAAGGGCGGTATTGATACCGAGCGTTATCCAGGCAAGGAGCGCGAGAATGCCCCACCGGACCAGATACCCCGCATGCAGATGCGTCGACAGCAGTGCAAGGACGATGGCTACAAAAAAGGAGCTGAAGATCAGGTAGGTTCCGAGCACGTTATCATCCACACCCGGAGGCAGGGGCGGACTGTCAATGCCCAGTGCCGTAGCAATGACGCTACCCAGAATAACACCCGCGTAAAAACAGATACCGCCGATGATGATCTTACCGGCCAGGATAACTTTTCGTGTGAACGAACCGGACATGAATTCAGATTGGTGAGTGGCAAATGTATGTTTTTAGAATTTTTTTGAACCATCCGGCTGATATTTCCATTTAAACCTGACTTCACCAAACAGAGCAGGATATGCCGGATTTGAGTCATCTGTATACTCATATGCATCTGTATGCAAAATTAAAATAATTCCATACTTGTCATCATTCGTTTTTACAGCCCATACTTGATTTACTTCAACAGAAAAAGCCAGATCCGCATAAATGTCCGGCGCTTCATTCACATTGTTAAAGTATTCCTCAGCCGCATCCGTATCATCAAATTCTTTAAGTGGATGAAAAGCCGGGTAAAATAGTTGAGTACCAGAGCTTAATAAGATACCCTGAATTTCCCCGGTCGGATCTGTTTGAACATGTACTCTGATATCGGGAATGGTTTTTTTTGCATTTGGGGCAACAATATTACCTCCCTGAGAAAAGGAGAACCCTATAAATTTGTAGCCATCTGTTTGGGTAGTTAATGTGGTCTCACCAGAAGTTTTTGGTGATGAAGGGCCCAAACTATTATCACAACCCTGAATAAGTATGACAATCAAAATCAAAATGTGGATAGTGATATATTTCATACTTGTGCTCACTTTAAATATTTGATTACATTACATATATAAATACATCAATTTCATACTCCCATACATAACATATATTAGTATGATATTATAATATCTACAAGCTAATAATATTTTACTGCTATTAAAGTCGACCGGGGTCTGTGGTGTCTTGGTTAGTCACTGCTCTCGTCAGGCGGAACTGTCTGAATTAATTTTCCAGGCACCATCATGGCACTGTTGGTTCATCTCCAATTATCTGACCCATTGTCCAGACCGACCCATCTTTGTGATATATTACATAATCCCCTTTTTCAGGCATATTAATATCTCAATTCAGGTTTTTTACTCACGGAACATAACATGTGATGCAGGAACATCCCAAAACTGGAAATCGCTTCGCTTATGCTTTTTAAGTAATCCATAGAAATAACAAAAAGTTAAATATCACTGATCAGAATCCCTATGAAACCACTCTCATCACTGACAGGCGGCCTTGTTCAAAGTGAGATCCGTGCAGTCACCGCGCGTGTAAACGCCGTTAACGGCATCAACCTCGGCCAGGGCATCTGCGATATGCCCACGCCCGAGGCCATCAAAAATGGTGCAAAAAGGGCCATCGATCAGGATAAATCCATCTATACGCCATACGACGGCGTGCCCGTGCTGAAAGAACGCATTTTGGAGAAGGCGCACAGGTTTAACCACATCCCCATTAAAGGGCCGGAAAACATTATGGTGACGGCCGGATCGACCGGCGGGTTTGTGACCTCCATGTTTGCCCTGCTCGATCCCGGCGACGAGGTGATCCAGTTCGAACCCTTTTACGGATATCACAGCCGGCTGCTTGATCTGAGGGGTGTAAAACAGCGGGCGCTTCCACTGCATCCGCCGGGCTGGGAGGTCGATTTCGACCGGCTCGAAGCCCTCATCACCCCGAAAACCAGGGCATTCATCCTCACCACGCCCAACAACCCCTGCGGAAAGGTGTGGAGCCGACCGGAGTTGGAGCAGCTGCTGCAGCTGATGATGCGTCACGATCTGTACGCGATCACTGATGAGGTGTACGAATACATGACCTACGATGACCACAGCCACGTTTCCCTCGCCTCGCTGGAAGGAGCTTTCGAGCGCACAATCACGCTGAGCAGCTTCTCGAAAACCTTCAACATGACCGGATGGAGGCTGGGCTATGCCACCGGTCCGGAGGATGTGATCGAAAAAATGGGCCTGCTGGGTGATCTGTTCTACATCTGTGCCCCAAGTCCGCTGCAGTACGGGCTCGCCGAAGGGTTTGCCGACGGTCCCGGTTATTACGCCGATCTGCTCCGCGACTACGACACAAAACGAACCCTTATGTGCCGGGCGCTGGAAAAGGCGGGCTTCGAGGTGCCATGGCCCGAGGGGGCATACTACGTCTTTGCCGGCTTCCGGCCGCTTGCCGGCCGGCCCGGATTCAGCGACGACCGCGAGGCCTGTTTCACGCTGATCGACCGGATCGGCATTGGATCGATTCCCGGCAGCTCCTTCTACAGCGATCCCGCCGACGGGCGCTATCTGCTGCGTTTCTGTTTTGCCAAGAAAGAGGATGAGCTCGACGAAGCCTGCAGGAGGCTGGAGGGATTATAACGGTTTCCTGGAGGCAGAAACATTGAGTGTTAAATCCGGAACGTATTCCGGCAGGCTACCGCTCAGCTGTCTTTCACCATTATCAGGAAAACAAACTGGCTGCAGATGAGGAAGCTGGAAAATCCGAGATGCAGCACCTGGAAGGCCGGTGGCATGCCCGCATACGCCAGCACTACACCGATCACCACCTGCATGAGTACGAACGCGACAATGAGGGCCGACACTTTGCCCAGCAGAATTGATTTTGTGCGGCGGCGCACCATCCAGAACAGGTAGCCCGAGGCGAACATCACCAGCCAGGAGCTGCTGCGGTGGATTTCGTCGACGAGCCCGGCCTCATCCAGCCAGACGGCCCTGTCCGGATACATCCCCGACCGGCTGATCACATCGATGGCCTCACGCACCTGCGTACCGATGCCGACCTGTACCAGGGTGATCAAAAGTAAAATGCCGGTGACCCACAGCAGCTTTTTCCGCGTGCCGGGATCGAGTTCGATACGGAAATGGTCGCTCATGGCCCGGTACACCGCATAGATGAGGGTGATGAGGATGATCATGGCCGTAACCATGTGAATGGTGATGATGCCGGTGGATAGTCCGCTGCGCACCACCATACCTCCGAGCCAGCCCTGGAAGAGCACCAGTACGAAGGCGGCGAAAGAGGCGATGAGCACCTCCGGACGGCTTTTGCGGTAGCGCAGCGACTGCAGGAAGGTTGCCGTGATGAGCAGTCCCACCAGCACGCCGATGAGCCGGTTGATGTACTCGGTCCACGTTTTGAACACATTGAACTGGCTGGCGTCGAAGCCGGATGGCAGGCCTTCGGGGGAGGTTGGCGGTATCCACAGGCCGAAGCACTGAGGCCAGTCGGGGCAGCCGAGACCGGCGCCGGCGGCGCGAACAAGTCCGCCCACAAAGATGAGGAAGATGGTGGCGGCCACGGTGGCCAGCGCGGTTTTCTGGAAAGCGTTGAGTTGCATGGGATGTTAAATAATGTCGATGATCGGATTTCTAAAAATTAATCGGTAGATATTCAGTAAAATTAATCATAAAGCACGAACTTAGGTCTGGGGTAAATATGGTGTGTACTGAAATGAAAGTTACATTTTTTGCAAGCCAACGACCGCGATCAACTTCTTCCTGATGGTGTTGATATCTCATAATATTTACCCGGATGTGCTGATTTCATTATCTCTCCGGCACGATCGATAAACTTAAGTAAATCATTGTAACGATTTGATTTCGTTTTCAAAACAACAACAATTATAGAATATTTTGAAATCATTTGTTGAAAACGAATGTGCCGGTCGCTGGTCACAAACACATCAAAATGTTGTTGAGCCAGGTTTAGCAACTTACCGTTTTTGATACCGGCCCATTTCTGTGAAGTGACCGTCGAAACCTTGAATTCGGCACTGAAATCCTCAAATCTGAACTCGAGTTTAACAGGCAAACACTCATCAAGCAGGGTGCGAATCATTGTACATTCAGAACTCTATGCTCAGCACGTTCTAAAAGCAGAATAACCTGATCCTTTTTCACAGAGGGGAAGTCATCAAGAAAATCCTGAACTGTATCACCGGCTTTCAGATAATCCCAAAGGGTGCTAACCGGTACTCTGGTGCCCTTAAAAAGGGGGGTTCCGCCCAAAATATCCTTGTTCCTGATTATTATTTTATTTGATTTTCCGGTATCCATATTGGCAAAATAATCAAACTGCGGACAAGAATAAATAAAGTGCTCAGACCGTGCCCGGCATTTCGGGGGAATATAAGAAACTCCAGGGGTTGGAATTGCGTTCATGGTTCATGTTCAGGCTATTTTTTCATGTAGCGTTCACAATTATTTCTTACCTTTACCGGATTCAAAACCCGGCCGCACCTCCAGCGGATTCCGGTCAGTTTCGACCTTATTCCCGTCAATGAAAGTAACTTCCGAAAAAACAGTCAGCAGAACGTTCGCAGCGCCCACGCTGGCCGATTACGTTGAGCTTACCAAGCCCGGCATCACCATGCTCGTCCTGGCCAGCATGGCGATCGGTTTTTTCCTTGGTTCGGCCGGCACCATCAGTTACATCACCCTTTTTCACGCCGTACTGGGCACTCTTCTGATCGCAGGCGGCACCGCGGCCCACAATCAGTACATCGAGCGCGACCTCGACAAGCTGATGATCCGCACCAGCAATCGTCCGCTGCCCATGGAGCGTATTTCGCCGGCCCACGCCCTTCTGTTCTCGACTTCGCTGATCCTGGCGGGTTTCGCCTGGCTCGTTTTCATGGTAAACCCGGTTGCCGGCTTCGTTTCGGGCATCACCACCATTCTCTACCTGGCGGCCTACACCCCGCTCAAGCGCATCAGCTTCGCCAACGTGATTGTGGGTTCGGTACCCGGCGCCCTCCCACCGGTGGGCGGATGGGCAGCTGCCACCGGCACCATCACCGATCCCGGCATGTGGATCCTGTTCGGGATCGTGTTTCTGTGGCAGATTCCCCACGTGGTTTCCATCGCCTGGCTGTGCAATGAAGATTACACCAAGGCCGGCTTCCGGATGCTTCCGGCAAACGACACCGACGGTTGGGTGTCGGCCGTGGTCGTTTTCGCCTGCCTGCTGTTATTGCTGCCGGTAAGCGCACTACTGTACACAATTGGTATTAATGGCTGGATTTACCTGGCCGGTGCCACCCTCGCCGGACTCTATTTTACCTGGTACGGGTTAAAATTCCTGATGACCCGCAACAAGGTGACCGCCAAAAAGCTGATGTTCAGCTCGCTGTTCTATCTGCCGCTGATCTGGATTTTTATACTTGCTGACCGGTTTATTGGTTGGTGATGTTTTTTTTGGGGGGGGTGTTTGGCTCAGCCGAGCTGAACCCAGGTGATTCGACTACACTCCGCTTTGCTGCGTTGCGCTCACCATGACGTTGGATGTTCGACTTCAGCCGTCGCCCTGCGCCGGCTTGCGCTCAGGACTGCACTCAGGTCATGCTACCGGTGACAAGTCTTTCACATCCCCAATAGTGTTACCTGCTTTGGGCCAAAATTTAGGGCTGCCAGTGGCAACTTCCCAAATTACTTCGCTGTTCAAATGTTCGCTTGTTGCATACTTCCCTGATTCGAAGCATACTAACAGCACTACCGGCGTCACCTTCATAATCGTGTACCCCTGAAGGGGCGAAATGAGAAGCTCACCATGATACGGGGCTTTTTATTCGGCGGAATTTTCCATTAATTCGGTCTGAGCGAATCTAACCTGTACTTAGTTACCGATTATGGCTGAAGACACCGATCCGACCGACAGACCCCGCTATTTTATATCCACGCGCGGGTGGATTGTTTTTGGCGCTGCCATCGTGATCATCGGGCTGGGAATCCTGTTCCAGGGGCGTTTTCCGGAGTATGACGGGCATTTCGGGTTGTGGAGCATCGCTCCGCCGCTGGTTACCATCGTGCTGGCGTTCTGGACCCGCGAGGTGATCAGCGCCCTGTTTATCGGCATCGCCCTGGGTGGTGTGATTGCCGGTGAGCTGAACATCGTGCAGGGCTTCCTTATCCCGTCGATCGGTACGGAAAGCTTCGCCCTCATCATCCTGGTCTACCTGTGGGCACTTGGGGGGCTTATCGGCATCTGGACGCGCACCGGCGGGGCCATGCGGTTCGCGCAGTGGGCGGGCAGCCTGGTGGTACGGGGCCGGCGGAGTGCCAAATTTTTCACCTGGATGATGGGCCTGGTGTTCCATCAGGGTGGTACCATCAGCACGGTGCTTACGGGCGCCACGGTCAAGCCGATCGCCGATCAGCACAAGGTGTCGCACGAGGAGCTGGCCTATATGGTCGACTCGACCTCCTCGCCGGTGGCCACCATCATCCCCTTCAACGTGTGGCCGATCTATGTGGGAGGGCTGGTTATCGGCACCATCCCGCTGTTCAACACTGCACAGGACGGTATCGCCTTCTTCTTTGCCAGCCTCCCGTACAACTTTTACGCCATTTTCGCCCTCATCATCACCTTCCTGTTTGCCTGGGAATGGCTGCCCTGGGTTCCCGGCCGCCGGATGCGCGCCGCCATCAAACGGGCCAAAGAGACGGGCCAACTCGACCGCGAGGGGTCCATCCCGCTGGCCTCCGGCGAGCTGTCGACCCTGAAAGTGCCGAAGGACTACCGGTCGGGCCTCATCGACTTTTTCGCCCCCATCGGCACACTGCTTTCGGTGGCCATCATCCCCTACGTGGTCACCTATTTTATTCTGGGGCAGAAAGCAAGCCCCATGCTGCTCATTGCCGAAGCGTTTTTCCTGGCCGTTCTTGCTGCCATCTTTGTGGCGCTGATCAAGGGGATGCCGCTGGCCGTGGTTATGAACGGTTTCCTGGACGGCTGCAAGGGTGTTACGATCGGAGCGATCATCCTGGCACTTGCGGTCTCCTTCAAAAGCGTGGCCGATGCCGTGGGCACGGCCAATTACGTGGTGGAGGTGGCCGCGGGCGCGCTCAGCCCGGTGTTACTGCCCGGCCTGCTGATGGGCATCTGCATGCTGATCGCTTTCTCGACCGGCACCAGCTGGGGCACCTATGCGGTGGTGTTTCCGGTGGCGATGCCGCTGGCCTGGGCCGTGATGCCCGATCCCTTCTTCATCACCCTGTGCTTTGCGGCGGTAACAGGGGGAGCGGTATTCGGCGATCAGTGTTCGCCCATCTCCGACACCACCATCCTGTCGTCGCTGGCCACAGGATGCGATATGATGGACCACGTCTATACCCAGTTCGGTTTGGCGCTGCTGGCAGCTGGGCTTGCAGCGGTTATGTACAGTGTGATGGTGATGATAGCGTTGTAGGGGGGAACACAGAAAAATCAGTATTTACGCTGCATTATACTTGAATCCGTAATTACTCCGCATGGCCGATAATTCAGGGAACTCAATACCCCCAGGGTGCGGGCGGGGGCTCAACCGGGGCCGACAGGTCGAACTCCATGCGGATCGAATGGCCGTGTTTGGGCCAGTGAACCCCGTAGGCCAGGGTGTTTTCGTCCATCAGGTCGAGGAACCAGAAATTGTCGGCCCGCTCGGGCAGGATGTACGCAGTGTGGTTGTCGGCCCGGAAAATCTGGCGGGTTTCCAGCCCCGGCTTCGGGGCATCACCGCCATACTGCGTAATCACCTCCTCGGTGCCGTCGCGGTTGCGGTGGTCGTGCTTCAGGCGCAGTGCTCCCCGCATGTTGGTCAGCATCAGATTCCGGGAGTGGTTGTCGTCGAGGTGAAGCGATATATGCGTGAGGGTATCCGGGCAGTTGCGAAAATGGATGGTTATGCGATCCGCCGAAAAGCCCTGGTAGTGCGGTGTGGCATCGGCCAGTTTGCCGTCGTAGGCATTTCCGCAGTGACGGCGGATATTCTGCCAGAAGGCCTCCTGCTCTTCCGGCAGTTCAAAAGCGGATTTTTTCTCCTCCGCGGGCTCTTCTGCCGTTTCTCCGGACGGACCGGTGCAGGCAGTTAACAGGACGGTACAGGCGATCACTAGCAGCAGCTTAACGTTCATAACGGGTTGATCAATGGGATGTTTACACTATTCACATCTGTAATATGGACATAAATTTGCAAAACCGCCCTGTAAAACCCGTCCTTAAAATCAAACCCGATTCTCATATCAGTCACCATGTATATACGTTATCACCGCACCCAAAAATACGATCGCAAAATGCCGGGCGGCTTTACCGGGCGTGGCCGGAAGGGCAAACAGGGCTCAGAACAGGTGAATTACCATTACCCGGCAAGGCACATACCTGGCTGTTCACGCTACCTGATCAGCATCATCTTGCGTGTCTGCACAACGCTGCCGGTTCTTAGCCGGTACACGTACATGCCGCTCGAAAGTGCCGACGCGTTGAACGGAATGGTGTGTGAACCTGCGCTCATCCGTTCCTGCACCAGGTTTCCTACCTCCTGTCCCAGCATATTGAACACCCGGATGCTCACATCCCCGGCCTCTTTCAGGTCGAAGGTGATAACGGTTGTCGGGTTGAACGGGTTCGGATAGTTCTGGTACAGGTATGTTTCCCGGGGCAGCTCACTGCGGCCGTCCTCCACCGAGGTGGTCACAGAAGCCAGCCGCTGAATTTCCTCATACGGCAGGGCGTAATCGTACAGGCGGATGTCGTCGAGCTTGCCGTTGTAATTGTACTGGTTGTTGTTCGGAACTATCTGGCCAATGGTCAGGTCAACGGGCGAGGGATTGATGCTCCCGCTCCAGTATTTGAAGGCCTCGAGCTTGCCGTCGATGTACAGTTCCATGTCATCGCCGGAATACAGGGCGGTAACATTGTACCATTTCAGGCGCTCGACCGTAGTCTCGGAATCGATATCGGTGATGCCGCCCGTGGTGTTGATCGTCCAGCGGATTTTGTTGTTCGACAGGGATACTTTCCAGCGGTTATCCCAGCTGCCGTGCGAGATCGGGAACTGTTCACGTTCGTAGAAACGGTCGAAGGTGATCCAGAAATTGAGCGTAATGGCATCCGAAAAATTCAGGGGAGCCGAGTTGGCCACGCGCATGAAATCGTTGATCCCGTCGAAGCGGTAGGCACCATCAGTCACTCCCAAACGGTCGGTGGCCGGAACAGGACCATCCAGGGTAACCGCATGGTTGTTGCCGCTTGCGTCGTCGCTGTTTCCGTTAAAAGGAAGGTGAAGGATCAGGTTTCCGGACTGTATAACCGAAAAGTCCCTCACGGAAACGGCGATACTGTCGGTGGCAGTGGCACCCTCCGGATCACTCACCAGGCAGGTGATGTAATAGTTGCCATCCATCTGAGGGGCCGTCCATTCAACCGCAGGGCCGGTTCCGACAATCAATCCGTTGTCGGAAGACCATTCGTAGGTCAGATCTCCGTCATCATTATCTTCGTCGGTGGCCAGGCATTCGAGGGCGGATGTGCCTCCGAGGTCGACTTTCCGGGGTTCGGCCTTCAGTTCATTGATAACAGGTGCGACGTTGGCGATTTCCGACACGGCAATCTGGATATAGCCGGTTACGGGATCTCCTGACCCATCGCTCACCTGCACCTCGATGGAGAATGTGCCGGTGGTGCCCGGCGCGGTCCATGTAACATCAGGACCATCCCCGGTCAGTTCACCACCATTGGCCGCCCAGCTGTACGTCAGTTCATCACCGTCGCGGTCGGTGGCGGTTGCATAAATCTGTGTGGAGCCGTCCGGTACGATCTGAGCCGATGCGGCCGCCAGGCCTTTGATGCGCGGCGGATAGTTCGCCACGCCCTGTCCCGACATATAGTCGACGATTATGCCATCAACCAGCATCCGGTCGTATTCGTAGGTGACGGTGCCGCCGGCCGGCGTGTAGACCAATATGTAGGAACCAAGGGCCGGAACATTCACCTGCACCTCGCCCGATACGCCCGAAGCGAGAAACGTGTTGGTTGTGGTTTCATACAGGCTCACGCTTCCGGCGCCTACATCCAGCGTAACCGATTGGTCAACATCGTACGGATTGTAGACAAGGTAGGTGGGATAGGCCTCATCCCGGAAGAAATCGGTCTTCAGCAGGTCCAGTTTGAGGATGCCCTCCACATCGGTGGTATCGATAATACTGCCGAACATACCGACGTGCGACGAGCTGTAGAGTGTCAGGTTCGTTGCGCCCCAGCCGCCCGCCATGGCATCGCCGGTGGCGTAAGGCGCGGCGCCGGATCTGTTCTGCCGCAGAGCTTCATGCGCAAAAAGGGATTCGGGATCGTACACCGTGGCCCACTCGTCACTGTCCTGTTTGAACAGCGGCAGGTATTCTGTGTAGTAAAGGCGGGATGCGTTGGCCGCGTTGAGCATCCACTTGCCCAGGGCGTTGGCGAAGCGGTCGTCATAGCGCAGCAGCGGCAGCAGCGCACCGGCCTGCTGGAACGTGTTCATAGAGAATGCGTAGTCGTTCGAGCCGTTCACCTCGCCGATCAGGCCTGAAACATCAAGCCCGCCCCAGGTTCCGACCATCGATCCCCACTGGCGGAGCGGGCCCACGTCGAAGGTCCAGTTCACCATCTTTTCGACGTTGAACTCCGTACCGAGTTCAGCGTTCATTTTCGCGGCGATATAGGTTCCATAGAGCAGCTGCAGTTCGTACGACGGGTTCGAGGGGTAAGCGTTCAGGAACTCCATGGCCCATTCCGCGCCGAGTCTGTAGCGGTCCTCGCCGGTCTCCTTATACGCATGGTAGAGCATCCACGCCAGTGCGCCGGCCGCTTCCGGTTCCTTGACACCACTTGTAAACGGCTGCATGGTCGACAGATACCATCCGCGGTAATCCATATTAGGCACGGTCCACGGAGCGGCGCTGCCTCCCATGGTTTCAATCGCGCGGAGCCACTGGCTGGCCACGCTGCGCAGCTGGTAGTCGAAGTCGTCGGTATCGGGATAGAGATCGTACAGCTGATAGAAGAACACAGACGGCATGGAGTCGTACCACCAGTCGTCTCCGCTTTCGGTGGACGGGTGGTTCAGATAGACCATCTCCTCGGGGCGGTTGTTGAAATATTCGCGGGCCATCCTCACCCAGTTGTAGCCGTTCTGATCGCTTTTGTCGATGCCAACCAGGGTGGCGCCGATCAGTGCCGGAATCACGTTGATCGCCTCGCCCGAGGTGGGGGAATTTGTGCCAACAACCGTGTGCAGCCCGAAGCTCACATCCCCAGGGTAATTCACCGTATTGTTGCGCCAGAACAGCAGCGGCAGGTGTTCGCCCGTTTTGGTGTAATCAAAAACATAGGCATCGTAACCGATGGTCACCTGTTTCCAGTTGCGCATCTGGTAGGGCGAGGGGAAATCGGGCATCTGGTCGATCCGGCTGATGGATATCTGCTGGGCGTTTATACCGGCATTGAACAACGGGAAGAGAAAAAAGAACTGAAAAGATAGCACACACATCAGAGCCAACCCCCACCTGCACCGTGTCGCCATTTCCGTTAATGTATTCATAATAGTTGCCGCTTACAGTATAGGTTTCTGACAGACTCATCGCCGGGCAAGCGATAATTTGAAAATGCAATATCACCAATTCCGGCGCGGAAAAAAAGATGACGTATCGTGCCCGGTTTGCCGGCTGATGAACCGCTCAATTGCGGGCGGGTTTTTCCGGCAGCGTAAGCAGCGAATCCCGGCCTGACGGGGTTCAGGCAGTGATTAAAGGAATGAAATGAAGTACGGCTTAAAATAAAGAACTTGCGCTTAACTAAATTTCTTTTAAATTAAAGACAGCTTGTTAGCCCGGTTAGCTACCGGAAAAAGGGAAGGTTCATATGATAGACAATCTGGTTACCGTAAACGGAGTTGCCGTGTTTTTGCGTAAGCTGATCGGCGTATGGTGCATGTTACATATCTCCCGAGTCTTTTTAGGTGTAGTTAGGTTAGAAAATCCCTTCCAAATCAACCGTCAAAAGAATTGTGGTTTATGTATTCCGCCATGCTGAACAATAAACTTACGCTCTGCCTGCCGGTCATCATTATTTTGCTGGCTGAAATGCACGCCTGCGTCAAATCCGGGGATGACCCTGAATGGACATCGTACCTGTACGTGGGTGATGTCTCTTTTACCCTGGATTACCCTGCAACATGGTATGCCGAACAGGAACGCAGGACCGTCCGGTTCCGGCCTCCTGGAAATGATGATGCAAGGATTGATCTTGTCATAATTGATCCGGAAGTAAGCCCTCCCCTTCCCGTTCATGTAACCTATGACACACTGCGGGTTGTGGAACACCCGGATGGTCCAATTCCTGTATTAAAGCGGGATCCTGCTGCTGTAACCGAGCGCTATTTCGCTTTTCTGGGTATGAATAACCACATCGTTGAAATGCGGCTTCTTTCCCGGAGTAACTACGATCTGGTTTTTGATCACATGCTGGCAACTATGATCCCGGTGAAATCACACTAAAGGAGATCACCATGAAAAAAACATATAATCTGTTTAGTCACCCGATCCTGCCGCATTTCCCCGGATCGGTATGTTCTAAAAGTCTGATAGCCCTGTCAGTACTTTTGCTGTTATTCGCCGCACCGGTTGAAGCTCAGCGCCCCGGCACGTTCGATACTGCACTTGCAGTAGAGGTCCGGTTCGCAGAAGACGCGCTACCACAGGCCCGTGGTCAGCTGATGTCATCAGCCATCCGTCGGGATATCGCGAAGGTTGAACGGCTCATACCCATTCAGGACACCGCGTTGCAGGAGCTTCGGGCCCGCGGGCAACAGAGATCGGGAAGGGCCGTGCCCGCCCTTGAAGCCTGGTATCGCGTTATTGCGAAAGAAGGCACCGATATGGATGCGTTCGTTGCTGGACTTCTTTCTCTGCCATTCGTGGAAATTGCCGAAATGGCACCTGTACCTGCACCTCCGCCGTACTATCCAGTGGAAGAAACGGTGGAAACGGCAATTTTCGATCATGAACCCACCCCGCTGTTTGAAGATCTCCAGGGCTATCTGGAGGAAGCTGACGATGGTATAAATGGACAAAATGGCATAAATGCACGATATGCCTGGGACTATCCGGGGGGCAACGGTTCAGGGTTTACTGTTTATGATGTGGAGTACAGCTGGAATCAGACCCATGAGGACCTCAGCAAGGCCGCAGGCGTAACTATCCTCGTGCCGGACGGGCATACGCAACGGGACCCCTATGACAGCCGTGATCATGGAACAGCCGTGCTGGGAGAACTCGTCGGCGATAATGACGACAAGGGAGTAACCGGGATTTCCTGGGGAGCCGATGTCGGCTTGGCGGCGGCTGCCACATTTGACAAAAACAATATTGAGCGATACAATCCTGGACTCGCTATCGCACTTGCGGCTGCCGACGGAAAACCAGGTGATGTTATCCTGATTGAACAACAGACCTGTGTATGCGAATTGACCTGCCCTGGCAACGGCGACCAGACCGGGTTGGGGCCCACTGAGTGGATACAATCCGCATTTGATGCCATTGTGACCGCAACGGCTGCAGGAATAATCGTAGTGCAGGCGGCCGGGAATGGAGATGTTGATCTTGATCAGGAAGGCTGTAAAGGCCGGTTTGACCCCGATGATCCCGACAATTATTCAGGAGCCATTATAGTTGGAGCCGGAAGTTCAACAACCCGTTCACGGCTAGATTTCTCAAGCTATGGAAGCCGGGTCGATCTTCAGGGCTGGGGTCAGAATGTGATGACAACGGGTTATGGAACTCATTATAGCAATCACGATCAGCCCAACAATGAAGATTTCTGGTATCGCCGTGGCTTCGGAGGTACTTCCGGTGCCTCACCAATTGTATCGGGTGCTGTGCTGAACCTTCAGGGTATTAACTTTGCCGCCCATGGCACAGTTCTGAGTGCTTCGGAAGTACTGACCATTCTGCAGGATACAGGTACCCCACAGGGTGGCGACACCAGCGAAAACATCGGGCCGTTGCCTAACCTTCGCCTGGCCATCGCGGAAATCATCAACGTGCCGCCGGTTGCTGATGCCGGGGCAGACCAGACCGTTGAATGCGATTGTTTCGACGGCGCAGAAGTAACGCTCGATGGCTCGGGTTCTTTCGACGATAACGGTGATCCGCTTACCTATACCTGGCGTATCGGAGCGGATGTGATTGCCGGGCCGTCGGCCAGCCCGACGGCAAACGTTACCCTGTCGCTTGGGGTTCACGTGGTCACACTTACAGTTACCGACCCGGACGGCCTGAGCGATACAGATAACGTGACCATCACCATAGAGGACACCACTCCACCCGTCGTTACCCTGCTGGGCGACGATCCGGTCACGCTTGAATGCGGTGTGGATGACTATGTGGAATTCGGGGCTACGATTTCTGACATTTGCGACCCGAATCCGGTACTTGTTATCGATGCTTCCGATGTGGATACCCACACCCCAGGTGATTATGAGGTGGATTACACCGGAACCGATGCAAGCACGAATTCAGTCACCGAAAAGCGTACAGTAAATGTGGTTGATACAACCCCGCCAACCATCACCGTGAATAGTGAACCCATGGTTCTGTGGAGCCCGAAACACGACTACCGGACGCTCGCTCTCGCAGATCTTGACATTGAGGTCGGCGACTTTTGCGATCAAACCCTCACACCTGAGGACGTTGTAATTGTTTCGGTAACAAGCGACGAGCCTGAAAATGGTGAGGAGGACGGAAATACAGTCGATGATATGGTCATTGGCGGTAGCTGTAATACCGTTCAGCTCCGGGCAGAAAGGGATGGTACTGCTAATGGACGCGTATATACGCTCCGGCTCGAGCTAATGGATGCCAGCGGAAACGTAGGCTTCACAAATTACGAGGTTCATGTACCGGTATCACAACGTCCGGGAAGTATGGCAATCGCCGATGACCCGGTCTATACCGTTTCAGCCGAATCCTGCGAACCGGTGCTCGCCGCCTCGGTCAGTGATGCTGCCGGGTCTGATTCTGAAGACCAGATACAAGCTGACTTCAGCGAATCACCGGATACGGAAACAGAACTGCCGGATGCGTTTGAACTCGGGCAGAATTATCCCAACCCGTTCAACCCCGCAACCGTGATCACCTATGCCCTGCCCGAAGCATCACCGGTCCGCCTGTCGGTCTATAATATGCTGGGACAGGAGGTAGCGATTCTGGTCAACGAGCACAAGGGGGCCGGCCGGTTTGAAGCACGGTTCGATGCCGCCGCTTTTCCATCGGGCGTATACATATATGCGATCTCGGCGGGCAGTTTCCGGACTTCGAGGATGATGGTCCTGGTTAAATAGATATAAATTCTGACTTTTCCGGTCTGATTACAGGCATCCGGCATGTTGCCGGATGCCTTTTTTATTGCCAGTATCCATTAGTCTACTATTTCACGGTCCGCTCTTACCGGTTATTTTTCTCAGCCCTCCACGAACCGATTTAAAGTTATTGGAGAACCGTTCTTTTCGAAAGATTGATCCTATTCCTCCTGTAAAATTCAGTATGTTCCTACATAAGTGGTTAAATGGTGCTATTCTGCTCTAAAGTCATTGCCTTGAAAAATACCTCAGGAAGGGATTGGTGGTGGAATTGCCCAAGATTTCAATTCCTAAAAGAATCTTGCGAAATTAAAGGCGAAAAAAAGATAGAATGGTCGCATCTTCCCCTCATTCCAAATGACCACAAATCCGCAGAATTAATTCACAGCATGAAAAAACCGCTACTGCTCCTGTTACTTCTCTTCTTTCTCACCTCCACCCTGTTATCCGCCCAGTCGCTGCCCATATTGATCGACGGCGAATTCGACGACTGGGAAAACGCTGCCCTATTATTTGAAATCGATCAAGGTGCCCCTGCGCCCAATGGTATTCATGTGAAGCGCATCCGGGCGGCGAACGACGACCGGTTCCTGTTCCTGAAAATAGTGTTGGACCGTGAAATCACCCTGCTCGAAAACAACCCGCTTGTACTGCTCATCGATTCCGACAACAACATCACCACCGGATATGATGCCGGCAATACCGGAGCGGAGCTCCGCTGGGAATTCGGCCGCCGCCGGGGATCCTTCCATGCCGGATCGGCATCGCATTCCATACAGTTCGCTGACATCCGGCTGCGGACCGCCCCAACGGTTACCTCGAGCACCTTTGAGATCGCCATCGGCCGGGATACGCAGCCTGACAAATCCAACCCGCTCTTTCAGGCCGATACCTTAGCCATCCACCTGTTGGGCGACGGTGGTTCACACGCGGTGGGCGTGTATGTATTCGATCCTGAACCCGTCCCCGCTCCCGAGCCGATCCCGCTCGGCCGGTTCGATGCATCCGATCTGCGTGTGCTTGCCTTCAACGCCTGGAACGACAAACTGTTCAACGAGCAGTTCACCGATGAGTACCGGCGCATTCTGGAAGCGCTCGACCCGGACATCATCGCCTTCCAGGAGATATGGGATCACAATGCTGAGCAGACGGCTCAGCGTGTGGAGACGCTGCTGCCCAGTGGTGATGACGCCCAATGGCAAGCCATAAAGCTCGACAGAGGCAACGTCACCGTCAGCAAATATCCCGTACTCGATTCCTGGCACATCCTGGTGGGTGAACAGCAAAGTGACGGGCACCGGTTAACGGCAACACTGTTCGACCTTCAGGAGTCGCACAATACCCACCTGATGCTGATAAACATCCATTTGCGCTGTTGTGCCGGTGGTGAAAATAACCGCTGGAATGAAATCGCCGCACTGGCTAATTTCATTGACAACGCCCGTGAAGAAGGCGGATTGCTGCACCTTCCCGAAGGCACCCCCATTATCCTTGCCGGCGATTTCAACCTGGTGGGCAGCAGCGGTCAGCTCGCCGCCATCGAGAACGATATCATCGACTGGGACGGATCGGGATTTAAACGCGTGCACGCCCGGCAGACAGAGAAGCGTATGCATTACACGTGGCGTAACGATAATGGTGGATTCAGCCCCGGTAAACTCGATTACATCTTCTACACAGGCAGTACACTCACACTGAAAAACAGGTACACCCTCCAGGTCGAGGAGATGTCGGTCGACCAGCGGGCACTCTACGGTCTGTACTACGGCGATACGCAGGTGGCATCGGATCATCTGCCGCATGTGGCTGATTTTGAGCTGATGCGGACCACCAGTTCAGGCGGAAATATTGGACTGATAAACAGTTATTCACTGGCACAAAACTTCCCGAATCCATTCAATCCTGCTACAACGATTACCTTTACGGTGCCGGAGCCGGGAAATGTGAGGATAGACGTATTTGATGTACTGGGACGCCGTATTGCGGATCTGGTTAATGAAACCTATTCATCGGGTGTACATAACGTTGCTTTTAATGCATCCGATTTGCCAAGTGGAATCTTCCTCATCCGAATGAATGCGGGTAATCAGGTGTTTACGAGAAAGATGACGTTAGTGAAGTAAATCCCCCCGTCATGGTGAGCACGTAATTTTGCCCCAATCGGGCAACACTATTCTGGATGTGACAAGCAACTTGTCACTGGTAGCACCAAATTTTGCCCTAAACGGGCAACACTATTGGGGATGTGACAAGCAACTTGTCATCGGTAGCCCCAAATTTTGCCCCAATCGGGCAACACTATTCTGGATGTGACAAGCAACTTGTCACTGGTTGATGTAGTTGCCCGCATGGATACTTTTAAATGCATCCTATACCCCGTTGTGTTTGGAAAACAGACCATATCGCCGGGCTCTATCCTTATCTCAATACCCCTTACGCATAACATTGAGGCAGGAGATTCTCCTTTTTGGTTCTGATATGACAGGACTTCGTCAAGATAATCCTCTTTTGAACATTCGTTATAATAGGGATAGACGTCCGGTTCCCCATGCAGCTTTCCATTGATGAGCTCATATCCAAGACCGGTATTTCCAAATGTAACCGGGAGCCTGAGCAGACTGGATGGGTACGTACACCTCTTGCGTATTCATGCATAACCTGATAAATCCCGGGCCCGTTAAAGGCGTCGGGTTAGCGCGATGTGTTGTTTTGCTTTTCCGTCTGAACCTTTTTTACCGAGCCCTTCCGGACTACTTGGTCCGATAAATAACTACGCCCACAATAAGCACGACCAGTGATATCAGAATCGGAACATAGTCACCAGTACTAACAGCGATATCGGCTCCGAATAGTGAAAAAGATTCAGAATCGTTCAGGTATTGAATTCCGAAAAATATGACGCCAATCAATCCAACTACACTCAATATACTGCCAACTGTTTGTTTCATAATTCCCCTTATTTAATTTTGCTATACCACAACGAATATGGCTCTTCGTAGTACTAAATTGAGAACACTGAGGCACACATGTATTATGTGCTAGGATAAAAGTGTTACATATATCACAGGTCTGGTGGGGAAGGATTTGTGATCTGAAGTAACCTACAATGATATCTGCAACACATAAACAGGATGCTGTAACAACTCCCGGACAATTAAAAAGCATATTGAAGGCATGATATCTACTTCATACAAATTTAATACTAAAATCATGAGAGCACATAAACAGTTTCTTAAAAGCATCACCTTTACAGCCCTGTTGTTCACCGGATTTGCTGCCAGTGCAATAGCACAGGACACAACCACAATTGTTAACCCAGAGACAGAAAAACCCGTCATTTTAACAACATCTCCCGCCAGTGGTGATATGAATGTTGAACTGAATAGTGTTATCGAGATCACATTCAGCAGTGTGATGGATGAGACAACTATAAACGAAACTACTTTACAGCTGCAAGCCAACGTTGCAGATTCAATGCATAAAATGAAAGAAATGCATGGCAATACAATGGAGCATGATCAAATGATGGATCATCAAATGAAAGACCGGACAGCACGTAAAGATTCTGGAAAAAAAGATTATGAAAAAAGCCGGAAATCTGATAAAAATACAGTAGAAGGCACCTTCAGTTATTCGAATAACGTTGCTGTTTTCACACCGAACAGGGATTTAAAAAAGGGTACCCTGTACACCGTTACTGTAACAACTGGTGTAAAAAGCTCGGCGAACCTTGCTCTGGAAAACGAACACACCTGGAGTTTTACAACCACAGGTAAATCTGATTCAACCTACTCTGACCGTTCGACCTACTCAGACCGCTCGACCTACTCTGATAAACAAAATGTCAACTTTGACATGAACAGATACGAATACGGTGAAAACACTTCAGATTCTACGCTGAAAGGTAAATCAACCATGATTGATCTTGGTAAAGCCGGTCAATTTGTAATGCTTGCAAAAACTACTATTAATAATGAATCAGACTCCAGGATTAAAGGTCACACCGGAGAAGGATCTGTAGCCAACAAGATTAAAAAAGAGAAAGTGTTTACCGATTCAGTACGGCGGAGAGTACCCGGAGAGGTCCTGGTATTGCAATCGAACAGAAGCGACACAACCTCTGCTGATGTCAGTGAAGCCATCGAAGATATGATGTCTGCTTATAGTGATGCATCATTGCAAAATGGTAATGATGCAACTGGTAACAAGAATGAACATTTTCAGGATTCTGTGCTTACCGCCGGAGTATATGAGTGGAGTGACTCCCTCCATATAATGTCTGATGTTACTCTTTCGGGCAGCGAAAATGATGTGTGGCTCTTCAAAGTAGGTAATAATCTAACTGTAGATGAAAATACCGTGTTTACTTTAGCCAATGGAGCCCGGGCCGAAAATATCTTTTGGTATGTAGAAGGCGAAGTAACCATCGGCAAGAATGCACTTTTTGAAGGCATCATCCTGTCAATGAATGAGATCACTCTTGAAAAAGGGGCACAACTGAACGGGAGGATGTTCAGTCAGGCATCAATTAACCTCGATGATAACACCGTTAATGAACCGGGAACTATAATGACCGGCCAAACGTCATCGACAAACAGATAACTGATAACTGACCCAGACATCAGACGTCAGACAAAACATCAGACAGAAGAATTGCAATCTGAGACGGGCACCGGAAGGTGTCCGTTTTTTTTTGTGCCGGATTTAACAGGGGAATAACAATTAACGGATCCGGGTAAAACACAATAACCTGTTATATATATTGAAGTACTCCCCAATGTTCAGACCACCGGGAAAGTTTCGTTAGTTAATGTTATGCGGCATTGAGGTACAGATCGCCTGGTTAGTCGGCTTTATTTTTTTCCTGCTACCGGAGCCGGGCACGTTAACGGTTTATTAACCGTGCTTCAACTCTTGAATATCCATCAATACTCTGGCGCTTCTTCCAGCTTGTTCAGCATCGATTTTATTTTACCTTGATCAGCCTTGAGCATTTTCTGCTGCTCTCTGATCATCGACTGCTGCTCATGGTTCAGATACTCCGATTCATCATCCAGTACCGATTGATATGTTTTATCTGCATTCTCCTCGCCGTACTCGCATGAGTTGAGAACAGCCTTCCTGTCTTTTCCTGTGAGGGCGGATTTTACATCCATCCAGGTTCTGAAGAATTTACCTGATGTAGTTGTTCCTACAGTAGGTTTTTTACCCAATTTGCTGATCTCGCTTATTAACTCCCGCTGACATTTCCTGCTGGTTTGTTTAAACATTGAAAACAGCTCTTGTAAGTCTCTCTCTTCAGTGTTTTCAGAAGCTTTTTCGTAACCTTCAATTCTGTCGTTGTTAATTTCGACAAGCTTGTTTAATGCGTCGAATGTTTTCTCTTTTTCCATGATCTTATTTCTATGATTTTTATATACCTATCACTTCCCAAAAAAAATAAAAAAAAGGAATCAGGTTTTAATACCCTCTTCCTTTTTTTCTTAATCAGATGCTATCTGTGAACTTCACGGGCATCATTTTCCTGCCAGTTTTTTTCGAAGTATTCTGCATCGTCATCATTTTTGGGCTTTACACCCAAAACTATATGGCCATCTTTAATACCTGACTCATACAGTTTCGCACGCTCTTTGGGAATACCCCATCCTACCAAAGCGCCAATGATTCCGCCTGCAATGCCTCCGGCACCTGCCCCGGCTAAACCAGCTGCAATAGGCCCGGCCACAACAAGTCCGAGTCCTGGTATTACAATGCTGGTTCCAATAGCCGCGATAATTCCTGCAATAGCGCCTATAGTGCCTCCAATTGCTGAGCCTGCACCCGATCCGGCTGCAGCTTTATTGCCCAGCTCGGTCTCGTCTTTATTGTCCGAAAAGTATTTCTCATGTGTTTCTTTTGACATAACCAGGTTGATCTCATCCTGTTTATATCCTCTTTCATGCAGCGAAGGTGATGTCCCTATACTTGTGTAAAAATAGAAAAGGTGCTGCCTAAAGGTTAGATTTGGTTGTCATACCACTGATAACCTCAAAAACCGATAGGACAACACCCATGAAAAACAAAGTAAAACCTTCTGAAGTCTTGAGCAAAACGATTGAAAATCTTTTAAACGGGAGCCAACCCACTGACGAGCTGTTAACAGATCTGCTGCGACTTGGCGCTGAGCGTATCCTTCAGGAAACCACCGAAGCGGAGGTCGATGAATTTTTAGGCCGCGGCTGGTACCAGCGCAATGACGGGCAAGACGGGGATCATCGCGGCTACCGCAACGGCTACACGCCGGTTAGCTTCAAGACCACTCAGGGGCCGATTACCCTGCAAAGGCCACGCGTGCGCGACAATGAACAGCCCTTTCAAAGTGCGGTATTATCACGTATCGACCGCCTGGAAGATCGACTCGTTAAGCTGG